>NZ_JBBOBR010000001.1:0-656250 GCF_038002165.1 Cytobacillus sp. FSL H8-0458 | reverse complement strand
GGAACCAGGAAGCGTCTCCAACAGCCGAGAAATCAACCATGCCCATAAAATAGGATGTTATGGTTCCTGCAGCCAATCCCAGTAAAATGGAAATCGCTCTGATAAAGCCAGTAAAGAAACGGAAGAGTATAATGATGAACAGCAAAGTTCCAAAAGCCAATGCTATGTTTGTCATCGAACCAAAATCCGGGCTTCCCTGCCCGCCGGCCATATTATTCATGGCAACTGGAATTAACGTAATTCCGATAATTGTAACTACTGACCCTGTAACAACAGGCGGGAAAAATTTCACCAGTTTTCCAAAATACTTTGAAACAGCCACCACAAAAATACCAGAAACCAGTATAGAACCATAGATTGCTGGTATTCCATACTGACCGCCAATCGCAATCATTGGTCCAACAGCCGTAAATGTGCAGCCAAGAACGACCGGAAGGCCAATACCAAAAAATCTGCTGCGCCATACTTGAAGCAGTGTTGCAATTCCGCACATAAGGATATCAATTGAAACAAGATAGGTGAGCTGCTCCCCTGTTAAGCCCAGTGCCCCTCCTACGATCAATGGGACAATGACCGCGCCTGCATACATTGCAAGGACATGCTGAATTCCGAGTGAAGCAATTTTTAATGGATTACGATTCATCGGATCAATTCCCCCAATTTCTCAGTTGTTTTTTCAAAGCTGATTACTCCATTTTCAAGAGAGTCAATAATCGCTAAAGATTCGACCCGGAATCCATTCTCTCTCAGTTGCTGTCCGCCCTTTTGAAAGCCTTTTTCAATAACAATTCCTATCCCCGCAACTGCTGACCCCGCTTTTTGGGCTATTTCCGCAAGACCTAATGCAGCCTGTCCATTGGCTAGAAAGTCATCAATGATCAGAAGATTATCCTCTTCTGCAAGATATTTCTTTGAAACAGAAATTTCACTTGTTTCTTCTTTAGTAAAAGAATAGACAGAAGCTGTAATCAGGTCATTTACCAGAGTGAGAGATTTTCTTTTTCTCGCAAATACAACCGGGACATTCAGATGAAGCCCCGCCATTACAGCTGGAGCAATCCCCGAAGATTCAATAGTCAATATTTTTGTAATACCGCTTCTTGAGAATCTATCTGCAAATTCTCTTCCGACTTCTTGCATAAGCTGAGGGTCTATTTGGTGATTCAGAAATGAATCCACCTTTAAGACTGAAGGCGATAAAACAATTCCTTCGCTTTTTATTTTTTCAATAAGCATATCCATTTTGCATCCTCCTCTGTGTTAGAAAGCCTTCATTATTCTGAGCCATATAAAAAAGCCTGAGGCCCATCGCATTCACAGCATAAAAATGAGTGAAGCAATGGCCTTCAGGCTGGGAGTTAAGCTGCAGGCAAACGAGGATGCCAAAAAAACGTCCTGGTCATTGCTCACTCATAGTCGGATTATTTACGGTAACCCGGTAGAAACTTGCGAGCCATATCCTCGCGATTATATGAGTGAATGTTATTAATTTATTAACATTATAACATCATTTCCTGATACTTCAACAAAAACCTTCACACAAAAGCGAACTAAAATAATATTTTTTCTATAATCGTTCGTAAATTGAACAGTTTATCATCTTCAGTATGATTTTTTTCAATAATTAGTCCCTCTTTTGAAGCCAAATGTAAACCTTCACATTTATTTCACAATTTACACATGAGTTTTGTGATTTAAATCACTTAAATATCAATTTTTCACCATTATCATAGTGTTTAAGTTACGAATGAACAATTTGTGAACTCACCAAAAGCATCTAGAATCTTCCTAAATGTTTTGTATTATGAAAGTGTAATCATTTACTTTTTCCAATTTTCGAAAGGAGTGAAGGAAAATGGCGAAAACGGAACTCAGCCGCAAAACAAAAACTGAAATAGAGGATAGCTCTTCCTTAAAGGGAACGTTAGCTTCCGTTTTCTTATTAGGATTCTTCCTGATTATTACATGGGTAGGCGTTTATCTATTATTTATCAGCCGCTTTTAAAGTTAGAAAGGGGAAAAAGCCATGCATATGCATAAGTTTGAAAAAGCCTGGCTCATTTTTGGAATCGGATCGCTGCTTGTTTTTCTGACAGTACTGGGGGTCAGCGCATTTTACCTGGGCAATCAGCCTCCAAGCTGTTTGGCAACCATTGACCCTGAAAAGGTCGATACTACCGTTCCATTTAATGAGCCTGGATTGAAAAAGGTAGAAGGAAAAGATTGGGATTACGAATTGGTATATGTAGCATCTGCGTTTTCCTACAGCCCAGCTGAAGTAGAGGTTCCATATGGGGCTAAAGTGAAAATTATCGCTACAACCAAAGACGTCGTCCACGGTTTTGAAGTTGCGGGATCGAATATCAACATGATGCTTGAACCCGGCTATATCAGTGAACATGTGACAACATTTGATAAAACAGGCGAATACTTAATTGTATGTAATGAATATTGCGGTGTTGGTCACCACATGATGTCGTCTAAAATTAAGGTGGTGGAATAATGTTTAATCCTTCAGCAAAATTAAAAGTTGACCCTCGCGACGCAAAATTGGCAATGGCTCACTTTTTCGTTGCCTTTACAGCTTTAGCAATAGGCGGCCTAGCCGGATTATTGCAGACTTTGGTCCGCTCCGGTAAATTCGAGCTCCCGGCAGGCATCGGGTATTACCAGATCCTCACGGTTCACGGTGTTGTATTGGGACTTGTACTTACTACTTTTTTTATAATGGGCTTCCAGTTAGCTGCAACAAGCAAAACATCAGGGACCCTTACAAATAAACAGCGCATTACCGGCTGGATCGGTTTTTGGCTGATGACAGCGGGAACTGTTCTTGCAGCTGTTATGATCCTGCTGAATGAGGCTACAGTTCTTTATACCTTCTATGCTCCTCTTCAGGCACATGCATTGTACTATATCGGTTTAACACTTGTCATAGTGGGAAGCTGGATTGACGGGGCAGCAATCATTATGAAGTATGCAGAATGGCGCAGGAAAAATCCTGGCCAGCCGAGTCCGTTATTAACCTTCATGTCATTGGTCAATACAATGATGTGGATTGTGGCAACAATCGGTGTAGCATCTACCGTTCTTTTCCAGCTTCTTCCATGGTCATTAGGATTTGTAGAAACCGTAAATATCGGCGTCAGCCGAACTCTATTCTGGTATTTCGGACATCCGCTTGTATACTTCTGGCTATTGCCGGCTTATATGGCGTGGTATGTTGTCATTCCAAAAGTTATCGGCGGAAAAATTTTCTCTGATTCATTGGCACGTTTGTCTTTTATATTATTCCTGCTGTTCTCAATCCCTGTCGGATTTCACCATCAATTAATGGAGCCGGGAATTGATCCGGCATGGAAATTCCTGCAGGTTATCTTAACATTCCTTGTTGTCATCCCATCTTTAATGACTGCATTTTCTTTATTTGCTACTTTCGAAAGCTTTGGCCGTTCTAAAGGGGCTACAGGGTTATTCGGCTGGGTGAAGAAGCTTCCATGGGGAGATGCGCGATTTGTCGTTCCTTTTATTGGGATGGTAGCCTTTATCCCTGCGGGTGCAGGCGGGATCGTCAACGCCTCCCACCAGATGAACCAGGTAGTTCATAACACGATTTGGGTAACCGGTCACTTTCACTTAACAGTGGCAACTTCTGTAGTACTTACATTCTTTGGAGTTTCCTACTGGCTTATTCCTCATCTGACTGGAAGAACATTAACCAAAGCAATGAATAAATTAGGGATCATCCAGGCAGTTATCTGGTCAATCGGAATGACATTCATGTCTGGTGCCATGCATGCTGTCGGTCTGCTTGGAGCACCGCGACGTTCATCATATTCTGAATATGGCGGAGCAGCACAAGCAGCAGAATGGATTCCATACCAGGTTGCACAGGCAATTGGCGGTTCTATTCTCTTTATTGGCATTATATTAATGATCTATATCTTTATCAACCTTGCATTCTTCGCACCAAAGGGCGAGCAGGAGTTCCCTGTCGGAGAAGCGGCTGAAGAAGCCGAAAAAGCACCGATGGTATTCGAAAACTGGAAGCTTTGGCTCGGAATTACTGTTGTTCTTATTCTATTTGCCTACACCATTCCATTTATCGATTTAATTCAAAATGCACCCCCAGGGGCCAAGGGATATAAGTTATGGTAAAAAAACACTCCGGTCTAAATTGGACCGGAGTGTTTTAATGTTCTAACTTGCTCTCAGCTGTCAGTCCCGTATTTTTCTTTCTTGCAGGCAGATTCACAATAATAACCGAACTGAGTATCAGCAAAGCACCGGCAATCTGGATTGCACCAAGATTTTCCCCGTAAAGTGTCACTCCTAAAAGCATAGCCACAACTGGTTCGACTGTAGCGATCACAGCTGCTTTGCTTCCATCTGTTTTTTCCAATCCCCATGTGTAAACAAAATAGGCGAGAACCGTAGGCACAAACCCTAAACCCATACTAAGAAACAAAACTTCAGCGTTCAAAAAAACTGAAGCTTTTGTCCATAGCTTTGTTACCGGGATCAGAAATACCGAAGCAACCAGGAATGTATAAAGCGTAACTGTAAAAGGATGATACTTTCTTAACGCAAATTTCCCGAAGATGGTATAAAGCGCATACCCGAACCCGGCACCTAATCCCGTCAAAATTCCAAGCAGAGTAATGTCACTGCTGCCTGCTGATAATCCGGCAACTAAAATGCAGCCCACAATGGTGCCTGCCACAGCTGCAATCTTTCTTAGATTTATCCCCTCCTTTAAAAACAGGTAGGATAATACAGTCACAAATGCAGGAGCGGTGTAAAGCAGAACGACTGCCAATGAAATGCTGATTTGGTTCATTGCTGTGAAATAACAATAATTAAAAAAGACGATGCTCAGTATCCCGGTTCCAGCAAAAAACCGGATGTCAGTGGCAGATTGCAGTTTAAAACAGTTCCGGAAACGCATCATTCCGATTAGAACGAGAAATATGGCCGCAAAAAACACTCTTACAGCCACAATTTCCATAGCTGAGAATCCATATTCTCCGAGCCCTTTAACAAATACAGCAATAATGCCCCATAGACTTGCTCCTAACGCTATCATTAGAAATGGAAGTAATTTCTTCATTATGTCTCTCCATGAAGTAAGAGGATGGCTGAGGCCACCCCCTTACTAAAATTATGTTTAAACACTTATTTCAGCTGATACACCTTGCCGTACTTATCATACAGATAATCAATTAAATGCTGGGAATTCAAGCCTTCTCCCGTTACATCATTTAGGATTTCAAGCGGTTTTTTCATCTTGCCGAACTGGTGCACATTCTTAGTGAACCATTCTTTGATCGGCAGTAAATTACCCTCTTCAAGCAATTCATCATAATTTGGCAGGTCCTTTAACATGCTGTTTTTCAGCTGTGCTGCATACATGTATCCCAAAGCATATGAAGGGAAATAACCGAAGCTTCCCCCTGCCCAGTGAACATCCTGCAGAACGCCTTCTCCGTCATTCCCTGGCTTTACTCCCAGGTATTGTTCATATTTTTCATTCCAGATCGCTGGAAGGTCTTTAACTTCAATTTCATCGTTAAACAAGCCTTTTTCAATTTCATAACGGATGATGATATGAAGCGGGTATGTTAATTCATCTGCCTCAATACGGATTAAAGATGGCTTTGATTCATTAATTGCACGATAAAAAGAATCTATTGAGACAGCATCAAATTGACCGCTTGCATATTCTTTAAGAAGTTCATAATTCTTTTTCCAGAAAGAAGGATGTCTTCCAACAAAGTTTTCATAAAATAGTGACTGTGATTCATGAATTCCCATAGATGTACCAGAGCATAGCGGAGTTCCTACCAGGTCAGAAGAAATATTTTGTTCATAAAGGGCATGCCCGCCTTCATGAATCGTGCCAAAAACAGCTGTACGGAAATCAGTTTCATCATATTTGGTGGTTACTCGGACATCACCGGGATTTAAACCTGTTGCAAAGGGATGAACGGTTTCATCGAGACGTCCCGCTTTAAAGTTATAGCCCATTTGTTCAAGAACTTTAAGGCTGAAATCCCGCTGTTTGTCCTTGGCAAAATGTTCATATAAAAAGCTGGTTTCCGGTTTATTCTGTGATTCAGAAATCTGCTGGACAAGAGGAACAATTTTTTCCCTCAGCTGCCCAAACACCTGATCAAGCGTTTCTACGGTGACACCAGGTTCATACATATCCAGCAGAGTATTATATTTATTTCCTTCATATCCCCAATAAGAAATGAATCTTTTATTCATTTCAACAAGCTTTTCCAAATAAGGCTGGAACATTTCAAAATCTGAACTTTCCTTTGCATCTTCCCAAATACTCTCAGCCTTGGATTGCAGGATGACATATTCGGTGTATTCCTCCGCAGGAATTTTCTTATTCCGGTCATAATCCTTTTTACATTCTTCCAGTGTTTTCACAGTTACTTCAGAAAGATTTTCCCGGCCGGTGAGTTTCGCTATGTATGCTGCCATTTCCTCAGAAGTGGACATCCTGAAAACTTCTGAAGAAATCATTCCAATCACTTCGGAGCGCTGTTCCATTCCCTGCTTGGGTGCGCCTGTCCTCATATCCCAATACATCAGCCCGATTGCTTCATTATAGGCCGTCATTTTTTTGACATAATCAAGGAATTGCTGTTCTGTCTGTTTAAGTGATTCTGCCACAATTTTTCCCCCTTTGTATCTATTACAGTTTTATTTTATCATATTTTTCAGAAAAGGCAGTCTTTATAATCTTTTTCTTATTCTTTGCCCTTTGGCTGTTTTTCTTTTTCACCTGGCTGCCAAAGAGTTATAATGGTGGAAAGTGAACTAACCGGAAAGTGAGATAGCATGAAATATTTGATTTATTTTATCGTTATTGCAGCATTTATTGATACATTTTCTCAGCTTCCTATAATGAGCCCCTTTGCCCTGACATATCATCCATCACCCGTCTTTGCGGGAATGATTGTTGGGATGTATTCCTTCTCGAATATGATAGGCAATATTTTAGCCGGCTATTGGATAGATAGAATCGGAGCAAAAAGGGTTCTTGTGTCCGGTCTCTCATTAACCGGAATCATATTAATCCTGTATACCTTTACTGATTCACCCCTCCAATTAATCTCAGTAAGATTTCTTCACGGGTTATTTGGCGGCTTCCTGGTCCCTGCGGCTTTTACAATCATTTCAAACCTCGGAACTTCAGACAAACAAGGCAGAAAAATGGCTGTATCAGGCGCAGCTGTCGGCTGTTCAGCCATTATAGGACCTGCTTTTGGGGCAGTCATTGCTTCCAATTACAGCATAAACTGGGTCTTTTTAATTATAGCAGCAATAATGATCAGCAGCGCAGTCCTTGCCTTTGTGTTTCTGCCAGCAGGGACTCTGAAAAATGTAAAAAAAGAGAGCTCCAATGAGAAAATGCTTACATTACTTAAGAATCCTATGCTCACAGCAAGCTATTTAGGAGCCTTTTCTCTCATGTTTGCTCAAGGGACACTTGCCTATCTTCTTCCCCTTCAGGTAGAAGCACTGCAAATTGATGCGATGTACAGCGGGATCTTATTAAGCACTTTCGGAATAACTGCAATTCTTATTTTTCTGCTGCCTATCAATAAAATCTTTGATAAGTATAAGCATCACAATAGCATGCTTTCCGGAATGCTGATCATTGGAATTGCATTAATCCTGCTAAGTTCAGCATCTTCTCTTGGCTTCATGTTTTTATGCATGGTTCTTTATGGCACCGGGTTTGCTCTTTTATTTCCATCCATTAATGCCCTTATAGCCAATCATACAACTGAAAAAACAAGAGGTAAGGCATTTGGCCTCTTCTATGCCTTTTTTTCTTTAGGTGTGGTAGCCGGTTCCACCATATTAGGTTTCTTGAGAGTAACATTCGATATAGGTTTTTTAATCGCCGCAGCCATTTTGCTGTTAACGGTTGGCGGCATGTCCATATACTTTAAAAAGAGAAGTCCCCAATTATTAAAAAGCGGGAGTGACTGAAAATGAAAGAATTAGTTGGCAGCTGCACAGTTTGCGGGAAAGACCTATACTGTCTTGATGGATTCTTCAACGGAGTCCATAATGAAAAAAATGAAACCATCTGTTTTGAATGTATGGAAGAACAGAAAGAATCCGCAGAGTAAGCATCTGCGGATTTTTTTTGTTCCCTTTGATTTATACATTTTAAAATTGTTCTTCGTAATATGATATATGTCACTTATTTGAAAAGCTCACGCTGTTAAACTTAAAGTAATTAATAACGATTCTCACTGGCAGGTGATTTTCAGTTATTGGCAATTAAATTAATCCCATCAGCCGATTGAAGGAGAGATCAGAATGGAAAACAAAGTTATTGAACTTGACGTAAGAGAGGATTTAAAAAATAAATTGGAGCCGTTTCAAAAAATCATGTCGGCGATTGCTGAACTTGATATCGATGATGTTTTTATCCTTCATGCTCCGTTTAAACCCGTCCCTCTTTTTGGAGTATTGAAGGCTAAAGGGTTTGAATATAAAGCTGAAGAAATTGAAAAGAAGCATTGGAAAGTGATCTTTACTAAGAGAGGTGCTTCAAAATGAAACTGGATAACCGGGGACTGGAACCTCCTCAGCCGATGATGAGAACTCTCGCGGCTCTTAAAGATCTGCCAGAGGGAGAAACCTTATCCATTATAAATGACAGGAGGCCCATGTTTCTTTATGAACAGCTGGACGAAATGGGCTGCAGATATGTAACTGCCGAACAGGAAGACGGAAGCTTTTTAATAGAAATAAGAAAATAAGCAGGTGATCGCGTTGCTGGCCAATACAAAAAATGAGACCAATATCAAACTTCCTTTTTCATTTATACTTTTCAGCTTGCTCTGCTTAATAGGATCTATGGCGCTCATTCTTTTTCAAGGGGAATCCATAATTAACAGTCAATTTCGTATACCCGCCATTTGGTCAGCGGCTCATTTGTTTATATTAGGCTGGGCGCTGATGACAGCAATGGGAGCCATGTATCAGCTCGTTCCGGTGGCCTTTCTTACCCCTATATGGAATGAAAGATTTGGATTTATACAATTTACTGTAACTGCCTTTGGAGTATTATATTTTGCGCATAGTCTATTTTATAATCCGGCGGGTGCAATGCTGCCCGGGCTTATTACATTAACAGGCATCTTAATGTTTCTGCTGCAAATGTTCATGACTTTAAGGCAGCAGGCAAAGCCCAATGTACTGACTCTTTTCGTAGGAACTGCACTGATTAGCCTGCTGTCTGCAATTCTATTGGGAATCCTTATGGTCTTCAGCATGAAAACCGGATTTATTTCCGGCCATTATCAGGCAGTCTTTAAAAGCCACATACTGCTTGGAACGGCAGGCTGGTTTACACTTCTGATTTTTGGATTTTCCTATAAAATGGTTCCCATGTTTTCCTTGTCCCATGGCTATAGCATGAAGCCTGCCAAATATGTATTTATGGTATATGCAGCAGGACTGGCTGCGGCAGTTATCTCTTTTTTCACCGGGAATAATTCGCTTTTAACTATTGCATTGTTGATCCTGGCTGGCGGATTTGCATTCTTCACCTGGCACATGCTGCAAATCCTGCAGAAAAGAGTAAAGAAAAAGCTTGATTATTCATTCCGATTTGCTCTTCTCGCCATACCTGCAGGGCTGGCAATCCACCTGGGAGCATTCATAAGCACACTAATCGGAAGCTTTCAAAATACAGTTGGGTATCTCGTGTTTGCTTACCTCATGCTTTGGGTAGCTTTGAGCATTCTCGGTTACCTGTTTAAAATCGTGCCATTCTTATGGTGGACCTGGAAATACAGCAAAGAGATCGGAAAACGGAGTGTGCCTTCTCTCAAAGATATGATGAATGACAAGGCATCCATTCCGGTTCTTTCCGCTTTCATTCTCGGTATACTCAGTGTGACAGTCTCCATCGTATGTGAACAGCTCACCTTGTTCCTATCCGGCCAGATTGTAACGGCTGGAGCCAGCATTGTTTTCTGTTATTTGATTATTACTGTTTTAAAACAATAGGGGGAATTAACATGAATCGAAAAGAAGTAGTTCTCAGCAATCTAAAGAGAGTTATGGATCCTGAATTGAATATAAATGTGGTTGATTTAGGCCTTATTTATGATATTAATATTCCCGATGGTGACAAGGCAGTTATTACCATGACTCTTACAACACCGGGATGCCCGCTGCATGACAGCATAGTCAGTGGAGTTAAATATTGCATTGAAGATCTTGAGCTATTTTCAGATGTAGAGGTTAACCTTGTCTGGGAGCCTGCCTGGACTCCTGCTCGTATGACACCCGAAGCAAATCAGCTGTTGAGAGGTTAAAAGAAAGGCAGTGCCCGCTTGGGCACTGCCTTAGTTCAGCTTGTTACGGGCTCTGCAGGCAGAACCTTTTTTATCATTTCGCGGACTTCAGGATTTTCATTTTTATGCATCAGAATATGAACGGTCCCTTTGTCTTCATGTGTTCTAATTAATCTTCCAATCCCCTGCCTTAACCGCAGGATCATATATGGAAGATCAACCTCTTTGAAAGGATCAGCCGAACCTTCCCTTTTGGCCGTAAAGACCGGATCGTGCGGAGGGAATGGGAGGCCATAAATAAGCACATTCTCCAGGGATCTGCCCGGTATATCAAGACCTTCCCATAAATGAACAGAGCAGAGAACTGAATGCTCATCATTTTGGAAATTTGATACGAGGCTGCTTATCTCTGCATCCCCTTCAAAAAAGACCGGCACACTTATTTTCCCTGAAACAAATGCTTTGAATTCTGCCAGCTCAGAAGAACTGTTGAATAATACTAAAGCCCGTCCTTCTGTTGCTTTAACTTGTTCGAGAATGTAGTCCATTTTCGCAGTTCCTGATCCCTCTGCAAATTCCGGCATGCGAATGACCATATTTTCTTCATAGTCGAACGGGGAATCTACGGTAAAGGATAGATAATCGTCTACTCCCAGGCTTTTTGCCATATAATCAAAGGACTTATTCTCAGACAGTGTTGCCGAGGAGAAAACATACGGCTTCTTCTGGGAAAATACTTCTTCCCGCATAATATCTTCGACCATTCTTGGCATAATAACCAGAGTTCTTTCCCCATTATTCTCTTCAAACCAGGTGATTCCTTTTAAATCCTTGAGGAACAATGAAAGCGAGTATGAGATTTGCTCAAGATATTCTTCAACAATTTTTAAGTCATATTCATTAATGACATACATTTCGCTTTCAAATACTAATTCTTCCTCAAGTGTATTGATCAAGTCCTGCAGTTTACGTCCTTCTCTCATAACATCTGCAGTTTTTTCAATCGTTTTCTTGTCAGAACCAGTATCACCCGAAGCAGACATGGACAGTGTCAAAAAGAAATGCTCATTCTGGTAAATAGCATCTTCAATGATATTTAACGTTTTTTCACGTACATCATTCGCCATAAGCCTTGTTAAGATAGATTCCAGGATCTGCTCGGAAAAACGATATGTCAGAGCCTTTTGGGATGCATATTCCAGCAGATGGCCTTCATCAAAAACCACACAAGAGCTCTCAGGAAGCAAAGGCAGCTGCCCTTCCCGTTTTCTCGATTCCTTGGTCCAGATATGTTCCATGTAAAAATCGTGTGAACAAATGATCAAGTCTTTTGCGCTGCGGTAATATTCCCTATGGAGAGTTTGACCGCAGCGGTGACGCTTCTCACAAGTGAAACAGTCCTGGATTGAATCCCAAGAGACATTGGTCCAATGCTCATCCGGCAATTCAGGGTAATCTTTCCGGTCACCATATCTTTCAAACTTTTGCATGGATGAGCCAGTTTGAACAAAGTCCGGAAGATCATCAAAAATGCGATTATAGTGATCATGAACATCATTTGCTACGAGCTTGTCCAGCTTGTTTAGGCATAGATACTGATCGCGTGATTTTGCCAGTCTGACATCAATATTTAACCCTAAAGCTTTCTCCAGCTTGGCAATATCACCTTCCTTTTTCACAAGCTGCTCGATTAAAGTCTCATCCGCACAGGCGATAATAGCAGGCTTATTTATGTACCTTGCATAACTGATTGCATATAAAAGGTAAACGATCGTTTTCCCAGTCCCTACACCTGCCTCTGCAAATATAACACTTTTGTCTTTAAATGCTTTTTCCAGCTGAAAGGCCATAAATATTTGCTCATCCCGAATTTCAAATCCTGCTTCAGGCAATATATCGTAAAAAACATCTCCGATCCACTCACTTAGCTTTTCATAAAAAGATTCGCTCTTGGATACGGCAAAAGGCATCCGGTTCGACATGCTACCCCTCCGTAATTAAAAAGTTAAAGCGCCTATAAACCAGACGCTTTGAATTCAGTTCTATCATTATTTCATATATAAGGCGTTAATAATCAAATGAACATCATATAATTTTATCTCAAATACAGTAACTGTCAAGATATAATGCCAAACCTGTTGTTTCGCCTATCAATGTTGTCCGTTGATTTCCGCTCCAGGATGCTCGCTTACCGCTCCAATCAACTTAACTCAGTAAATAATATATAAAAAAGCAACAAACCTTGCGAAAACAGCCTTATCAAAAAAACAGGGGTGCTTTAAGGCAGCCCCCTGCTCATTATAAACGACTAGTTGAAACGTGACATAGAAAATGACAATGCCTGCTGAAGTTCGCCCTGTGCGTTTCTAATACTCTCCAGTGCCTCTTCTGATGGATCACCGTCTCCGTGTATTGCTTCAAGTGTTCCATTTAGCGCCTGGGAAATTTTATGGAAATCAATGCTGGAATGTTTCATTGCCACCCCTCCTTAGAAAAGCGCAAGCGCCTTGCCCACCCCCGACAATCCCCTCGAGGGGGGTAGGCGCTGGAGCTAGACAGCTCTCGAAGTAGAATATAGATTCTGATGTTATAAAAAAAAGAATCAGATAGATATATTCTATACAGTTTCAGGAGGTTTTATGCTTTTGCTGCTAATTATTTCTCGGCGGTCTTTTGCCCCAGTACTGATAATAGTCTGTACGAATAAAACCATTGAAGAGCTTTCGTTTTTTAGTTGCTTTTCTTCCATAGTGAGTTTCAAATTCCTCGTCAGAAGTCAGGATATAAATGGACCAAGTGTCAAGAGGAGCAAAGGCACTTCCCATCTCTGCATACATTCGCTGTACCGCAGCCTTCTCACCAAGGCGTTCCCCATATGGAGGATTCCCGACAATGACACCATATTCCTTAGCAGTCGTAAAATCACGCACTTGCATTTGTTTGAAGTTTATCAAATCACCCAATCCAGCTTCGAAAGCATTCTCTTCAGCTATCTTAACCATCCTGTGATCAATGTCAGCACCAGTGATATCGAGTGGCTGATCATAGTTTGCCAGGTCTTCAGCTTCATTTCTTGCATCCTCCCAGACTTTTTCAGGAATCCAGGACCATCCTTCCGAAATGAATTCACGATTAAAACCGGGTGCAATATTCTGGCCGATTAATGCTGCTTCAATCGGGATAGTGCCGGATCCGCAGAAGGGATCTGCAAATGGCTTATCAGGGTTCCAATTTGTCAGCATAACCAATGCAGCTGCAAGTGTTTCCTTAAGTGGCGCTTCCCCCTGCCCTGCACGATATCCCCGTTTATGGAGGCCGCTTCCGCTGGCATCGATGGTCAGAAGGGCTACATCCTTATGGAGAGCAACTTCTATTTTGAATAGCGGCCCATTTTCTTCAAGCCAGCCTGTCTTATGATACTTTGTTCTCATGCGTTCCACGATTGCTTTCTTGACAATCGCCTGACAATCGGAAACAGAAAAAAGCTTGGACTTCACAGATTTCCCTGAAACTGGGAACTCGGCATTTTCAGGCATATACCTTTCCCAGGGCAGCGCTTTAGTTTTTTCAAAAAGCTCGTCAAAGCTCGTTGCTTTGAATTCTCCCACTTTTATGCGAACCCGATCTGCTGTTCTCAGCCACAAATTAGACCGGACAATTGCAGCTTCATCGCCTTTAAATGTTATTCTGCCATTTTCAACTTCACATTCATATCCAAGATCGCGCACTTCTTTGGCAGCAAGCGCCTCAAGACCCATGGCCGTAGTGGCGATTAAATCGTATTTAGACATATTTATTTTCACCCTAACCTAATTCTTATTTCTATTATGTATACTCTAACTGGATCAACAAATAAAGTATATCTGTTTATATGATTACCCGCAATGAATGCCTTAGTTTTCATTATTATATACCAGCCTGCAGCAAAGTAAAAAAGCTCTCCCAAAAAGGAGAGCTTGAATTTATAACACTCATACTGTCTCACTAATAACGTTCTGTAAGCCATGTTTTGTACCGTAGTACTGCAAGCGACAAATGTCTCGTACTCAGGTGGTAATCATCTATCTACAGGCATCTGCCTGTCCTTCCCGTTGTTCATTTCCTCAGGGAAAGTGCCCCTACCATCATTTGGGTTTCTCGCTCGCGGGGTTTACCTCGTTCCACCCTTTTCATTTCTGAAAAGGCTACGTCACTGTGGCACTTTCAAAGTATTCATGCCATATCCCGAAGGACTTAGGCATTTTCCCTGCCGTCAGCCGGAGCCAGCTCCGACTGCCCTAGCTTATGAATTCGCTAGGCACGAACACTACAGGCATCTCAGCCTGTGCGAGCATGGACTTTCCTCTACAATATTAAGATATATTGCAGCGATTACCCGAACGCTATTAATGATCACAAAGAATATTATATGTAATCTGTGATAGAATAGCAATGGTTATAAACTGGAAAGTCCGATAAGAACTGTCAATCATACAATTTACTTCCAAAAACATGTTTTTCCAGATTTGATAATCTTTTTAGGATGTCAAAATTGGTTGTTCCTGCAGTTTGTGCTGCCGGTCTTCGTGAAGCTTCCTCAACCTGTTTTTTCAGCTTCATATTTTCCAGCTGAAGATCTTCAATTTCCTGATGGAATGCTTCGTAATCTTTAATGACCAAATCTAAAAACTTATCGACATCTTCCGGCTTGTAGCCTCTCATAGCTGTCTTAAACTCTTTTTCCAAAATATCTTTTGCAGTTAATTTAATTTTATCGGATAGCATGACACTCACCTCAGTATATCGGCAATCATAATTAATACTATTTTTCCAGAGATATGTACATTTGTCAATTTATCTGAGCATTATTCAAATGTGTCTCTCTGAGAGAATTGTTCTTCTTCTACAATCAATTGTAAATCATAAAAGGTGATTAGTCTAATTTCATATTCATTTTCTTCCTGATATTTTTTTGCGGTTTCATACAGATACTTAGGGCTTCCCTCTTTTTCCATATCATAAAATAGCAGCAGCACATCACTTTTAGTAACAAAAAAATGATTTTTCAATCTGAATTGCTGCGGGCTTTCATAAGGTTTTTTTGTTACTGAATCAACAAAATCTGCCTGAACCAATATAGATTCATACCATTCTTTGTTGGCATCCTTCCAGGAAGCTTGCTGATCTAAAAAGGGAGTAATGACTGCAAGCTTCAGGTCTTCGTAACCTTCGAGCTGAAGATCATAAACAATCTCAGCTGCCCAAAGTTCTGCACCAAGCTGCCCGCTGATGATTACCCACTCAAGCCCGTCATCCAGCAAAGAAAGCAGGTTTTTCCTGATTGCGGCTTTAATATAGCTGACAGCAGGGTCATCGTTTTTAAATATCCCTACTTCAAAAGGCTTGTACCCTGAAATAACTGCTACTTTTGTCAATTGCAAAACTCCTTAAAGAAATCTGACTGAGAAAGCTGCCATTTATATAAATAAAACAAGGGCATAAAGCCCTTGTTTATTATCTGCCGGAAAAACTTGGCCCTTGTTTTGGACCCATACCGGTTGATGCTCCAGCTACACCAGTGCCAGGTCCGCCATATCCTGGGCCCATTCCCATTCCTGGGCCCATTCCCATTCCTGGACCCATTCCTGGGCTATATGCACCTGCCACACCAGGCCTTGGTCCCATGTTCACATTCGATTGTGTCACCTGGTTAACATTTGACTGCGTGTGCGGGTAAGAATGCTGATTCTCATAGTTAATGTGGTTTACATGAGTATGATGTGTAGGATGAATGTGCGGAACCACGATGTTCTGGAACGAATGAGTTACACAGCATTTTGTCGGATGAACAACAGCAGGCATCACCTGCGAAGGTCTTGGTCTGCAATACATGTAAAGATCCCCTTTCGAAATTGTTTTTACATTAACAACCTATGTTAGAAAGAGTAATCTTGTACTAATGAAAACACCTATTTTATAGGTACTAGCCTTAGAGCATACTGTAGAAACTGTCTTTTAAATTGGAGAAAACGATTGCAGTAGTGAAAATTACAAGGAAGAATAAAAATAAGATTGCTTTATACATTTTTTACCAGCCTCACTATATAAAATTCCTAAAAAAGTACCACACAAGTTCTAATTTTAACTGTTAGAAGAAGTACATACAACTAGGAAATAGTGGATTTTTTTGTCTGGTATATTAAAATTATGTTACAGGGAGATTTTAGCCCGATTAAATTTTCGTTCAAGCCGTACAATCCGCCGGTGCAAATCTTCCTGTTTTATTTTCACCTTTTCTGTACCGTTATCTGCTTCCAGCAGGTTTAACGCTTTATTCGAATAGATTATAGCCTGGCCAATATCCTTTTTTCGATGCTCGTAGATCTTGGCCAGTTCAATGCAGGATATTACCTTCATATTGATCAACCCTTTTTCAGCAATATCCTTCCATAATTTTGCGGCCTCATCCCAATTTTTATGTTTCTTATGCTCAAAAGCCAATGCAAACCTGGCATCTAAAGCTTCAGAAGACTCTCCTTCAGATATTTTATTGAAGGCAATAGCTGCCTGTGAAGATTCACCGAGAGTTGAAAGCCACCTTCCTACTTCATAAACCTCCCGGGAAGTCTGTCTTTCATCCAGCTGCAGTATCTGGAAAGATAGATGTGTATAAAGGCTGATCAGGGATAGTATATCAATTTCATTATGCTTTATAATTCCCAGCATGCCTTCAGGATCTTTTCTTTCAATAAAATCAAAATAAATCATTGGTGCCAGAAACCCTGGAATATCGTCTTTTCTTTCAATCCCCAGAACATCTTTCTCCACTGCAGTAAGCTTTATTCTTTCAAGCTTGTGCTTCCACATTCTCCTTGCAGCATGATATAAATCAAAATGTCCAAACGGCGGCAGTTTTGGAACATTCTCCCTCAGCAGGGTATGTCTCGTTTTAACCTGCGGCCAGTCAAAAGCTTTCCCGTTGTACGTGACCATTGTTGAATAATCAATGCTTTCCAGAAAACTTTTATATAAAGGTATCTCAGCACCCGGCTGAGGGAGAATATGCTGTTTCAGCTTTATTTTGCTCCCCTGCAGACTGGCTTGGCCAAGCAGGAATATAGTATTGCCAGTCCCTCCTCCCAAGCCGGTTGTCTCTGTATCAAAAAAGAAAAGATTTTCCGGCCCGTGACCGGAAGCAGAAAGCGGATGCCTGAGGCTGGAATTATTCCAGGCATCCACCGCTGCTGTAAACTGCCCAAAAGAGTAGATTCCATGCCTATGGTCAAGGCTGTATTCTTTTTCCCTTACAAGACAGTAAGAGTCTTCAAAATAATACGGATAAACACCTTCATTAGCCCATACTTCTTTAAATGGGACATCGGCCATATTCTCATGTTTTTGAACGGATGAAGGCTGTTTATCGTTATCTGTCCCAAGATGACCCTTAAGCCTGTTCAGCTTGTTTTTAATGGACAATTCTATCACCTGCGCTATTATCGCACTTTTTAAAAGAGGCGATAATCCTGAGTACGTCTTTTTTGGCCGTTTCTGAAGAGGTATCTGTTCCGATGCAGGAAGGACAGCCGTGGTCACATGCACATCTGCTGACCATTTCCATCGTTTCGTGCATGATATGTTCTATTCCCCCGAAAATTTTCTCACTTAAACCTACACCGCCGGGATACCTGTCATAGAAAAAGATCGTCGGTTTTTCATTATGGGCAGCCTTCACTTGCGGAACAACATGAACGTCCTGAGGATCGCACATAACAAATAGCGGTACAATATGCTTAAGCGCGTGTGCTGTTCCAATGAGGCCCTGTTCAAGCCGGTCCTGTTTATAATTCAAGGATTCCTGGTTAAACGAAAGCCAGGTTGAGCTTGTATGGAGTTCTTCTTCAGGAAGTGTTATTGGACCTGATCCGATATTTTCATGTGTTTCAAACTTAATTTTTTTAAATATTGTTGCCATCGCTACAACACTGACATCCCCAAAGCCAATTTCTCCAATGGATGACACTCTGATTTTATCCTGCTCAAGCACTTTGAGCTCTACTGCCAGATTAGCATCGGTAAAATAATCTACATCCACTTCCCGGACAAATGCCTTTTTCTCTTCCCAATCAAGCATTTCTACCTGAAACTGGGTTCCCTGATGAAGATAGATTGCCTCATCATGAAGAAGGGTCATAGCAGAAAAACGGTCCATTTCACCAATTACTTTTACATTCGCAATATCTGACTGATCAATTATGATAACATTTTCCTGTGATGCTGAACGGAGACTGATGTTATGGGCAGGAAATGAGTCTTTCATCCAATAAAATTTATCTCCGTTCTGATGAAGCACCCTTTCCTCCGCCAGGTATTCCAATACCTCTTCAGTTTCAAAAGTGCCAAAACGTTCCCCGGCATTAAAAGGGAGCTCATAGGCTGCACACTTGATATGATCAACCAGAATAATAAGGTTATCCGGATTAATTCTGGCTGTTTCAGGACTTTTATTAAAAAAGTAATCAGGATTTTGAATAACATATTGATCCAGCGGACTGGAGCTTGCCACCATAATGACAAGCGATTCACCATGCCTTCTGCCTGCGCGTCCAGCCTGCTGCCATGAGCTGGCAATGGTACCGGGGTATCCGGTCATGACACAAACCTGCAGCTGTCCGATATCCACGCCCAGTTCAAGAGCATTTGTGCTGACAACTCCATAGATATCTCCTGAACGCAGTCCTTTTTCAATTTCCCGTCTCTGGGTTGGCAAATAACCGCCTCTATAGCCCCGAATTGCTTTTGGCCCCAGTTTATGTTTGACAAGCTCCTGGAGGTAAGTCAGCAGGATTTCGACTCTGACCCTGCTTCTTGCAAATACAATGGTCTGGATTTTATTTTTCAGAAGTTCTCCTGCGAGCTTTCTCGCTTCGAGAGTTGCACTTCTTCTGATATTCAGCGGTTTATTGACAATTGGAGGATTATAAAATACAAAATGTTTCTTCCCGCTAGGGGCTCCATTATTATCCACGAGTTTCATCGGCTTTTCAGTAAGCTTTTCTGCCAGCTCCAGAGGATTGGCTATTGTTGCAGATGTACAGATAAAAATGGGGTCGCTGCCATAAAAACGGCAAATGCGTCTAAGGCGGCGAATAACATTCGCTACATGACTGCCAAATACCCCTCTGTAAATATGAAGTTCATCTATGACCACATACTTTAAATTTTCAAACAAGGATACCCACTTTGTATGATGTGGCAATATTGCCGAGTGAAGCATGTCCGGATTTGTAATAACCACATGCCCGGCCCTGCGTACCTTTTGCCGGATGTTCGCCGGTGTATCCCCGTCATAAGTATAGGAATTGATATCCAATCCGGACTCCTGGATGATTTCATTAATTTCGCTTTTTTGGTCCTGAGCCAATGCTTTTGTCGGAAACATATAAAGCGCCCTTGCATCCGGATCATTTACGATCGTCTGCAGGACTGGAAGGTTGTAGCAAAGCGTTTTTCCGGAGGCCGTTGGAGTAACAGCTACCAGACTGTCCCCATTCATGGCTGTCTGATAAGATGTTTTCTGATGGGTATATAGCCTTGAAATTCCCCTTTTTTGCAGTGCATCCTTTAAGGATGGATGAATGTTTTCCGGAAGGCTGGCAGTCTTAGCCTCTTTTTCTTCTATTGTATGCCAATGGACAATATTCTCTTTATATTGCTGTTCAGATATAAGCTGTTTCATGATTTCAGGCAAATTTTTTCGCACTTTCATCTATTTCACCTCATATTCCTATTCTACCGAATAAACGTTCGTTATAACAGAGCAAACTCTTAATTTCCATTAACTTTTTATGGGAAAATTTCTTTTAAGCTTTAAAGACTTTAATCTTTATTTTTACTAAAATCAGATTCCTCGAAAAATTGACCGAAAGTTCTAAATATAAGAGCCAGCGGGAGTAGCGGGACAGGTGAGACCCTGCAGACGCGGGGCATCGAGGAGGCTCACCGCCCGCCCCGCGGAAAGCGAGCAGCCTGGTGTGGAAATCAACGGACAACATTAATAGGCAAAAAATAACAATTTATACGAAAAGAGCCTAATATTAAAATAAGCTTTTCTTAATATAAACGTTATTAATGTTTTTTGTTACAATAGGCTTAATAGGACAGAAGCAAGAGGTGGATTATGAAAACAGAAGAAATTAAGGCAGTTCTTTCCCAGTTCTCTCTTTTTAAAGAGCTGAACAGCGAAGAACTGGATAAAGTAGTTGAGATATCCATATCACGGGAATGGAAAAAAGGAAGTCATGTTTTTCTGCAGGACGATCCGCTGGATAATGTTTATTTCATTAACAACGGCAGAGTTAAGATTTATAGAAGTGATATTAATGGCAAAGAACAGATTGTTGCCATCCTGGCAAAAGGCGAAATGTTCCCTCATGTGGGATTCTTCAGAAAAGGCGGGTACCCGGCTTTTTCCGAGGTTCTGGAAAACGCTCAGCTCGTGGTTGTGCCTATTTCGCAATTTGAAAAGGTGCTTATTGAAAATCCGGAGTTATGCATTAAGGTGTTTAAAGTCCTTGGCGAGAAGATTGTCGATCTGCAGGAGCGGCTGGAATCACAAATCTTAAACAATACTTATGAGCAAATCATTAAATTGCTTATCCGGCTTTCCAAAATGCATGGGAAAAGGCTTGAAAACGGCAGCTTTGTTTTAAAAGGGGACTTTACCAATAAAGACCTTGCCAATATGATTGGCACCACAAGAGAAACGGTCAGCAGGACTTTAACCAAAATGAAAAAAGAAATGTTAATCGAAACAGACCAGGATGGACATTTAATCATAAACCCTGATCAGCTATTGGAGACAATATTCTAAGACCGCACTATGCGGTTTTTTCTTTAACCTGATCACTCAACAGGAACATCCACCCAATGGGCGGCATACGATATGTTGAAAAATCCTGTTTGAGAGGGGATGGATGGATATGGAGGATCCAAAGAAAAAGGATCGAAACGAACCATTTGGGGATTTGATGAGATCAATGAATCAGCTTTTTCATGAAAAACCTGGCAGAGGATTTCTGCAGACAATGGATGATTTCTTTAAAAACCCCTTCCCAGTTTCTTCTTCCTTCCATGTTGATGTTGCTGAAACTGAAAAGGAACACATCATTAGTGCGGAACTTCCGGGAATAAATAAAGAGCAAATACAGATTGATATCCTGGACAATTATATAACCATTTCAGTTAAATCCGCTGAGATTATAACGGAAGAAGATGAAAAAAACAAAATTTTCCGCAGACAGCAAAGCATGCAGCGTTCCAGCCGGACCATTCCGCTTCCACAGCCAGTTAATGAAAAGAAAGTAAAAGCGGTTTACCAAAATGGCCTTTTGCAAATCACAGTACCTAAGCAGCAGGGAAAAAGAATCCTGATCGATGAGAACTGATTCTGGCTGCACTTTTATAGAGTCTGGTTAAACAAAAACAAGCAGTATCATGCCTGCTTGTTTTTTGTTTGGGGTTATCTAAGCTGGGCTTAACTGTTCAGTTTAGATGTATCAATCCAATTATTGAAATAACCGGTCGGAACACTGAAATAATCCTTTGTGAAGGATATAAACTCCTTCGTATCGACCTCTTTATAGCGGAATTTCTGATAATAATCGGACAGGAACTGCATCCCCACTTCCTTGGGGGATGCCCCTTTCAAGGTATACTTTTCCTGAATCATTTGTAAAATTTCCAGAGCAGGCTGGCCATAAATATATCCTGTATGCTTTACCTCATTAACCGGCACATTTGAATATTGCCTGCCTAAACCAGCTTCCTCGATTGCCTCCATCCGATAATGGGAGATGCCAAATGCCTGCCGTTCAGCTTGATTTTGTCCTGCATAGAAGTACATAGAGGTGGCAAATTCTGTGATTCCTTCATCAATCCACGCATTGTTGTATGGGTCATTAGCTACTGCTCCATAAAAATACTGATGAGCAATTTCATGGACAATAGAAATATCATAAAACCTTTTATCATCAATATACGGATTTATAGTGACTATACCGGGATACTCCATGAATTGCCCTTCATCCAAAATAATATCAAGCTGCTCATGCGGGTAATCTCCAATATTATTCTGATAGAAAGACAGTGCTTTTTTGGCCAGTGTTAACGATGCTTCCGGGTTTTTGTCATGATTCCCCTTTGAAAATAGTCTGACCTTCACACCGTCTTGCGCTTCCGTTTCATACACTTTCATATCCTTCATCACTGCAATGAAGAAATCCCTGACCTTTTTGGCTTTAACTTTCCCCTCATTTTTTCCCTTTGCCGGATCTATTTCTGCTGTGGAAGCCAGGGAATACCCTTCAGGCAGCTTATAGGAAACTTTGAAATCAGAGAAGCCTGTATGAAATGTTTCCAGCCCCTCCATATAAGGCTCTTTGTTCCATTTTCCTTTTTGATAGACTGCAGCCATTGGGTACCATTGAGCAAGATAATAATTTGTACCTGCTTTTGAAAAACGGCTGCCTCTTTCAGGGACTGTAAATCCATATTGGATCTCCACCTTATGTCTGCTTTTATCTTTCATTTCAGGTTTTAAGTTTATTGTCAGCGTATCACCATCCAGCTGAAAAGAAGCTTTTTGCCCATTCACTGTCACCTTTTCGATCTCTGCTTCAGACGATCCTTCAACAGAATCAAATGTATGTCCCTCTTTAAAAACATTCGGAATGAAATAAAAGACAAGCTCATTCCAGTCTTTATCTGATTGGTTTTTCACCTGGATATTTGCATTAGCAGCGAAATAGCCTTCGCTATTCATTTCCAGATCAATTTTATAATCCGCCTTGCTGCCGCTTTGGACGCCTGTATTTGAATCCTTTGCTGTAACAACATAGACACCTGCACCTGCAAAAGAAATGACTAATGCAGCAAAGCCAGCTTTAGGGCCGGAGAATGACCAGAATTTCTTTTTTCGGCCATATTGTTTTCTGGAAGGCTGTATTAATGGCTCATGCCCGGTCTTAATCCAAGGAGTACGCTGATAGTTTGATTGAGTGCGGTTCTTCAGTCCATTAGCCAGCAGACTGAAAGATACAGTTGTAAGTAAAAGGACCGCTAATGGCGCAATTAATATATGGGTGTTGCCATAAATATTTAATCTTGCCTGACCAACCAATCCCGCCAGTTCCTTTGTTGCTGACAGGTAGATGATGGGGTCATATCTCATAATAGTTCCGCCGACAAAGATATTTAAAAGCGCCAGCTGGCCCATAAGGGCGATTACGTACACAATTTCAAGTATAAACATTACTAGGAACGTTTCCTTTAACTGAGGAAAAATATGCTTCCAGATCAGACGGTGTTTTCCGGCCCCCAGGGCTTTTGCAGCTTCAATATAAACAGACTTATATAACTGAGCAGTTTTAAGCCTTACAGAAGACACAATGCTTGGAATGCTGATGACTGACGCAATGACAATAAAATAGACAATTAACACATTTTGCTCAAGAGTACTGTTGAAGCTTATTGGCGCAAGAAAAAAATACAGGATCAGAAAGAGCGGTACATAGCTCCATGCATTTTCGAAAGCAATCAGCCAGCCTGGCGTCCTTTTCAAGGTGCCCGCATACAAACCGATGATTGTTCCAAATGCCATTTTTATAACAGTCACAGCAGCTGCAATAAAAACAGTGTATCTTAATCCATATAAAATCATGGATAAAATATCATAGCCCCATTTATCGGTGCCCAGCGGATAGGAGGATGATTCAAAAGGCTCAAGTGGCGGTGCCAGAACCTTCCCGTTTGTATATTGTGTTTCTAAAATCGAAGTTAATGAATGCGGTGCAAGAATAGGCCCGAATATGCTAAGAAAAAGCAAGCCGGTAACCATAACAATTCCGATAATTAAGGTGTAATTTATTTTTAGCAGCCTATTCATAGATAAAACCCCGTTTAAACAGATAAAATATAAGTCTATTAGAAATATAGACAATCAAAGAAATCAAAAGCATGGCAAACAAGCCGATTGCAATCGGCTGAACCCCGCTGCTCTGAAAAATAAATTTTGTTATGCCGGAAACATTCATAATATGTTCAATAATAAAGAGATTGCCAATAGCCAGGGAAATCACTTTGACAAGTTCAGATTTGATAAATGGCTCTAAATTTTTGAAGACATGCTGAAAATTTATGTAATTTAAGCCCATTCCTTTAGCAACTGCAGTCTTAATATAGTCCTCCCCGCTTGTCTGATAATATTTGACCGACACGAGCTTAAATAAATATAGCGTCGGGGCAATCGCTGCAAGCACTGTCGGAAACCAGGTGTTAAGGGCTCCTCCATCCGGCCTGAGTGAAATCACCCTGATACCGGTCATTTTATATATTTTAACGGCAAGAATCATAGACATCACAATGATGATAAAGTCAGGTATGGCCGCAAGAATATTCAAGATTGCCCCAAATAGCTTAGTAAGCCTGAAGCGGCTGATAAATACCCCGAAAATTAGACTTATAATTAAGGAAGCATTTACAGCAATCAACACTATATGGAGACTGGTAAAAAAGTTATCAGCAATATCCCCGGCTATAGGACGTTTCTGCATCCCAAGCTCATAGGTACCAAGGCTTCCCTTGCTTATTTCAGAAATAAAATCTCCATAAATATGCGGCAGACTTTCGAAGCTCCATTGCAGACTCCCGCTCAATGGATCAACAGATATAATTTTTGGCAGAGCTGCCAGTAATAAAATCAATACAAAGATAATAAAAATTTGCTGCACAGCACGAATCATCATAACCCCCCTTTTATGAGTATATGTCATTTTTTATTTTTTCACCTTTATCTAAATTTTGTCAATCATACAATTAAATTCTCATAGATAATATTTCCTATGAGTTAAGAGTCTGAAAAATAGACCGGCTATTCTATTTTCAAATATATTCAATATTTTTTCAAGTCTGATTATTTAAAACATAAAAAAAGGCCGAAGCGGCCATGATCCTTTAAGATTTAAATATTCCGCCAATCCCTTTAACCATGGATGATACCTGCGTGACTGCAGACATCATCTGTCCTGCAGTGTCCACCATTTTATTAAGATCAAGCGAGCCATCCTGGGCTTTAAAGGAATTCATAATACTTTGCACTCCGGACGGCTGTTTAGGAATGAAGGATTGCTTTGGATATGGATTCATGTATGGCATGTGCGGAGCAGCTGGCTTGCTTGGCTGATTTCCATAATAATCCTCAGATTCTAACGGGTTTTGAAATATCCCTGCATTCTTTGAACCTGTATGTGAGTAATATCCGGGATCAAAATTTTGCTGCGGATAGGACTGATGCGGAAAACTTTGCTGCATTCCTGCCATTTGCTGCGGCTGCTGGTATTCCATATTAAAAGGCGAATAATAAGGATTATACTGTCCGGCAGCCTGGTTATAATTCTGCAATGGCTGCTGCCTCATATAATATTGGCCATTGGTCCCCATATAAAATGGATCAAAGTAAACATTTTGATTTAAATGGCCGTAAGGCTGTATATGATTCGTTCTATTCATTACTCGGCCAAACATGGGCAAACATCCTCCCCATTCAAAAAGATAAGTATATTAGCGATAATATCTGGCAATATCCTTCTTATTATCACCAATACAATATATGAATGATTTGCCCAGAACGTGAAAGAAGTAAAATATGATCAAAAAAGGAAGTACTTTCCGTTTTTGTCTAACCATGAAGAATGATGTCGGAAGTTTGATTTTTTTAAAAACGATGAAAAATAAATTTTTATGTTAGGATATAAAAAACAAATTGTTTCTTGTCCGCTTTTTCATTTACCGGGATGCGGGGAAGAAATCTCTCCGCGAATCTATTTAGAGGAGGAAATATCATGAATGTTCACGAACTACAAATGAAGTTTCATCAGCTGCGGGAGTATACTCCTGAAAATGTAAATGAATTATTGGATTTTGCTAAAAAGGCCTATATCCATAATGAAATTTCCAGTACAGATTATCGAAATCTCGTTCGTGAGCTTGAAGCTCAAGGAGCGGCCGTTCCGGAAAGCTACAAAGATAATACCCTCCAGGATTCAGTAAATGCATAGGAATTCAATGAAAAAGGGAGCCTGCTTCAGGTTCCCTTTTTTTCATCACTTAATAATATTATGAGCTGCTTTAACACATACAAGGCCGAATTAACATAATTAATGAATCTGGTTCTGCTTGTTTCAGGAAAAAATGCCTGTATGGAAACCATTTCAATATGTTCAGAAGCAGATTCAATCTGCTGTGAATAAAGATTTCGCGGTTTATGAATGCTAACCCACTCCCGGGCTTCTTCTTTCCATTTGTCATTTATGGATTTAACCTCATCAGCAAAAGGTTTGACTTCATTATAAAAATCACCCTTTTCACCTGATTCCTTAACCTTTTTATACCTGCTGTCTGAGATTTCCACATATTCAAGCAGCAGTTCTGTCATTTGCAGCAGGGAATTTTCTTGTATCATGGGCTTCATCTCCAAAAATAAAAGTAGCTAGTCAATTTTAGCTACTGAAGGATACTGCTATTCTATTCCACTTAGAAGCCGAGTTCAAGCTTCATTCGTGCTGATCTTTTTGCGCTCTCTATACTGCCTGCCTCAGAGCTGATTGCCGTCATATCTTCTTCAATCACTTCCAGCCTGCTTTCACAGGCCTCTATTTTTTCTGACTGCTCATAATACCAATCCTGCCGAAGTCCCGACAAATTAGACTCCAGTACATTTTCAAGCTCTTCAAGCTGATCGTATATTTCTGAAAGCATGGCCAGCAATTCTTCTTTTTCTACCATTTTTCCCTGCATTCAAAAAACCTCCCGATTTCTTTTTCCTTGCCATCTGCAATAAATACAATGAAGGATACAGTGAAAATTTCTTTGTGCCTACATAAATTCTATCTTCCCTGAAGGTTTCCTCCATGCATGACAAAACTAGAAGTGATTCGCCAAAGAAAGTACTTATTTGCATAGAAGCGGCAAGGTTTCGACAGCCTCCGAAGAATGAAAATAACATCATTGAACAAACTAATGAACGGAGGTGTTGTGTTATGGCAAAAAAAGAAAAACAAAATAAAGTACAGCCAAAAAAGCTTGAAGAAACAAAAGCAGGCTATGGCAATAAGAAGCTTGAAGGTCCTGACCGCCCTTCAACTTAAAAACTTGAAAAAAGCAAGGGATCCCTTGCTTTTTTATTTGCAGTTTTATTCTGTTAACCAATTGAGCGAAATATTTTTCCCAGTTTGGCAGCCTTGTGAAGCTGTTCCTGCTTATGCAAATACCATTTTGTAATTTGGACGGGATGTTTTAGGACAACCGATTCTGATGCCCATTTACTCTTTACCCGTTTTTTGACAGACCAATCAGTAAATTGATGTATGTGATGGGTGATTAACGGGTATGTACAGCGTAAGAAAGGGGTGGTTCTCCGTTTTCTTCCCTTAAAGTATTTCTCATAATCATGCCTTGAACCAGTATGAATGGTGCATGAAGCAAATTCATACACGTCGTCATAATAACTTGTGTCAAATAATATTTCTGCCAGCCTTTTTCCAAGATCAATTCTTTTGGACACCGAGCGGAAACCATTAACACTCGCTCCGTATAATTCCCCTTTGCAAGTAGGAAAGATGACAGAACTAAAATGCAGATAGTCCTGAAGGGAAAAAAGCATTGTATGAAACACTTTATTTTTATAAATAGAATGCTCCATTACCGGCCCTTGAATAACATTTTGTTCGTTGATAACCAGTGAAATCATTAACCTCTTTTTATTTCTATTTTTCCAGAAATAAAGCCACTCCTGTTTCATAAACGCAGAAACATGAAAAGTTTTTAATAAATGAAACATTGGCCTATTTAGTTTCGTCGAATAATGATAGAGGAGCAGCTGTGGAAATGCATCCTGAAAAATCAGCCAATTGGCCCTTTCGTATGTAATATAAAGCATATCCCTGAATTTCTTTCCTATCAATTTAGGAAAACAGTTTCCTTCAAGATCGCACATATTCCAGCCGGCATTTCGGGATACCATGGAGGCCAGGAACGCCCAGCGTATTTCAGGATGCTTTTTATAAAAATGAAAATAAGCTTCCGTTCTCGAGATATTGTCCAGGTTATATTTGGCTGTCATTTTCATAACATGATCCTTTATTGCCTGTTCCTTTTTCTCATGTCTGTTCAGGAATTTCCCAGAAAGAAACATTGCAATTCACCTCAGAAAATGAATGTTCTATATTTGGCCGGCAGGCAGCAGCCGGGTAATATCGGAAAATACTGCATAACTGGAGTTTCCTATATACTTTGTTATTTAGAACTTTTTATTCAACCAAATCATGCTTACTTTTGTTATCATAGGGAGTAGCTGAAAACGAGGTGAATGCATGAATTTCCACTATCCTAATGGCAGGAGATATACCCCGCCTGCTAATAGCGTGAAAAAACTTACCCCAGAGAAGAAATGGACCTACAGCAATCGCGGAATGACACTGGAGGAAGACATAAATGAAACCAATGAATTCTATTTGGAACATGGAATAGCCACTATTCATAAAAAGCCCACGCCTGTTCAAATCGTACAGGTCGATTATCCAAAGAGAAGTGCAGCCGTTATTAAAGAAGCTTATTTCAAACAAGCATCAACAACTGATTATAATGGTGTGTATAAAGGCAGGTATATTGATTTTGAAGCAAAAGAAACCCAGAACACGACCTCCTTCCCTTTAAAGAACTTTCATGAGCACCAGGTAAAGCACATGGAGAAAGTTTTAGCCCAGCAAGGGATTTGTTTTGTCCTCCTCCGCTTCTCGGCTACCGAAGAAGTTTTCCTGTTAGAGGCACATCATCTACTCTCATATTGGGAGAGAATGAAGGATGGGGGGAGAAAATCAATCACCAAGGGGGAAATTGAAATGAATGGCCATTACATTCCGCTTGGATTTCAGCCCAGAATTGACTATATTAAGATAATAGATTATCTTTATACCCTTAAATAATTAATTTTACAGTTCCATTGTCAGAAAGGATGAACATAGATATGACAGAAAAATATCAATCGAGGGAGGAGCGCCGCAAACAGCAATCCAAGCCTAAAAAGAAGGGCAAGAAAAAAGGCACAGGCACTTTTAAACGTATTTTCCTTATTTTAATTGCCCTGGGGATTGCTGGAATGCTCTTAGGAGCAGGCGCTTTTGCTTTTATGGTGAAAGACGCACCAAAGCTTGATGAAAAATTGCTGAAGGATCCCATTTCTTCACAGATTTACGATATGGAGGGCGAATTCATTACAGATGTAGGCTCGGAAAACCGGGATTATGTCGCATATGAAGACATTCCCAAACTTGTGGAAGACGCCTTTTTGGCAACTGAGGATGTCCGCTTTTATAAACATAATGGAATGGACTTAATCCGTTTAGGCGGTGCTGTTATCGCTAATGTTACGCGCGGATTTGGTTCTGAAGGGGCAAGTACGATTACCCAGCAGGTGGTAAAGAACTCCTTCTTGAATAATGAAAAAACGCTTAGCAGGAAAGCCCAGGAAGCCTGGCTTGCGTTCCAGCTGGAACGCAAGTATACAAAACAGGAAATCTTTGAGATGTATGTGAACAAGATTTATATGTCTGAAGGCCATGGCGTTTTAACGGCATCGAAAATTTTCTTCGATAAGGAACTTAGTGAGCTGGAACTGCATGAAGCTGCCCTGCTAGCCGGTATGCCGCAAAGCCCGAACAATTATAATCCTTTTGATCATCCTGACAATGCAGAGAAAAGGAGAAATATTGTCCTTTCTCTAATGAATCAGCATGGTTTTATTACAAAAGAAGAAATGAAAGCAGCCCAAAAGGTTCCTGTGGAATCTACACTTGTGGCTGAAGAAAAAAGAGAAACAAACGAATCAAAATATGATTCTTTCATCGATGTTGTCTTGGACGAAGTCGAAAAAAAATACCCGGATCTAAATCCATATTCTGACGGGCTGAAAATTTATACGACCCTCGATCCAAATGCACAGAAACACGTAGAAAACATTTTAAACACTGATGCAGCTGTAGCGTATCCTGATGAAGAGTTTCAGGCGGGAATCACCCTTCTTGATACAAAGACGGGTGAAATCAGAGCAATCGGCGGAGGACGCAATCAGGAAGTGAAACGCGGCTTTAACTTTGCCGTGGATCAAAAACGACATGCCGGTTCAACCTTTAAACCAATTGTCGATTATGGACCAGCAATTGAATATCTAAAATGGGGGACTTACCAGACAATTGTTGATGAACCTCACACATATTCCGGAGGTACAAAAATCAATAACTGGGATGGAAAGCACATGGGTCCTATGTCAATGCGTGAGGCCCTTGCCCGCTCACGCAACATTCCGGCTCTGAAAACACTTCAGGAAGTCGGAACTGATAAAGCATTGGAATTCACCAATAAATTAGGCATTCCAATGAAAGAGATGTATGAGTCCTATTCTATCGGCGCTTATGAAGTTTCTTCTCTTCAGGTAGCTGGTGCATACAGTGCATTTGGAAACAATGGCTTCTACACTGAGCCACATGCCATCAAGCAAATTGAAATGCGTGACGGCACGAAGCTTGATTTGAAACCTGAATCTGAAGTAGTTATGAAGGATTATACAGCATTTATGATCAGTGACATGCTGAAAAGTGCAGTTAAATCTTCTTACGGAACCGGCCGTCTGGCTGATGTTCCAGGATTGCCTGTAGCAGGAAAAACAGGGACTACAAACTACACGGATGAACAGGAACAGGAATTTGGAATACCTAGAGGTGCCGTGCCTGATGCCTGGTTTGCAGGCTATACAACTAACTATACCGCAGCTGTCTGGACCGGCTATCAGGATAGAAAAAATTATATCCCGGCCGGCGATGAGCAAAAAATTGCTCAAAAGCTTTTCAGCAGCTTAATGGCACATGTATCAGAAGGAAAAGAAACAGAAGACTTCAAGGCCCCTAACTCTGTAGAGAAGGTAGCCATTGAAAAAGGCAGCAATCCTGCCAAACTGGCAAGCCAGTACACACCTAAGGAGCAAATCATTTATGAGTACGCTGTAAAAGGCAATGCTCCGACACAAGTGTCCGAGAAGTTTGATAAACTGGACCCCCCTTCTGGCCTGTCAGCGAACTTTGACCAGGATGCAAATGAGATCACATTATCATGGGATTACCCGGAAGATGCAGAAGGCACTCAATTTGAAGTGACTGTATCCGTAAATGAAGGCGGAGATCAGCAGCTTAGCGTTACTTCAGAAAAAGGCTTAAAAATTGCCAACCCTCAGCCAGGTGCTGTGTATACCTTTAAAGTAACAGCATTTAACGGTGACCAGCAAAGTGATCCTGCGTCTGTAAAAGTAGAAATCCCTGACCCAAGCCTCATCGAAGAAGATGGAACGGAAGGTGAAGGGCAGGATGGAACGGAAGAAGAAGAACAGGAAGGTCAGGACAATCAAAATGGTGAAGGCGGCCAGGACGGAAACCAAAATGGTGACGGTTCTGGAAATGGTAATGGTGAAGGTTCCGGAGAAGGCTCTGGAGATGGTGACGGAGCCGGAAACGGTGATGGTGAAGGCGATGGCGGTACAGGTACTGGCGATGGCGGTACAGGTACTGGAGATGGCGGTACAGGTACTGGAGATGGCGATACAGGTACCGGAGCAGGGACTGGAACTGGGACTGGCGGTGGCACCGGAGGAGCTTCCGGCAACGGATCTGAATCCAGTGGCGGCCGTAATTAAATAAAGCTAATGAAAAAAGCGCTGATTCAGTTTTGAATCAGCGCTTTTTCTTCATTTTACCCAATGCCAGCATCTTCTTATATTGCTTCTCCATTTCAGCGATTAGTTCAGACAGCTGTATGTAAGAGTGATAAAATGCCGGACGTGCAGCAATGAAATCCAGCCGCTCTTTTAGGTTTACTGGCTTTATTGTCAATTCTCCGGGATCTGCCTGAAGGTTTACCGGCTTGCTGTTTGTCCAATAGAGCAGCTGTAAAAATACTCCCAAAGATGCTTTCATCGGACCTAAAGCGGCTTTCCGGTCCCGGTTTGAGAAGTGCATACCCAGAATACGCTTCTGTCCTGCCCACTCATCAATCAAAACGGGGATATATTTCTCATTATTTTCCCAAGGCCTTACTGCAGGGATCACCGCATAAAAAGCCGCTTCATATAAAAAGGGCGGCAGCGGCTGGTAAGCGAAAAGAGATTCTTCTTTTACAGCCAATGAATCACCCCTTTTATAAAACAGGGAATGGCATAATTGTTCTTTAACAGGAATGACGATTTCTCCGGTCATTTTGCCTGCTTCACCTTCATTCGTTTTTTGCCTTCCCGGCATAAATCGAGCAGCGGACATATCTCACATTGAGGATTCTGCGCCTTACAATGATATCTTCCAAAAAAGATCATACGATGATGGGTAATGGACCATTCATCCATGGGCACTTTCTTCATCAATGCCTTTTCAACTTCCAGTACAGAGTCCTTCCAGCGGCAGAAACCAAGCCTTTTGCTGACTCGTTCAACATGAGTATCAACTGCAATGGCAGGTACCCCAAAAGCCACTGAAACAACGACATTAGCAGTTTTGCGGCCTACTCCGGGAAGCTTTGTAAGCTCGTCTCTGTCACGGGGCACTACCCCTCCATATTCATCGAGAAGCAATCTGCATAGCTTTTGGATATTCTTGGCTTTGTTTCGATAAAGACCAATGGAGCGGATATCCTCCTGCAATTCCTCTATGGAAACATCTAGGTAATCCTGGGGGGTTTTATACTTTTGGAACAGGTTTCTTGTCACTTTGTTAACCAGTGCATCCGTACATTGTGCAGACAGTGCCACTGCTATGACCAGTTCAAAGGGGTTGGAATGATTCAATTCGCAATGTGCTTCCGGGAACATTTCTCCCATTGCATCAAGGCAGTGTCTAATTTGTGTTTTATTTAACAAAGAAATCACCAACTTATTATCTTCAATATTTTTCGGGCAGCAGTGCCTGCTTACTGTTCAAGCCAATTATAAAAGGGAACAGATTTCGTTGTCTGCGACGGAGTATCCTCCCTCTTCGTCCTTTGCTGTGTTTGATTCTGCCTGAATTTTTTCCCATAGCTTTTAGCCTGTTCAATCGTTTTTATGCCGTTCTTTTTCCATTCAAAAAGAATCCTGTCTATATATCTGAAATTCAGTTTACCGGACAGGACAGATTCTCTTAAGGCAGCTTTTATAATATGGGGATCATGGTGATCATCATCCATCCAAAGAGCAAGTGTCTCACATTCAAAAGGTGAAAGCGGCCTGCCAAACTCCCTTTCAAAGCAGGTATAAAGATCTGTTTCCTCCTGCTGCATCTTAGCAGCTTCCTCTTTTTTACCGCTTAACAGAAACTGATCAATGAGCTTCTCCCAGAGCGGATCAAGATGGTAACTTTCATATCTGATACCATCGGCAGAGTAGCTGTCTTTAATATCAATAAAGCCTTTTTGGATTAGTTTTCTTAGCATTTCCGTGCATTCAGCCACAGAAATGGTCATGCGGGAAGATAATTCTACAGGGGTGGGAAATTTATTCCCATGTTCAATATAGGAAATTACATGAAGTATCAGGACGAGTTCATGCTCATTCAAATTCATTTCTTTATATTGTGACAGCAGGACTCCAGGTATGGAAATATTACCTTCCTGTATCCACTTTAATAAACTATTTTTAGACATTCGGGACACCTCCTTCTCAGTATATCATGAACATAGTGACTAAAGTGAGTTGAAAAAACGGTAACTTTTCCATGAAGATTCAGCTTGACTGCCTTCTTCTGGATGTTCTAACGAAACCGGAAGAAGCAAAAAATCCGCGGGAGGCGGATTTTTGCATTATTTATTAATTCATTTTCATTATGGATATAGACGGTTTAATAATCGAGGGAACGGAATTGTTTCACGTACATGCTCGACGCCGCTAATCCAGGCAACTGTTCTTTCAAGTCCAAGACCAAATCCGGAATGAGGCACTGAACCGTATTGGCGAAGCTCCAGATACCACTTGTAAGCATCCAAATCTAAATTATGCTCATCAATTCGCTGCTTAAGCAGGTCATAATCATGTATCCGCTCAGAGCCGCCGATGATTTCTCCATATCCTTCAGGTGCAATCAAGTCGGCACATAGTACAACATCTTCTCTTGAAGGATCCGGCTGCATATAGAAAGGCTTCAGTGAAGTTGGATAGTGCGTGATAAAGACTGGCTTATCATAGCTTTCTGCAATAGCTGTCTCATGCGGTGCTCCAAAGTCGTCTCCCCACTGAATATCATCGAAGCCTTTTTCCTGAAGAAACTTAATTGCTTCATCATACGTTATGCGCGGGAATGGAGCCGTAATTCTCTCAAGCTTCTCTGTATCACGGCCAAGTGTTTTAAGTTCAATTGAACAATTCTTAAGTACGGACTGAACAATATGAGCAACATATTCTTCCTGAACCTTTAAGTTTTCATCAAATTCACAGAAAGCCATTTCAGGTTCAATCATCCAAAATTCGATTAAATGACGGCGGGTTTTTGATTTTTCAGCACGGAAAGTCGGCCCGAATGAAAATACTCTTCCAAGAGCCATCGCAGCTGCTTCCATATAAAGCTGGCCGCTTTGGGATAAATAAGCATCTTCATCAAAATACTTGGTCGCAAAAAGCTCGGACGTGCCTTCCGGTGCGCTGCCCGTCAGAATTGGCGGGTCAACCTTGGAAAACCCTTGCTCATTGAAAAACTCATAAGTTGCCCGGATAATTTCATTTCTGATTTTCATCACTGCATGCTGACGGCGGGACCGCAGCCACAAGTGGCGATTATCCATGAGGAATTCAGTTCCATGCTCTTTTGGCGTAATAGGATAATCGACAGCCTGATGAAGAACTTCAAGGCCTGTAACCAGCATTTCAAATCCAAAAGGAGAACGCTCGTCCTTTTGGATTCTGCCCGTTACATATACGGAAGATTCCTGTGTGACTGTTTTAGCACCTTGAAAGATTTCCTCCGGCACTTCCGCTTTTACTACAACACCTTGAATAAATCCTGTACCATCGCGCAGCTGCAAAAACGCAATCTTCCCGCTTGAACGCTTGTTGGCAATCCAAGCACCGATGGTAACTTCCTGGTCAACATATTTATGAACTTGAGAAATTGTCGTTTTTATCAATTTAAGTTTCCCTCCAAAAAAATCTAAGCAATCACTTCTTATGTATCGCTATATATTATACCTTCAAGCACATTGACAAGCAATAAAACGCTCTAATTAGGCTGAAAACATAGAAGGAAGCCGGATACGATCCGGCTCTCCCGTTTCACTATTATTTTAAGTTCTTTTCAACAAATCCGTGCATCCGTTCCACTGCCTTTTCTAATAACTCAAGAGAAGTTGCATAGGATAAACGGATATTGTCCGGAGCGCCAAAACCAGATCCAGGAATGACTGCAACCATCGCTTCCTCCAGAAGCGCCTCCACAAATTCATCAACACTCGCAAATCCGGTCAATTCTGCTGCCTTTTTTACATTAGGAAACAGATAAAATGCTCCTTGTGGCTTTACACAGGTAAAGCCTGGAATGCTGATTAATTTATTATATATAACGTTTAGTCGATGTTCGAATGCTTCTCTCATTTCTTTCAGTGTATCCTGCGGCCCGGCATATGCAGCAATTGAGCCATATTGTGCTGTTGTTGTCGGGTTGGATGTACTGTGGCTGGCAAGGTTGGTCATAGCTTTGATAATACTCTTATTGCCTGCAGCATATCCAATTCTCCAGCCTGTCATAGAATGAGATTTGGATACCCCGTTGATAATAATGGTTTGTTCCTTAAGCTCAGGTGAAAGCTCAGCAATCGAAGTATGCTGATGGCTGCCATAAACCAGTTTTTCATAAATTTCATCAGAAATGATCAGAACATTATGCTTTAAACATACCTCTCCAAGCTCCTTTAATTCCTCTGCAGAATAAAGCATGCCAGTCGGGTTGCTTGGAGAGTTGATAATAACTGCCTTGGTTTTGTCAGTTATGCTTTTGGCCAGCTGCTCCGGAGTGATTTTAAAGTCATTTTCTTCTCTTCCCTCTGCATAAACAGGAACACCCCCGGCTAGTTTAACCTGTTCTGGATAGCTGACCCAATATGGAATCGGGATAATGACTTCATCCCCTTCATTCAGCAAGACCTGGAACAGTGTATATAAGCCATGCTTTGCCCCATTGGTTACGATGATTTGTGAAGCATCATATTCAAGTCCCTGATCTTTTTTAAACTTGTTTGCGATTTCTTTCTTTAATGCTGGAAGACCTGCCGATGGTGTATATTTTGTATGTCCCTCATTCATGGATTTCACGGCAGCATCAATGATATGCTGAGGCGTATTAAAATCCGGCTCGCCTGCTCCCAATCCGATAACATCATGTCCCTGGGCCTTTAGCTCTTTTGCTTTAGCAGTGATTGCCAGAGTTGTTGATGGTGTTAATGCTTTTACTCTTTGTGCCAATTGAATCTCCATTGCTTGTTTCCTCCCGATTTTCTCCTGCACTGTGGCGGTGATTGCCTAAGGCTACAGGTTTTCAATTTTTTTCAGCCATTCCCCTGTTTTAAAATCTATATAGTAATAATTTATTAAATTACTGCCGGAACGGTAATGAACTTCCCATAATGGAATATTTTTCTCCATCCCCAGCCGTACAGACATGATCTCAGCAGATTTTTTCTCCTGTTTAAGTCTGTTAATGGCTTCATTTTTGGAAATTCCATCAGATTGCTTCAGTGAGACGATTTTCCCCTTTTTTTCCGGAACCCACACATATATGCTTGTACCATCATGGTCTTTACCTTCGATCACATAGAAGGTTTCATTCCCATGATATAAATTGAAGTCACGAGCTTCAGCAAGATCCGTTTCCTGTTTCGCCAGCTCAACTGCCTTTGATTCTGCTGCCCTCACTGGCTTCATGCTGTTAAAATAAATGAAAGAGCCTGCTCCAATGCTTATGACAAGCAGAATAATGATACCCCATAATACTTTTTTCATGTCTCCATCACTCTTTTATGTACGATAAATCGTAAAAATAGCTTTATTTTGGTCTTCCTGATCAAGCGCCAACCCGAACATCAAGTCTTTTTCTTTTAACGTTCTGTTCAGTGCATCAACAATTTTATACAGATCCGGGCTTTGCTGGATCTTCACCGTAGATAAAACCTCAATTTTGCTTTCCATTCTGGAATTCCTCCTCAGCCTCTACAATATTTGTAACTTATATACCCAACCATTAAGGTTAAACTAATTTTACAAAGAAATAAATCTCAGTAACAGTATAACAGCAGAACTGATTAACTGGTATTAAAACAATAACAAATTTTCTTCTGGTCCACCACGTCATGCTGCGCCATAAGCGCAGCTTTTTCGTTTCCTGCCTTTTCAAGAGGAAAGAAGTTAGCTGAGTGACATGAATTAGCCGCAAAAATAATTGCCTTCACAAAATCTTCCCTGGGAATTTTTCGTGAAGGTTAATTTTCGGTTTATTTGAACTCCTCACCCTGGAAAATCGTAAATAGCTCATAGTTAACGTCTGTAAATTTAATGGTGATGGTTCCGTGCTTTCTTGTATAATATACATCAACCCAGGCATCATTTAACAGTCGGAACAGATCCGAGTCATGTTTTATGGATGGTCTATAAAAAAGAATAGCGATCTGGGGATCCAGATGTTTGATCATCTCTTCTGATATAGAGCCAGCCCTTCCAAATGCAGGAAGTTTAACAATATTAACATTCGATAACTCTTTTCCCATGAGAGATTCTTTAGCTTCCGGACTTGTCGAGTTCATAAACAACATCCGATGTCTTTCGAATGTAAAAGAAATATCCATTCCTTCCCCCAGGTCACTGCCTTCATATAGAACTTCTGCATGAAATCCCGGAAAAAGCTGCTGCTTCGTATTCTGATTCCAGGCATGTAAATCCAGATCACCTATTCCTTTTTCAGCCTTCAGCTCTGAAAGGGCAGATTTATTCGCTATAATTTCCCTTACCCCGAAGTTTTTGATCAGCCATTTAAGGCTTGCCTTATTATATAGTTCCTCATTTGTCAGGATAACTGCTGAAATCTGATTAACGCCATATAATTCCAGTAGCTTCTTTAATTCTCCCTCTGTTCCTTGCCCACCGGTGTTAATTAGGACTTTTTCGTCATTTTCATGATGTATTAAGGCAGACTCGCCATCAGTTAGAGAAAAAAACGTAAAAGCCAGTTCATCACTTTTTAGTTTTAGGTCAATACTTTCCACTTTAACAGGAACTGCCGGTGAATCTTTCGGTATGTAATACCAATTCGCAAACAGCAGCATAAAGGCGAACAGCACGTTCATCTTTCCATTCCTCCTACATTGAAACAAAAGCAGACTGAGGGTTTATTAAAACCCAACAAATTTATAATGTGTTAATCATCTAAATTTATCCTGCATTACAGACCTTTGTTCATCATAAAGGAATGAAAGTGAAAATACATAAAACGTTTATAGCCAATTATTAATCAAATCAACAATTTCATCAATATTGCTTTTCTCGACAGGAATGGGCGGAATGGAATCCAGGAATGCTTTCCCATATCTTGCGGTGATGATTCTCCGGTCAAATATTACGATGACCCCCCTGTCGGAACTTGTTCGGATTAATCTCCCTACCCCCTGCTTAAAACGGATAATTGCCTCGGGCAATGAGTATTCGGAAAACGGATTTTTTCCTTTATTGGCAATTTGCTCATTTTTAGCCTGTGCCATCGGTTCATCAGGCGGTGAAAAAGGCAGTCTTACAATAACAAGACAGGAAAGATCCTCACCCGGGATATCCACACCTTCCCAAAAGCTGCTTGTCCCTAGGAGGATGGCTTTATCAAAACGCTGGAAATTTCTCGTTAGCCTTGACCTGCTCCCGCTTGTCACACCCTGAGCGAAGATAGCATAGTCCTCCAGAAACCCAGATTCCTTGATAAGCTCATGGGTTTTCCTTAACATTTCATGTGAAGTGAAAAGAATCAGCATTCTTCCCTTTGCTGCTTCCGCAATTGAAATAATATGCTCGGTAATGGATGCCACATACTCCTCGAGCGGTACTGCATTAACTTCTGGCAAATCATCAGAAACCACGAGCTTAACCTGATTCTGATAATCAAAAGGAGATTGAATTTGCTTCAGAGTGCATTGCTGTTCCTCCAGCCCTAATTCTTTTACGATAAAGCTAAAGGAATTTTTTACAGATAAAGTGGCAGATGTAATGACCGCACTTTCCTTTTGGCTGAAGAATTGATCTTTGAGATAATCAGAAACCGATACAGGCTGTGCATAAACCGTTGTGGCATTTTGTGCTGCGCGCGTATCCATTTCTATCCATACAACAAATTCGGCGGCTGGCAAATGAAAGATATGCTTTAAATCTTCATTCATATCCCGCAAATCATCCAAAATAGAAGCCACTTCCTCCATTAATGCCTTTTCCTCAAGAGAAAGGGCCGATTTAATTGCTGAAACTGCGCATACACGACTGTCTATGGCCTGGATTAAATCCTTAAGCATAAATCCAAAACGTTCGGCACCCGCTAATACAGCCTTCGTTTCCTTATTGGCAGCACTTTTATTAAATCTCACTGAAATTCGATTTACGCTTTTTTTGGCTTTATTGTACTTCTTAGCATACATCGCTATAACTCTGAACAATTCATCCATTTCATGAAGAATATCAGCTATTAATTGGTTGACTTCAAAAGAATGCATGAAATCATCCCGTGTCCCTGCTTTCTCTTCCACCAGCTTCTCAAGCTTATAGTAGAGCTGTTTCTGTTCCATCATTCCAATTTGTCCAAGCATCAGCCGCACTGATAAATAATCCAGCTTGTTTCCGAAATGTTTCCCGGAAGCCTTAACAAAATGATGCCCCTCATCGATCACCACATGGCTGAACTCCGGCAAAATAGCATTACCTGCTGTAAGATCCGTTAATAGCAGTGAATGATTCGTAATAATGATATCTGCCTTTTGTGCTTCCTTTCTTGCCCTCAGATAAAAATCTCTCGATAGCCACGACTTATCCTGCAAAAAAGCTGTTTCATCATTCTTTATTCTGCCCCAGTAAATCATCCCGCCGCTTGACAGGTTTAATTCATCAATATCACCAGTGTCAGTCTCCAGGAGCCATACAAGAATCTGCATTTTGCTGAGGATTGTATCATAATTATCTTCATCATCTCTCAGTGTTTGAACGAACTTCGCTAGGCTGATATAGTGGCTTCTCCCCTTCAGCAATACAGTACTAAGCGGGAATGAAAGCATTTTTTGCAGCAGAGGAACATCCTTTGAAAGCAGCTGCTCCTGCAGCTGTGTTGTATATGTACTGATAATGACAGTTCTGCCGCTCTCCTTTGCATGTAAAGCCGCCGGAACAAGGTATGCCAGGGATTTCCCAACACCAGTTCCTGCCTCTATTAATGAATGCTGTTTATTTTTGAAGGCTTCATAAACCGAATCCATCATGATAAACTGGCCATGCCTTTTTTCATAGGACGGGAAAGCTTTAACGAACAATGCCTGTTTTTCCTCTTCACGGAAAGGAAAGTCCTGTAGTCCGGATCCTGCAGATTCCTGTCGTTCCGTTCCTTTTTTTAAAGCAACTCCTCTGTGAACTTCAATATCATCTGCCAGTTGCTCAATCTTGCTATTATTAATTAAAATGTGCTCGTCCAATAATATATCAAGATCACTCTTTAAGCCTCCAGACAGCTTATGCAGCCGTTCTATGGTGGTATTAGGAAGGTTTTTAACCTTGTTTAATAATATTAACAGGAGCTCAGCGGTAACATATGCATCGCTGTCTGCCTGATGGGGGCGTTCATGATTTAGTCCTTCCCGGAGTGAAAGATCCGATAATTTGTAGCTATCTGCGGTGGGAAAAAGAATTCGGGCCATCTCCACTGTATCGAGAACAGGGCCGTAAAATCCGTTATATCCTGCCTCAATCAATTCTTCCTGTAAAAAAGACAAATCAAATAGAACATTGTGTGCCACAAAATAGGCACCCTCAAGCAAAGTCAGGACTTTAGGGGCAATCTCCGAAAAAAGCGGAGCATCCTCGACCATTTCATCTGACAAACCTGTCAGTTCTTCTATGAAAGGGGGAATAGATTGCTCCGGGTTTATAAGGGAGGAGTATTGCTCAGTAATTTTTCCGTTTTCGATTACCACAGCAGCGAATTGTATTATTTTATCGCCTTTTTTCGGGGCGTTCCCGGTTGTTTCCAAATCCACTACAACATATTTATTACCCATGGCTAACACCTCATATTCAGTCATTCAAAAGGTATCATAAAAACGGAAAAAGAAAAAGGCAAATACTTTTCCCTCTTTATTTTCTTCCACCTGCTCAGGTCCCTTATTCACTGCCGATTATAAAAAAGAGCCGAAGCTCCATAAGAGTTCCGCTCTAGTTAAAATACATTATAGCACTGTACTTTCCGGTTCTGCATGTATCATGTCAGCGATCCGATTGCTGCTATCCATTATGGCTACCTTCGGTTCATGATAAGGCACCTTTTCATCAGGAACAAGAGCATATGAAATGATAATGACAATATCGCCTTCCTGAACAAGACGTGCAGCTGCCCCATTCACGCAGATTACTCCGCTGCCCCTTTCCCCTGGAATAATATAGGTTTCAAATCTTGCACCATTGTTATTATTGACGATTTGAACCTTCTCATTGGGTGCCATTCCTACCGCTTCAATAATGTCCGTATCAATTGTGATGCTGCCAACATAATTTAGATTGGCTTCTGTTACTGTTGCACGATGGATCTTGCCATTCATCATGGTGCGAAACATGCTGCCTTCCTCCCTTAACTTTCTTTTTTCACTGATATTATTGCGTTATCTATTAAACGGGCTTTTGTGAATTTAACGGCCATAGCGATAATGATTTTCTCTTCCAGACGGGAGAGCTTTTTAAGATCAGGATAGGATAGAATTTCAATATAATCTATTTCCCCGCTTGTGTTTTTTTCAATAAATATCCTGATGATGCTGAGAATCTTCACGGGATCATTTTCCCCTTCAGCTATTAGAGACTCCGCCATTTTAAGACTTTGATGGAGAGCGGTGGCCTGGTCGCGTTCTGCCGGCAGAAGATGGACGTTCCGGGAGCTCTTAGCAAGACCATCTTCTTCCCTGACCGTCTGAACAGGGACAATCTCCACTGGAATATTAAAATCTCTTACAAGCCCGTCAACGACTGCCACCTGCTGGGCATCCTTCATTCCGAAATACACTTTATCCGGCAGAACAATGTTGAACAGTTTTATCAGGACTGTGGCAACACCATCAAAATGCCCAGGCCGTGATTTTCCGCATAAAACATCTGTCCGCTCCTTTACCTTAGCCGTTACCGACATTGCTGCAGGATACATATCTTCTGCTGAAGGAAAGAAAAGATAATCGCTGCCCTCTCTCTCTGCAAGGCTGCTGTCACGCTCAAGATCCCTTGGGTATGTCGCTAAATCTTCTTTAGGGCCAAATTGCAGCGGATTGACAAAAATGCTGACCACTGTTACATCGTTTTCTTTCCTGGCATTCTTTAATAACGAAAGATGGCCTTCATGCAAATAGCCCATTGTCGGGACAAAACCGATTGCTTTTCCTTCCCTCTTAAGCTGTAAAGCAATCCTTTGCATTTCTCTTATATCAGTAATCGTTCTCATGCTTTTCCTCCATACAGACTCAGCAGCTCTTCCTCTTTCATTCTGAAAGAATGGGAATCATCAGGAAATACTCCATTTTTCACTTCAGCGGAAAACTTAGTAAGGCTGTCGCCGATAATCGGGTTCAGGTTTTCATACTGTTTCACGAACTTTGGAACACGATCTACACCGTATCCTAATACATCATGGTATACAAGAACCTGTCCATCGGTATCCTTTCCAGCCCCGATTCCAATGACTGGAATCGTCAATTCTTCCGTGATCTGCTTTGCCAGCTGTTTTGGAACACACTCAAGGACAAGAGCAAAGGCTCCGGCTCTCTCACATTCCCTGGCATCATCAATCAGCTTTCTTGCTGCTTCAGCATTTTTCCCCTGGACCTTATAGCCTCCCAGGACGCCAGCGGATTGTGGTGTCAGGCCGAGGTGGGCAACAACAGGAATGCCTGCTTTTGTTAACGCCCTGATCTGTTGTGCGACTTCATCACCGCCTTCAAGCTTAACAGCATGTGCACCAGTCTCCTGAATGAGCCTTGCCCCATTTAACAGTGTATCTTTCACGGACAAATGATAACTCATAAACGGCATGTCAATCACAATGAATGTATGTTGTGCCCCCCGTTTAACAGCTTTTCCGTGATGAATCATATCCTCCATCGTAACAGGAACGGTTGAATCATAGCCCAGCACTACCATCCCCAGCGAATCCCCAACAAGTATCATGTCCACATTGGCTTTTTCAGCCTGTTTGGCAGCAGGGAAATCATAGGCAGTCAGCATTACAATTTTCTCATCATTTTCCTTCATTTTTAAAAAGTCTGTTGTTTGCTTCATCATTCGTCCTCCTTATGCAGGAAGAGGCAATAAAACTTTAATGAGTTTTAAAAAACAGAACATTAAAAAAATCCTTCTGTCGGCAGAAGGATTTTACATTAGCTCATATATCAGTTCATCCCTCTGTCCCGGTCCATTTTTTGGATCTAGGCAGATATATTATATTTGCGTTTCCTTAAAAAAGGTGCAGTTCTGTTAAGGATACTGCCCATAAAAAGTATATCAAAAAGGCAAATGAGTTGGCTATAAAAACTTTCAGGCCGGCATTCTAAACATCCAGCTCAATGTCTGCAGAATATACGTGATGGACTTTCCCGCTGCTGTCTTCAATCATCAGGACCCCCTCTTCGGTAATTCCAAGGGCCTTGCCATATATGCTTCCGGTAATCGTTCTTGCAGTAAGGTTTTTGCCAATGCTGACCGCATAACTTTCCCATAAAAGCTTAATCGGATAAAAGCCCTTCTCTAAATAAAGTTTATACAGGTTTTCCAGTTTGCCAAGCAGGATCTTAATCAGCTCAGCTCTTGAAAGCTTTTCGCCTTTTTCAATGGATAATGAAGTAGCAATTTCTTTAAGCTCATCGGGATAATCATCAAGCTGCTGGTTAACGTTGATGCCAATTCCAATGATAATAGAAATAATCCGGTCTGCATCCGCCTGCAGTTCTGTCAGAATTCCTGTAACCTTTTTCCCGTTCATCAAAATATCATTCGGCCATTTAATCTGCGGTGTTAAATCGGTCAGCTCTTCAATTGCCTGTACAACAGCCACTGCTGTAATCAGCGTAAGCTGCGGTGCTTTCGGGGGTGGAATGTTCGGTCTTAGAATAACACTCATCCATATGCCTGTTGATTTTGGAGAATGCCATCTCCTGTCCATTCTCCCTCTGCCTGAAAGCTGTTCTTCAGCAATGACGACTGTTCCTTCCTGCGCACCCTCGTATGCAAGGCGATGGGCAATCTTCTGAGTTGAATCAACACTTTCTTCATGATGAATCTGACGTCCAAGTGTTTCAGTCTGCAAACCAAGCCTGATTTCATCAGGAGTAACTTTTTCAGGTGTTTTTGTTATCCGATAACCTTTTCTTCTGACCGCTTCCAATTCAAAGCCTTCTTTCCTCAGCTCTTCAATATGCTTCCATACAGCCGTTCTTGAACAGCCAATCAGGTCAGCTAAGTACTGTCCTGAAAGATATTCCTCATTGCTTTTCGTAAAAGCATCAATCAATTTGTTCCTGATTTCTGATTGCACTTTATGAGCCACTCCCTTATGGATTCATTGCTATTATTCACTTCGCCGCGCAGGACTGCTTTTTCGGTTTTTTCAAGCTCCGCTTTAATCCAGGGACCAGGAGGTTTGCCAAACCAATTCATCAGCTGATCTCCAGTAAGCTGAAGATCGCTTCTTTCTTTAATCGGCAGGGACTTATATTGACTCAGCAGGCTGTCTGTTCCCCTGCCTGAGTCCTCATGCAAGATTACGTTGCGGACCCGTTCCGCGTTCAGGGATTTGTCCCCTGCCTGATAAAGGGAATAGGCCTCCCACTGGTTTTTGGCTCTGTACCGGATCCAACTGATAATCGACACTAGCCTTTTTGTTCTCTTTACAGGCAGTTTCCAGTTCTTCAGAAAAGCTTCAGCCTGTGACTCGTCCAACTTAAAGATATACGCAAGAAAGGCCCACATTTCATCTGCTGTCAGATCAGCTGCATGATAACCATCTGCTTCTTTTAATTCCTGCTGGAAGCCTGACATTGTTGGCAGATAATTAGACAATCCCGTTTCCGCAATGATCTTAAGAGCTTTCATCCTGCCGGTTCCTGCTAATAGCTTTTCGAACTCTGCCAGCTTTCTTTCCACTGCTATGTTTTCAAGTAAATGAGACAGAGATGCCAAAGCTTCATAAGTGTTTTTTTCAATCTCAAATGCCAGCTGGCTGAAAAAGCGGACTGCTCTCATCATTCGAAGGGCATCTTCAGTAAATCTCTCAGCCGGCTTGCCTACGGTGCAAATTCTTTTTTCCTCTATATCGCCCCTGCCGTTAAAAGGATCGATAAGCTGTCCTTCTTTATCCATGGCAATCGCGTTCATCGTAAAATCTCTTCTTTTCAAATCCTCTTCCAGTGATCTGATAAATTGTACTTCTGAAGGCCGCCTAAAATCCAGGTATTCAGCCTCTGTTCTGAAGGTTGTAATTTCATAGGGTATGCCATGATATAGAACCACAACAGTGCCATGCTCAATACCCACATCAAGTGTTCTTGAGAATATTGTTTTTACTTCTTCCGGGGTAGCCGAAGTAGCAATATCGACGTCTGCAATTTCTTTTCCAAGTATATAATCCCTGACAGAGCCTCCTACAAAATAGGCCTCAAAACCTGCAGTTTCTAAATTCTCGAGCACAGGAACTGCCCTTGCAAAAGCTTCATTCATCAAAGGTCACCTTTTTCCAGAAGTTCATAATAAAACTCTTCATATTGAATGACAATGCGGCCGGCACTGAACCTGTCTTTTGCAAGTGAAATGGATTGTGAAGAAAACCTGTCAAGCAGTTTCTCATCAGTAAGCAATTTTATTGCTTTTCGGGAGATATCAGTTATATCACCCAAAGCGCAAATATAACCGGTCTTACCATCGCTGATTACTTCGGGAATTCCACCGACATTTGTACCAATGCATGGCACTCCGCATGCCATTGCCTCAAGAGCAACAAGTCCAAAGCTTTCCTTTTCCGATAATAAGAGCATTAAATCACTGATGCTGTAAAGCTCCTCCACATTGTCCTGCTTTCCCAAAAACAAAACCTTGTCTTTAAGCTTCAGGTCATTCACCAGTCTGCATATAACGCTCATTTCCGGTCCGTCTCCTACTAACAGCAGCTTTGAAGGAACTTCTTCAGATATTTTTGCAAAGGCTTTAACAACATCCGGCACCCTCTTTACACTGCGGAAATTAGATACATGGATGATCACCTTTTCACCAGCGTTTATGCCATATTCTTCTTTAAGGTAAAGTGAATCGGTTTTCCTGTATATTCTTTCATCTATAAAGTTATAAACAGCTCTTATGGACTTATCAGGCTTGATCAGGTCATAAGTTTGTGATATTAAAGCTTTGGAAACAGCTGTAACTCCATCAGACTTTTCGATTCCAAAACGTATCGCATCTGTAAGGGATGGATCGTACCCGAGAACTGTAATATCTGTTCCATGAAGGGTGGTAACAATCTTAATGTCTGTACCGCTCATCTGCTTTGCCAGAATCGCGCAAACTGCATGGGGAATCGCATAATGCACGTGCAGCAGATCAAGGCCCTCGCGTTTTATCACTTCCGCCATTTTACTTGCCAGCGCGATATCGTAAGGAGCATACTGAAATACAGAGTATTGATTGACATCCACCTGATGATAAAAAATATTGGGGTACATCCTTTTCAGTCTAAAAGGCAGACTTGATGAAATAAAATGTATTTCATGACCTTTTTCGGCAAGCATTTTCCCTAGTTCTGTAGCAACAACACCTGACCCTCCCACCGTGGGATAGCAAGTGATACCTATCTTTAACTTTTTTCTCATAATTCTCCACCGAATATATCCATATTTACCAGTAGGGGATTATTAACTTTAAATCCCTCTGCATATTGCACCCCTGCCTGTTTTCCAAAAAGGCTTTCCCTCGCTGCAACAGTTTCAATATAACCGTTGACAAGCGGTGTATCAAATGAACCTGGGCTTCTTGTAAATTGACTTTGATAGGACTCGAGACCTGCAATTTTTTTATCCATAAAAGAGGAGATATCGATCAGGAAGTCAGGTTTATGGAAGCCATTTATCATGTAAAAGTGCAGGCTTTTCACCTTATGCGGGGCAAAATTGCCGCCTGCTTCATATTTCCTGATCCCGGCTGAAAAGACCGCTTCTTCCACCAGGCGGGCACAATGCCCGTGGTCTGGATGCCTGTCCTCCATATATGGCGCAAATACAAGAGCAGGCCTATATTTACGGATCATTTCAGCGATCTTTCTTATGTATTCCTGGTTATAAAATAAGCCCCTGTCAGGCAGATTAAGAGTCTCCCGGACACTAACCCCCAGAATGCCTGCTGCTTTCAGCGCTTCGTCTTTACGGATTTCAATCGTCCCATTGGAAGAAAGCTCTGCCCTTGTTAAGTCGCATATTCCAATCTTTTTTCCGATAGAGGCAAATTTGGCAAGTGTGCCGCCCATGCCGATTTCAACATCATCAGCATGCGCGCCAAATGCCAGAATATCAAGGTTATCCGGATTCATTCATGTCACCTTTTTCACTTACAATATTTCTCCATGATAGATCATTGCGTTCAAGGCCTTTAATAATAATTTCAGCTGTGCCCATATTAGTTGCGAGCGGCACAGCATAGACGTCACAGAGGCGCACCAAAGCTGAGACATCCGGCTCATGGGGCTGAACAGTCAGAGGATCTCTGAAGAAAAATACAACATCCATTTTATTGTTGGCAATTAAAGCACCAATTTCCTGGTCCCCGCCAAGTGGTCCGGACTGAAAACGGTGAATGGAAAGGCCCGTTTCTTTCATGATGCGTGAACCGGTTGTTCCGGTAGCATAAAGGGTATGTTCAGCAAGAATAGATTTATAGGCGATCGCAAATCTTACAATATCATCCTTTTTCTTATCATGGGCAATTAAGGCAATTTCCATATTGGCACCCCTTTCTATTCGATAATATTTTCGAGACCGTAAACAAGCGTATCAATTTTTAAAACCGTATCAACAGCAAGTTTTACTCCTGACATAAAGGAAGCTCTATTATATGAGTCATGTCGGATAGTCAATGTCTGGCCCTCAGAGCCGAACATTACCTGCTGATGAGCAATCAGGCCGGGCAGTCGTACAGAATGTATATGCATGCCATCGAAATTTGCTCCTCTGGCACCAGAAATCGTTTCCTTCTCCTCCGGGTGCCCCTGCTCCTTTTTCGTTCTTACATCAGCAATCATCTCCGCTGTTTTAACTGCAGTACCAGATGGAGCATCCAATTTCTGATCATGGTGCAGCTCAATAATTTCCACATCATTAAAATATCTTCCTGCCAATTGGGAGAATTTCATCATTAATACAGCACCAAGTGCAAAGTTTGGGGCAATTATGCAGCCAATCCCTTTTTCATGGCAAAGTTCTTCAAGCTCTTTCAGATTATCCTTCGAAAAGCCTGTTGTTCCAACAACCGGCCTAACACCATATTCCAGGGCAGTTTTTGTATGGAACATTCCTACTTCCGGAGTTGTCAAATCGATCAGTACATCGGGACTTAGCTCCTGAAAGGCCAGGGCCAGATCTGTGTATACCGGAACTTGGGCAAATTGTGAGAAGCCTTCAAAATCACTAAGAAAGCCACCTCCATTTTTATGGTCGATCACGGCAGCTAACTCATAGTTCTCTGTTCGATTAACGAGCTGGACGGCTTCACTTCCCATTCTCCCCCGCGGTCCCGCTATAATAACTTTAACTTTATCCATTGTCCTCTCTCCTTCTACTCTTCAATTCTTGTCCATCTGTCTTTATCACGTGTGCTGAATTTTTTCATGACACGATCGTGCGCTTCTTCCAAGTCAATATTTAAGGAATTAGCAAAGCATATTAGAACAAAGAGCATATCTCCAAGCTCTTCCTCGATAGCCTTTTCTTCCTCTGTTGATTTTTTTGGTTTTTCACCATAGTGATGGTTCACTTCCCTGGATAGTTCCCCAAGTTCCTCGGTCATCCTTGCAAGCATCGCCAATGGGCTGAAATATCCTTCTTTAAATTGGCTTATGTATTTGTCAACGTCTGTTTGCATGTCTTTCATTGTTTTTGGTGTCTCCATACTTTCACCTCAGTTTTAATTACATATTCTATGTACGAGATTTCCACTTTTCATGTTAAGCTATAGCTCGGCCATTTTACAAATATTTTTTATCATGGCTTAAAGATGATCAGTCAGCCGCTTCTTCCTCTTTGATGTTATTGCTCTTATAATCTGTATCTTATATAATTAGATACGCTTTGGTATTGTGATATTCAGGCAGCGGAGGGATAATATGTTTAATGGATTAAAATTTAAGAATATTTTTTTCATTTTGCTTGGCTCGGCCATTTTTTCATGGGGCCTTGTTCACTTTAATATGCAAAACAACTTGGCTGAAGGCGGTTTCACTGGTATTACCCTGCTTTTATACTTCCTTTTCAAGTGGGACCCTTCCTATACTAACCTTCTGCTAAATATACCCCTTTTCTTTATTGGATGGAAACTCCTGGGGAGGAATGTTTTTCTTTATACCATCATCGGAACGGTCGGTGTATCCCTATTCCTGTGGATTTTTCAGCGGTACCAGATTGAAATGCCATTAAAAGAGGATTTGACTCTTGCTTCTTTATTCGCGGGTGTCTTTATCGGGATCGGTCTGGGCACCATTTTCAGATTTGGAGGCACAACAGGCGGAGTTGATATAATAGCCAGACTTGTACATAAATATGCTGGAGTCAGCATGGGAAAGACAATGTTCATTTTTGACTTTTTTGTGATTGCCCTATCATTAATTACATATTTGAACTACAGGGAAGCCATGTACACTCTGGTAGCTGTTTTTGTAGGTGCAAAGGTAATTGATTTCATGCAGGAAGGGGCTTATGCAGCAAGAGGAGCCATGATCATATCCGAACAAAACGATGCAATTGCCGATAAAATCATGAAAGAAATGGATCGGGGCGTTACCGTGCTAAAAGGTCATGGTTCCTTCACAAAAAAAGAGCGGGAAGTATTGTATTGTGTTGTCGGCCGAAATGAAATTGTGCGGTTAAAAAATGCGATTACTTCTGTTGATCCCCATGCATTTGTTTCTGTCACAGCTGTACATGATGTGCTGGGGGAAGGCTTTACACTGGATGAAAATAAAAAGCCGGTTGAACGCTAAAAATCAAAGTGATGTCCCAAGGGCATCACTTTTTTCCATAAATAAAGCCGGCATTGCCGGCTTTTTACTCAGATCTGGTCATTCCTGTGTAAATAAGAATTAAACGCAGCAATTCCAGCACAGCCACGGCTGCTGCCGCCACATATGTCAACGCAGCTGCATTCAATACTTTTTTAGTCTCTCTTTCTTCATCGTTTCTGATAATTCCAAGGGATACTACCTGATCCATCGCACGATTGGAAGCATTGAACTCTACCGGAAGTGTGATCACCTGAAAAACCACTGCAGCTGCCATGAAGATAATTCCAAGCAGCACCATACCGCTCAACCCAGCAAAAAAACCGATCATGATCAAAATCCAGGAGAAGTTTGAACCAAGATTCGCAACAGGTACGAGTGCATGGCGGAAACGCAGAAAAGCGTAATCCTGATTATCCTGGATGGCATGGCCAACTTCATGTGCTGCAATTGCAGCAGCAGCCACTGAATGGCCATGATAATTTGTTGCTGAAAGCCTGACTGTCTTGGATCGCGGATCATAGTGATCTGTTAGATGCCCCCTGGTTTCTTCAACGCCAACTTTATATAGACCATTCTCATCCAGAATTCTTCTGGCTACTTCAGCACCCCTCATTTGAGTGGATGAAGGAACTTTTGAATATTTGCTGTAAGCTCCCTTTACTTTCATTTGTGCCCAAAGCGGAACAAGAATAATTATTGCGAAATAAATGAGATATCCTCCCATTTTGTTACCTCCCATTAAGCTGGTCATGATGAATTTTATCCGCTGGCCTGCGAATGCCCAGCATACAAGTCACTCTGCCTATCTTTTCCCCTTTTCCTTGATTACAAAACGGAAAAGACTCTCTTTTTTTTAAGGCTCTTTTCGTATAAAATATTGTTTTCGCCAACAATATCGGCCATTGATTTCCGCTCCAGGCTGCTCAGCGAACCGCGGGGCGGGCGGTGAGCCTCCTCCAACGCTTTGCGTCTGCGGGGTCTCACCTGTCCCGCTATTCCCACAGGACTTTGAATAAGCTTCCCTGAGTAAACACCGCACGAAGAAAATGCGAATGCATTTTCGAGGATCTCGCACCTTCCGCCCAATCAACTCAGTAAATAAGATACAAAAAGCAATAAACATTGCGAAAACAAGCTTTTTGTATTTAGGATCGATTTTTTTGCCTTGCCCTGTCTCCTTTATATTTTCTCCAACCTACGTAAGATAATGTAATGATGATTATGCTCCCGGTTGAGATAATCACCCACCAGAGAGATGGATCCGTTTCATCCTCTGTCATTTCATCAAAGATAGTCTGCAGATCATTTTCCAATGCAGCAAGTTCCTGCTGGCTTGCCTGCTGGGAAAGCACCTGCGGCCGATAATGATCGATAAAATTTATGCGGGCGTTCAGTTTCTGCACCTTTTCTGCATCCACATCAATCTTCAGACTGGGATAAATAACCTCATATAAAGACAAAAAGGAATTCAAACGTGAATGGAAGTTCTCATTATTACCGCTGTATGCAGCTTCCTTAACCTCCCCAAACACTGACATAATCGGCTTCTCCATTTCAGTCCATAAAGGCTGATATTTTGAGGAAATCGCATCCATTACCAGGCGGAATTTTGTTGCATGATTCAGCCGTTCTTCATGGCTCATAGATGTATTCACCGCAGCTTGTACAGCATCGTCATGAGAGACGGTAATAATCCGCAGTTCGTCCATTGTAAATGGCCTTTCCCTGCCGTTTACAGCAACGAATTGCTCGGAGAAATACTCCAAAAGCTTCTTGGCATCCTCATACCTGTGAAGCTTAACCATCTGTAAGGCTTCATTAGATAATTGATCTAATTTATCTATTTTGGCTGTCTTATCCGCAGACACCATTCCAGGCAATAGCATAATAATGAATAAGATTGCGATTACTTTTCGCCTCATCAAACTTGTCCCCCCTCAAATTACTATTAGATAAATATGAAAAGAGGGACAAGGTTAGACCAGAAAATAATTTTGGGAGCCAGGTTATTTCTTAAAAAAAGCTCTTTTCCTATATAATGTTGTTTTTCATCTATCAATATTGTCCGTTGATTTCCGCTCCAGGCTGCTCAGCGAAACGCGGGGCAGGCGGTGAGTCTCCTCGAGAAACACCGCACGAAGAAAATGCGATAGCATTTTCGAGGATCTCGCACCTTCCGCTACAATCAACTCAGTAAATAAGATACAAATAAGCAACAAACCTTGCGAAAACAGCCTAAAAAAAAGACCCAAAACACTCAATGGTTTGGATCAGGGGAATCGGAACACTATTTCACTATATCCAGACTAAACCGATTCTTTCTTAGGACGAAGTAATACGCGGTTCCTAGTGAGAAAATGCTGAGCCAGAATGTAAAATAGCCGATTTGCGGTGTGTAAAGATTTAAAATAGGATAGCGGGGAAGCATGAAAAAGACATAATCAATTACATCATTATGAAGGGTCCAGATTCCCGTTAAAGCAAGATGCCATGCTTTAAAACGATAGAAAGGTGCATACAGCACACCCTGAACTGCCATTGCACCATGCGAGAAGATCAGCATGAGAGCAACAGGATCCAATTCACCAGTAACCTGAAATACGAGCAAGTTCATAACTACAGCCCAGATTCCATATTTAATAAGGGTTACAATAGCTAATGCTTCCAGCAAGGGCCAATTTTTGCCCAGCAGAAAGGCGATCAGCACAAACATAAAAAACAGGCTCGCTGTAGGACTGTCGGGTACGAAAGGCAAGAAAATAGCCGGTGTATCTACCAGCTGCCACTTATACCAAATATACCCATAGATGGTGCCTGCTGTGTTAATAATCAGAAGCAGTATCAGCATAGCTCTGCTGCCTAACAAAGGATAGATCCATTTCATGTTTTTTCTCCTTTTCTATATGTACACGATTATTTCATTATTTTACCACATCAAACTCATGTAAAAAAATGAACAATTATTGGGCAAAAAAAAGAAGCTGGCATTGCCAGCTTCTTTTTTTATTATTTGCTTTCAAGGCCAGAAATGAATTCAGCAAGCTTTTGAAGTTCTTCATCAGAGCCTTTGAACATTCCTGGAGGCATAGCGCCTTTACCGTTTTTAGCAATGTCAGCAACTTCTTCAGGTGTCAACCCAGTGTCAACAAGGGCAGGTGAGCCAGCACCACCCTGAAGATCCCCTCCGTGGCAGGAAATACAGCCGTTTGCTTCAAAAATCTTGTAGCCTTCGTCTTCTTTATCAAACTCAACTTCAGCTACAATCTTACCTTGCTGTGCAGCCGCCTCCCAGTCATGGTGGGCAACAGACTCCCAAGTCAGGTAAGTGATGCCGGCTAGAGCCAATAGCATAAAGCCGGTTGCTAAAGGACGCTTGGACGGACGGCGTTCAGGTCCGCGGTCAATGAATGGTGCAAGCAGCAATGCTCCGAATGCAAGACCCGGAATAATGAAAGCACCGATTGCATTATAAGGTCCTGATGCATAGCTGTATTTCAGAAGCTGGTACAAGAACAGGAAGTACCAGTCTGGCAGCGGAATATAAGCTGTATCACTTGGATCAGCAATTTTTTCTAACGGCGGCTCATGCGCAATTGTCAAGCATAGGAAACCGATAAGGAATACAGCCCCTACCATCCATTCCTTTAACAGGAAGTTTGGCCAGAATGCTTCTGTTTTTCCTGGATATTCCGAATAGTCTTTCGGAATATTCGGTTTGCGTTCTGCAGGAACACGAGAGTCACCTACGAATTTCATACCTTTACCACGATGCATTGGGCGATTTCCCCTCCTTTTGCAATGATCAAAAAATTATTTCTTACAACGGTCCTGAAATACCCTGCTTACGAATCATAATAAAGTGGGCAGCCATCAACCCGAATAATGCAGCCGGTAAGAAGAATACATGGATAGCAAAGAATCGGGTGATCGTTTGCGCGCCGACAATATCAGAATGTCCCGCAATAAGTATTTTCAGATATTCTCCAATCAGCGGAGTTGATTCTACGATCTGGATTGTTACTTTTGTAGCGAAAAGGGCTTTCATATCCCAAGGCAATAAGTAACCTGTCAGTCCAAGTGCAAGCATAATGAAGAAAATAAGCACTCCGACAATCCAGTTTAATTCACGGGGCTTCTTATAAGCTCCCTGGAAGAAAACACGTAACGTATGTAGGAACATCATTACGATTACCAAACTTGCTCCCCAGTGGTGCATTCCGCGGACAATCTGCCCAAATGCAACATGGTTTTGAAGATAATACACGGATTCCCATGCATTTTTGATATCCGGAACATAGTACATTGTCAGGAACATACCGGATAAGATTTGAATTACAGTAACGAAGAACGTCAGACCGCCAAAACAGTAAACGAATGCAGAGAAATGATGTGCAGGGTTTACATGCTCAGGCACTTCATGGTCAGCAATATCCCGCCAGATCGGCGTAATATCTAAACGCTCATCTACCCAATCATAAATTTTGTTTAACAATTATTACGCCTCCTTTCGCGGTTCAGCCTTGCCTAAGTACAAAAAGCCATCTTTTTCTTTGTAAGGAAATACATCAAGTGATGCAACCGGCGGTGTACCTGGAACGTTTGTCCCATCCTTTGTATAAAGGCCGCCATGGCAAGGGCAATAGAAATGATCAGGGTTTGACTTGTCAGTGTTCCAGTCAACTACGCACCCTAAATGCTTACATACTGGAGACAATGCAACAATTTCACCTTTATCATCCTTATAAACCCAAGCAGTGCCGGTAACTTCGGATGTGTACCATGCATCCTGCTGCTCGTAAGTGTAATCAACCCTTGTCGGCTTTTCGGTAATTTCAGCCACTTTTTGCTTTGTTGGAATAAAATCACTTTCACCAGCTGCCTGCAATACAGGATCAACCGCAAAACGGACCATCGGCATAAGCATGCCTGCTGCCATGAAACCGCCTACACCAGTAAGTGTATAGTTCAGGAATTGACGTCTAGAAACTCGATTTTTGCTCATACTTTTCCCCCCTCTATTATGAAGTTAAGTCCAACGGACAAAATTCAACACAATATAAAACTAGGACATAACAATGATATATCAATCTTTATGCAAGGTCAATATAATCCTTTGGCGAAACATGTAAATAGAGCGACTTAACATTCACACTATTCACCATTTTGCCACTTTTGCACAAAAAGATTCAGCAGCTGTTTCACCTGGTCATCCAGTATGGAATTCCGATAATTTTCATCCATATGCTCAAGAGGCAGAGATGGCAGCCAAATCAAGCCTCCTTCAAGCCGGTCTTCGAACGTTTTCCACATGCTGTCCGAAGTTAAAAGGAAAATATGCTTAAACCCCTGTGCCTTCAATTCTGATTCCCATTGGCCCAAGCCGCTGATCAGGCTCTCCTCTGATGCCGGTTTCAGATAGGCATATCCAGGCAGCATGATGAGACGTCCTCTGAATTGCCGTTCAAGCTGCACACTTAGAAGCGATATAAATTCTGTCATCGCTACAGACTGTTTTATATCATCGCCAAATGATACAGGAAGGAGCGGCAGAACAGCTGTGTCTACATATTGCTTTTCTTTAAGGAACATATCGATATCCGGTGATATCCATTTCATAACATTCACTCCATTACATATATTTGCCTTCCTAAATATATCATTAATGATTAGAATGCTTCAAATCAGAGGATGCAGGCAAAATAAAAGCCCTGCTTTTATAAAAGCAAGGCTTAGGTAGTTTCTAATCTATTCAGCTGCTGAGTCAAAACGTTAAAAGCTTTTTTATCCTGCTTATCCAATGCTTCATCAATGAGCTCAAGGAGTTTCTCTCTTCTGAACTTCTCCAGGCTTTCTGTCAGGAACCTTTCGGCGATCAGCCGGTCCTTTTCGTTTATCTGAAGTGTCTTTGGCATAAAGGGATTTTCCTCCATGACCGCTGCATACTGATGGGCCTTATTTGAAGCATGGAAATTAAGCTGGATATAAATCTCTTCATCCCTGTTTAAGCGGATATCATGGAAGGACTTCTCCGCATCTGTGGTCATTACATTCTCTTTGTAAAAACGGAAAGGAACTTCATCCACACAATGGGTCGACATGATCAGGCCTCTTGGGCAATACTGTGCCTGCTCCACAAAATGCACCTTCTCCATAAGCTGGTCATGACTCATCAAATAATTGAGAATCCAAACACATTCTCTTCTTTTGAGCTGATAATGGTTTAAAAACCAGCGGATAAAATCTTTCTTCTCGTTGACAGATACAGGGGTCGCCATTTTTGATTCCCTCCTCTGCTTACAGACAAATTTGGTCTTACTGAAACTAATTAATGATAGAAACTGCCTATTTAATCAAGAAAATCATCCGTGAGTCGCTGCAGCACATCTAGATATTCCTCATTGCCAGGCTCCAGTTTGATTAATGTATTAAAAATTTCGGCAGCCTCTTCCCTTTTTCCTTCCTCTGCTAAAAAATATCCGTAATCTGAAAGAAAATCCGGCTGCTGTTTAAAGAAAGTATATGCAAGCTGATATTTGTTTAATGCCTCTGAATATTCCTCTATATACTGAAAGGCAACGGCTGAATCCCATATAAGCTGAGGCTCTTCCAGCTCGTTAAGCATTTCAGTGATTTCGATTACATCTTCATATCTTTCCTGCTGGAGAAGAAGTTTATTTAAAAGAATCGCTGCCTGGACATATTCGGGATCCAGTGCAAGAGCCTGCCTGAACATATCTTCTGATTCTTTTTCATCGCCATTTTTCAAGGCAAGCTTCCCGCCATAAAAGAATAGTTCTTTGTTAAATTCGTCCTGTTTTATGCCTTCCTTGACCGCTTCCAGGCCGCTGCCGGCTTCTTCCTCCCGCTCGTAGGCCTGGGCAAGGTATAAATACAGTGAATGATACTCGGGATCCAGCTCTTTCAGTTCAGTCAATTTTTCAATAGCTGTGCGGTTAAAGCCGGCTTGCAGCGCTGTAAAAGCATAACTGAAAAGGGTATTAATCTCCAGTTTGTCATCAAGCGCTTTTTCGTAATATGGAAGGGCTTCTTCAAATGCTCCGCCTGCACTGAGAATATCCGCCAATCTCTGATTTACATTTATGCCTGCAATGATTTCCTCTTTCCTGAGAACATTTTCATAAATCCGCTTTGCTTCCAGGAACCTTCCCTGCTCTGCATAAAGTTCACCCAGGGCAAAATCTACAATTATCTCATCAGGCAATATTTCTTTTGCTTTCAGGAGCTTTTGTTCGCTGACCTCAAATAGACCATCCATCTGATAAAGGTCTGCTAATAAGAGAAGCGACTGCGGAAAGCTCGGATCATGTTCATTTATTTTTTCTAGGACAAGGATGGCTTCCTCTTCATTTCCAAGATCAATATGTGTTTCAGCCAGCAGAACGAGCAGTTCTCCTTCTTCCGGATATGCTTCCAGAAGCCGTTCATATAAGGCTTTTGATTCCTCAAGGAACCCATACTGGAACAGTTCTTCTGCCAGCAGGAACCTTTCTTCATGAGAACCATCCAGCAGTATTTGCTGATAGCTCTCCAACGCTTCTTCATGATGACCGTTTTCTAAAAGAGTAATGATTTTATTTACTTTATCCATACTAAATTCCTTTCGAATGCTAATCGGCTATTTTAAAATAAGCTGGTGTGCTGATTTTAACATGCTCTCCGGAACCAGAACGAAAAATTACTTCTTGTCCGGCTCTAATCACTTTTCCCTTCAGTACAGTGACAGCAAGTTTATTTCTATGATAATGAAACAGCTGTGATTCTTCAACGGTAAGACCTTCTTCAGTCTTTTCATATAGATTATAACTGACTTCCCCACCCTGATAAATATTCCCTTTTAAAGGGTAAATCCCGGCTTTGGACAGAACTGACCGGGATAGAGGCTCGTGTTCCATCAGCTCATTCGGCATCGAAGGGATTTTCTCTTCCTGCATCAATTTTGCCCATAATGTATTTATTCTGCTTTTCTCCTTTTCATTCCTGCCTGCAAAGATGGGGGAAAGCGGGCAATTATAAGGAAACATTGCTTCCCGCAGCCATCCCCATGGAACTTGTTCAAGCTCCTTTGCATCCTGTATTTCAACAAAAACAACAGGAACTCTTTCTCTCTTGCATTTTCTCATAAAAGAAGGGGTGAGGAGACGGACAGGAATTTTAACACCAATAATATAATCGATCGGGCTGCTTAATAAACTTGCCTTAAAGCTTTTAAGATCACTCTTCATAGAATATTCATGCTTTACAGGCACAGCTGTCAGGAAGGCTGTACATCCTTTTAAAATGAACTCCCGAATATAATACTCTTTGAGTTTTGAAAAAGGCACTTCCAGCGGGATAGATGTATCCAGAACCACAAATCCTGCAGACATAATAAATGCACCCGCATCCATTCTTGTAAACTGAAACCTTTTCATTTCAGCCTGCATCAGTGAAATCTCATTATTTCTTATCAACATTGATGTTTTTAAAAGCTTGTCTTCCTTTAATAGATTAGCATTCTGAATAATATATGTCATAAAACCACCCTCTTAAAACGGTCTTATGACAAGCTATGAAATTTTCAGATAAATATGACTGCTTGAACAGAAAAAGAGCTGCAGAAAACAGCTCAAGGATCTTTAAGTATAAATTATTGTTTTCGCCAACAATGTGGTCCGTTGATTTCCGCTCCAGGATGCTCAGCGAACCGCGGGGCGGGCGGTGAGCTCCTCGACGCTGCGCGTCTGCGGGGTCTCACCTGTCCCGCTACTCCCGCAGGACTATGAATAAGCTTCCTTGAGTAAACACCGCACGAAGAAAATGCGGATGCATTTTCGAGGATCTCGCTCCTTCCGCTCCAATCAACTCAGTATATAAAATACAAAAAGTACCTACCCTTGCTAAAACAGCTCTTTTTTAAATAAAGGTATTTCAATCTTATATAAGGCTATCTAAATGCTCAAAAAACGACGGATAGGATACAGAAATAGCTTCTTTCTGATGAAGCTGAACTTCGCCCTTTGAAACGGCAGCAGCAATTGCCAGCATCATGCCGATCCGATGGTCTCCATGACTTGAGACAGTTCCACCTGAAAGAGTTGATTTCCCCCTGATTACCATTCCATCTTCTGTAGCAGTAATCACGGCTCCAAGCTCTGAGAGTTCATTGACAACCGTATCAATGCGATTCGTTTCCTTGACCTTAAGTTCCTCTGCATCCTTAATTACTGTTTCTCCCTCCGCTTGTGTTGCGAGAAGGGCAATAATTGGAATTTCATCGATCAGCCGCGGAATGAGCGCCCCTTCGATAACGGTTCCTTTAAGTTTAGAAGTTCTGATGGTAATATCCCCTGCAGGCTCGGCTGATCCATTTTCATACGGCTCAATGCTGAAATCTGCACCCATCTGCTGCAGCACTTCAAGGATGCCGGTTCTGGTAGGATTCAGACCAACGTTTTTTAACGTAATTTCACTATTAGGCACAATGGCTCCTGCAGCCAGAAAGAAGGCAGCAGAAGATATGTCACCGGGTACATGAATTTCTGTCCCAGTCAGTGTTTGGCCTCCTTTAATCCGAATGGTGTGCCCGTCTGCAGCAACTTCCCCGCCAAACTGTGTGATCATTCTTTCAGTATGATCACGTGTCTTCACAGGTTCAATAATGACTGTTTCGCCGCTTGCCTGCAGGCCGGCAAAGAGCAGTGCTGATTTTACCTGTGCACTCGCGACAGGAAGCTCATATGTTATTCCTGACAATGGGCTGCCAATAACTGATAAAGGGGTATATTCTCCATTTTTCCTGCCGTGAATCCTCGCACCAAATAAACTTAGTGGCGCGGTCACTCTTGTCATCGGCCTTTTTGCGATTGATTCATCACCCACAAGGACTGAATGGAACGGACGGCCAGCCAGAATCCCCATCATAAGGCGTATCGTTGTACCGGAATTTCCAACATCCAGAATACCTGCCGGTTCCTGTAATCCATCCATTCCCTGCCCCATAATTGTAACTTTATTGCCTTCCTGTTCAATAGTTACACCCAGCTTGCGGAAGCAGGCTATCGTGCTAAGGCAGTCCTCTCCGAGCAGAAAATTAGTTACAGCAGTCTTCCCTTTTGCAATGGATCCGAACATTACAGATCGATGTGATATGGATTTATCGCCGGGTACCGCTATTTCTCCGCTTAAACCTTTGACATTTGACTTCAATTTTGCAGGTATCATCTATCATCACCCTTTGCTGGATTAATAAATTTGCTCTATAGACCGATGGTTGTTTCATAGCTTGTATACAGTTCCAGGCAATTGATTGCCCGATCCCTGTCCTCTTCCGTTTGAAAGCTAATAACCAGAACTCCATAAATTTCTTCTCTTGTCTCCAGGATTCGAATATTCGTTATGCTGATTTCTTCCTTGGCCAAATATCCAGTGATTTCTGAAATGACACCAGGGTAGTCAGGTACATCCACGAACAGATCATAAAATGCCGGAATTGCCCCTTTTTCTTTTTGCGGCAGTTCATCCCTGAACATTTTTGCATGGGAAAAATATTCAAATATTCCCTCACTGTTTTCCTGTTGGAGGATTGATTTTACTGTCTCCATTTCTCCCTGCCAATCCTCCATTAACTTAAGCAGCACTTCTTTATTCTGAAGAAGAATATCCCTCCACATAGCAGGGCTGCTGGAGGCAATCCTTGTAATATCCCTAAAGCCTCCAGCTGCCAGTCTTGGAATCAGCTTGTGCGAACGGCTTGTTTTTTCTGCCTGATGGACCAGGGAAGCAGCTATCATATGCGGAAAATGGCTGACGATCCCGGTAATATAATCATGTTCATCGGGAGCTATGGTAAGAAATTTCGCTTTTGTTCCTGAGAGCCATTCTTTTAACCTTTCAACCTTTGCCGGAGCAATATGCTCTTCAGGAGTGAGCAGATAAAAGGCATTCTCAAAAAGCAAATCTTTTGCTGCAGTGACCCCGCTCTTATGGGAGCCAGCCATTGGATGCCCTCCGATAAAAGTAATTCCTTTTTCCTTTAATACCTTTGCGCAGCTGACAATTTCTTGTTTCGTGCTGCCTGCATCCGAAATGATGACGCTGTTTTTCAATTCACACTCTTTTAAAATATGTATAATTTTTTGAGTCTCCTGTACAGGTGCAGCTATTAAAATTAAATCTGCGTCCCTTGCCCCATCTTTAATAGTAGCAGAAATTTCGTCTGCGACCCCAAGCATTTGGGCAAGCCGCCCCTGCTCTTTATTTACATCAAAGCCAATGATCATGCTTTCACTATGTTTTCTTTTTATTGATAGGGCCAAAGAACCTCCGATCAAGCCAAGGCCAATAATAAAGATCTTCCCTCTCATCCTCTCACCGCCTTTATTAAAAATAATTCAGAGGCATTATTATGCCTCTGAATGAATATCAAAAAAGTATTTAATACTGCTCCAAAAAAATTGCCTACAATGCTGCAGCCTGCTTTGCAAGATATTGATCCATTGCGGCTAGCACCCCATCATTCTGTTCCTTAGAACCTACCGTGACACGGACATAGCCCTGGAAGCCAAGTGCCTTGCCGGACCGGACGATATACCCTTTTTCAAGCAAAAATTGAAACACCTCATCTGAATCGGCATTAAAATTGATTAATATGAAATTTCCCTGTGAAGGGTAATAACCCAGTCCATGCTTTTCACAGAAAGCATAGAATTGTTCCAGCCCTTCGCGATTTTTCAGTCTGCACTCTTCAATGAAATTCTGGTCCCCTATGGCTGCAGCAGCGGCAGCCTGAGCAAACTTATTTACATTAAACGGCTCTCTAACCGGTTCGAGGGCTTTGATCGTTTGAGGATTTGCAATTCCATAGCCTACCCGAAGGCTTGCTAAGCCATAAATTTTCGAGAATGTACGCAGGACAATCAAATTTTCGTAATTCCGGATTAAATCCAATGTATTGCAGTAATCCTCTGCTGTAACATATTCATAATAAGCTTCATCAAGGACAACCAATACATCTTGAGGCACCTTTTTCAGGAATGAAAGCAATGCAGACTCATTAATATAGTTCCCTGTCGGATTGTTTGGACTGCACACCCAAACAACAGCTGTTTTTTCATCGATGGCAGCCAGCATTCCATCAAGATCATGCTCTCCTTCAACCAGTGGAATTTCCCTGGTTTCCGCACCTTCTACCACAGCATTATGCCTATATTGCGGAAATGTTGGCGCCGCCATAACAGTATTGGTTTCCGGACTTAATAAAGCTCTGGAAATCATTTGAATAATTTCATCCGAGCCATTGCCAAAAATCAGCTGATTTTCCTGTATGCTTAAGTGCCCAGCCAAAACCGACCGCAGCTCAGAAGCATAACCATCGGGATACAGGGCAAAAAATGATGGCGACTGATTCATCGTAAAAAGAACTTTTTCAGAGCATCCAAAAGGATTTTCATTTGAAGCAAGCTTAACTATTTGATCCAGTCCATATTCCTTTTTTACTTGATCAATTGATTTTCCCGGCTGGTAAGGAGTTAAATTCAACAGCTGTTCCTTCCATTTCATTCAAATCCACCTCTTTTTTTATCGCTTTCACTAATTATCGTATTAAAGCGTTGTTGATCTGCTCCTATATTATCACAAAACTCTCCATTAAGGAGAGTTCGCGGTGTTTAGATCTGGCCGAAGCTTGATGGCTCCACGCAAATAAATATGGCGGATATTCTGCTGAGGTGCTTCTGTATTCACATGCATCATAACCCGGATACAATTAGGGAGTGATCCTTCAACAGGTATTTCGTTCATACACATGACAGGAACATATGTCCAGCCCTCAATTGAACGCATCGCCTTTGCGGGAAAGGCTGCTGTTAATTCTTCCGTAACGGATATAAAGACAGAAGCTACATCCTCAGATACAATATTATTCTCCCGAATCATTTGCCTGATCAGCAGCTCAGTCGCTTCTAATATCTCAGCTTCACAATTCTTATCTACGGTGACGGCTCCCCTCACCCCTCGGATCATTTGCAGCACCTCCCTAAGCTGATTTGTCAGCCTTTTTATCTCTTAGTCATATAGTCAAGCCTATTTATTTTGTAAAAAGAGCAAGCTCCCGCAAAATCAGGTCATCAGAAACCTGATATATGACAGGCTTACCGACTTCCTCTAAAAGAACAAAGCGGACATTCTGGCCTTCTGATTTTTTATCCTGCTTCATCCGCTCAAGCAGTTTTGAATGTGATAAATCATCAGGGAGATCTGTTTTGTAGCCAAGCTGATCCAGCCAGCGTTTGAATTCGTTAACATCAAAGCAAAGATCCAGCAGTGTTTTACTTAATTGAAGTGCAAATAGCATTCCTACTGCAACAGATTCGCCATGTGTCCATTCTCCATAGCCTTTCTCCGCTTCAATTGCATGGCCCAGGGTATGGCCAAAATTCAGAAATGCCCGAACGCCAGCTTCCTTTTCATCCTCTGCAACGATCCTGCCCTTGATTTCTATTCCCTTTGTAAGCATCTTACTTAATTCATCAGAGGGAAGGCCCTCAAGGGTAAGGATGTTGTTTTTAAGGTTCAAATAAAAAGTCATATCATCTATCAGGCTATGCTTTATGACTTCTGCAAACCCTGAGCGCATCTCTTTTTGAGGCAGGGAGTCAAGAAACGCCAGGTCATAAAATACTGCCTGGGGCTGGTAAAAAGACCCTGCCATATTTTTTCCTGAAGGATGGTTGATGGCAACTTTTCCTCCCACAGCGCTATCATGTGCCAGTATGGTAGTAGGAATCTGAATGAAAGGTATTCCCCTCATAAATGTGGCTGCCACAAAACCTGCCAAATCACCGACAGCTCCCCCGCCAAACGCCAGGATAAGAGATTTTCGGTCAAGTTTATGTTCCAGAGCAAAGGATAAGCACTGGTAGTAAACTTCAAAGGTTTTGGCTTTCTCGCCGCTTGGCACTGTACAGACTTTTGCCTCCATCCCCGAAAGTGACGCTTCCAGCTCTGGCAGATGTAAATCCCGAACCGTTTCATCCGTGATGATCATTACATTCGTCAAGGCCGGAAAAGTATCTTTAATATATGATTCCAATCCCTCAATTGCTCCAGTCCCTATATAAACCGGATAGGCCCTGTCAGGTGTTTTGATTAAAATACTTTTCATTAAAACTCCCTCGCAAATTGCCTTTGCTGTTCAACCGATGCTTTTAATGTCTCAAACCGGTCAGAATAGAACTGATCCACGATGGCTGAAGCCAGTTCCCAGGCAATCACATTTTCTGCAACAACTGCAGCTGCCGGCACTGCACAGCTGTCAGAACGCTCTATGCTTGCTGAGAAGGGTTCCTTTGTTTCAATATCGACACTTTGCAGCGGTTTATAGAGAGTCGGTATTGGCTTCATTACTCCTCTGATGACGATAGGCATTCCCGTTGACATGCCTCCTTCCAAGCCGCCAAGACGGTTCGTTTTTCGGTAATAGCCTTTATCCGGGTCCCAAGCGATCTCATCATGAACTTCACTTCCAGGCTTCCTTGCGGCCTCGAAACCTATGCCAAACTCCACACCTTTAAAAGCATTAATGCTCACCATTGCACCTGCAAGCTTCGAATCAAGCTTTCGGTCATAGTGTACATAACTTCCAACTCCCGGAGGCATTCCTTCAACAATAACCTCCACTATTCCGCCAATGGAATCGCCATTTTCCTTAGCGGCATCAATGGCTTCCATCATTTTTTGGGCAGCAGCCTGATCCAGACAGCGAACAGGCGATTCTTCGGTAATTTCCTTTAACTCCTTAAGTGAAGAATAATCTCTTTGGCCTGAAACAACCCCGCCAATTTCAATAACATGTGCTGCAATCTCAATACCAAGCTGAGAAAGCAGTTTTTTTGCAGCTGCACCGGCAGCCACTCTCACTGTGGTTTCTCTGGCTGAAGATCGCTCTAAAACATTTCTCATATCCCTGTGCCCATATTTCAGGGCTCCATTTAAATCAGCATGGCCTGGTCGGGGACGGGATATTTTTCTTTTCATTTCAGCCTCATCCTCAGGATTAAGAGGATCCTGGCCCATAATTTTTGTCCAGTGCTTCCAATCATTATTCTCAACAACAAGTGCTACCGGGGATCCCAGTGTGTATCCATGCCTGATTCCCGCTGTTATTTGAACAGTATCTTTTTCAATTTGCATCCTTCTGCCCCTGCCATAGCCTTTCTGGCGTCTGGCAAGCTCTTCATTTATATCTGAATCTACGAGCGGCATTCCTGCTGGCAGCCCTTCTATTATAGTGGTCAGCTGCGGTCCGTGAGATTCACCAGATGTAAGATATCTCAAAACTCTTTCCCCCTTCAACTCATTAAAGGATTATGTACCAATATAACATAATGCTAAATATAAGAATAGATAAAATTGAAAATTCCTATAATATTTTATTTCTTCTTATGAATGGAGCCATTTTAACACGAATAGTTATTTACTACCAAACTAAAAAAACAAAAGAAAAGAGGATGACTGGAAATCATCCTCCAAGTGTTATTATTCTTTTCTATAAAAGAAAGTTTCAGCAGATGCCAGGTGATAGCGGCCTGAATTAAAAATCTGTTCAGTGCTCCCAACAAAAAAAATGCCATCTTTCCTTAATGCGCTGCTGAATTTATGATAAAGCTGATCCTTTGCTTCCTCTGTAAAATATATGAGAACGTTCCTGCATACAATTAGATCATACGGACCGCCAAAATCATCTGAAAGGAGATTTTGCTTTTTAAAGGTTACTGTCCTTTTTATATCCTCGGATATTTTATAGAAACTTCCTTCCCGCTTAAAAAACTTTTGTCTCATCATGTCAGGAACTTCATTAAGCGAACGCTCAGGGTAAATACCCATCCGCGCCCTTGCCAGGGCATTTTCATCAATATCTGTTGCAGTTATCTTGATTTGGGACATTGGCAGCATTTTTGATAAAATCATGGCTATTGTATAAGGCTCTTCACCAGTGGAACAGGCCGCGCTCCAGATTTTCAGATTTTTATTTTGATCTAATAGTCCAGGCAGGATGTTTTTTTCGAGGACCTCCCATCTTTGTGCATTCCGGTAAAATTCGGATACATTTATTGTCATCCTATCCAAAAAATCATTCAGCAGTTCTCTATCCTTGACTATCGCGCTAAAAAAACTTCCAAATGATTGAAAGCCTTTTTTCTCATACAGTGACATGAGCCTTCTCTTCATTTGAGCTTCTTTGTAGAGAGAAAGATCAATTCCTGTTTTTCTTTTTATATTTTGAATAAATTCCTGATAATCGTCAGCCATTCTATTTCCCCTCTGATATTACTGGTGAGCTTTTGTCATTTATCGTTATACCCTCCAGCTGAAGTAATGAATTCGGTTACAAAAAAAGCACTTGTCATGGACAAGTACTTTTTAGAATATTAGTTAATCCAGTCATTCATTAATTTTTTGTATTCCACTTTTTCTTCTTCTTTGAAGAAAAGGCCAATTTCACGTTCTGCACTTACAGGTGAATCGGATCCATGGATTACATTTTTTCCAACTGTAATGCCAAAATCTCCGCGGATTGTTCCAGGAGCAGCATCTTTAGGATTTGTTGAACCCATCATCTGACGAGCAGTTGCGATAACATTTTCGCCTTCCCACACCATTGCGAAAACTGGTCCGGATGTAATAAAGTCAACAAGCTCTCCAAAGAACGGACGCTCTTTATGCTCTCCATAATGCTCTTCCGCAAGTTCCTGGCTAATGCTCATTAGCTTGCCGCCTACTAGCTGAAAGCCTTTCTTTTCGAAACGGGAAACGATTTCCCCGATTAAATTGCGCTGTACACCGTCTGGTTTAACCATTAAAAAAGTTCTTTCCATTGAATTCCACTCCTAAAACTTATGTATAGTTATAATGTTAATCCACGAAAATATTAACATTGCTTTGAAAATTTAGCAACAGAAATTTGAAAGCGCTTTTAATTTTAATTTCACAAAAACATAAATTGCCGGCACCCGGCAGGATGCTGGCAATTAGTACAGTACATTAAAATTTTCTTTTTCCTATAAATTTTGCAATATCCCTCAAAGCCTTCTTGGACCTGGAATGAGGCAGCTCTTCGAGAACCCTTAAGGCTTTCTGCAGATATTTATCACTAATTTGCAGAGATCTTTCAATAGCACCGGAGTCTTTGACCGAGGCAATTATGTTCTCTATATCACTTCGTTCAGTTCCTTCGTGGACTCTCTTGATTTGTTCGGAGATGCTAGGATCCTCCATGGCGAATAAAGCAGGAAGCGTAATGTTTCCCTGATGGAGATCTCCTCCTGCCGGCTTGCCAAGTTCTTTTTCTGTACCGACAAAATCAAGGACATCGTCAATGATCTGATAGGACATTCCCACATAATAGCCGAATTTAAAAAGTTTTTTATGTATATCTTCCTCTACATTAGCCGCAATTCCGCCAAGCTGACAGCTCACGGCAATCAGCATGGCTGTTTTCCTTTTAATTCTCCGGAAATATGTCCTGATATTCTGGTCATAGTTATACTTATCTTTAATTTGCTCTATTTCACCTATACACAGCTCTACAAGTGTATGAGAGAGAATTTTATGGGCATGCGGATTTTCGATATTTGTTATCAATTCCAGCGCACGCGCAAAGATATAATCACCGGTATACATGGCAATCTTATTATCCCATTTTGCCTTAATGGTGGGCTGTCCCCGGCGCAGTTCTGCATCATCAATAACATCATCATGGACAAGCGACGCCATATGGATAAGCTCCAGTGATACAGCTACGTTTTTAATTTTATCAATATCGTATTCTCCGAACTTTGCAGCCAGCAATACGAAGACTGGGCGGATTCTTTTCCCCCCGGCCTGCAGCAGATGCAGGGAAGCCTGATGCAATAGAGGAGACTCAGCTTTAATCGTCTCCTCTAGCTCGTTCTCTATAACATTTAAATCTGAATTTAAAAATGAATACATCATTTTCAATTTCATTGCTTACTCACCCAGCTTATCGATCCCGTCTGATCTATTCTCTATCTTCCATGAGAAACATACAGAACAAGTTATTATTTTTATTTCGTTCCAATGTGTACTGCAGCCACTCCGCCGCTATAAGGCTTGAATGTAACGTTTTTAAAGCCTGCTTCCTCGAACATTCCTGCAAGTTCTTTCATCCCGGGAAAGTCTCTCGCTGATTCCTGCAGCCAGGAATATTCATTAAAGCTTTTGGCAAAAAGCTTTCCGAACATAGGCATAATAAAACGGAAGTAGAAATAATATGCCTGCTTGTATCCGAACATTGTTGGCTGAGAAGTCTCCAGACACACTGCTAAACCCCCTGGCTTTACAACACGGTGCATTTCTTTTAACACCTGCAGATAATCCGGAACGTTGCGCAGACCAAAACCGATTGTAACATAATCGAAGGAATTGTCAGCAAAAGGAAGCTCCATTGCATTACCATGCACAAGCTCCACTTGCTTCAATTTCCGATCCTTGATTTTATCCTCGCCGATTTTCAGCATATTTTTGCTGAAATCCAAGCCTGTCACTTTTCCGTTATCACCCACGGCTTCAGCGAGCGCAATGGACCAATCGGCTGTACCGCAGCATACATCAAGAGCTTTTGCACCTTTTTGAACATTCATCTTTTTCATTGTATCTTTTCGCCATCTTAAATGCTGCTGAAAGCTGATAACCGAATTCATTTTATCGTAGTTGCCATAAATCTTCTCAAATACGCTATGGACACGTTCTTCTTTTGATTGCTGCATATTTTATCCTTCTTCCACAAAAGTTTTAGCCACAGACTGATTATTATTGAAAATGCAGTGAATACGCTGCTCTAAAAATTCATTTGCCATAGGGAATTTCAGCAGTGATTGATCGACAATATTCCTTGAAAAATCAATATACCTGTCGCAAATGAGAATCAGATATTTCCGCTGCTCAGCAGACATTTCTTTCACTTTTGGGAAGGTCAGTTTTTTAAGCGCTTCAAAAACAACTGAGGTGCCTTCCTTCATGAACTGCTGCTTCTCCATAATCAGACGCTTAATGAATAAAAGATTGGATATTACGTCTTTCCATGCTGCTTTGCTGAATGCATCAGCCAGCTTTTCAAAAAGTGCCGCCTCTATTTTCCTGACCGAATTCATCAGACTGTCGACCGCTTCTGGAGATTTTTGATATAGGGAAATTTTATGCTCATTTACATCTTTGATTCCATCTGCGAAGGCTCTGATCATTTTGATATCATCAAAAGCTGCGAGAATCTTGTAATATAATCCGCTGTAATAAACACCTGCAAGGACAGTAAGCTGTCTATGTTTAAGACCTTTGTCTTCAGATTCATCGTTCTTAACAAGTTCATGGGTATCAAGGGCGATTTGGATAAGCATTGCAGTTACTGCATATTTTTCTGCTTTTGAGTCAGGTATCTCCACATCATCGAGTAAAGAGATAAAAAGCAAAAGCTTGTCTTCATCAATAACAGGTGAATCAATATACCTGAGCAGATAAGGGTGGTTAACTTTTTTTTCAATCTGTTCTTTCACATCTGCTAATTTAATCTTCACATCATGCATGCCATCACCCTTGTTTCCCCTTAATTTTCTTTTCCCAACCGCTATTTCTCCATGTGAATACTGCGACAAAGAGAACGGATACAAAACGTTTTTCACATTCTTATCTATTTTTAGCCAATTCAATGTTTCCTATTAAATATAAAACGGGCAAAAAAAGCCTTTTACCCGGTATCTTGTATTCAAGAGAATTAATCAAGCAGAGACAATTATATCATAAATGACAGGATCATGTCAGGACATTATCTTATGAAAATATTCTGCCCTTCGATTCAAGGGGAAAGCTATTTCTTAGCCTCACTTTCGAGTTCTCCATAGCTTGTCATAATCCTTGCATTCCCCCTGATTTTAATCGCAGAAGTATGCTCCGTAAATTGCGCAATCATTACTTCTCCCTGGTCGAGTTTTTCTGAATGGTGGAATCTTGTATCAGAACCTCTTGTTAACCCTATGACATTAACACCGTCTTCTTTGGCTTTAATAACAATATAATCATTTCCTGATTGATTTTTCTTTTCCATTCATACCATCCTTTGCTTAATGTATGATTGATAATTATTTACAAAAAAAGGCTAAAAGTTTTATCTTTCAGCCTTTGACCTGTTTATTGCCTGAACTCATTCATGAACAGAGTCCATATTTATTGTTTTATCAGCGAAAGGACTTCTGCACGTGCTCTTGCATCCTCTGCAAACACGCCTCTTACTGCTGATGTCACCGTTTTTGAACCTGGCTTTTTAACTCCGCGCATTGTCATGCACATATGTTCTGCTTCCACAATAACCATTACACCATGCGGTTCAAGCTTTTCCAGGATGGAATTTGCTACAGTAGATGTAATGCGTTCCTGAAGCTGAGGACGTTTTGCAACTGCCTCTACAGCCCTGGCAAGTTTGCTTAAACCTGTTACCCTGCCATTCCGCGGGATGTATGCTACATGGGCAACACCAAAGAAAGGCACAAGATGATGTTCACACATAGAGTAGAATGGAATATCTTTAACTAAAACAAGTTCTTCATGGTCTTCGCCAAATACTGTTTCAAAGTATTCTTTAGGATCCTGGTTTAGCCCCATAAAAACTTCTTCATACATTTTTGCAACTCGCTTTGGTGTATCAAGCAGTCCTTCACGATTTGGATCTTCACCGATTGCTTCCAATATTAAACGCACCGCATCTTCTATCTGGGCACGATTTACCTCTGCCATAATTATGCCTCCTATGTATTAACACTGTGGTAATAATATGTTCATATTAGCATAACCCCCTCATTCAGGCAAAACTGAAACTTCTTTCTATGAGTAAAATAAAATACCTGAAATAGGGTGAATTTTCTGCTTTCTGAAGGCCTATAATGCAAAAAGAAAAAACCGCGAATATTTCGCGGTTTTTAGCTCAAGCATAAGCTTTAAGCACTTGTATGTAGATTATTTAACTGCATCTTTAAGCGCTTTGCCTGGTTTGAAAGCAGGAACTTTGCTTGCAGCGATTTCGATTTCTTCGCCAGTTTGCGGGTTGCGTCCTTTGCGGGCAGCACGTTCGCGAACTTCAAAGTTTCCGAAACCGATTAATTGTACCTTATCACCATTTTTCAAAGCATCAAGGATTGTATCGAAAACAGCATCAACCGCTTTAGTCGCGTCCTTTTTAGAAAGTTCGCCAGCCTCAGCAACTGCGTTAATTAGTTCTGTTTTGTTCATGCCTTTCACCTCCTCCCAAATATGGATAAAACCCAGTAAAATAAGATTCCTTACATACATTTGTAAACAAAATTACTGAATTCTATACGTTATGGCGTGTTTTTGTTTAACAAGCCTTATAATAAATGATAAATTGAAATTTTTCAATCCAAAAATCATTATAAACCCTTTAAAAATAAGGGTTTGGCCGCCATAACGGTAATTCTGTTAAAAGATTATCACAATCAAATGCTGTTATCAAGAATATTTCATGATTTAATGGGAATCTTTTCTTATTTGCAACATATTTGTAATACGCTGACCTGGTTTTATTACCCTTAACACGCAAGATAAAACATTATCTTATTAAATTGCAGGGTTTTCCACTTACTTTAAGGTATGGGGTCGGACTCAGAGCCTTGGATTCTTGCTTTTTCTGTCCGAAGTATGCCTGGGTTCAGACTCACAGCCCAGGATTCTTGCTTTTTCTGTCCAAAGTTGGCTTGGGTTCATTTAGCCGGCAAAAAAAAAAGACTCCAAAAGGAGCCTTCATTAAAGGATTATCGCAATTAATCCGCCAGAGCCTTCGTTAATGATTCTTTCTAAAGTCTCTTTGAGTTTATATCTTGCGTTTTCAGGCATTAGGGACAATTTTGCCTGAATTCCTTCTCTTACGATGGAGCTGAGGCTGCGTCCAAAAATGTCGGAGTTCCAGATTGAAAGCGGATCATCTTCAAAGTCCTGCATCAGGTAGCGGACGAGTTCTTCGCTTTGCTTTTCTGTTCCGATGATAGGAGAGAACTCAGATTCCACATCTACTTTTATCATATGAATAGATGGAGCGACAGCCTTAAGCCTTACACCAAAGCGTGATCCATGGCGTGTTATTTCAGGTTCATCGAGGCTCATATCAGCCAGTGATGGAGCAGCAATGCCGTAGCCGGTTTGCTTAACCATTCTCAGTGCATCGGAAATTTGGTCATACTCTGCTTTTGCATGGGCAAATTCCTGCATCAGCTCGAGCAAGTGGTCTTTTCCGCGGATTTCAACACCCACTATCTCTTTAAGGACCTCATCGTAAAGATCGTCTGGCGCATATAAGTCAATTTCGGCTACTCCCTGCCCCATTTCAATTCCTGCAAGGCCTGCCCTGTCAATGAATTCAAAGTCGCTGAATTGATGGACCACACGGTCAACATCTCTTAGCCTCTTAATATCCTTAACCGTTTCTTTAACAGCTTCCTGATAGCTTTCACGAAGCCAGTGATCTTCATGCAGCACCATTACCCAGCTCGGGAGATTCACATTTACTTCCAGTACCGGGAACTCGTAAAGAGCTTCACGCATAACATTTAATACATCCGATTCTCTCATGCCCTCTACGCTCATGGCCAGGACAGGGATATCATATTTTTCAGCAAGATCATTTCTAAGGGCATCCGTATTTGGGTGGTGAGGCTGGACGCTGTTAATGATCATGATAAACGGCTTGCCAACTTCCTTTAACTCCGCAATAACTCTTTCTTCAGCCTCAATATAGTTTGCACGCGGTATCTCCCCAATTGTTCCGTCTGTTGTAATCACCACTCCGATTGTAGAATGCTCCTGAATCACCTTTCTTGTTCCTATCTCAGCAGCTTCGTGAAAAGGAATCGGCTCTTCATACCATGGTGTATTAATCATTCTCGGGCCGTTTTCGTCTTCATAGCCCTTCGCTCCCGGTACTGTATATCCCACACAGTCCACAAGCCTGATATTTACATCCAGCCCTTCTGCTACATGAACTGTAGCAGCCTGGTTAGGAACAAATTTCGGTTCTGTGGTCATAATTGTCTTGCCGGCAGCACTTTGCGGAAGCTCATCCTGTGTGCGGGCACGTTCTGCTTCGTTCTCCATATTTGGCAGTACAACCAATTCCATGAACTTTTTTATAAATGTAGATTTGCCGGTGCGAACTGCGCCAACTACTCCGAAATATATATCGCCGCCAGTTCTTTCGGCAATATCTTTAAAAATATCAACCTTTTCCAAGTGATCCCCTCCTGAAATCTTGAGTTAATGGGATAATATTATCCTATCTATTATGTTTGGACATTATATGTGTATGATGTTGTCCTACATTGTTATGACAGTTTTTTTCTTTTTTACCCCCCTATCAGGAAAGTGCACTGCACCTGTCAGTCCGGCTGGAAATCTCCAATCCTATGACAGTCAGGAATGGACAGCAGGCCATTCCAAATTCCCTTTTTTTTTTACAAACTCCCCTGCTCTTTTATTTCTTTGCCTTTATGCTTTTAGTCATTAGTTGAAGAGTGGTTATAAAAGTATATAAAAAAATAACCCTTCTCCTACAATATATTTTGCAGGAGAAGGGTTATGACTATTTCACCAAAAAGATTGGATCATTTGTGCCGGGCTCAATCGTATAAGGCAGTGAATAGGCTGGAACAAAATCAGAATCCTCCACAAGAAGATCTCTAATATCCTTTCCAGGTTCAGGTTTGTTCTCCTTATTCTCCAATGCCTGATACAAATCAACCCGATAATCTACATATACCTCAGCGTTGCCGGTAACGACGTATGGAAGGCTCTGGCCGCTATAAGGACTGAGGGCTTTTGGCTCTTCCTTAAATCCTAATTTCTTAAAATCCATTGTATAAACATTTTCAGCAATTTGCTCTTTATATGGCGGGAATCCATGTGCCTTAACCCTCAGGTTAATATCCCTGATTGTTTCTGCAATTCTCAAATCAAAGATTTTCACTTTCGGATCTGTTTCTGCGTCAACAATCACATATTGAAAAACTCCGCCGGATTCAAAGGCATTTCCAGGCGGTTCTGCCATGTATTCCGGAGCAATTTTCTTGAAGTCAATTGGATACTTTTGATAGATAGGGGTTGTCTGGCTCTTAGTTTTAATCGGCAGAAGACCTCCATTTGCTTCCCTATATTGGTCCACTGCAGACTGTACAGACTGAATCTGATCCTTATAGGCTATCTGGTTTTGAGATAATTTTTCTTCAGGATACATACAGCCAGTCAGAATCAAAGCACCGCTTAGTAAAAGCAAAAACATGTTAAAAACTTTTTTCATGTAATCAACCCTTTATGTAAAAGTGCTAGCTGCTTGTCGGACCGCTGAACACGACAATCACTATAATAATTCCGCTTATTATCATTAAAAAGTAGGCAATAATAGCTGTTATAACCTTAAAAACTCCAGCTTTCAGCTTGTAGCGGCTAAGATAAATCAATATTATAGATAAAAACATGAATCCCATAGAAGCAAGCGATATCCACATTTTCATTAAAGCCGGCGACATACAAATCAACTCCCTTTTCCGAAATGTATTATACCATATTAAATGGATAAATCTAAAAGCTTTTCATCACGAAAAAAATGAAGTCAAAAAAAACTGAGGCAAAGAAGGGGCAATTCTTTACCTCAGCCATTTGACTAAATAACCCAGCACCCTGTTCATTACACTAGTTTGCTTCGTTGCATTGTATGCAGGAACCTGCTGTCTCGCATCATCTAATGCCTATATTTTTAAATTTATATAGATATCAGATTTTTTTATTCCCGCTTTGATCTTCCAAAACGTTCGCAAGATCTTCCATCTCATGTGTCTTTCCTCTTGCCATCAGAAGATCAACAGCATCCTTTGCATTAACATTATTAAAAAGGACATCATACAGAACAGTGGTAATTGGCATTTTCACGTCATATTTTTGAGCCAGCTGATGCGCTGCTTTTGTTGTTCTGACGCCCTCTACGACCATGCCCATATTATCCAGGACTTCCTGCAGATTATGCCCTTTTCCAAGAAGGTTGCCTGCTCTCCAATTGCGTGAATGGACGGAAGTACATGTAACGATCAAATCCCCAATTCCCGCTAATCCTGAGAAAGTAAGCGGACTTGCCCCCATCTTCATCCCGAGACGGGCAATTTCAGCAAGACCTCTCGTTATGAGGGCTGCCTTTGCATTGTCTCCATAACCTAAGCCATCTGTAATTCCGGCAGCAAGAGCAATGATATTTTTTAAAGCACCGCCAATTTCTACTCCAATGATATCAGGGTTGGTATATACTCTGAAATTGTTATTGATAAACAAATCCTGAATTTTTTCGGCAGCGTCCATATTTTTTGATGATACCGTAACAGTTGTCGGATGCCTGAGACTAACTTCTTCTGCATGGCTTGGGCCAGATAGGACAACTACACTGTCCAAAAGTTCTCCGGGCATTTCCTCTTCAATCATTTCAGATATCCTGAGAAGTGAATCAGGTTCAATTCCTTTACTTACGTGGACAATGGTTAGGGGCTCTCTTCTAATTCCCTTGATCTTCCCCATGACTTCACGAATGGCCTTTGTCGGTACTGCCAAAATCAGCGTGTCTGTTCCGGTTAAAGCCTCTTCAAGCGATGTGTATCCTTTTATTTCTGCAGGCAGCTGTATACCTGATAAATATTTTTGATTAGTATGGTGATTATTAATTTCCTCTATCTGATCAGGATTATGGCCCCACAGTCTGACATCATGCCCATTATCTGCTAGCACCATCGCCAGGGCAGTACCCCAGCTGCCGGCACCAGCTACAGCTACGCTTTCTTTTTTTCGCTCCATTTGATCACTGCCTTTTAATGTATTTGGGTGCATCAAAAATTCATCCGATTCAGCAGCCAGACACATTTATAAAGCTATCCGGCCGGAGTCATCGCATTATTTTCTTTCCCTTGCAAATATCTTAATAGGTGTGCCTTCAAAACCAAAAGCGTCCCTGATTCGGTTTTCCAGGAACCGTTCATAAGAAAAATGAAGAAGTTCAGGATCATTGACAAACACAACAAATGTCGGCGGCTTTACAGCAACCTGTGTTGTGTAATAAATTCTGAGGCGTCTTCCTTTATCTGTTGGCGTCGGATTCATTGCAACAGCATCCATTACAACATCATTCAGGACGCTTGTTTCAACACGCAAAGAATGATTTTCACTGGCTGTGTTAATCATTGGAATAAGTGTATGAATACGCTTTTTCGTTTTGGCGGAAAGGAAAACAACAGGTGCATAATCCAGGAATTGAAAATGCTCACGGATATTTTGTTCAAATGCCTTCATTGTTTTCTCATCTTTTTCAACAGCATCCCACTTATTGACAACAATAACAACAGCTCTGCCTGCTTCATGAGCATAACCGGCAATGCGCTTGTCCTGTTCAATGATTCCTTCTTCCCCATCAATGACCACCAGGACAACATCGGAACGTTCAATTGCCCTCAAAGCTCTTAGTACACTGTATTTTTCTGTTGTTTCATAAACTTTCCCTTTTTTTCGCATACCCGCAGTATCAATGATGACATATTCCTGTCCATCCACTTTGACCTTCGAGTCGATTGCATCTCTTGTGGTGCCTGCAATATTGCTGACAATGACCCGTTCTTCGCCAAGCATCGCGTTTACAAGGGAGGACTTCCCGACATTCGGGCGGCCAATTAATGAAAACTTAATGATATCTTCTCCATATTCACTTTGGCCATGTTTTGGGAAATGCTTGGCAGCTTCATCAAGCAAGTCTCCAAGACCAAGACCATGGGAACCTGAAATCGGAAACGGCTCACCAAAACCCAGTGCATAAAAGTCATAGATCAAATCCCGCATCTCAGGGTTATCGATTTTATTAACACCCAGAACTACAGGCTTTTTGGCTTTATATAATATTTTGGCAACTTCCTCATCTGCAGAAGTGACACCCTCTCTTCCGTTTACAAGAAAAATAATGACATCTGCTTCATCTATCGCAATTTCTGCCTGTAGACGAATTTGCTCTAAAAATGGCTCGTCCCCAATATCAATTCCGCCTGTATCAATAATATTAAAGTCATGAGTCAGCCATTCTGCAGAACTATAAATTCTGTCCCTGGTCACTCCCGGAATATCTTCGACAATTGATATCCGTTCTCCTACAATTCTGTTAAATATCGTTGATTTTCCAACGTTAGGACGCCCGACAATAGCCAAAACCGGTTTTGCCATGAACATCACCCTTTCAATTCTTTATTCTTAAATTGTTTTCAACTTTGCGTTTATGTTCCAGAAATGCCTTTACCTAAAGTAAGCATACAGATGGCTGTCCACAATAACACAACATTGATGTTAAAACCATCCAAACCGCTTTACATTTATAAAATAAACCCTTCTCAAAGATAGAAGGGTCTAACTTAGATATTTTAACAAAGAGAAACCTTCCTAGCAATAGGAAAAGCGGAAGGCGCCCGCTTATCAAGGAACGCAGACTAAAATCGCCACGTCCTGTGGCAACGTCTGCATGACCCGCATCCTCCTAAAAGCTGTCGCTTTTAGTCGTGCGATGTTTATGGTGACGTAGCCTTCCTTGTCCTGCGGGCCTCAAGCATAAGAAGAGCCCTGCAAGAAGGTGTTCTTTTCTTCTGGAAGGGATTGGCTAGTCTTTCGTCCCTAGGAGCCGCAACAAGACAAGCTTCTGACCTCGAGCCGATGGCGCCTGGAGCTAGACAGTTATCGAAGTTTAAAGATATAATTTATGTTTTATTAAAACTTGGAAGCCCCATTAATGCTTAACAATTACATATAGTTCTTCTGTTAAAGCATGGGCAATTCCGTCAAGAATCGCTTCAAGATTGGCTGCGATGATTTCCATTTCTTTTTTATCTTCACAATGGAAAACGGCAGTTCCTGAAGGTATCTTGGATGGATTTGTTGTAATTGCAGCCAGTATGTATTTTTCAAGCACCATACGCTAACTTCCTTTCCCATTCGTTTGCCGTTCAGTGGGCATCCTGATTGCATTTTCGAGTGTCGGGACCGCTTCGATGACTTTTAGGGCTTTATTAATATCCTTTTCCTGGGGCAATACAAATACTCCTACACGCCCATCATCCAGATCTCTTTTCGCCAGCGGAACAAGCGCAGGAGTTCCGGAATCCCGGTAAACACCCAAAGCAGTAGAAACATCATGCAATATAGCCTGCCTCTGCCCAAGATTTGCAATAGTGGAGCGGGCATTGAAATTTTTAGGTTTTAAAATAAATCCCATCCCATATCGCAGCACTTCCTCTTGTCTATCGGGCAAACCTATATTCATTATATAAATATTGTCAACATACAAGCCCGCTCCATCAAAACGCGGCTCCACAAACTCAACATCAACGATTTCCTTCAGCCTTCCCCCAGACATTAATTTTTTGGAAATAACTACGGCCAGAATGGCTGCTGCAAGTCCTCCCCATATATTAAATACCAGAAAGCCAAGCGTACTTAATAAAGATGTGAAAATCACAAGATAATTCCTGCTTTCGAAGGCGATTGCCACTCCTTCTATATACGTTTTGCCTCTGGGAACCATCTCGTAGCTGTCCAGTTCTGTGAGCGTGTTTCTTTCCATGTTTCTGACTTCTCTAAACTGGGATGCAGCAAGGGTCAGGAAGGTAATAGCTGTAAATTCTTCCTCCATTATTGAAGGGATTGCCACCGTTCCAAGACCTGCAGCAATGAATCCCAGTGCAACGTGTATAATTTTCCCATGCAAGTATGTAGGGTATTGACGGTAATCGGTCCGCAGCATATAAATACGGGTCAAGGTTCCAGCTGCCAGACCAAAAAGTATCGGGTACGTATATTCACTCATGATAATTTTTGTTTCTCCCTTTCAAAATGTTTAAAGTTGGCTTCTATATATTTGACCGCCCAATGCACTGCAATCCATACGACGGATATGGAAACAGAGATTGCCATGATATCCAGAAAGGCCAATGATCCAATAGTGTACGGAAAGGAAAATCTATTAAGAATAAATGCATACAGAACTTCCCCCTGGATGCCCCCAAGCAATATTAACGGCAGTCTGAGCATTCTGTTTTTTTGCAGGAGTACAGCCATATAAACCAGAAGGACTGAAAGCATCCATTCCCTGGGGAAAATCACCCAAACAGGATCAAACAGTTCAAAAAGGTGAAATGTGACATAGGCCATCATCAGGATGAATGTGCAAAAAAGGAAATAAAGTTTGCTCAGTTCTTTTAGTCTCCCGGCAAAAATATATAGGGATACAAGCAGAAAAAGGCCAGCGATACCAATATTAAAATTGAAGATATTAAGTGTCCAGGGTGACAGCATAATGAAGAGTAAGATCCACGCAGACAATAAAAACCTGTATTTATTAGTTCGTTCCATAAAAAAAGTCGCCATAATCCAAACCATCCAGGATATCCAATAGAAAATTAATCCTTCCATCCTCTACCTCCTATCATTTCCATTATGGCTACTTCGTATGTAAATTAACCCTGCAAGTTCAAAAGCATTATGAAATGGAATCCCAGCTGTCTTTTTGCATAATTCTCTTGCGCTCACTTCATCTTAATAATATGGAGGTGTTATATATGGGCAAAGACAGACAGGAAAAAAAGCTGAAGAACAGCGGAAAAGTCGAATCCGATCGTGACCAGGCACTTCATTATCCCGGAGCTTCTAAAATGCAGAGCCCCGAAGAAGCCAGATCTCTGAATGATTCAAAATACAGTTAAAGCAGAAAAGCTGCAGTGCCTTGCTATGCACTGAAGCCAGAAAGAGAAAATAGCTCTCGTCAAATGACGAGAGCTATTTTGGGATGGTCCGCCTGGAATATGCTTTTGTATCAATTCCGCGTTCATTCAGCCAATGATGGGTCCTTCCATCAATGATAATTGGAGACTGCTGGAGTGCCGCAATGCTTTCTGCCCCCAAGGCAGTCATAATCATCTTCAATTCAGAATGAATATTGTTAATCTCTTCAATAAGTGCCTCAAGTCCTTCTTTCATTAGAACCTTTAAAAAGAATCCAGCCATCCCAGCAGCTCCAGCACCAAGAGCAATTGCCTTTGCTATTTCATGGCTTGTACGGATGCCACCGGAAGCAATGACAGCCATGCCTGCTTCCAAAGATGCAGTTTCTGCAATGGAGACAGCTGTAGGGATTCCCCACTCATCGAAAAACGATAACAGTCTATCTCTTCTTGCATTTTCAATACGGGAGAAATTTGTTCCGCCAAATCCGCCGATATCAATTGCAGTAACACCGGCTGATGCAAGCATTGAAGCTGTTTCTTTATTTATGCCAAACCCGACTTCCTTTACTACTACTGGAACTTCGGAATGGGAGACGATATTTTCAATTCTTTTTAATGCACCGCGAAAATCCCGGTCCCCTTCAGGCATGGTCAATTCCTGGACAGTATTTAAATGAATTTGCAGTGCATCTGCTTCAATCATATCAACTGCTGCTTTTGCCTGATCGATTGTAGCTTCGCTTCCTAAGTTGCCAAAAATAATTCCTCGGGGGTTTTCTCTTCTGACAACCCTGTAGGATTCTGCTTCACTGGGGTCCTTAAGTGCAGACATCTGAGACCCTACTGCCATTGCAAGGCCTGTTGATTTGGCAGCCAAGGCAAGATCCCGGTTAATTTGAACCGTTCTTTCTCCCCCGCCACCTGTCATGGCATTTATAAAAATTGGCGAACTTAATGAAAGTTCGCCAATTGAAGTGCCTAAATCTGCCTGATCAAGAAACGCATCAGGAAGGCTTTGATGAATAAAAACAATATCCGCTAAACCGGTATTGCTGCTTTGGCCTGTTGCTAAAGCATGCTGGATATGATCCCATTTACGTTTTGATCTGGACACAATTTATCACCATTACTTTTTTAAATTCTTTAGCTGATCGCCAATCATATCACCAAGCGAGAAGCCTTTAGTTTCTTCAGGAAGTTCATAGTCAGTCACTTCTTCCTGCTCTTTTTCAAGAAGATCTTTGATGCTCAATGACAGGCGCTGATCCTGTTCGTTCACATCAAGAACCTTCACTTTCACTTCCTGTCCTTCGCTTAGAACTTCATGAGGAGTTCCGATATGTTTATGTGCAATTTGAGAAATATGGACAAGTCCTTCAACACCCGGGAAAACTTCAACAAATGCTCCATAGGAAACGAGTCTTCTTACTGTTCCATCAAGAGTGCTGCCTTTAGGAGCCTTCTCGCTGATATTATCCCATGGTCCAGGCAGAGTCTCCTTAATGGATAGAGAAATGCGTTCATTGTCACGGTCAACGCTTAATACTTTCACTTTCACTTTTTGGCCTTCCTCGACAACATCTGAAGGCTTTTCTACATGCTCATAGGATAGCTGGGAAATATGGACAAGCCCATCGATTCCGCCGATATCAACAAATGCTCCAAAGTCAGTAATTCTTTGAACTGTTCCATCTAGAACCTGACCTGCCTGAAGGGACTCCAGCACTTGATGTTTCTGCTTGCCTTTTTCTTCCTCAATTACAGCACGATGGGAAAGAATCAGGCGATTTTTATCTTTATCAAGCTCAACAATTTTAAATGTCATCGTTTTGCCTTTATAATCAGTAAAATCTTCAACAAAATGAGCTTCAACCAGGGAAGCAGGAACAAATCCGCGAACACCCAGGTCTACTACTAATCCGCCTTTAACTACATCTTTTATTTCTGCTTCAAAAACTTCACCCTCATTGAATTTCTTTTCGAGAGTTTCCCATGATTTACCGGCATCAACTTTACGTTTTGAAAGAATAAGGGCATCTTCCTCGACTTTTAAAACCTCAAGCTCGAGTTCATCTCCTTCTGATACCGCATCGCCAGCTTTTTCAATGTGCAGGCTTGAAAGCTCGCTGATTGGGATAATCCCATCTAGTTTGCTGTCAGCAAGGTCAACAATGACTTGCTTTTCTTCAACCTTGGTAACTTGGCCTTTAACCTTGTCACCCACCTCAAAATTTTTAACTTCTACTTGATTCATTTCCTCTGACATATGTATTCCTCCTTAATCCAATGGCTGCTTTCAAATTTTTAATCTGTATTCAACTGCCTGCCATCCAGGCAAGAACCCTGTGTCAGCAGCAGAAATACTCGAATGGCTAATGATTTGCAGGCTATTTTTCAACTGTTTTTGATTATAAGGATTATAAAATTGTTCAGTAAAGGAAAGCCTTATTTTTCGAATATTTTCGCCTTTTTAAAAAATGCCTTTTTACTAACTTCTTACAAAAGAAGTTTTTTGTCAAGCAAGAAGGTCTATGAGTAATCTTCAATTAATTTACGGATTTCAGACATAATCCTCTCGGTGGTTTCCTCCGCCGAAGCCTTTCTTTCTCTGAGCTCTTTCATATCAATTGGTGTCCCGTAAACAACTTTTAATTTTGAAAAGGCTTTATAAGGACCAATAATGGCGCAGGGAACGACATGCGCTTCCGACCTGAGAGCAAAAAATCCTGCTCCGGCAAGACCTTTTCCCAGCTGTCCCGTTTTACTCCTAGTACCCTCAGGAAACAGCCCTAAAACATTTCCTTCTTTTAAGATCGCAAGCCCTTTTCTTAATGCTTCCCTGTCACTCATTCCTCTTTTGACAGGAAAAGCGTTTAGATGAGGAACAATTTTCCCGAGGACCGGAACATTAAAAAGCTCTTCTTTGGCCATAAAATATACTGGCCTTGGAGCATTAATTCCGACTACGGGCGGATCCAGATTATCTATATGATTGGAGCATAGAAGAACTCCGCCTTCAGATGGAATGTTTTCCTTTCCGATTACTTCAAATCTGTAAATGGGTTTTAGGACTCCATAGACTGCCGCTTTGGCAAAAGCGTAGAGATTCACTTAGAACCAATCCTTTCAATAGCCAGATCCATTATCTTATCGACTACCTGCCCAATTGACAAAGATGTAGTATCAATCTCCTTAGCATCTGCCGCTTTTCTTAAAGGAGCTATTTCACGTTCAGAGTCCAGCTTGTCCCTATGGGAGATTTCCTCCTTCAGCTTGTCCAGGTCAGATGAATATCCCTTTTGGATATTTTCGTTATGCCGCCTTAAAGCTCTTTCATCGACAGATGCCCGAAGGAAAACTTTCACTTCTGCATGGGGCAGGACATGGGTTCCAATATCCCTGCCATCCATGACCACTCCTCCATTTAAAGCAAAGCTTTGCTGACGCGAAACCATTTCTTCCCTGACCAGCTTGTGCATGGAGACAACAGAAACAGAATTTGTCACTTCGGAAGTTCTGATTTCGTTTGTCACATCCTGGCCGTCCAGATAAATTAATTGCCCTTTTTCACCTGGCTGCAGTTCAATAACTGTATTGTTTAAAATCTTCATAAGAGAAGCTTCATCTTCAAGGCTTGCATTTTTCTGAATCGCTTTATATGTTAAGGCGCGATACATGGCACCAGTATCAATATATATGTAAGATAATTTTTCTGCCACGATCTTTGCTACTGTACTTTTCCCTGCAGCAGCTGGCCCGTCAATTGCAATTGATATACGTTTACTCATAGATCCTCCTGTGTAACCCTGGCCGCTTTTTCCCCAGGTTCATTCCGCTTTATTTTAACATAATAATTCTGCATCAGTGCATAAATAAGCTGTTTTTAAGTCTTGCAAATTTTTTTAAATAGTCCTGAAAAAATTTCGCCACAAAAAATAAGCAGGCGCCTGCCTGCTAATTATTTTTCCTGAAAGTTTCAAGCAGCTCAGTAAAATTCTGATCTGTGACACCTTCATACTGTGTCAGCTGCTTTAATTCCGGAAAAGCATCCATATGATGAAAGAAAAATTGAGTGATCAGCAGGAAAACAAATTGCACAATTATTAACTTAAGAATAATCCTCTCCACCGTTTTCATCATTGCCATCTCTCCAACTGGAAATATAAAATTCAGCCATAGACTTTACCATCTATTATGAGAGATGAATATAAAAAATATTCCTTTATTCATTTTTCCAGGCCTTTTTTCTTCATGGCCAATTGCCTATCGAAACAAAAGCGCAGAAGCAATTGCCTGTCCTGCGGGGTTGTATCTATGAATTGTACAGAAATAAGCGATATACCATTTCTTGATTCAGATACTCTTATTATTTTACTTTTAAGCTTCAAATAATAATTTGCACCGTTTTGCATGGCTAATACGAAATAAGTAAGTATTTGCATATTGGCTTTTAAGGAATTGTCCATCTTAGCGATGATTGCAGCCCCGCCTGCACTTATATCATCCGTAACGGACACAAAAGGAGTAAACTCATTATTTTCCGCATGGATTGCAACATCTACAGGTGTTTCAACCCGGACAAACTGCCGCCTTTGAATTTTCACTAAATGTTCATCCCCGGGATAGGATAAAATCATCATAGGGATTTTTTGCTTAACTCTTCCAAGAACCTCGCTTTCGAAAAGGTATACTGTTCCATCATCAGCCAAAAAGGTAGCCTTCAGCTGAGTACCATCTACCAGAAATGCAGTTTTATTCGTTTCCTGATTTATTGGATAATCAATATATAAGTTATTTCCTTCTCTTTCGGCAAGCTTGCATTTATAATTCTCAGGTTTTTCAGAGTACGTCAATTCGAGCATCAATGCTTCTCCAATATTTATCACACTTCTACACTTCCCCATAACAAAAGGATAATCTTGTCATTTAATTATGAACGCTATATTAGATTCCTGCAATAACATTTTTATTTCTTTTAGGCAAAAAGACCTAAAAAAAAGAAAGCCTATCCGGCTTTCTTTACACTACATCTTCATAGATTGGTTCTGCATTCTTAAGCTTTTCTACTTTTTCTTCCTGTCCTGTTTCTGCATTTAAATAAATCCTGTAAGTATCTTCACCCAATGTGCCCACAAATTCATAACAGGAAACTTCCTGATTCAAATCGTTGATAATTATTGCTCGCCTGTCTTCCATGACTTTCAGCTGCGGGTTCACCTTGGATCTTGCCTCTTCTGCAGTGATCGCAGGCTCAGGAATTTCACGCTGATGATGAGATTTTAAATAATCTTCCGCAGAAAAAGCTGTCATCCTGCCATTGTCAAGCGCAATTTTCACACGAATGGAGTCCGGATAAATTCTTACACCATCCTGATTCGACACGAAGGTGAATACACCTAAATTGTCATATTGGGCACTCTCGAATAAATCCAGATCTTTAAAGCCATTGTCCTTTAGAAATTTAACTGCATTATTGCTTGCCTCATTAAGGCTTACTTTTTGTTTCGCCACTTTCCGGTCCAGGATAAACCAGATTGGATAGCCGCCTTTTTTGGTAATATCCATGTTTGCTTCTTCATTTGTTTTCTTGTTTTGGATACTCACACTGAAAAACCCGTAATCAGATCCCTTGCCGTTCTCCGTTACTCTGATATTCACATTTTTACCCAAACCTGCATAATGCTGACCAATACGTGCAGCTTCTTTTTCTGTTATTTCTTTGCCCTTCAGATATTTGTAGTTTTCATCCTTTTTCTGCATATTTACAAATGCAGGCCCAAAGTCTGTCTCTCCATAGCCTTCAACTGTTTTTTCCACTGTCTTAAAGCCATCTATGATTGTATTGTCTGCAGGTTCTTTATTGGACGCGAGAGCCATTTCCACATCCATCCATCTTAAGTTTTTTTCAAGAACCATATGCTGTACTTTACGTAAATCCTGCTGAACATCCGCAGATTGCTTATAAAGCTGTTTGAGCGTTTGGTATTCCTTTTCCGATAACGGTTCCTTCTCTAAGTCTCTTACTGCTGTCCGATAGCTGAAATCTCCGATATTGGATAGAAACTCTTCGGTTTTATTAAAAGGAAGAAGTGTTAGAGGCAGCTGGCCCACATCCGAGTGGGCCTCTGAAGTCAATCTCCATACTTCTGCCAATTCAGGTGACAGTGAAGCTCTCGAATTCATCGCTAAAGTTGTTCCGATTTTGTCATGCAATAGGTCGACTTGATAAGTTAAATCATGAAATGCTCTTTGATAATTATTTTCAGCATTAATGAGAATTGCATTTTTCTCACGGTGTTCCTGATAACCCCAAAACGCTGTACCTGCAACGCCCAGCGCAAGTACTCCAATAAGAATTCCTCTAAGCATGATTATTCACCCCTCTATTTACAGAATATATGTTTTCCAATCCGCTTGATTTGCGGCCGTGTCCAAATCCATCCGCTTGTAGCGGTATCCGGATTAAAGTAATACAGCGCCTCTCCTGTCGGGTCCCATCCATTTATCGCATCCAGCACTGCTTTTTTTGCCGTATCATTTGGCGTTAGCCATATCTGTCCATCGGCAACGGCAGTAAAAGCACGAGGCTCAAAAATGACACCAGAAACAGTGTTTGGGAATGAAGCACTGTTTACACGGTTTAAGATAACAGCAGCAACGGCCACCTGGCCTGTATACGGTTCCCCTCTTGATTCTCCATAGACCGCATTGGCCATTAGCTGAATATCATTTTCCGAGAAGCCATTAGGGACATTTGAAGCAGTGGGCTGTTTGGGAGCTTCCTGCTGCTGTTCCGTTCCCCCCGTTGACCCTTGCTGAGGCTTAGTCTGCTTGTCAGTTTCCACTCCGCCATAGTGGGTAAATTTATTCCCCTTATTGATTTGTTCTTTCACATACTGTTCATTGTATTTAGATGCTTTCGCGAGCTTGTTTTTTGTTTCCTGGCCTGCAAGCCCGTCAATGGGAAGTCCAAATTCATATTGGAAGTTCCTCAGTGCCCAATAGGTTCCCCATCCAAAGACTCCATCGATCTTCCCGTTGTAAAAGCCTAAATACTGGAGACGGGACTGAAGTTCTATTACATCTTCGCCTACAGCCCCGTGCTGAATCACCTGATTTGAAAAGGCATTGGCTTTTTCCATATTCCCGCTCAATGGAATTCCCAGCACACAAAGGGAGATTATGAGTAAAACCTTTCCTGCCAAAAATTTCTTTTTCATGGATTATAACCTCCAAAAGTCAATCTTTTATCATTGACCCTATTTTTTGTAGTCCCTGGCTTTTTATTCAATAACTTGAGTCATTTATTAAGGTTGCCGGAAATAAAAAAACCCTCCATCAGGAATGGAGAGTTTTCTGTATATCAAATTGGTGATTCATATGCCTTGCGCTATGAGCCCTTGCTTTTTTAACTTTTCTTAAGCCCAGCCACCAAAGGAAGATCATAAATGGAAACATGATAAAAATCCAATGTTTTAGGGAGATAAGGATATAGTCGTAAATGCCGTGAAGGAGAAAAGGTATAAGAAGTGAAAAGGCTAACCATTTTCTTGTAGATGTTGCCGAGAATTTTCCTTTTCCTATATAATAGCCCATAATAACACCGAAGAGAGCATGACTGGAAACCGGGAGCAAGGCCCTCCCAAGTGCGTGTTCCACACCGAGCCCGATAAGATAGAAGATATTTTCTGCAGTAGCAAAGCCGAGTGATACTGAGGCACCATACACTATTCCATCATATGGTTCATCAAAGGTTATATGCTGATAAATAGTATAGAATAATATAAACCATTTAAAGAATTCTTCCAGCATGCTTGATGACAGAAACGCATCCGCTAAACTGGACTGCAGCACCCCTTCAACTTCTAAGACATATTGGATGAACATGATGGGGAACACGAGCAAAGCACCAAATAAAAAAGTTTTAAAAACCATTGATATGGGTTCTGACTCATATTGATCTTTTAAATAAAAATAACTTAATAGTGCCAGTCCCGGCGCGATGCCAGCGGATAATATTCCCAGCATGAGCTGTCCTCTTTTCAATCTGTTTTCTTAATCGTATCATGATATAGAAAGAATTAAAATGATTATTCAAATATTGGAAAAGAAATATTTCGCTTCATATTCTTATTTAAAAGCAAAAATTGGGGGATTAACATGGAGAAAAAAAAGATACTTGTTATACACACAGGAGGCACCATTTCAATGAGCGAGGATGCAGCAACAGGTGCCGTAAAGCCAACAGATAATAATCCATTAACTGAAAAAACAAAAGAACTGCTGTCGCTTGCAGAATTACTGGTTGAAGAGCCTTTCCACCTCCCTTCACCGCATATTACACCAAAGGAAATGCTTAAATTAAAGGAAATCATTGAAAACAGCCTTGCAAAGGAAGAGATTAGCGGCGTAGTGATTACCCATGGGACAGATACATTAGAAGAGACAGCCTACTTTTTGGATTTGAGTGTTAAAACATCCCTTCCCATCGTTGTTACAGGGGCAATGAGGTCGAGTAATGAAATCGGTTCAGACGGACTTTACAACCTTATTTCATCTATTCGTGTGGCTGCATGTGAAGAAGCAAAAGACAAAGGGGTCCTTGTCGTTTTAAATGATGAAATCCATACAGCAGAAAATGTTACAAAAACACATACGAGTAATGTTTCTACTTTCCAGAGCCCTCAGTATGGGCCAATCGGAATAGTCACAAAGAGAGGTGTATTATTCCATAACGCGCCGACAAATAGAGAATACTATCCTTTGGATACGATTGTAAAAAAAGTCACACTTATTAAAGCTTTTGCCGGAATGGATTCTTCTTTGCTTCATGCAATCGGGGATTTAGATTTCGATGGGGTTGTAATTGAAGCACTTGGACAAGGTAATCTCCCTCCAGCCACAATTGAGGGCATTAAAGCCCTTACTGAAAAAAACATTCCGATTGTATTGGTTTCCCGCTGTTTCAATGGAATTGCACAAGATGTATATGGTTATGACGGAGGAGGAAAACATCTCAAGGATATGGGTGTTATTTTCTCAAATGGACTTAATGGGCAAAAAGCCAGAATTAAACTGTTAATTGGATTGGAAACGCAGCAAAATATCGAAGAGATTTTTCAAATATAATTAAAAGGCTGATCTTAAGTGATCAGCCTTTGCTGCTTTCGCTCTCTTTTTCAATGATTGCTTTAGCTATTTGTCCGCCATGAAATCTCCCATTTTCAATAAAAATTTCGTTGGCATTATTTCCGGCAGCTATCACACCTGCAATAAATATTCCAGGGACATTCGTTTCCATCGTTTCAGGGTTAAATTGGGGACGCCCTGTTTCATCATTAATTTGAATACCCATACTTCTTAAAAATTCGTGATCAGGATGGTAGCCAGTCATGGCAAATACAAAATCGTTCTTAATGTCAAAAGTTTTACCATCCACCTTATATAATAGCTTATTTTCACTGATTTCTTTCACATGTGCATTGAATTCCATTTTAATGACGCCATTTCTCACTAAAGACTCAAACTCAGGCAGAATCCATGGCTTTATGCTTGGTGAATATTCTGTTCCTCGATAGATTACCGTAACTTTGGCTCCTGCTTTTACCAGTTCGATCGCAGCATCAACACTTGAGTTTTTACCGCCGATAACCGCTACGTCTTTATCAAAAAATGGGTGAGCTTCTTTGAAATAGTGAAATACCTTTGAAAGATCCTCGCCAGGTACTCCCATGTAATTGGGATGGTCGTAATAACCGGTTGCAATTATGACGTTATTGACGGTATAATGCCCCTTATCAGTTTGTACGTCAAATGCTTCAGATTGATTCTTTATTACATATTGAACTTTCTCGTAAGCATTAATCTTAATGCCCTTTCTTTTCACCACTTCCCGGTAATACGTTAGCGCCTGGTTTCTCTTAGGCTTGTAATTTTCCGTTATGAAGGGCACACCGCCGATTTCGAGCTTTTCGCTTGTGCTGAAGAAAGTCTGGTGTGTTGGGTAGTGGTATATTGCGTTTACGATATTGCCCTTTTCGATAACAAGGGGGTTTTTTCCAGCTTCCTGAAGGGCTATGGCAGCTGCCAATCCGCAGGGCCCTCCCCCAACAATAATAGCGTCTATATTCAAGATTCTCACTCCTTAAATGCCAAAAACAAATATTCCATGCTGCGTTTATAAAAAATCTCCCATCAGTTTATGATAGGAGATTTCTTATGATTATTCAAATGTTCTACTTTAGATAGTTACAGTTAAATCCATCCGCGGAATCTAGAAGCTTCAGCCATTTTTCTGACACCTACCATATAGGCAGCCAGACGCATATCGACACGGCGGATTTGGGATGTCTGATAAATATTATCGAATGATTTAACCATGACTTTCTCAAGCTTTTCTTCTACTTCTTCTTCAGTCCAGTAATATCCCTGGTTATTTTGAACCCATTCGAAATAGGATACTGTTACACCACCGGCAGAAGCCAGTACATCAGGGACAAGCAGGATCCCCCGCTCAGACAGGATCCGGGTTGCTTCCAAAGTAGTTGGACCGTTAGCCGCCTCCACTACAATGCCAGCTCTTATATTATGTGCATTTTCTTCTGTTATCTGGTTTTCTATAGCTGCCGGGACTAGAATATCGCAATCAAGTTCAAGAAGCTCTTTATTTGAAATTGTATCATTAAACAACTTTGTCACAGTGCCGAAGCTGTCACGGCGATCCAAGAGGTAATCAATATCAAGGCCGTTTGGATCATATAAACCGCCATAAGCATCTGAAATACCAACAACCTTCGCACCGGCATCATGCATAAACTTCGAGAGGAAACTTCCAGCGTTTCCGAATCCCTGAACAACAACTCTTGCACCTTCAAGGTTGATGCCTTTTTTCTTGGCAGCTTCCCGAATGCAAATTGTAACACCTTTAGCTGTTGCTGATTCCCGTCCATGTGAACCGCCCAGTACAAGCGGTTTACCGGTAATAAAGCCTGGGGAATTAAATTCATCAATCCGGCTGTATTCATCCATCATCCATGCCATTATCTGCGAATTGGTAAATACATCAGGCGCAGGAATATCCTTAGTAGGCCCCACAATTTGACTGATTGCCCGAACATACCCGCGGCTTAGCCGCTCTAACTCACCGAAGGACATATCGCGCGGGTCACACACGATTCCACCTTTACCTCCGCCATATGGAAGATCTACAATTCCGCATTTTAAGCTCATCCAAATAGACAGTGCCTTTACTTCCTTTTCAGTTACATTCGGGTGAAAACGAATACCGCCTTTAGTAGGACCAACAGCATCATTATGCTGGGCCCGGTAGCCAGTAAAGACTTTTACTGTTCCGTCATCCATCCGTACAGGAATTTTCACTGTCATCATACGAATTGGCTCTTTAAGAAGCTCATACACCTCATCAGAATAACCCAGCTTCCCTAAAGCCTTATGTATGACCGTTTGAGTCGACTTTAAAACGTCCAATTTTTCAGCTTTATTTGAATCAGTACCTTTCTCGGCTACCATTTGTAAACCTCCTAGAAAAATCACTTTCATTAGTTGTCCGCTTCCATGGAATAGTATACACCTTTGCCTAATTTATGCAAGAAGAATAATGAAGTTTTCCGCATTTTTTGATATTTACATGAAAACGCTATCAGCGTTGGTATTAAAGGGAATTTTCTGTATTCTCCCAGTACTTCTTTTCCCGCTCGAGTACAAAAGAAACATCCTATTTCCTTTTGTTGTTTTTTTAAAGAAACAGCCTTATATTTGATATTATTGCAGCTGTTTAACTATATTTGGTTTACCCAATTTTTTTATAATTCATGAGCTATTAATCCAGATTCGGTGTTTCGCTGTTATTACCTATGTCTGCTAATTTTTTTGAGATCTTGCAAAAGAGCAGCAATCAAAAAAAAAAGAGGTTGATTCCCCTCTTCCACTTTAAGAGAAATAGTCCATCAGCTTTTTTACAGCGCTGGTCTCGATAAGCACTTTCCCATATTCCTGAATAACGTGAATGCTGGTAAAAGCTGAATCGCCATACTCAGCTAATATGGCAATTACCCGATGAATATTTTCTCCCTCTAAATCAGCTGCATGATAAAAATACTTTTCCTTATAACAATATAGGCTCCCTTCCTCAATCTGCACGCTGTTCAGACTTTTTGCCATTTGAATTACATCTTCAAAATCCCGGAATTCGAATAATATATCTTCACTGCCATCAACAGTTACCTGCATTTCAATAAAACCATCCTCAAGGAGCTCTTCATCCATCTGCTCCTCCATCGTAACAATCATCACCATTCCCTGTGCCTGCATGGAGAATATCTCCACTGCAACTGAGCCCTGAATGTCTACACCAAATTCTTCACTTGCCTCTTCAAGCATTTCATGAAAAAGCTGATGCCATTTTAATGAATCCTTCAAGACATCTTCCTTAGTCAGTCCCCTATCATTCAAGTCATCTAAAGTGAGAAAGATTTTGATTTTATTATAATTCAAACGTTCTAAGCGCATTATAAGCCCCCTGACCTGAACCAACTCTTTGGTTTAGTGTATGAAATATTGATTAGTTTGTGAGTCGTCTTTTTTCAAAGCTTGTTGTTTTTTGTTTATGAATTCTGCCCGTTGATTTCCGCTGCAGGCACTTGCTTTCCGCGGGGAGGAATGCGAGCCTCCCGCAGGAGTCAAGTGCCCTCCGCTCCAATCAACTCAGCAAATTAAACTAAGTTATGAAAAATCAACAAACTTTACGAAAACAGCCAAAAGAAAAGACCCGGCAATTGACCGCCAGATCTTTTTTTATAAGAGCCGTTCTTTAATCCATTCTTCCCATTCTTGCGGAGAACTGCCGGGTATAAACTGTTCATACTTCATTTTTTCTTCGCTGCCAAGGGAATCAATGCCGAATCCCCCAATGCCTACATGCAGGTTTCCATAAGTCCCGGTAAGTCTCTCTGAAAGTTTAAGGGTTTCCGGCACGTTAGACTTCAATGTACAGGATAAGAACAAAAACTTGGGTTTAACCACTTCAATTACAGTGTCAATATCTTCATCAGCAATGCTTGTCCCAAGGTAAACAACCTCAAATCCTCTTCTCCGCAGGAATAAAGTAAAAATTAAAAGCCCTAATTCGTGAGCTTCTCCAGGGCCGCAAACTGCGACCACTTTTGGCAGAACCCCGTTATGCGGAAAGGAATGAAGAATCATCCCTATTCTTGATCTTAATATGGACGAGGCAAAATGCTCATGAGCACTGGTTATTTTTCCTTCCTCCCATAGATGCCCGATTTTCACTAAAAGAGAGCCTAAAATATCAATTAATACTTTATCAATTGTGTAAAAACTAAAAGCCTGATTAATCAAATCATGCGCTTTGGATTCATTAAAATGAAGAAGAGCTTCAAGCAGCTCATTGGCGAGGGCACCCGACCGGTCTCCTTCCTTATCCATCTGAAGCGGCTCAGCATTTAGTTCCTTGTTTTCCAGAAGGGAAACAGCCTGGCTGATGGAAAAACCCTGATCCACTTTGCTGATCAGCCATTTTAATATTTTGATATGCTCTTCGGTGTATAGTCTATGGCCGGATTCATTTCTCTTTGGGGCAACGATTTGATATCGTCTTTCCCATGCTCTTAAGGTTCCTGGCTGAATGCCGAGCATCTTAGAAACAGCCTTGATATTATATTTACCCTCTTCAGTTGCCATGCCCAGCCCTCCCTTCAATGCTAATTAACAGATCGCCATGCCCTCGAGCCAGCTGGACAGCGATTAATTTCAGAACTTATACCTACTTAAAAAGTATAAAAACAGCTGTAAGAATTGTAAAATCTGGATGTGTTTTTATTTTGCAGCGTCGATATCAGCTTTTTTTAAGGTGATGAAGTGAGTTTCAGACTTTGCCCCCAGCCTTAAAGGCACTCCAGTCGTACCATAGCCGTTGCTGATCAGAATTGTTGTTTGCGGCAGCACTTTTATCCGTCCCTTTTCATATAGGCTATACCCCAAAATATGTATTTGACCCCCATGTGTATGCCCGCTTAAGACAAGGTGAATATTTTGTTCTTTTTCTATACTATTAATGATTCGCGGATCATGGCTGACGAGAACCCGAAATCCATCAGAGCCTGCATCCTCAAGTGCAAGGTCGAGCCGATCCCTCTCTTTGCTAAGATCATCTGTTCCCAGCAGAATAAAGCGCTCACCTTCCGCTGATTCAAAGGAGAGGGCAGTGTTATCAAGAATTTTAACTCCGCATTCGAGGAGGAGGGCGTCGAGCTGATGGTAATCCACTTCATAATCATTGTTCCCCCACACGAAATAGACAGGCCCGCATTCCTTCAAACTCAGCAGGTTTTTCTTTACTCTATCAAAAGGAACTCCTTTTTCCAAGAGATCACCGCCGATAATCACCAGATCAGGCTTCTTCTCTTTTATCTCCCCAATCATGGTTTCTGATACTGTCCTCCTATGAATATCAGAAATAAAAAAAAGCTTTATTTCACCAAAGCTTTCCGGGAATTCAGGAAAAGTAAGCTCTTTATATATAATTCTATCTGCAAATGCCTCCCTAAGCATAAACAATAGTAAACCTGTACCGCCAATTAAGGCTAAAGCTATTAAGTATATCATAAATCCTCCTGCCATCAATCGCCTTTACTCAGTCTCCAGCAAAATTGATTTTCTTGAAATCTAAAGAAATAATACCATAGATTGCCGAAAAACAGAAAAGGGCAAACGCTTCCCATGGCGAAAGAACTGACAAAGTAAAAAAGCATCCCATCAGCAATAAGATCAGAACAGTCCCAAACAAAGCATTGCTTTCTTTCAATGACTTGATATTTTTAAAAACCCCGGCAGTCCATTCAATGATCATCCTAATGATTTCTGCGTTGGCTATAAAGGAGATAAGAAAAAATGTCATGCCCAGGACAAAGCCTGCCGGCTCGAGCACAAAAATAACAATCATATCTGAAATGCCCATTGGAATAGACACCGGAAAAAATTTAATAAATAAAATGCCGCCAATAAAGCCAGTCACCAGCTTCAGCAAAGTTACAAACACTAAAAACCCCTCCCATACAGAGTGTATGAGAAGGATTGATTTTGTTGACTATATATACATTAATCTTCCGAAATATCCAGAACACGGAAACCGGATTTTTCAAGCCGGCTGATGAACTTATCCATATTATCATTTTTCTCTACCTTCATGACGATGCGGCGGACCAGCTTGTCTGTTTCATCAAAAGTAACAAGGGATATGATGTGTTCATGGAAGTAATGGGCGATTTCGGCCAAACGGGCAATTCGTCCTTCCGCTTCTACAGAGGTAAATGCAATTCTGACACCAGGTTTATTGGTTCCAAAAGCAGATTGGAATTGAGCAAGAACATCAAAGCGAGTAACGATGCCCAGAAATTTGCTGTTATCCCCCAAGACAGCAAGCAAAGGAAAATCCTTTAAATCCAGCAGTGTTTTTTCAAAAATTTCATTTCCCTGTAAATATTGCTCCTGGTGTGTGGCAATATCCTTTACGAGTGTTCCTTCAAGAAAATCTTCCTTAGATTTCCCCGCCAAAAAGAAGTTCTCGTATATACCAAATCTGGTAATTATGCCGGCATATTGATCGCCATCCAAAACGGGAAGTCCATCGATCTGGTTGTTCTCCAGCAAGGCCAGAGCTTCTTTCAAAGCTGCATCCTGTCCGATTGTTTTACAGTTATGTTTGGGGATCATAATACTTTTCACAAACATTGCCATCACCTCAAGAGTAATATTAATTATACCTATTAAATTCGCTATTGCCTCAACTTTTCCCTCTTTTTATTGGAGTAAACACTCATAAAAACACCATGCTTCTCATAAGTTTCATTGACGCATAAAAAGGAGGGATTATGATGAATACACTCCGTAAAACCTGGCACCCATATGTAAGCCCCTTTGACCCCTGCACTCCTATAAAGGTCAAAACTTATTCCACACCTCCAAACCTTTATATGGGATTCCAGCCGCCAGGACTTGAACAGTTTACACCGATGCAGGCCTTAAAAACAGGTACGCTTTGGAAGGCTTTCTATGATCCATGGTACAGTCCCTATGAAAAAGCCAGGGAGGGACAGCAGTGATGAAACAATTGCCGGCAGATTACTACCAGCTTCTCGAACAGCTTCAGGCTGTAGACTTTGTTCTTGTTGATCTGACTTTGTACCTTGACACTCACAATAATGATTCAGAAGCCATTAAGCAATTCAACCATTACGCAAAAGAACGGAAAAAACTGAGAAATGCCATAGAGAGCAAATATGGCCCATTAATGCAATTTGGCCACAGCTATTCGGGACAGCCATGGAATTGGGATGATCCCCCGTGGCCATGGCAGGTTTAAATTGATTTTCAGGCGCCTTCTTAATATGGAGGCGCTCAGGGCCGGATTACTAGCGGACTTCCTAAGGAGGCTGAGAATAAAATGTGGGTTTACGAAAAAAAGCTTCAATATCCGGTTAAGGTAAGCACGTGCAATCCTAAACTGGCAAAATATCTAATTGAACAATATGGGGGTGCGGACGGTGAACTTGCTGCCGCACTAAGATATTTGAATCAGCGTTATACTATTCCAGATAAGGTAATCGGACTCCTTACAGATATTGGAACCGAAGAGTTTGCACATCTGGAAATGATTGCTACAATGGTTTACAAATTAACGAAGGATGCTACGCCTGATCAAATGAAGACTGCCGGCCTGGATGCCCATTATGCTAACCATGATAATGCACTGTTTTATCATAATGCTGCAGGTGTGCCTTGGACAGCTTCTTATATCCAGGCAAAAGGCGATCCAATAGCTGATTTATACGAAGACATCGCCGCAGAAGAGAAAGCAAGGGCAACCTATCAGTGGATTATAAACATGAGTGATGACCCGGATCTTAATGACGGACTCCGGTTTTTAAGAGAAAGAGAGATTATTCATTCCCAGCGCTTCAGAGAAGCCGTTGAAATTCTAAAGGAAGAACGGGATAAGAAAAAATTCTTCTAAATACTTAACAAAAAGAAGCAGGCAGGCTGCTTCTTTTTCCATTTGCTGATCTTTCATTTGTTCTCATGATAAAGGTTTATATCATAATTTTTTTTCATCATTTCGAAAACGGTATGGCGATTTTTCCATTCATCTTCTTTTTTCCAGAGATCTTTGCTCTTATCAATTATTTCACACCTGAGGGCATGAAATTCTTTTTCTGCTTTCTCTCTTTTTTCTCTCAGAAGATTCATAAGCCCATAAAGACCAACCGTAAAAACGAGTAAATAGAAATTAGCAGACTGATTGACAAAAGCCGAAAACATGGATGCAAACGAATAAGAGTATGGCTGCATAACACTCTTATAAAGATAGAATAAGAATAAAAAAGATATAAAAACAGTCGCCCACATGGCAATTAAATGCCAGGACTTGAATCGGTCAAACTTTTGTTTTCTCTCTACTACTTTCTCAAGCATTTTTCTTGTTGCCTGGTCTGTACGTTCGTCAAGCATTCTAATCGGCGATTCCAAAACGCTCCCTCCCTTTCATAATAATGTATGAGCTTGTACATTATTCTATGACTGGGAGAGAAGGAAGCTGATGGCCTGAGACTCTTTTATTGCTCAAGCGGGATTTTTAATACCTGACCTGTTTGTATTTCATTTGACGGCAAATTGTTGGCTTGCTTTATTATTTCAATTCCGGACTGTGACTTATAATAGGTCATGGCAATTCGAAAGATTGTTTCCTTCGGTTGAACTGTATGGTAGACAACTTTGCCTTCCTTTTTTAATTCTTCCTGTGTCCCGGCTGTTTTTGAAGGGTCTGTACTTACAGAAGCTGTTTCTTTGGCCTCTTTATCGGAAGCGGGTTCAGAACCTTTATCTTCTGCAGCAGACTTTTGGGGAACCTGTTTTTTCTCCTGGTCGCTGGCAGCTTCTTTCTCTTGTGTCTCTTCAGCTTTTTCAGCTTTTTTAGGCTTCTCACTTTCCTGCTCTTCTCTTACTTCTATGGTCGTCCCTTCATCTTCATCATTTGTGGCGAAAACAACCGTTTCAGAACCCATTTCTTCAGATTCTGCATTTAACCCGGTATTGATGCTTTTATCACTGCTTATATATTGATATATGCTGAAAATGGTAATCGGGAGCAGGATAAAAAATAAAGCCAGCAAGCGAATAACAGGGTATTTAACTCTCCATTTATTTTTTTTTCTTTTTTCCTGATGTATACGGCTCCGCGGCGGCAAAGCGGATTTTTGCCCGCTGTCTCCCGTTTCCTGTTTTCTGTCAATCTTCTTGCGGAGTCTTTCAGCTTGATCTCTATAAGGATCTTCTTTATTCATGTTTCATCCCTTCCTGCAAAAAAAATCATTAGAAGTTTATTGAACTGCTGTTAACTATTGTTCATTGTATTTTCCTCATTAGATTTTTTCAGGTACCGTTTTCGAATAAGAATACCCAGAAGAAAATCAATCAGAAAATGCATAACAATCGTAACAACCAAATTATTGGTTATATGATAAATATAACCTATAAAAAAGCTTAATGTAATAATATTTACAAACAAAAACCAATTAAAAAGATATCGATAATGAACTAGCGCAAAAATTAGACTTGATATCGCAAGTCCGAAATGGGTCTGAATGACACCCCTGAAGAGAAGTTCTTCGCTTATAGCCACAACTGCTGCAATAAAAGCAATATGAAGAAAATGGCGGTTTTGAAAAATTTTCTTATTTAACCCTCCGTCATCATACATTTCCTCAGGGAGGAGCTTCATCAAGACAATATCAATCAGGACAACAGCCAATCCTGCCGCTGCTCCTATTACAAGAATATCAATATCATCAAGTATAAAAAGAGCCTGGAATTCCTTAAAGCTGTTAAAAAATATAATACTTAGGATGAATGCAATGGCTAAAATAAGCACCTGAGTAAGATATAGATGAAATAATAGTTCCTTGTCAGTTAATTCCTTAATGATATCCTCGTATCTTTTCTTCATTTTGGTTCACTCACCTGGAATCAGGAGATATTCTAAATGATTTTTCCAATCATAGAACGTTTTATCCTGATTATCTGATTTTGTGTTTCTTGTGAAATTTTCAATTTGCAAACCGCATATATCACAGCAGAATTGAACTGAGGTATTTTTTTTCTCATCAAAGCAGGAAAGTATATTCTCTCTCCGGCAATTTTTCTTGTGAATCCATCTGTATACTTCCTCAATGCTATTTCTTTTAAATTTGATTCTGTCTTCGCAGTACCCATTCATTTCCTGCAGAATCCTTTTAAAACCCAGTCCAGATTTGTTTTTCCGTTCAAAAAAATCATAAAATATTCTCCATTGAATATCTGTTAAACCGGAACGCTGCTTAATTTGCTCTTCATAAGCACTGATATTCATGATCGCATTCGGGTTTTCTTCCATCCAGTCGCTGATCCAATCGATTTGAGACCTGTCAGGTAATTCATTTTCTGCAATCTGCAGAGGAAGCTGCTCATCACCCGGTGCATAGAGCATAATAGCAATACTTTGTTTTCCATCTCTCCCCGCCCGTCCAATTTCCTGCAAGTAAGATTCAATTTGAAGAGGCATATGAAAGTGTATCACATACCGGATATTATCTTTATTAATTCCCATGCCAAAGGCGCTTGTAGCGCAAATAAGCTCGAGTTGGCCGTGGATAAACTGCTGCTGCACAAGGATGCGGCTTTCATTATCCATTCCCCCATGATAAGCCATCACTCTTTTAGCTCCTTTTTCCCTCAGCAGATCGGCTGTTTGTTCAGCCATTTTTTTGCTGGAAAAATATATAATGCCAGGACCCTTAAGGCTCTCCGCAAGCTCCACGAGCCTCTCTGTTTTTACACGGTAATTTTCTGCCTTTTCTACAGTCAGTGCAATATTAGGACGGTCAACCGAGAAAATAAATTCGCTGCAGTCCAGTATGCCGAGTGACTTTTTTATATCTGCTTTAACTTCACGGGTAGCTGTGGCAGTTAAAGCAAGTGTAACGGGGTTTCCTATCTTTTGTCTCACTTCGCCAAGCTTTAGATAATCAGGCCTGAAATCATATCCCCATTGGGAGATGCAATGAGCCTCATCAACAACAAATAAAGCTATGCGCAATTTTTTCAGCTGAGTTAGTACTGATTCATAATAAAGCATTTCAGGAGAAATAAAGATAAACTTATACTGGTTCAGGTTAATTAATGCCTGTCTTTTTTCTGTGCGGGATAAAAAAGAATTGAATGCTATCACCTTTTTTTCCCCATTCATCATAAGCTGTTCGGCCTGATCCTGCATCAGGGACAGCAAAGGAGAAATAATAATCACCTGGCCTTCAATCATATATCCCGGCAGCTGATAGCAAAGGGATTTACCTGTACCTGTTGGCAGCATGGCAACAGTATTTCTGCCTGCGAGCACGGATTCAATAATTTCCTTTTGTCCAGGCCTGAAGGCAGGATATCCAAATTTGCTTTGCAATAGTGCTTCCAGTCTCATTGTCCCTCTCCAAGCTTTGCCATTACTAATCTGATTTCAAAATAATCGGATTCAGGCACTATTTGACGTATTTGCTTTAATTGCAATGAATCAGCACTGCTGGCTGCATGAATGATCAGTTTCTGTTTAGCCTCTGAGACATAACGAGTGATATTAAATCCACTGTCGTTTAACGCCACTTCCACAACATGATCCTCAATGGTACTTTTTTTCAATCTTCTCATTTTAGCAATATCATCCAAATCCAGTCCCTGTTTTAACAGTGTGTAAGTCTTTTGGGCAGACAATGTCAGTTGAACTTCATTTCCTGCATCGCTCACGATCTTATTGATAAGCGGATATTTGGCAGGATTTTCTCTTGCTCTTTCCAGTATATGGTGAATAGCTCCAAGGAACTGATGGTGGTAATAATCCTGACTGATTCCGAGCTGTTCTGAAGCCTGAACAGCTGTGAGGCCAATACGGTTATAGCCTGTCAGCCTCAATGTCAGCACAGCAGGATTAATATCACTTAGCTCTTCGAGGGACTGGCCAAGTTCCCTGTACAGCATAGCCCCAACTTCATTGCGGGCAAATCCCGATGTTCTCAGAAAGTCTTTCAGCCATTCATGAACATCTCTTTTCCTTTGGATAGGAAGGTATTTTACATTATTGTTATTTAAATGTGATATTACCTGAATTAAAAGAGTAATCCTCTCCCAAAACAATTCACCTGTACTATGATACAGCCATCCGTTTAATGATGAAGGAATTGGACATTCTAAAAGAGATCTTTCCAGTTCTTTCTTCCCTTCTGCAGTCAAAATGTAATGCTTTTCATCAATGGAAGTCATCCAGCTGCTGTTTATGATTTCTTCTGCAAGATGGTCCAGAACTCCCCTGCTTAAATTTCCAAAGGTGCGAAAAAGTGGGGTTAATTGAAATAAATGAGCATCTTGGATGGTCTGGGAAGACTTTTTCCCATTCATCAAATGTAAAATGGAATATATAGTTCTTTGCCCCTGTAATTCTTTAACACAGTACATTATTACAGTTTTCAAATATGATCTATGCATTAATGTTCACCTTACGGCTTAAGATTTTTTTCAAGTTTCATTACATTCATTTTCTTACTTCTATTTTATCATGAAAGAAATCGGCAGGCCGTTTTAATTATTTTTAACAGGGTAAATTATGCCTAAACCCTTATGTGATAAGCATTCTCAATACATTTTCTATTGAAAAGTTGAACATACAGTTTTACAATAGGATGTGAGGAATGTGTTACCATCATCTTGATGGAAGATTAATTGTTTAATTCTTGGGAGGTTTTTTTCATGGCAAAGTATACAATTGTTGACAAAGAAACATGCATTGCATGTGGAGCTTGCGGCGCAGCTGCACCGGACATTTATGATTATGATGATGAAGGCATCGCATTTGTTACCCTTGATGATAACCAGGGTATCGTTGAGATTCCAGATGTATTAATTGACGATATGATGGATGCATTCGAAGGCTGCCCAACCGATTCAATCAAAGTTGCTGATGACGCTTTTGATGGCGACCCGCTTAAATACGAATAATCCTTCAACCATACTCTAATCTTTGTTAAGCTACTGCTCCCTTTCAACTAGAAAGGGAGTTTTTTTATGATGCTATCAAATTGAAAAAGCAGCGGAACATTTGCCGCTGCTTTAAATTATATATTCATTATGCTGCGCTTTTCATTACAGCCTGCTTTTCCACCCAGGTTCTCATGCGTGTAAAAATCAGCATGAAAACAATTGAAATAATAAGTCCTTTTAAAATATTGAATGGCAAAATCCCTGTCACAATCATTGTTCTCATTTCAGGCGCTGACATTGCCGGGAAATTCAGGAAGAAAGTATATGCCGGCAGAATGACAAGGTAATTAAGCACACTCATAATAACAGCCATCACCATGGTGCCGATTACGAGCCCAAACGTCATGCCTTTTTTGGTCTTCAGCTTTCTGTATACATAATAAGTAGGCAAGACGAACAAAATGCCTGCCGCAAAGTTTGCAATATGTCCGACAGGTACACCTGTTGCACTCCCTGTCATGAAGTAATCAAGAATATTTTTAATAAGCTCCACTAATATTCCTGCCGCCGGTCCAAAGATTAACGCTGCGATTAATGCAGGAATATCGCTGAAGTCAATCATTAAAAATTGCGGAAACGGAGGAATTGGAAAATTGAGCAGCATTAATACGTAAGAGATGCTGCTTAGCATTCCGATGGCAACCATTGATTTGATATTAAGTTTTTTCAAGTTCCTCTCTCCTTTTTAGGACTATCTCTCCTATAGAAGAAAGGTTCAGCTAAGCAAATATCTTCGCAATAAATAACCCCCAAGCTAAAATAACTTGAGGGAGAATTGCAAAGGCACGCTTAATAACGTTCAAAACCTGCATTTTTTGAACGTCTGCAGAACCTCCATCTTCTCCCATCCAGACTGTACTGTCGGCTTTGGAATCGCACCAAATCCTGCCCAATTAAATGCAAAGCGTTTTTCGATTAAAACGCTTCTCTCAGGCTCGCGGGCTTAGAGTCAAGACTGACCCATCACCGCCGGTCGGGAATTTCACCCTGCCCCGAAGATAGACCGTATTTATTTATACAGATTAATTATACTGAAAAAAAGTTATTCTGTGAAGGGATTTGTTTATCTGTATGTACTTGATACATATATTTATCCATGCCCTTGCCTATTAAATTTTTTTGGATAATACAAAAGGGAGGCTCCGCCATCCCTTTTGTATTATCCAAGCGGATATTCCTTTCTTTCTCCTTTGGAAAAAGTCATGATGGACTGATATCCGACTTCTTTTGCCAGAGCAATCGCCTTATCAAAATCGGCACCTACATGTTCAGGAAAGTGCGCATCAGATGAAAGTACAATCGGGATATTTTTATCATAGCATTTCTGCAGGAGCCGTTTGTCCGGGTATAATTCACCGACTGGCTTTCGCAGACCGGCTGTGCTGATTTCAACACATGTCTTGGATTCTGACAATGCATTGGCTGCACGATCGTACTGCTCCAGCAAAAATTCTTCATCCTGGGGCACATATTTAAAAATTTTCACGAGGTCTAAATGGCCTACAATATCAAATAAATTTGATTGGGCCAGTGTAACCACTTGATCAAAATATTTCCGATATACTTCATAAAGATCCCGTTTATCCCATTCTTTTCTAAACTCAGCAAGATCTATGCCGAAATCTCCAACCCAATGAATGGATCCAATTACATAATCAAATGAGTAACTGTTAATAAACTTCGCCATTTCATCATGCTTGCCCGGCGTGTAGTCCATTTCGATTGACATTTTTACATCTATATTATTACCCCACGCTTCTTGAAAAACTTTCACATAGTCTTTCATATCATAAAAGCGCCTTTCGTTTACCCATGGATTTTGCAGAATGTCTGCTGTCTGAAAGAAATGATATGCATGCTCCGAGATGCCAAAAGATTCAATCCCTTTCCGGGCTGCAGCATCTGTGAATTTTTTTAAATAGTCCAGGCTTAGCGTGCCATTTTCAAGATGGTTATGATAGTCTGTAAGCATTTCTCTAACTCCCCCAGTTTTTTACCCATTATACTTTAAGGGAGTAAAGCGGTGCAATCATTTCTATACTAATTTTTGTTAATGATTAGAATTTGTCCAATTTTGATAACATCTGAATTTGCATTGTTTACCTCTTTAATAGCTTCTGCTGTTGTATCATGCATTTTCGCTATAGAAGTTAATGTATCGCCTTGTTTAACAGTGTATTCGCTAAATTTGCCGGGTTTTATCAGCAGCTTTTGACCTGTAAAAATGTGATCAGGATTAATATTATTTAGATCGGCAATATCACCGGGCTGCAGATTATAGTGTGCAGCGATGGTCCATAATGTTTCCCCGGTTTTAACTATATGGTAGGTTTCCCCGGAATAATTTGTTATTTGCCCCGAATTAAAATTAGACGGCCTGGCTGAAACTTCACGTGCGTTTTCAGTTCTTACCGCTGCATTTACAGCTTGTCCAACTTCTCCCATGCCGAATGCCACAGAAGGATCAACTGCATTTATTTTATCAGCTGTCCATGCCTGCGCATGTATTTCAAAATGAAGATGGACTCCTGAAGAGTCACCCGTGCTTCCCATCAATCCGATCTTCTGTCCGAGCGCAACTTTTTCACCTTCAGCAGATAATCGTTTATTCAGATGGGCGTATACTGTTTCAGTTTGGTTGTTATGTTTAATAAATATCACATTTCCGTATGTTTGAGAGTAATACGACCTGGACACAATTCCAGAGTCAGCGGCATAAACCGGAGAACCGGAATCTCCGGCAATATCAATGCCCTTATGCTGACCACTTCTTGTCCCATACGTGTCCGTAATAACACCATCTGCCGGCCACACCCAATGCTCTGTCAACTCAGAAATTTTTGGCTCAGCAGCTTTAGAATGCTTCCCTCCCAGAAATAGCAGACTCACACAAAGAGCCATTATTCCTGCGATAAAGAAACGCCTTATGTAATCCTTCATTCTTTTCCTCCTATGATGTCAGCTGAAATATCCGTACGAGTGCTTTCTTTCCGCACCCTCTTTCACCCTATGACAGCTTGTACTCTTTTAGAACAATTAACAATAAAGCTCATAAAAGCACAGTGATTAGTATTCTTCCAGCAGCAAGGTTTTTATGCAGATATGGAGGAACTTTATCCTGAAATGGAAAAGACGGCCACATAGGGCCGCCTTTCTAATTTGGCAAATCTCGTTTATTAGCAGCTACCGGAACCTTTAAATCCTCATTAAGATCAAACTTGCCAATTTTATCAACATCTGCATTTTCTAATTTGACCGTGTCGAAATCAAAGTCTTTTGCCGTAAGAAGGATTGCTTCGATCGCATGAAGTGTTGGTGCATTATCGATTATTTCTGATTCATTATTAAAACGGATTATGAGTTTGCCATCCTTTATTTCTTCTATTTCAAAATCAATATCATCCGGTATGGATGCCTGTAAATTATTTTCAGTCCTATTTTGCTTCATGGCTTTTAGAGCATCTTTTACCGAATTGAGCTCTTCTCTTAACGGGACCAGGAATGGTGTTGAATCAGAACCATTGGAATATAAGAAATAATAAATTAAGTTACCATTGCTATTTTCCGGGATAAATTCCTCTCTATATCCATAATGGCTGAACTCAATGCCGGCTTTCCCTTCCGTCGTGAGGTTAATCTTTTCTATATCAAGATTTTTCATTATATTTGCCATAACCTTCTCTAAAAGCAACTCTGTGGTGGAGGACATACTGTATGGGTGATCCGCAGGCACATCAACTGTCAGTAAATTACTTTCCTGATCATGTGTTAAATTTGCTTTTAAAGGATAGTAATCCTCTAAACCCCATGTATCCTCAGTAAGTTTGCTCATCGTGTCTTCAAATAACTCAAATTTCGTTCTGCGCGGATCCTCATCAACTAAAACGCTGACAGGTACTATATTTTGAGCCTCCTTATCAGGAATCGCATAAGTCAGCACTTCCTTTCCTGCCAAGTCTTCTTCATAAACGGCAGTAGGGCTTGCTTCGGATGAAACAGACTTCATGCTTATATCATCGCTTGAGTCTTTTTCCGGGTCACCGGAAAGCTGCGCATGATCCTCTTGTGGATCTTCTTCTTTTGCAAGAGGTTCCGGGTCTGAATCTTCGTCTTTTGCTTCCGATATGCTGTTATTGTCACCTGTTATTTGTTCAGATGATTGTGTCAGTTCTGATTGAATTTCGACTTGCTTATCAGCAGACTCCTGCCAATTCATAAGGTTCGGGGCAAGAATGAAAAGCAGGAGCAAGGCAGCAGCCGCTGCTGCAGCAGGCAGCAGCCATGTTCTTTTCTTTTGTTTGCTCATCTTGATTTCTATGGTTTGATAAATTTCTCTCGGGTCACGATTATCTTTAATTTTAGGCATCTGGCTCAGCAATTCCTTAAGCTGCTCATCGCTCCACTTTGATTCCTTCATTATCCATTCCCTCCTTTGCCTTAAATTGTTCCATATGATTTTTTAGTACCTTTAACGCACGATGCTGTGTTGTCTTCACCTTACTTTCAGTCCAGCCAAGTGAATCAGCTGTTTCTGTAATGGTAAGTTCATGTATATATCTCATAATAATGACAAGCCTCTGGTCCATGGTGCATAAATCCAGACAGCGATAGATCATCTGAATTTCTTCTCGTTGAACAGCAATTTCTTCAGGCAAGGGGAGCTCATCCTTTACCTGCTGAGTTGACCAGTCAAATTTCTCCATAATCTTTTGTTTCCAGCCCTTTTGCTTGCGAAAGGAATCAATGGCAACATTCCGCGCAATTGAAAAGAGCCATGTTTTTTCGCTGCTTTTCCCTTCAAATCTTTCATAAGACTTTAATACTCTTATATAGACTTCCTGGACTAAATCCTCAGCCAGTTCCTTGTTTTTGACCATATAAAAAAGAAATTGAAAAACGTCCTGATGGTATTTTTTATAAAGTTCATCAAAAACGGAGTCCATGAATTCCCCTCCCCGTTCAATAAAATAGTCGTTCTCTCTCTAAAAAAAGTTACAGTTTAACTATATTATTATTGTGCAGAAAAGCGCAATAGCCTGATTGGATGGAGGATTACTCCCTGCCTTCGAATCCGAACAGCCAATGCCTTTTCATTATAATTCAAAAAGAAAGGGAAGGAAATTCTTGCATCTCCTTCCCTAGCCTATAATTAATTGTTTCCCGTGTATCAAGAACATTCGCCATAATTCCCGTCTTTATCCGTCATTTCGAGGGATAAATATTGAAAATGTCGTACCATGACCGGTCTTGCTTTGAACAGTAATATGCCCTTTATGAGCTACAATAATATTTTTTGCAATTGCGAGTCCAAGACCAGTTCCGGATCGCCCCCGTGTTCTTGCTTTGTCGGCTTTATAAAAACGTTCAAAAACGAACGGCAGGTCTTCTTCGGGGATTCCCGAGCCAGAATCTTTCACTTCGATAAACAGCCCCCGTTCATCACTCCGTTCGATAACTTTAACCTCTCCGTTATGAGGGGTGTGCCGGATGGCATTATCAATCAGATTGGTCATAACCTGTTCTATTCTGTCCGGATCAAATTGAATAGATAAACCTTTGCTTTGCAAATCATGTTCCAGAATAATTTCCTTCTCTTTAGCGAGCCCCTGAAACTTCCTGGTAATTCTTTGCAGAAATGAGTTTACCTCAGTTTCTTCCATTGTCAGCTGAATATGTCCGGCTTCCATTCTGGCAAGATCCAGCAGTTCATTCACAAGCCGGCCCATTCTCAGGGATTCATCATAAATGACACTTGCCATCTCTTTTTTCTCTTCATCCGTGCCGGCAATATCATCAACAATCGCTTCACTATACCCTTGCATCATCGAAATTGGCGTCCTTAATTCATGTGAAACATTCGCTATAAAATCGTTGCGGAGCTTATCCAGCTTACGCTCCTCAGTCATATCCCTGATAACTGCAACCGCTCCCCTAATATATTTATTATTATAAAGAGGGCTGACGATTATCACCCAGGAACGTCCCTGGATAGAGATTTCGCCAATCTGTTCCTTCTCGGTATTAACAGCAAGCTGGAAGAGCTCCATTACTTTGGAAGGGACTTCCTCTGTATTATTCTCAATGTCATCCAGCTCATAAAACCAGCTTTGCAAAAACCGCTCTGCAGGAGGATTGGTGATCAGAATTGTTCCATCCCGGTTGAAGGTGATTACCCCATCGGCCATCCCGCTTAAAATGCTTGCCAGCTGTTCTTTTTCCTGGCTTAAAGCATTCATATTAAATTTCAGCTGTCTGCCCATCTGATTAAAAGCCATGGCTAATTCGCCAACCTCATCATTAGTCAGAATCGGAACTTTTGTATCAAATTTACCTCTTGCTACCTCAAAGGCAGCTTCTTTCATTTTTCTTAGCGGAGCATTGATTCTTGTTGATAAGAAAAAAGCAAAGATGGTTGTTAAAATGATGGCAACTCCCGCAGCAAGCAATATGAACTTTGTCGTTGAACGCAATGTTTCGTGCATAACTTCGATGGACTGATAAATAAAAACGGCTCCATTGCTGCCGTCACCATGAAGCGGGACTCCAATGATAAGAATTTTACTGTCGTCATCTGCGGATACGTCTGTATACTCAGGATTAACGGATGTTACTTTTTTTACAGTCTTATCTTCCGTGAGAACTTCTTTTAAATCATCTTCCTCAGTGAGGTAGGAAATGGGCAGTTTTAATGAATCTGTATGGTTAGGAGAATAGTAATACTCTTTCGGCGAATTAATAATGACTACTTTTGTAACATCATCGACAAGCTCCCAGGAAATCTCCAAACCGACTTCACGATTATGTTCTTTTAAAATTCTGGTTATTTTATGGGCCGTATTCGATAATCCTTTTTCTGTTTCATTTATATGGTAATTCTCAAAAAACTCCAGCAGCATGACTGTTAAAATCAGCAGAACAAAGGATACCAACAAAAGAATTGTGCCCCAAAGCTTTCCGGCAACACTCCTAAAGAGCATCATTCATTGATAACCTCGAACTTGTAGCCCACTCCCCAAACGGTGACAATCATTCTGGCTGCCTGCTCAGAAACTTTATTCAGTTTTTCACGCAAACGCTTCACATGAGTATCAACTGTTCTCAAATCTCCGAAAAATTCATAATGCCATACTTCTTTAAGCAGATGCTCCCTGTCAAATACCTTATCTGGAGCCTTTGCCAGGAAATATAGAAGTTCATATTCCTTCGGCGTCAAACTGACTTCTTTTCCATCAGCCAATACTTTGTGAGCATCATTATCGATCGTTAGATGAGGAAATACGATTACATCTTTTGCTGTTGTTTCTGTCTGAAGATAAGTAGTTTTAGAAGATCTGCGCAATAATGCCTTCACGCGCAGCACAACTTCCCTTGGACTGAAAGGCTTTACGATATAATCATCAGTGCCGACTTCAAAGCCCTGTACACGGTTAACTTCTTCTCCTTTAGCTGTAAGCATGATCACCGGAGTAGCTTTTTTCTCTCTCAGTTCTCTGCAGACTTCAATGCCGTCTTTGCCGGGCATCATTAAATCCAAAAGAATGACATCGTAATCATTTGCCAAGGCTTTTGACAAAGCCTGGTTTCCATTCTCTGCTTCATCAATTGAATAATTTTCACGCTCAAGGTACATTTTCAATAAACGGCGGATTCTTTCTTCATCATCCACTAGCAATATTTTCACTTGGTTTTCCATTTTTAAGTCCCCCTGACGTTCAATAAAAAATCTTTAAATAAAGCCTCCACTATTGTGAAGTGAAGGCTTTTATATTTTCATTATGATCCAGCGTAGGAGTGCAATCCGGCAATGACCAGGTTTACCGCAACCAGATTAAACATGATAATGATAAATCCGATTACAGCAAGCCACGCAGACTTTTCGCCATGCCAGCCCTTTGAAAGGCGAAGGTGCAGGTAGGCAGCATAAAATAGGAAGGTAATGAGCGCCCATACTTCCTTTGGATCCCATCCCCAAAAACGAGTCCAGGCGATTTGTGCCCATATCATGGCAAAAATCAAAGCTCCGAGTGTAAAGACCGGAAATCCTATTAATACTGAACGGTAAGCGATCTCGTCAACCAAATCAAGATTAATATTTTTAGCAAGCGGCTGAAGCGCAGCTCCGACCCTCTTGCGGAGAACCAATCTTAAAGCAAGATATAGAATGACACCTGAAGCCAAAGACCATATAACGGTATTTAATTTTTTTGCATTAATGATTGCAGGCATTTCCGCCAGCGGTTCAAATTTACCTTCCGTAATCAGCTGGCCCTCGTGAGGACCTGTTAAAGCAGGCATATGATATTCCAGGACATCTTCCTGACCGTTCTTATCAACCCAGTTAAATTCGGCCTTGTAGCCTGAAGCTGAGAAGCTTGAGCTTATAATGATAAACCCAAGTGTGCAAACCAAGCCAAACATAACGGCTTCAAGCCAGAATCTCTGTTTGCTTTGCTTTGTTTGATCTACTGATTTTACCAAATAAATTAATCCGGCAGCGAAGCTTACAGCCAAAATAGCCTGCCCAACTGCAGCTGTTGTAACGTGAATATGAAGCCAATCACTCTGCAGGGCGGGGATCAGCGGTGAAACTTCCCGCGGAAACATACTTGCATAGGCAATCATCAGTACCGCAACCGGAAGCGTAAAGACTCCTAAAATAGGTGTTTTATAAATTAAGTAAATCACTATAAAAGCACCAACAAGCGACATTCCAAAGAATGTTGTAAATTCGAAAAGGTTGCTGACAGGCGCATGCCCAGCTGCAATCCATCTTGTAATAAAGTAGCCAAGCTGTGCAGCAAACCCGATAATCGAGATCCATAATCCTATTGCTGCCCATTTGTTAGGCCCTTGTTTCGTTCTATTCTTATCCTTTATGGAGCCGGCAAAAAAGACAGTAGCAATTAAATAGAGGATAAAAGCTGTGTATAGTAAATTGCTGCTTATTGTAACCACTCAGATTCCTCCTTAGCCTTTCTTTTCACTTTGATTTTGCAGCTGATCTTCCGGCATCTTAATTCCGGTTCCATCCAATGCTGCTTCAATTTCCCTTTTAAGTCCATGCCAGTTTTTGTTAGTGTGTCCGGCTACCCACACTTCTCCATTAACACGGCGCAGCCAAACTCTCCGATGGTTCCAATAAGATCCCTGTGCAACACCTATCATGAAAATAACGCCGCCCAATGCGATAATCCATAATGTTAAATCTTTTCGGACGGTCAGGGCTGATACATTTTTAGTATCTATGCCTTTAAAGGCCATCTTGTATTCATTATCGCCAAAAGGTTCAATAGTCTGTCTGATCGCAACAAAGCTAATTTCGCCATCAGGCTTATCCGGAGTAAACATTTTAAAAACAAAGGCAGGATTATTAGGGATTCTTGACTTTGTAACCGGTTCCCCATTTTCATCAAATTCAAAATCGGGAAAATAGCTGACAACTTCTGCTTTATAGCCATTTCCAAGATCATATTCATCCTGCGGATGATTCAGGTCAACTGTTAAATCCCCGTATTCCTCACCCGTTTTTTTATTTGTAAGGGCAAATGACATTTTGTTAAGTTCATTAAGTTTATAATCTACTTGGTATAATGCAAAGTTTTCAAACTTCAGAGGTTTATTTACCTTAATTTCATAGTCCTTAACTTTCTTGAGATCTGCCTCTTCTCCCGCAACAGTATTGCCCTGTTTTTTATAAAGAGTGACATTGGACTGATAATTTTTAGCTACCATTCCTGCTTTATCAATCGCTTCTCCAAACACTTCATTATCTTTCTCTTTATCGTACATTTCAAGGATGAAGCCATCATTTTTAAGGTAATATTCACCATTGGTTTCCGGAATGACCTTGGTTTCCCCTTCCCGGATCCAAAGGATTTTGTCAACATACATGCCCGGTACAAAACGGAGCATTCCGCCGATTAAAAATATGATAAGCCCCACATGGTTAACGTATGGCCCCCATCTTGAGAAACGTCCCTTTTCGGCAAGGATGTTTCCATTCTCTTCCCGGATGCTGTATTTCTTGGTTTTTAATTTTTCTTTTGCCATTGTGAACGCCTTATCAGTGTCTTCTGGCTGTGACGCACCAAAAACTCTCTGGCGCTGCAGATAGCTTTCATGACGGCTTACCTTCTGCTTTTTTAAAGCTCTATACAAAGGGACAACTCTATCCAGACTGCAGATCACAAGAGATATGCCAATTGAGGCAATCAAAATCAAATACCACCATGAGCTGTAAAGATTATGAAATCCAAGATCATAGTATAATTTACCAATCCAGCCATACTGGTCTTCGTAATATTCCTCAGCAGGCATGATTGGCGGAATATACATTTCCTGAGGCAGTATCGTTCCAACAGCTGATGCTATCAGCGTTATTACGATCAGCCAGACTCCAACCTTAACAGACGAGAAAAAATTCCATATTTTATCAATTATCGTTTTATTATAGGTTTGCGAGCGGCGTGCACTGCCTTCATACCGCATATCGAGAAGTTTCTTGTCTTTTTCTTTTTCTTCCAATACCTTTCCGCACGACTCACATAGTATCGTACCTATGGGATTAACATGGCCACAGTCGCATTTTACTTCTTTCATATATAAAACTCCCCGTAACTTATGGTTTAATCTGTTCCATATAGTTCTTGATCGTTTCTTCCGTCATCTCTCCTGTAATATACTTGACAACCTTACCATCTTTATCAATGAGGAAAGTGGCAGGCAGAGGATTAATTCCGTATGCCGATTGGACTTGGCTATCCTTATCAATTACAATCGGGAAGGCCAGATCGTAACGCTCAGAAAATTTATTTACTGCTAGATCTGTCTCTCCGACATTAACAGCCAAAACCTGAACACCTTCATCTTTAAATTGCTTATATTGGTTGTTCATATATGGCATCTCTTTCTCACAGGGTTTGCACCATGTACCCCAGAAGTTCAGGAAAACACCCTGGCCTTCATAATCGGATAGCCTGTGTTTATTTCCATCCATATCTGTCAGAACAAAATCAGGTGCCTTTTCTCCAACGGCAACCTTTTGAATTTTATCTTTCGTAAAATTTGCGTATAGCGTATATGCCACGGCAGCACCAAGGACAAGCAATATGACTGTTCTCATTACCAGACGCTGCTTTTTCATAAAAAACTTCCCCTCCTAATGCATCCTAATCATGCCAAAAGACCGTACCTTACAAAATTATATGTAACATATGGAAAAGAATTTTGCCTCATAGCTGTTTACTATTATAGCATTTTTCATCATAGCTATATTGTTTACAAATAAGCGTAACTGTGACACTTCTATGAATTTTTCTAAAAGCGACTATTTCTTCTTCACCGCAAGTGTCCGGAGCTGCTTAACTTCATGGGCAGTAAGTTCTCTTGCATCCCCAGCTGATAATCCCTGCAGAGTGAGGAACCCATATCTCTCCCTCTTCAGTTTCAGAACAGGATGGCCAATTGCTTCAAACATCCTCCTAACCTGGCGGTTGCGTCCTTCATGAATGCTGATTTCCACAATAGCTGTCTGTTTTTTCTTATCCATTGATAACAGCTTGGTTTTGGCTGGTGCTGTTTTTCCATCTTCAAGCACGATGCCTCTTTGAAGGCTTTTCATTTTTTCTTTTGAAGGGATGCCTTTCAACTTGGCAACATAGACTTTTTCAATCTCATTCTTTGGGTGCATTAAAAGATTTGCAAACTCACCGTCATTGGTAAGAATGAGAATTCCGGATGTATCATAATCCAGTCTTCCAACAGGGTATATTCTTTGTTTAATTCCCTCAAAGAAATCCGTGACGACTTTTCTGCCCTTGTCATCTGAAACGGCTGAAATTACACCTCTTGGTTTATAGAGGAGAAAATAAACAGGCTCCTCTCTCTCCAGCGGTATTCCATCCACTTCAATGCGGTCAGAAGGAGAGACCTTAACACCCAGTTCCTTTACTGTTTTTCCGTTAACCCTTACACGGCCTTCAGCCATTAGCTCTTCAGCTTTTCTTCGCGAAGCAACCCCTGCATGGGCAATAACTTTCTGCAATCTTTCCATTTATGTCACCTCAAAGTTTTTTTAACAATGCTTCATACTTTTTCACTCCTAATGAATTATGACATAATTCGTCAAGTTTTCAAAGCAAACCATTGTCAAAACAGCTTAGGTGAAAAATAATCTGTAATTACTGAAAGTTGGAATTTAATAGTAAAATAAAAAAGATACCCACACTCAGGCATCTTTTGTACTGGATATTTTCTTTTATGGCTACATACTGCCAAAAACAAGTGTTACGATCACAATGGATGCTATGATGCCTGCCAAATCGGCCAGCAGCCCGACTTTAAGGGCATCCCCCATTTTTTTGATACCTACTGCTCCAAAGTAGACCGTCAGGACATAAAAAGTTGTATCTGTGCTGCCCTGCAGTACTGAGGCAAGCCTGCCTATGAACGAGTCGGGACCATGGACAGCAATTAAGTCACTGGTCATTCCCAGTGCTGCAGTTCCAGAGATCGGACGAATGATAGCCAGGGGTACGATATCAGGAGGCACTCCAATTGCTTCAAGTACGGGCCTGATCAGATTCATTAAATACTCCAGGGCGCCGGAAGCCCTGAAAACCGATATGGCTACAAGCATCCCGACAAGAAAAGGAATAATGGATATAGCAATTTTTATACCTTCTTTTCCACCTTCAGTGAAGCTTTCATAGGTAGGAACTTTCTTAAATGTTCCATATATTAATATAAAGCCTATTAAAATAGGAATTAACCAAAGGGAAACGGCTGACACAATCTCCATCCTAACCTCATCCTTTTCGCGTTCTTCGGTAATAGAAATAACGGTCAATCATGATTGCGGCCAATGTAGAGCAGAAAGTAGCCACTAAAGTAGGACCTACGATATCGGTGGGCGAGGCAGAATTATAATTCATCCGTATGGCAATCACGGTTGTAGGAATTAAAGTCAGACTTGAAGTGTTGATGGCCAAAAAGGTTATCATAGAACGGCTCGCTTCATTTTTTCCCCCATTCAATCTTTTCAGCTCTTCCATAGCTTTTATGCCGAGAGGGGTAGCAGCGTTCCCCAGACCGAACATATTGGCCATCATGTTCGATAGCATATATCCCATTGCCGGATGATCACCGGGCACTTCTGGAAAAAGCTTTTTCACAATTGGCCTGAATAAGGAAGCAAGCTTATTCAGCAATCCGGCGTCATCAGCAATTTTCATCATTCCGAGCCAAAAAACAAGAATGCTAATTAGACCGATGCATAATGTGACCGCTTCTTTCGCACCATTGAAAATGGCTTCATTCACTTCATTTATGGTGCCGTTTATCATAGCAAAAACTAAGCCTATAACGGTAAGCATCACCCAAATGATATTAACCATTTGTCTTCACTCCTGCAATTGAGGTAAAAAGATTCTTAAAGTAGTCTAATAACGACTTATCCTCTTTTACCTCATCATGCTTATAATATATTGGAAGCTTTTTAATTGGCTGATTTTCAAAATACACTGTTGCCTGACCGACCACTTCAGGTATTGTCCTGCCGTCTTCCCATTCTGATTCAGGCTCTAGCAGCTTGATATCAATTTTAAAGTGGTTTTTCTCTTCTTTTGTAACAGGATAATTGTATGAATGCTTTATATAAACCCTGCCTTTATAAAATTCATCATCAATATCCGATATAACACCCTCCTGCAGGACTTCCACAGAATCATAGGCTCTAAAAGCTGTTTCATACATGTTAATATGGTCATTCCAGTCGTCCGGCCCGTTTAAGGTTACTGCTATCAGATTAAGACTGCCTTTTGATGCTGTTGTTACAAGAGTTCTCTTAGCCCTTTTTGTATATCCTGTTTTCCCCCCTGTACAATAATCATATAATTCAGTCAGGAGCCTATTTTTATTTTTCCACACCCTGTCCCAGCTTTCATTCGGGTTTGGTGCACGGTGCACCTTTGTTCCTGCAATCTTTTGGTAAGTCTCATTATTCATTGCATATCTGGTCAGCAGAGCCATATCATATGCAGTCGAATAATGGTCTTCATGATCATCCAGACCGTGGGGGTTTGCAAAATGGGTATTCTTCATGCCGATTTCTTCAGCTTTCTTATTCATTAAAAAGCCAAATCCTTCAAGGCTTCCGCCGACATACTCTGCGATTGCGACTGCAGAGTCATTGCCTGAACGAAGCATAAGCCCGTAAACCAGATCTTCAAGCTTTATTTTTTCTCCTGCCTTTAGATAAATCGATGACCCTTCCGCTCTGACAGCACGATCACTTACTTTAACCATAACATCCATTTTTCCGGATTCTATGGCCAGAATTGCTGTCATGATTTTTGTAATGCTTGCTATTCTCCTCACTTCATTTGCTTCTTTCTGGTAAAGGATGCGGCCAGAATCCTGTTCCATTAATATTGCGCTCCGGGCACTTACTGAAACTGAAGCCTCTGTCTTCTGAGGGAGATTCATCATCATCAACGCGGTGACCAAAGCTATGGCCATCAGCCTGCTAGACATTTTCATTGCACAAAACCCCGTCTCCTTTATGGATGTCAGATTGAGCGAAATACATGATCTCCCCACAAGGGAGGAGCCGCATGTTTTTCATTTATTTGTACAAGTTTATGCAGGACAAGTAGTGATATGACTATTATGTTTGACTTGTAATGAGGGTTTGGAAATGGCTTGTACATCAAAAATGAGGGGAATACTCTTTGTACTCCCTCTTACTTCTTTCTGCTCCTATCTAGAATGGCTTCCATTTTAATTCTGATGCTTTTAAATACCTGTCTTCTACATCCTTCCAGTTGACAACATTCCACCAATTTTTAATATAATCACCGCGGTTATTTTTATATTGCAGATAATAAGCATGTTCCCATACATCTAATGCCAGCAGAGGGATTGTATCCCACTGGGTTAAGAGCATGTGTCTTTCCGATTGAAGTATTTCGAGCCTGCGCGCTCTTGGAGACCACACCAGGATTGCCCAGCCCACTCCTTCTACCTGCTTGGCTGCTTCTGTGTAATGGCTTTTAAATTTCTCAAAGCTCCCAAAGTATTTGTTTATTTCCTTCATGAGTGCCCCGGACGGACTTCCTCCGCCTTCAGGACTCATATTATTCCAGAAAATCGTATGCAAATAATGGCCGGAGCCATGAAAGGCGAGCTCGCGGGACCAGTGTTTTACCAGGCTGTAATCATTATTATTCCTCGCATTTTGAAGCATTGCCTCCGCTTTGTTTAATCCATCCACATATGATTGATGATGCTTATCATGATGCAGCCTCATAATTTCCGCTGAGATATGCGGTTCAAGTGCACTGTAATCATAAGGGAGCGGGGGTAAAATATGCTTACCCGCAGGAATGTACGGTTCATTCATATAGATATTTCCAAGCTGCTGTCTATTGGAAAAATAATTCTCCATATCGGAATGAAGAGAGTCCACTTGTTCCTGCAGCTTTTCCAAACCTTCTATATCCAGGGGGCTGTTAATTCCATCCATAATTTCGGTAAAATGATCCAGCCTCTGCCACAGCTCACTGTTTTGTTCAACATCCTCCGAGTCTAAAAAATCTCTTAGCTCTTTGTTCCATTTTGTAACGTCCTTAATGTAATCTTCCATTTTACTCATATAATCCCCTCACTCGCTTCCATAAATAGCTCACTTTCTATTTGTATGAGTGAAAGTTTGTACGTTTTCCAATGAAAATGGAAAGCTCCCTATAACGTGCCAGAAAAAAAAGAACAGCTGCCCGCTGTTCTCCACTTCCAATGCTATTTTGATTGAATCATTTTTGTCCGATAATCAGTTTCGTAATATTCAAGTTCCTCACGAACCCTTTGGAACTCTCCTTCCAGCTGCCTGAACATTGATTTGAGGCTGTCCGGAACTTCATCATGAAACTGGATTGAGTTTTTTCCCGTATATGCTGAACGGCTATTCTCAAACCATGCATCATTTTTCGGAGAAAAAAACTCTTCAATGCACTGATGGTAAATCCGGTATAACGTCTTTTCGGCTGCCCCTTTTTGGAAAGGGTCACTTTTTAATATGATTGTGCTGGCATCAAGTCCTTCTTCACAATATACAAGCAGTTTTCTAACATGTGAGAGGATACTTTTATAATAATTCAAATTCCCTTGTTGTTCTGCTTCAAGATCTTTTATTGTTGTATTATTTAAGAAATCTTCAAATGCGGCAACGCTATTACCGAGGAAATTTTTCACATCTTCCATCTGTGATTTAACTATTGAATTCCCCATCCATTACACCCCCATTATTATAAACTGGCTATTGTTGCGGTTGAACAATGAAATCTAAAGGTGATCGCAGGTCATAGGATTTTTTACTCTCCAGCGCTTCAAAAATGGAGGGAAGCTTGGAAAAGTCCAGATCCTGAAAATAGGATGCAAAATCAGCCTTTGAATTAAGATAAATTCGTTTGCGATGTCTAAAACCCGGATTCTTCAATAAACATGAAAGAGCAACAATATCCTTGAACTGAACTTCTCTGGAACCAGCCTGAAAGACTGGATCCTGTTCATATGGTGTGAACTCATTCATGGATTCATCAAAGAAACGGACGTATAAAACATGAAAAGTCTTCTCCTGTCCATCTTCTTCGAACACAATCTCACTTCTGTTAAAAAAATCTTCCGAGGTGTTTGGCTTTTCTTTTTCAAGCTCATATCCCCTGCAATGTTTAATCAGCAAGCAAAACCCTCCTATTTCCCGATGGTTTACAAGATTAATATGTATTAAAAGGAAAGGGAAAAATTTAAATCTATTTTACCACACTTCCTATGTAATGTGTCAGAAAACTCAAGAATCGAGCTCCTGGAACTTTTCAAAGAATAAATCAGCCTCTTCCTGTAATGAATCCTCTTCTTCACTGATCTTATCCGGGAGCGGCGGAAGCTCTTCTATGCTTTTAAGGCCAAAATAATCAAGGAACTCTTTAGTCGTTCCATACAAATAGGCACGCCCTGTTCCATCTGCCCGTCCAACTTCTTTAATCAAGGCTTTAGCAGACAATGTATGAAGAGGTCTCTCTGTCTTGACTCCTCTAATTTCCTCAATTTCTGTCCTTGTAATGGGCTGTCTGTAAGCAATAATTGCGAGCGTCTCGAGTGCCGCCTGAGAAAGGGAAGCGGCAGAAGGAGACTCTACCAGCTTCTTCAGGTATGGGGAAAACTCTTTTTTCGTAACCAGCTGAAAAGTCCCCGCCAATTCAACAGCCATTATTCCGCGGCTGCCAGTATTGTAGTCTTCCATAAGACTGTCCATTATTTCACGGGCCTGATTCTCTTCCACCTCCAGCACATGGGCAATTTGCTTAAGAGACAAGCCTTCATCACCAGCTGCAAACAGGAGGCTTTCGGCTATCCCCTTCCAATTAACGATCTCCACACTATTTTCCTCCTTCCATGGAAGCTACAAAAATATCAGAGAAATTTTTGTCCTGCTCGACCTGAATTTCTTTTCGCTTGATTAACTCCAGTACCGCCAGGAAAGTTACTACTATATGCTCTCTGTCCGATACCGGAAAAAGATCGGTGAATTTTTTCCTGCCTTTTACACTTCTTAACTGTTCCACAATTTCAGACATCCGCTTCTCAATGGGAATCTCCTGGCGGGCAACTTTTGCAGAAAGCGGCCTTTGCAGTTTCTTCCTTCTTAATAACTTTTGCAAAGCGCCAAGCATATCATAAAGACTTACATTCAAATCAGCTTTTTCCTGCTGTGTTTCATTCACATATTCCGAAAGGTCTGCAGGCGGCTTTGTATACATTAAACTTCTATCCTGTTCCCGCTCCTTAAGCTCCTCTGCAGCTTCCTTATATTTACGGTATTCAATCAGCCGTTCTACAAGTTCATCTCTGGGGTCTTCTTCCATTTCCATTCCAAATTCATCCTCGAGCTCTTCCTCATCATGCTTTGGCAGCAGCATTTTGCTTTTAATTGCCAGAAGCGTTGCGGCCATTACAAGATATTCGCTTGCTACGTCAAGCTGAAGCTCCTTCATTGTATGTATATAAATGAGGTACTGCTCGGTAATTTCTGATACAGGAATGTCATAGATATCAATTTCCAGCCTGTTAATAAGATGAAGAAGAAGATCCAGAGGCCCCTCGAAAGCATCTATTTTGACGTTATAATGATCATATTGCATAAAATACCCACCAAATTTTCCTAATATAAATTCCCTTAAATGCCAAAAGGCTATATCTAGTATAGATTATTCATGGATGTTATCCAATAGAAAAATAACCCTGTCAGCAATGCCCCTGCTTCATTCGTGATTTTTTTGAACCGCCCAATCAATAAGGCAATTGCCTACATACGATGTAGGGAAATAAAGATACAGGAGGTATTTTATATGTCTAATACTGGATTTGGAGATTGCGGAACCGGGTTTGCTTTAATTGTCGTTCTGTTCATCCTATTAATTATTGTCGGAGCTTCCTGGTTCTTCTAAATCGCTGTGTTTATTACAGCAAATTCTGTACATTTGCCCAGACAAGGCTGTCCTATTAGAAACCTAAAAGCGCCAACATATATGTGTTCAGATTTAACAGCTGTAAAAGCCCGGTTAAGCGCCGGGCTTTTATTTTTCTGATAATAGATTGTGCTGTGGTAAAATAAAGTAAGAATTGTCAAGGAGTGAAAGTATGTATCCTGATAAATATATCGAGTTCCTGGTCCATTTTCATGGTGACCGTGATTATTTTGAATGTCACGAAATACTGGAGGAGTATTGGAAGAATACGGATCCAAACAATAAAAAGTCTGCATGGGTCGGATTAATTCTTATGGCAGTTTCTTTTTATCATCATCGCAGAGAGAATTTTAATGGTGCAGAACGGACCCTCCGCAAAGGAATCGGCATTTTGGAGTGCAGAGCTGAAGAAATACAGGCATTGGGTCTTGAAACAGATCAATTGATAAAGGATCTTAAGGACAGGCTTGTGCTGATTCAAAAAGGCGGAAAGTACTCCAGCGTTAACTTGCCTATTATTGATCCCTTACTTAAGGAAAAATGCGCACCCAAGGGATTTCCCTGGTGTTCTGACAGCAATTTTCCAGATGAAGATATTGTGCACCGCCATAAAAGAAGAGATAGAACCATGGTTATTAAAGAAAGACTTGATGCCCTGAATCAGAAAAAAAGGCAGGAATAATGATTATTCGCTGCCTTTTTCCATGTAACAAAGTATATTGCTGAACCCCGATAGCGGTATAGCTGTGCCATGTACTTCCGCTTTTGTTAATTAACATCACATTTGCTTAGAAAAGATTCGGTTTCATCCGTTGCAGTTAAAGTTTTCCCAGGATATAGTTCATCCAATGCTTTTATCATTGTTTTGCCAATGCCTTGATGCCGGTGTGACGGGTTAACAGAGATATGCTGAATCTCCATTGTCTGATCACTTGATGTAACACCGACCAGCCCAATGATATCTTCGCCTTCCTTCCATAAAAACAGCTGCCGATTTTCTTCAGATTCATATTGCTTCATCGTCTGCTGCAGCCTTTTCAAGTCTTTTTCATTAGGCATGAAAGATAAAAGACCCATTGCAATTTTTTCAAATGACTTTTTATATCGAATTAGCATATTAATCCCTCATTATTTGAATAAAAACATCATAAACTATTTTTCCCATATTTTAATATTTGTAAACTTTTCATAACAGTATATGTATTCATGCTGAATGTTGCTATTTTCGAATAAAACCGGCTAATTCATTGCCTTATCGCCTTCTTCGCTGCAAAGCTCTAAACTATAAAGAACCAGTAAACAAGTCCCCATCCGATGCTTAACACAAGCAATATTATAAAAAGAAGCCAATTGCTTTTTTTCATATTTCCTTACTGCCCCCATTTATTTAAATCCTTTGACTTACAAACTATCATTCATTTTACACTATTCTTTCTCATAATTCCATTCTGCTTGCTGAAATAGGCATTTTGAGCTAATGTTTCAGGTAGAGGAGAATTGAAACTTTTTCGCGGAAAGAATCGTCTATTTACAGGAAGCCATTAAGTGAGCCGCAGATTTGATTTAAATGGCTTCCCTATTTTTGCTCCGGGAGGTAACCGCATGAAATGGAATAAAATGCTATTACTATTCATAATGTCGCTATTATTTATTTTGCCGATACAGGCATTTGCTGATATGGCGGAAGGTGATGTAATTGTCACTTTAGGTGAGAATCTATCAGAAGAACAAAAAAATATGCTTCTGGCTGAAATGAAAGCTCCGAAAGATGCGACCATCATTACTGTTTCAAATGAGGAAGAACATCAATATCTTGGAAATTATATCTCTAAAGCTCTTATAGGAACAAGAGCGATATCCTCTTCGGCAGTCACAGTAGCGAAACAAGGCTCAGGCCTTGAAGTAGAGACTAAGAATATTAACTGGGTCACTGATGAAATGTACATTAATGCTTTGATTACTGCTGGTGTAAAAGATGCCAAAATTTATATTACAGCACCTGCAAATGTTTCTGGAACAGCTGCTTTAACAGGCATTATCAAGGCATATGAAATTTCAGCTGAAAAAACGATCCCTGAAGATGTAAAACAGGCGGCAAATGAAGAGATGGTGGAAACAGCCAAGCTTGGCGATTCGGTTGGAAACGAGAACGCAGCTGCTTTAATTGCCAAAATCAAAGAGGAAATAGCCAAAAATTCACCTGAAACCGATGCAGAACTCAGAACAATTATCGAAAATGCAGCAAAGGACCTTGGCATCACTCTGACCGAACAGGAGATTCAAAGCTTAATAGATTTATTCAACAAGCTGAAAGAGCTTGATATCGATTGGAATCAGGTCGGCGAACAGCTTAACCAGGCAAAAGACAAAATTTCCAAATACCTTGAAAGTGAAGAAGGCCAGGGATTTTTAGAAAGCCTAAAACGTTTTTTCACTAGTGTAATAGACGCGATTAAAGCCTTCTTTTCTTAAAAAAATTAAGCTGCCTTAGCGGGCAGCTTAATTTTTTATTTTTTCATTAATCGGCAGATCCAATCGTAATAGATCCTCGTATGTTTCCCTTTTAACAACCAGATTAGCCTCTCCATTTTCAATAAAAACTACAGGCGGCCTTGGGATTCGATTATAATTGTTTGCCATGGAATAACCGTATGCGCCTGTACAGAAAACGGCCAGGAGATCTTGATCCCCTGCTTTTGGAAGAGGCAAATCCCAAATAAGCATATCGCCTGATTCACAGCATTTTCCGGCAATTGATACTGTCTCTTCCGGCTTATCCAGCACCCGGTTTGCCAATACCGCTTCATACTTAGCCTGATAAAGGGCCGGCCTGATATTGTCACTCATACCGCCATCTACAGCGAGATAATTTCTTACATTTGGAACCTCTTTGCGTGACCCAGTCTGGTATAAAGTTATTCCGGCATCTCCTACAAGGGAACGCCCCGGCTCAATCCAAATTTCCGGCATCTTCATGGAGAACTGTTTAGCCTGATTTTTAACTTCCCCGATAATTTCTTCAACATATTGAGATGCATGAATCGGATCATCATCTTCTGTATAGCGGATTCCAAAACCACCGCCTAAGTTAAGCACTTTAGGTTCATATGCATGTTTTTCTTTCCACTCTGCCATCTTCTCAAAGATTTTCTTTGCAGCCAAAATGAAGCCTGTTGTATCGAAAATCTGAGACCCGATATGACAGTGCAGTCCAAGCGTTTCAATCCAGCTCGAATTCAGAGCTATTTGCAGAGCCTTTTCAGCCTGGCCATTCTGCAGGTCAAATCCAAATTTTGAATCTTCCTGGCCGGTTAAGATATAGTCATGGGTATGAGCTTCAATTCCAGGCGTGACCCTCAGTAAAATTTTTGTTTTAGCTGCAAGTGATTCACAAATCTGTTCTAATAATTCCAGTTCATAAAAATTATCGACAACTATACAGCCGACATGATTCTTTAGAGCCATCTCAAGTTCTTCTCTGCTCTTATTGTTCCCGTGAAAGTGGATTCTTTCAGATGGAAAGTCTGCTGCAAGAGCAGTGTATAACTCTCCGCCTGATACCACATCCAATGAAAGACCTTCTTCATCTACAAGCTGAACCATTGCCACTGTTGAAAAAGCTTTGCTCGCATATGCAACTTGTGCTTCTATTCCAAGCTTCTCGAAAGTTTGCTTAAAGCCCCTGGCTCTTTCTCTTATTAATGCCACATCATATACGTATAAAGGTGTTCCAAATTGACTTGCGAGTTCGACGGTATCCATACCGCCAATTTCAAGATGCCCTTTGTCATTTGCCTTCATGGTGCCGTGAAAAAACATGGTTCCCCCTCTTCCTTTTCCTCAGGTGTCTTACCCCTGAGACTGAACAATTTATGAAAGAAATAGACAGCATCCCAAGAGACTGTCTATTCTGTTTCCTTTAATCCTTTATTTAATTAAAAAAACTTTACCATATTTCGTGTATCTTAGCAATCGGCATTCCGCGTATTTCTTATTTAACAGGCTGCTTGTAACGATTTCTAGTCTGGACAATGCTTGGCCGTATTTTTGAGCCAGGCATGGAACGGCGAATCAGGATTTGGGATAAAGCAACCGGGCTGAACGGAATAAACGGCCATAGATATGGTGTATTCAAAGATTTGATGCTTGCAAGAAGAAGAATGATTAATGTAAGCCCCACGACCAGGCCTGGTGTATGGAAAATCGCAACTGCCACAAGCAAACTCAATCGTAAAATTTTATTGGCAATGCTCAGTTCATAGCTTGGTGTCGTATAAGTTCCAATGGCCGCAAGTGATACATATAAAATGACTTCAGGAACAAAAAGGCCTACATCTATGGCAATTTGACCTATAAGTACAGCGGCTATTAAGCCCATTGCAGTTGAAAGCGGTGTCGGTGTATGGATTGCCGCAATTCTAAGAAATTCAATTCCCACATCTGCAAGAAACAGCTGGGCTATAACAGGAACATTCGTTTCTTCATTTGGCCCGATAAATGCGATTCTTTCAGGCAGAAGGGAAGGCTCTAATACAAATAAAAACCATAGCGGCAACAGTACGATTGAAGCCAAAAGACCTAAAAAACGAATCCAGCGGAGAAATGTGCCGACTGCCGGCGATTGCCTGTATTCTTCTGCATGCTGCAAATGATGAAAATATGTTGTAGGTGTAATAATGACACTTGGTGAAGTATCAACAAATATAACGACATGCCCTTCAAGCAAATGGGCTGCTGCCACATCTGCTCTTTCCGTATACCGAACCAGCGGGAAGGGATTGTATCCCTGCTTTAAAAGAAATTCCTCGACTGTCTTATCAGCCATTGTGATGCCATCTATTTCAATCGCTTTAATTTCTTTTCTAATTAAATCAACTAAATCCTTATTAGCCACATCTTTAATGAACCCAATGGCGACATCTGTCTTGGATCTTTCACCAACACGCATGATTTCAAAGCGAAGCCGTTCATCTCTAATCCTTCTGCGGGTCAAGGCTGTGTTTACTATTATATTTTCTACATAGCCATCTCTTGAGCCGCGGACAACCTTTTCGGTATCCGGTTCCTGCGGGGTCCTTCCGGGATAGCTTCTGACATCGATGACAAGCCCTTCTCCTTCACCCTCGCCCACAACGACAATCAGGCCTGATAGCACCTGATCAACCAGTTCATCCATTGTTTTAATGTGCTCAATGGATTGGTGCCTCAGCCTGTTTTCGATGATTTTAAATAGGTTAGAGGAAAGTTTTTCACTGTCATTGATCCCAACCAGACCCTCAATGATGGCAATGATATAACTCGTATCCGTCAGTCCATTAATATAATAGAAATGAACATCCTTCCTTAAGATCGTTAGCTTTCTGACACCCAGATCGAAGCTTTCTCCCAGGCCAACTCTATTTTTCATGTACTTTTCAATTTCTTGGACGGACTCAAATATAGGTGTCTTATCATCCTTCGTCTTGTTTCGTGTCATAATAGCCGCTCCTTTCCAATATAAGCTCTACTGCCTTTTTAGTAATTGGCGAACCTAATTCATAATGATCTTTTTTAGACATCTTTCCGATATCGCCAATTCCCACGATTATCGGCACATCCAGCTGATCAAGACAATAAACGGTATCACCATTGATTCTTCCAATTTCCATCTCGGGTACTCCGAACTTATCAACTCCGTATGGAGTCAATTCCCCGTTATTATCGATACATACATCTACTTTTGTCCACTCGGCCTGTCTTGTTTTTGAGGCAACTGCTATGACACCCAGAACATCGATATCTTTATGGCACGCAACATATTTCAGCGCATTCTCTCCGGCTCCCTCCCCGATAAACCCGCTGTCATCAAACATAACTAATACGGGATCATGGGAGACTTTTTTTATCAGCTTGACGATTTGCTGACCGTTTAAGACTGAAGGGTTTCCATGCGACAAAGATAGACATCTTCCTCCGATTTCCTTCGCAACACGCTCCACTGTCCTTCTTGCAAAATCGTCTCCATCAGTAATAAGAATGACGTGCCTCCGTTCATCCATAGCAGTTTTTCCTTTCCGAATCCTCATTTTTCTTAAATATGCCCAGCCGATTGCTTATTTATTTACAAAATAAATCCATTGAAACAGTGATCCGAACACCTTTCCAAATACAAATGCCATCAATAAAATGACAATCTTTCCATCTACTCCGATTCTTTTCGCCAGGATTGGAAAAACATTCAGCACTTCAGTTAAAGCTGCCGCCAGCATGCCAATAAATATGCCCGAAGCAAGCCCGATGGGTATTAAAAACAGAGGTGTCAGGTGAAAAACCGGATTCCATAAAGTTGCCAGTGCACCAGCCAAAGCCCCCATTACAACTGCAGCTTCATAATAATGGATCATCTTCATCGTCTTGCTCAGCTGTGTAAGCCTTGGAATAATGCCCAAGACAGCCAGAAAAGCAACAAAACCAGAACCAACAGCGAGCCCGCCTGCAAATCCTATGATCATTACCAGGACAACATTAATGGTCATCAAGATACTTCATACTCTCCTTGTTTTCTTTCAATGCAACATAGTTATCAAGATCAAGCTGATAATTGAACATTTCTACTTCCAATGGGCTTGGCTCCTCGTTCAGCCGCTTCTTAAAAACATGGTTAAAGAAAATGATCATGCCAAGCCCCAGGCCAATCGAATAGGGGATTTGAAAAATGAGAGGCCTGCTGTCCACTTCCCCGGTTATGAGAGTGTAAATTCTAAGCTGTACAGCCTGCATGCTCACGTCTTCATGAAAATTCATAATAGCGAGGGCAGCACCTATGAACAGAAGCAGCCAAACCAGCAGAAAGAGAGGAAATGATACTTTACGCTTCTTTGTAACCACCTCGACTATCGCTTGAGCCGGCCCGATCGACTGGACTTCAATGTTCGAAAATAATTGGGTTATGGTCCCAATTACCTTCATAACGTCAATTACGACAATATTCCGATCCTGCTCGCTTACTTGATAAAGCGGAAGTACACAAAGCTTTTCGTAAATGTCATCATCGGCAATAACCTGTGCAATATCTTTCAGCAGTATTCTCTGATTGGGCCGTATTTGCAGACGATGCCGCAAGCGAATATAAACTGTTTTTTCCAATATGCTCACTTCCCACAAAGTGATATCCTCTTCGAAATTGGTTCGCCTATTTATGGCGTTTCGCTTTTGTGTCTATATTTAGTATGAGTTACAGATATTAGCTTCATGAACTCCAATAATTGGCTGTTTGAGAAGTGTCGAAAAGCACTGAATTGTTATATAAAAAATGAAAGACCGGATGGAGTTAAATATCCATCCGGTCTTTCATTTGCTGCAGTATCTTTTTTTCCAGACGCGACACCTGCACCTGGGAAATGCCAAGCCTTGCCGCCACTTCGGATTGAGTCTGATCTTTATAGTAGCGCAAGTAAACAATCAGTCTTTCCCGCTCATCCAATTCACGGATCGCTTCTTTTAATGCTATTTTATCAAACCATTTTCCTTCATTGCCATCATCAATCTGATCGAGCAGTGTAATGGGATCACCGTCGTTTTCATACACTGTTTCATGTATAGAAGAAGGGATCCTGCTTGCTTCCTGGGCAAGGATAATATCTTCAGGAGAAATTTCCAGGAACTCGGAAAGCTCTGTAACGGTCGGGATGCGCCCAAGCGTTTTTGATAACTCGTCTTTGGCTTTCCTGATTTTATTGCCCATTTCCTTTAAAGAACGGCTTACTTTTACCGTTCCATCATCCCGTATGAACCTTTGGATTTCTCCGATAATCATTGGAACTGCGTAGGTCGAAAACTTTACATCATAACTTAGATCAAACTTATCAACCGATTTCAATAAGCCGATACAGCCAATTTGGAAGAGGTCATCGGGTTCATATCCTCTATTCAAGAATCTCTGGACGACAGACCAGACAAGACGCATATTTTTTTGAACAATTTTGTCCCTTGCCCCCTGATCTCCGCTTTGGCTTTGCTTTATTAGCTCCTTGACTTCATTGTCCTTTAAATAGGTTTGGCCCTTCTCTGCTTTAACCTCCACATCCATAGCAAGACTCCCTTAATTGCATAGCATTTTACTATTTGATAAATGCTTCCTTAATCGGATCTCTGTGCCTATTCCCGGCTGCGATTGGATTTCGATTTCGTCCATGAAATTTTCCATGATGGTAAAGCCCATACCTGATCTTTCCAATTCAGGTTTTGTTGTAAATAATGGCTGACGCGCCTCTTCCACATCCATAATACCAAGGCCTTTATCCTTAATAGTCAGGTCAATGAATCCATCTTCAATCAGGACTGAAATATAGACAACCCCATTAGGATCATTTTCATAGCCGTGAATAATGGAGTTGGTTACAGCTTCAGAAACCACCGTTTTAATTTCTGTCAGTTCGTCCATTGTCGGATCAAGCTGGGCAATAAAGGCAGCAACAGTGACACGGGCGAATGATTCATTTTGGCTAAGCGCACTGAATTCGAGGTTCATCACATTTTTCATAGTTCAGGCGACCCCCAATCTTTGCAGTGCGTTTTCTTCTGTCGGTTCTAAACGGATTATCTTAAATAAACCCGACATATCAAATAGTCTCTGCACTGCTGGAGAAATCGCACAAACAACCATTTCACCATGCTTTTGTTTGATTTGTTTGTAGCGGCCCAAAATCACTCCCAGCCCTGAACTATCCATAAAAGAAAGCTGCTCAAGGTTTAATATAATATGATGGATGTCATGATCTTCAATCGCCTTTGTCGCCTGTTCACGCAGTTCATCTGCCGAATGATGGTCCAGTTCCCCGCTTAAACGAATACATAAGACATCATGCTTTACTTCCAAATTAATGTTAAGACTCACTATCTTAGCCTCCTTATCTTGTATCCGCAACTGAAAAGCCGCTAATGCTCATGCTTTTCCTCCGGATAGGATAATCCGGAATCTTAAAAAATTCCGGTATCCGCCCTTATAGTGAGTCAATTTCGATGCCTGGAGCTTCATTTCCTCCCTGGAGACAAAACTAGTGTATTTTCGCTAAAAATAATGATCATAGGGAGGCTTTTCGACAAAAATAAATGGTTATTCTGTTTTTGAAAATAATCCCATGGATCTTTTAAACAATGTCCACCATGATGCTTCACTGCTGTCTTCTTTAGCAACCAAAGGGCTTTCAACTAAGACTTTTCCATCCTTTTTCAAGGTTAATGTTCCGATCTGATCACCCTTTTGGACAGGAGCTTTAATATTTTTATTTAAAGTGATCTTCTGTTCAATTTCCTTGATGCTTTCACCTTTTTTAGTTAAAAGGGAAATCGGTTCACTAGTCAGGGCTTCAACCATTTTCTTTTCGCCTTTGCTGACTTCTACTTTTCCAAGAACGTGATTTCTTTCATACATTGGGTGTGTCTTATATTGGCTAAATGCAAAGTCGAGCATTTTAGTCACTTGAGCATTGCGTTCTTTTGAAGTCGGTGCGCCAAATACAACAGCTATAACCCGCATTCCGTCTTTCTCGGCTGTTGCCGTCAGACAGTATTTTGCTTCAGAAGTGAAACCGGTTTTGAGACCATCAACACCAGGATAAAAACGCACAAGGCGATTCGTATTGACCAGCCAGAATTTTTTATCTGTGTCTTCACGAAGGTAGGCTTCATATGTCCCCGTAAAATCAGTTATTTTCTCATATTTAAGAAGCTCTTTGGCCATTATGGCCATATCATGTGCAGTACTGTAATGTTCCTTAGCTGACAGGCCTGTAGGGTTTTTGAAACTAGTATTTTTCAGCCCTAATTCCTTTGCCTTTTTATTCATCATTTCAACAAAAGCTTCTTCTGACCCGGCAATTCTCTCAGCCATTGCAACGGATGCATCATTACCGGAACCAATGGCAATCCCCTGCAGCATTTGCTTTGTGGTCATTTCTTCACCTGGCTCCAGAAAGATTTGCGAACCGCCCATTGATGCTGCATATTCGCTTGTCCGGATTTTCTCATCCCATGACAGCTTTCCTTCATCTATTGCTTCCATAATTAAGAGCATGGTCATGACTTTTGTCATGCTGGCAGGCGGAAGCTGCTCACCGCTGTTTTTTTCATACAATACCGAACCGGTATCACGCTCGATAAGAATTGCGGACTTCACATTATCCGCTAACTCTGCGCTGCTTTCTCTTGCAAACCCGGAAGGAGCAAAGATTGTTGCCATTAATAATGCTATTAACATTAATGAGACGAGTCGTTTCATCACACAATACCTCCATTCTTTATAGCCTCCATTTTTTCCAGTTAAAGAAAATTTATACAGATCACGAAGACTAAAAAAGAAATTAAACAGTCAGCACCGCGCCAAAAAGCCGCCGGATTTAACCCCCCGGCGGCTTCTCGATTCAATATTATTCAGTTATTTCTTCATGAATTAATACTGGTGCCTCCACTTTTTCAGTGGACAGCGTAATGTTTTCATAAAGCATATTTCTGACTTCTTCTACATTTTCGAAATTGCTGCAGATGGTTACGAGAGATTCGCCCTTCTGTACACGGTCGCCGATTTTCTTTCTTAAAATCAGGCCAACGGCTAAATCAATTTCAGATTCCTTGGTTGCTCTCCCTGCTCCCAGCAGCATGGCTGCAGTTCCGATCTCATCGGCAACAATCTCAGAAACATAGCCATCCTGCTTAGCTTCTAATTCAAATGTATATTTTGCCTGAGGCAATTTTTGGGGATCATCGACAACTGACGCATCTCCGCCTTGAGAGCTTAGGAATACTTTAAATGTTTCTAAAGCTGAACCGTCCTTCATAGCATTCTCTAACTTTTCACGCGCTTCCTTCAATGAATCCGCTTTTTTCGCCAGGAAAACCATATGGCTTCCAAGGGTCAGGCAAAGCTCAGTCAGATCTTCAGGTCCTTCGCCTCTTAACGTATCGATAGCTTCCTTTACTTCAAGGGCATTGCCAATGGCATAACCAAGCGGCTGGCTCATATCCGAGATAACAGCCATTGTGTTTCTGCCGACATTATTTCCAATGCGGACCATCGCTTTTGCTAATTCACGTGAATCGTCAAGTGTCTTCATAAATGCGCCGGCGCCTGTCTTAACATCAAGGACAATGGCGTCAGCACCAGCGGCGATTTTTTTGCTCATAATTGAGCTTGCAATGAGAGGGATACTGTCCACTGTAGCTGTTACATCGCGCAGTGCATATAACTTTTTGTCTGCAGGTGTTAAGTTGCCGCTCTGCCCAATGACTGCAATTTTATTTTGATTAACAAGCTTAATAAATTCCTCATTCTCAATTTCTACATGGAACCCTTCAACAGCCTCAAGCTTGTCGATTGTTCCGCCTGTATGTCCAAGCCCGCGTCCTGACATTTTCGCAACCGGGACACCTACTGCAGCTACAAGCGGTCCCAGTACGAGTGTTGTTGTATCACCTACACCGCCAGTTGAATGTTTGTCTACTTTAATTCCTTCTATTTTGGATAAGTCAATTTGATCACCGGATTCTACCATTGCCATAGTTAAGTTGGCTCTTTCGTTCTCTGTCATCCCCTGGAAGAAGATAGCCATTGTTAAAGCACTTACCTGATAATCCGGGATCGAACCGTCTGTGTATCCTTTAATGACGAATTGAATTTCTTCTGCCGTTAACTCCAGTCCATCTCTTTTCTTTTCAATAAGATCCACCATTCTCATCATCAAACACCACTTTCATTTATTCATTTCTTATGGCTTTATTCTAATCGATTGTTGTTTTGCTTAAAAAGTCAGCCCGTTGATTTCCACTGCGGGCACTTGCTTTCCGCGGGGAGGAACGGGAGCCTCCTCGGCTTCGCCTGCGGGGTCTCCCGACCCCTCTCCTCCCGCAGACATTGAATAAGCTTCCTCGAATGAACACCGCACAAAGAAAATGCGATAGCATTTTCGAGGTTCAAGTACCCTCCGCTCCAACCAACTCAGTTATTAAACCAAGTTAGCAGCATAACCGCCAAAATTAATAAGCTTAAGCACCAAATTCCTTAACAATTGCTTTCACATACCGAAGGAAGTCAGCTTTGACTTTTTCTGTTGTTTCGATTACTTCTTCATGGTTCAGCGGCTGGTCCAGGATGCCTGCAGCCATGTTTGAGATACAGGAAATTCCAAGTACCTTCATGCCTGAATGCTGTGCCACAATGACTTCCGGAACAGTTGACATGCCGACTGCATCTCCGCCCATTGTTCTCAGCATGCGAACTTCTGCAGGGGTTTCATATGTTGGGCCTGTATTGCCGACATACACTCCTTCCTGAATCTTCAGGTTCAGCTTATCGGCTATCCCTCTGGCAAGCTTCCTCATTTCTTTGGAATATGCTTCTGACATATCCGGAAAACGCGGACCCATGCGGGAATCATTAGGGCCGATTAAAGGATTGCTGCCCATATTGTTGATATGGTCTGAAATAAGCATTAAATCACCTGGAGAATAGGTTTCATTCACTCCACCTGCCGCATTCGTAACAATGAGTTTCTCAACACCCATCTCATTCATTACTCTTACAGGGAAGGTTACCTTTTCAAATGAGTATCCTTCGTAATAATGGAATCGGCCTTGCATAGCAACCACTTCAATGCCGTTCAAGCGTCCAAATACAAGCTGTCCTGCATGACCTTCTACTGTTGATACAGGGAAATCAGGGATTTCATTGTATGGAATTTTAACCGGTTCTTCGATTTCGTCTGCCAAAACACCAAGTCCTGAGCCTAAAATCAGCCCAATCTTTGGCTGGCCTGTATATTTATTTTTAAGAAATTCAGCCGCATTTTGAATTTTGCTATAATCCATCATCATTCTCCTCTTTTGCTTTTTTAATGTAATTATTTCAGTTGATTCAAAAAGCTTTTGCCATAGGACGGCATTTTCACTTTAAAGTTATCTGCTATTGTCGCCCCAATATCTGCAAAGGTTTCACTGACCGGCAGCTCTTTTCCTTCTTCCATATCTTTTGAATAAACAAGAAGTGGAACGTATTCTCTCGTATGATCTGTGCCATGATGGACAGGGTCATTGCCGTGGTCTGCCGTGATCATTAATAAGTCGCCATCCTGCATTTTTTCAAATACTTCTGGCAGGCGTTCATCAAACTCTTCAAGAGCTTTTCCATACCCTTCCGGATCACGTCTATGGCCAAATAATGCATCAAAGTCCACCAGATTTACAAAGCTCAGGCCTGTAAATTCTTTATCAAACGTTTCGATCAGCTTATCCATCCCATCCATATTTGATGTTGTGCGAATGGCCTCAGTTATTCCCTCTCCATCATAAATGTCGGAGATTTTCCCAATTGCCACTACATCAAGTCCGCCATCTGCCATTTCATTCATTACTGTGCGGTCAAATGGCTTTAACGCATAATCATGCCTGTTTGATGTTCTTTGGAAATTTCCCGGCTCGCCAACGAATGGTCTGGCAATCACACGTCCTACCATATATTTTTCATCAAGTGTCAGCTCACGTGCGATTTTACAGATTTTATACTGTTCTTCAATAGGAATTATATCTTCATGTGCCGCAATCTGCAGAACTGAATCGGCTGATGTATAAACAATCAGAGCTCCGGTTCTCATATGTTCTTCTCCCAGTTCAACCAGGATTTCTGTTCCGCTTGCAGGCTTATTCCCAATAATCTTCCTGCCTGTGCGTGATTCAAGTTCTGAAATCAATTCCTCCGGAAATCCATCAGGAAAGACTCTAAATGGAGTTTGAATATTTAAACCCATAATTTCCCAATGACCGGTCATTGTGTCTTTTCCATTTGATGCTTCCTGCATCTTCGTGTAGAACGCCATAGGATTATCCGCTTTTTCGATTCCTTTGATTTCGCGGATATTACTAAGGCCAAGTTTACCCATGTTCGGCATCTTCAGGCCATTCATTTTTTCTGCGATGTGGCCGATCGTATCGGCACCTTTATCACCGAACTTATCGGCATCAGGCGCTTCTCCGATTCCCACTGAATCCATGACAATTAAAAAAACGCGCTTATATGTATATGCAGCCATTTGAAAACCTCCTAATTATTTGAATACGGTTACAAAAATCATATTCGTATAGTACCCTTTTTAGGTTTATTTAACACTGATTCTCTTGCTGGAGCTGGGGTGTATACCGCCATTCGTGCGTTTAAAACATATTAAGGATAGCCCTTTCATTTGTCAGAAGTCTGACATCTATATTTTACCTAATAAACAGGTGAAATGACAAGAAAAAGCTGCCTATTTTTCATGGCAGCTTTATGACATTTGATTTTTTTCTATTTTTAAGCACGCGGATGGTATTGACTGTACACATCTTTAAGCCGTGTTTTGGTTACATGCGTATAAATTTGCGTTGTGGAAATATCGGCATGTCCAAGCATTTCCTGGACAGCCCGCAAATCTGCCCCATTTTCCAGCAGATGAGTGGCAAATGAATGCCTCAACGTATGTGGAGTCAGCTCCTTCTCGATCCCTGCCTCCTGAGCCAGCCGCTTCAGTATTTTCCAGAATCCCTGTCTTGAAAGACGTCTGCCGTGATGGTTTAAAAATAATGCTTCATCCCTATGCTTTTTAGAAACAAACTTGCCTCTTCCTTCAGTTAAATACCTTTCAAGCGCTTCAGAAGCTGTTTTACCAATAGGCACAATCCGTTCCTTATTTCCTTTGCCAATACATCTTACAAAGCCCATCGTTAAATGAACATCACCTGAGTTCAGGCCTATCAGTTCACTTACGCGAATGCCTGTAGCATATAAAAGTTCAAGCATGGCTTTATCCCGCAGACCAAAGTGATCCTTAATTTCCGGAAGATCCAATAAAGTTTCCACTTCCTGCATGTTTAATACTTTCGGAAGCGAACGTTCAATTTGCGGAGTTTCTATATGGACAGAAGGATCATGGCCAACTGCTTTTTCGCGGAGCAGAAATTGGTGAAAGGCCCTTAAGGAGGCTATGTGCCGAGCCAGAGTCTTTGAGGATTTACCCTGTTTTTTTAAAAAACCGAGAAATTGGACAATCTGCATGCGCTGCACATTCTCAAGGCTTGTAGCCTTCTCTTCCGACTTGAGATACTTCAGATAACTTTTCAAATCTCTTTCATAAGAGATAATTGTATTTTTGGCGAGGCCTTTTTCTACAAGTAAATAATGAATAAAGTCTTTTAACTGATCATCCATATGATAGCATTACTCCCCGTTTAAGTAGAAAAGAATTAACCGGTCCAGCAAGCTCCTATCCTCATCAGTTCCGCTCGCAGACACCTTAACAGCCGCTCCCCTTGGTTCGTCATAGCGGTGATAATCCTGGTATTCTTCATTTAACCACATAATACCATAATAAAAAAGGATTGTGCATCCAGTAAAAATCACAAATACTTTAATGGTCTGAAAAGCCATGCCCAGCCAGGATTTCATGGTTTGTTCCTCCATAACTTTTAATAAAAAGAAAGATATTCAGCTTTCTATTATTAAAAGGTATGCCATTTTGGACAAGAATTATACCTGAATTTGTATAAATGAAGTTTCTTCAGGGCACTTGCTTTTTGGAAAACAGCGCAAATAAAAAAGCCTATCCTAATGTAGAATAAGCTTTGTCAATAATCATATTAATTTTCATCTGAATCGGTTTCTGTTTGTTTATCCTGGCAGCGGTAGCAGATGCCATGGAACGTAAGGCGGTGATCCTTTATTTTAAAGTTCCAGCGGCGTTCAACCACTTCCTCTACGTCTTCAAGCAAGTCTTCCTGTATTTCATCAACAGCTCCGCACTCAATACAGACTAAATGGTGGTGAAAATGGGCTGCCCCTTCCTGACGCAGGTCATACCTGGAAACTCCATCACCAAAGTTGATTTTATCGACAATTTTTAATTCAGTCAGCAATTCAAGTGTTCTATATACAGTTGCCAAGCCTATCTCAGGCGATTTCTCTTTTACTAGGAGGTAGACATCTTCCGCACTTAAATGATCCTCTTCGTGTTCTAACAGGACGCGAACTGTTGCCTCTCGCTGTGGTGTTAGTTTATAGCTGGATGAATGCAACTGTTTTTTAATTCTTTCAATTCTGCTTTCCATACCGAAAGTCCCTCCCTCGCCACTAACATTCTCATTATAACAGAAATGAGATCACATTCAAAATAAAATAATTATAAATAACAAACGATAACGAATTTAATATAATAATAATTATAATATCATCTAAAATAGATTGAAACCTCTTTATATTTACCCTATATTACAATTTTTATCCTTTTCCCGTACAGCAAAAAGCAGAGCCTGCCGCTCTGCCTTTAACAATAATCCTATTAAGATTGGATTGAATTAACAACAGATTTCATTAAGACTGGCGAGATAAATGCCTCTACCCCGGCTGCAGCAATTAGAAACAGAATGGCAACAGCAAAAGCAATCATATATCTTCCGAAAAGAGGCATCATGGGCTGGCCGGCTTTTTTCATAAATTGTCTTCTTATCATTTTCAAAGAGAAAGACACAGCCAGAGTTGCTGCTATTATAAATATAGGTATGATGATCAGATTCTGGGGAAGAACCGATACGAAGGAAAGTATAAATCCTTCCCATCCCATGCGGTTAACGAGAAAGCCAACTGTAAAGCCAACCACCATGCCTTTCATAAAAAGCAGAATAAGAATGACTGGCAGTCCAATTATGGAGATTCCCAAAATCCACATCAACCCTATAAATTTTGTATTATGGAAAAAGCTTTGTTTAAATAATTCATCTGCTGCTGCAATATGCCCATCTGATACTTGTCCAAAAAACTGAGACAGATAATAAAATAAATCTTCTTTTTGAGTAAAACTCAAGCTATTTACAACAATAGCCCCAAAAATGACACCCATGAGAAATAATACAATAACAAATAAGTAAATTGAGGAATGTTCGCGAAAGTGGGCTGCTGCGGCGTTCTGGTACATTTTTTTTTTCATTGCTCTTCCTCCTAAGACAAAACAAATTGGATATTAAATTGTATGCCTGTCCCGGAATTGTATGACAAAGAATTGATCTGCTCTGCTCCTCAATCAGTAAAAAAGTTCTTGAATACTTCATGTGTTTCTTGCTATAATTTTCAAAATTGTCTTAATTATCATTGGGGGGGCTGGGAAAATGGATCCGATCTTAAAAGAGTTTCCAGAGAGAATTGAAACAGAAAGACTTTATATGAGGCCCGCCTTGCCCGGAGACGGAAAAACAGTTCATGAGGCTTTAACAGCTTCAGCTTCCGAGCTTAAAAAATGGCTTCCTTTTGCACAGAATGAACAATCAGCTGATGAAGTTGAGTCTGGTATCCGTAAATCTTATGCCAAGTTTATTCAAAGGGAAGATTTCCGTATCCATATTTATAGGAAAGAAGATGATGTGTTTGTCGGCTCTACTGGCCTGCATCGCATAGATTGGGATGTCCGCAAATTCGAAATTGGCTATTGGGGAGATGTGAGGTTTCGGAAAAACGGCTATATTTCTGAAGCAGCCGCAGGTTTGACAAAGTTTTCCTTTAAGCATTTTCAAGCGAACAGAGTGGAAATCAGATGTGATTCGAGAAACGTTAACAGCCGAAGAATTCCCGAAAGGCTGGGATACACGCTTGAAGGGATCCTAATTAATGACAGCCTAAGTGCAGACGGAAAAGAGCTTAGAGATACTTGTGTTTATGCTAAAGTCAGCATCTAAAAACATAGAGCCTGCATAGGCTCTATGTTTTTAAGAATCCACAATTCTGCCGTACTTGCCTCCGCCCCCTGCCTGAAGGTTTAACTTCCCTTCACGCGCTTTTCCAATTAGCTTAGCTGTTTTCTCAGGAATTACTTTGCTAATCTCTGAGAAAGGAACATCATGCAGAATGGCCATTTCAGTTCCGAAATGATTCAGCAGCTTCTCCAGCATTTTCGGGCCTAACCCTGGAATGAACTCAAGCGGCACCTGATGAATATAAGGAGGCCGTTCAACGAGCAACTCTCCAAATGATTTCAGTTCGGAAATTCGGTCAGCCACGCCTTTGATAAATTTGTGGTGACTGCAATTCCTGCATTTACCCTTCCCTTCATCAAAGGGGCCAAAACATTCAGAACAAACAGTCTGATGGTATTTGCCGAGCAGAGGATCAAGCCCGTAATTGGCTTTAACCCTGCATTTTTCTTTTCCGGTCAAAGCCTTCTGCAGTTCAGCAAATGTCGGTGCTTCCATTTCCAGAACCTGATATTCTCTTGCGATCTTTTTTAATGAATGGGCATCTGAATTTGTTAAAAATGTATATCTGTGAAGTTCAGCTATTTGATCAGCCATCTTCGTATCTGCACTAAGTCCCAGCTCAATTGCATCGATTAAACCAGGATCAAACACCTCCGACAGCGACCGCTCTACCCCTTTCCCGAATAGACTCTTAAATGGGGTAAAAACATGGGCAGGAATAAAAAGCCCCTCCAGTTCCTTTACTTTTTCCTGAAGCATTCTGCCTGAGGCATAAATTCTTTGAGAGCTTAAAGTTATGTTCTTCAAATACCCCGTTAACCAGGCAGAGAAATCCTTCATTGCGGATAGGGTTGGAAAGTAGCACAGGACATGAATAGGGCCTTTACAGGAATCATCATATATTTCAAGTTCCGACCCGGGTATAATCGTCAAATCTCCGTATTGAAGTCCCCCGTCCTTATGCTCTGTTACAAAGCCTTTTTGGGCCAAGTCCTCGATTTCAAGGATGACTTCGGGAGAATGACAATCAATTATTCCAATGATATCAAGCCCCTTTTCATTGCGGGCATGCCTGATGATATTAGTGAAGGTAAGTGATTTAGCGCCAGTTATTTTAACTGGCTTTCCCGTAAACGTACGTCCAATATGGATATGGAGATCAGCAAAAAAGCGCTTCATGCTATTTTTTCAGCGCTTCTTGAAGCTGCAGATATTGGATTGCATAAGCAGTTTTCGCATCATAAACCTTTTGCTCCTCAAGCAGGGATATGGCTTCCTCAAGGGTTACCTCCAAAAGGTTCACAAATTCATCTTCATCAGGCGAAGCGGCATTCTCTTTTTTCTTCAGACCCTTTGCTATATATAGATGTACAAGCTCATCGGCAAATCCGGGAGACGTGTAGAATGAGATCAGCCATTCCATTTCCGTGCAGCCGTACCCCGTTTCTTCTTCCAGTTCCCTTTCTGCACACACGCTGGGTTCTTCTCCTTCTTCAAGCTTTCCGGCTGGAATTTCAGCAATAATCTTATCCAGCGCTTTTCGATATTGTTCAACCATCACTATTTTATTCTCTTCTGTTACTGCCAATACAGCTACTGCTCCGGGGTGTTTGATAATTTCCCGCTTCGATGTTTTGCCATTCGGCAGCTCAACATCCTCCACCTGCAGACTAATGACTTTACCAGTGAAGATTTTTTCCGTCTTAATTGTTTTTTCTTCTAAGCGGCTCATTGTTTTCAGTCACTCCTGTTCTATTCCGGTAATGATTGCTCATACATTTTATCATACTTGATGAGGGGGAGTATGGCATGAAGGTGTACGTCCATAAAAGGGGAGTCATTCTGGCCGGCAAAGCCTGGGAAGTCCGTGAGAAACTAAAACAATACGGCAGGCAGTATATCCTTGTAAAAGACTGGGTTGAATCTCAGAACATTATAAAGTGAAACTTCAATCAGTGGGGGTGTTCCCTTATCGCCCACTGATTGTTAGTTGAGGCCCACAGGAAGTGGGTCACAAAGACGTTGCCACAGGACAAGGAAAGCTGCGGCAGCGATACATCGCACGACCGAAAGCGGCAGCTTTTGGGAGGACGTGGCGTTCTTAGTCTTTGTCCTTATTTCGGGCTTTACGGGCAGTTTGCCCCCCCACTTATCCTCCTTTGATTCATCTCCATTAGACTGCGATAAAATGATAAGCCTCTAAATTTGAGTATGCCTCATTTGTTTATGTACAATTATAGAAAACATTCAAATGAGGTGGGCACTTGAAAAAGAGAAGACTTGGAAACTCAGACTTGTACGTAAGCGAGCTGGGGCTGGGCTGCATGTCAATTGGCACCGACCCTTCCAGGGCTCAGGAGATCATTGAATCGGCCCTTGAAGCAGGAATCAATTATTTTGATACAGCTGATTTATATGATTTTGGCGAAAACGAAAAGCTTGTCGGACAATCCTTAAAGAATGTCCGCGAACAGGTGATTATTGCAACCAAAGCCGGCAACCGATGGAATAAGAATAAAGACGGCTGGAGCTGGGATCCCTCAAAAAGCCACATCAAAGAAGCTGTAAAAGACAGCTTGAAAAGACTGGATACGGACTATATCGATTTATATCAGCTTCACGGCGGCACGATTGAAGATCCGATTGATGAAACCATTGAAGCATTTGAGGAACTAAAGGAAGAAGGATACATCCGCCAATATGGCATTTCCTCCATTCGCCCAAATGTAATCCGGGAATTTGCATCAAAATCATCCATTGTTTCTGTCATGATGCAATACAGCATTTTAGATCGGCGCCCTGAAGAAGAAGCGCTGCCTCTTCTGAATCAAAAAGGCATCAGTGCAGTTACAAGAGGGCCGCTGGCCAAAGGGCTGCTCAGCGACAAAATGCTTGATAAAGCGTCGGAATCGGTAAAAGATAAAGGCTATTTGGATTACAGCTATGAAGAATTGAAAAAAACGCTCACCAGCATCCGCGAAAAAATTTCAGACCAGCGCACCATGAACGAGATAGCATTTCAGTTTAATCTCGCTGACCCGGCTGTCGCTTCCATTGCCGCAGGTGCCAGCCGGGCTGAGCAAGTAAGAGCAAATGCAGAAGCAGCAAGAGCCAAGCCTCTGAACGAAGATGAATTGGCAATGATTAAATCTATTGCAAAGCTAAATAAATATGAGCAGCATAGATGATAGAATGCTCATAATATAAGACAAGAAAGGGGCTGACAGAAAAGTCGGCCCCTTTTTTAATATTATTTGAATTCTTTCCAGTTAAGATTGCTTTCTCCAAGCAGTTCTTCAAAACTTTTATTTTTTTCGCGCAGTCTTCTTTCTTCTCTTTTTGTGCGCTCTTCTTCTTCCTTCTGTTTATCTTCAGCAGCCTTTAATTCCTGCTTTTTCCCTTTCAGCTGCTCCACCAGGTCCCGGTTCAGCATGTCGCCAAGCGTGACTGGCTTATCGTCTTTTTTAGGCTGGGAATGGTGTTTTTTCTTTTTCATATAATCCCCTCATCAACTGATTTTGCCATTTATTATAGCATATTTTACTTTTCATGAAGGAACAGGCTTAATCACTTTTATGGTAAAAATTCCAGAAACTCAATTCTGTTTCCGAATGGATCATCTACAAAGAACCTCTCTCTTCCTTCTATCTGAGGTTCTTCCTTTATTGCTATTTTCTGCTCCTCAAGTTTGCTTCTCAAGGCTTCCAGGTTTTCCACAATAAATCCAGGGTGGGCTTTTTTGGCGGGCAGGAAGCCTTCCTGTACTCCAATATGGATTTCCTGATCTCCGCAAATAAACCAGCAGCCTCCGCGCTTTTGGAGATTTTCAGGCTTGGGAATTTCCTTCAGGCCAAGCTGTTCGCCGTAAAATATTCTTGCTTCCTCCTCGCAGCCTTTCGGAGCTGCCAGCTGGATATGGTCAATTCCTTTAAAGGAAAAACTCATTTTTTCTCCTCTTTTCTTTTAGGCTGAAGATAATGAAAAGCACAGCATGCAGCTGTACTTTTCTAATGTATTAGTAGGCTTCTGTTACAACGTTTTCATCAACCTGCAATTCAGGTTCTGTTGAATTGATAATTTCCTCGATTGTAAAGCCTTTAGCTACTTCAACAAGCTTTAAACCGGACTCGGTGACATCGATGACTGCCCGCTCAGTTATAATGCGGTCAACGACGTTTTTACCAGTTAAAGGCAGGCTGCATTCTTTAAGAATTTTTGAATCACCATTTTTATTAGTGTGATCCATAATCACAATGATTTTATTGGCGCCATGAACGAGATCCATTGCACCGCCCATCCCCTTGATCATTTTTCCGGGAATCATCCAGTTGGCAAGATCTCCTTTTTCTGAGACTTCCATCCCGCCGAGAATGGCAATATTCACATGGCCGCCCCTGATCATTGCAAAAGATTCAGCACTATCAAAATAAGATGATCCCTGGATGGCTGTAACTGTTTCTTTTCCTGCGTTAATTAGATCCGGATCAACTTCACTTTCTGCAGGATACGGGCCGATTCCCAGTAATCCATTTTCAGATTGCAGGACCACTTCCTTATTATTAGAAATATAATTGGCAACCAATGTTGGCATACCGATTCCCAAATTCACGTAAAAGCCATTTTCAATTTCCTTCTCAGCCCGTCTCGCAATTTTTTCGCGTACTGCCGCTTTATCGTTACTCATGACACCCTCTCCTTCCGTCACTGGTATTTATTTCTTCACCGTCAGTCTTTCAATGCGCTTCTCCTGTTTTCCTTCAATCAGTGATTGAACATAGATGCTCGGGGTATGAATATAATTCGGATCCAGTTCACCAATCTCATAAAGCGTCTCCACTTCTGCAATTGTCACTTTGCCGGCTGCTGCAATCATCGGATTGAAGTTTCGGGCTGTTTTATGATAAACAAGATTGCCCATCTTATCGCCCTTCCATGCTCTCACAAGGCTGAAGTCTGCTTTCAGCGCTTCTTCAAGGAGATATTCCTTGCCGTTAAACAGCTTCGTCTCTTTCCCCTCTGCAATTGGGGTCCCTACTCCAGCCGGTGTGTAAAAAGCAGGTATGCCTGCGCCGCCTGCACGGATTTTCTCAGCCAGTGTTCCTTGAGGGAGCAGCTCTACTTCAATTTCCCCTGAAAGAACCTGTCTTTCAAACTCTTTGTTTTCCCCAACATATGAGCCAACCATTTTCTTAATTTGTTTATTTTTTAAAAGCAGTCCAAGTCCCCAATCGTCAACACCGCAGTTATTCGAGATGACTGTCAGATCCTTAACCCCTTTTTCAACTAAAGCCAAAATAAGGTTTTCCGGAATTCCGCACAGACCGAAACCGCCAACCATAAGGACGGCACCATCGTGAATTTCCTGAACCGCTTCACTGAAGGAAGTATAAATTTTCTTCACTTCAATCGCTCCTTTCATTAAAAAGTACTTATTTTTACTAACTAGTATCAAAAACGGCTATGCAAGCTCCACTACTGTAGCTACCCCTTGGCCTCCGCCAATGCAAAGAGTTGCAAGGCCTTTCTTTGCCTGTCTTTTTTGCATCTCATGAATTAGGGTTACGAGGATTCGTGCTCCGCTTGCGCCGATTGGATGTCCGAGTGCAATGGCCCCGCCATTAACATTCAGAATCTCCTTGTTAAAACGAAGCTCCCTGTCAACTGCCAGCGCCTGGGCTGCAAATGCCTCGTTTGCTTCAATAAGCTCTAATTCATCCATGGAAACAGATGCCTTTTCAAGCGCTTTTTTTACTGCTGCAACAGGACCAATGCCCATGATGCTCGGATCTACACCTGCACTTGCATTTCCTTTAATCGCCACTAATGGCTTAAGCCCCAGTTCATCTGCTCTCTTTCTGCTCATAACCAGCAATACAGCCGCCCCGTCATTAATCCCGGAAGCATTTCCGGCTGTTACGCTGCCATCTTTCTTAAACGCCGGACGCAGGCCTGCGAGCTTTTCAGCAGTTGTCCCTTTTTTCGGATACTCGTCTGTATCAAAAACAATCGGATCCCCTTTTCGCTGAGGAATTTCAACCGGAACGATTTCATCTTTGAATTTTCCTTCTTCGATTGCCTTTGCCGCCTTTTCCTGGCTGTCTGCGGCAAATTTGTCCTGTTCTTCCCTGCTCAGCTCATATTTCGAGCAAAGATTTTCAGCCGTAACTCCCATATGGTAATCATTAAAAGCACACCAGAGACCGTCTGAAATCATCGAATCTATAAGTTTTTGGTCACCCATTTTAAAGCCATTTCTTGCATTTTTCAGTATGTAAGGCGCCTGGCTCATATTCTCCATGCCGCCTGCAATCACTGCTTCGGCATCGCCGGCCAAAATGGCCTGTGCTGCTAAATGGACCGCCTTCAGCCCTGAACCGCAAACTTTATTAATCGTCATTGCGGAAACGCTTTCAGGAAGACCCGCTTTAAGAGCTGCCTGCCTTGCTGTGTTTTGGCCCAGGCCTGCCTGCAGGACATTTCCCAGGATTACTTCATCTATTTGATCCGGTGTTACACCAGCTTTTTCAAGAGCGCCTTTTATTGCAATCGCCCCAAGCTCTGGTGCTGATACATCTTTTAGACTTCCATTGAAACTGCCGATTGCTGTCCGGACAGCGCTGACTATTACAACTTCGGTTTGTGCCATCTCTCTCATCCTTTCAAAACATCTCTTTGCTTATATTCGTGCAGGGATATCAAAATTCCTTTTATTTTGTCAAAATTTCTATTATTCTTGCAATCGAAAATACTTTCCTAATACAATAAATTTAAGGATATCGAGAAAACGCTTACCAAAAATTAAATTATGAAACGGGAGAGGAAAACATGACGCTTGCATTTCCAGATAAAGTAACAATTATTGAAGTGGGCCCGCGGGATGGACTGCAAAACGAAAAGTCGTTTGTACCGACTGAAGTTAAGAAAGACTTTATTAAAAGTTTAAAAAATGCAGGATTAACAGAATTGGAGCTTACTTCATTTGTGTCTCCTAAATGGGTTCCGCAGATGGGGGATGCAGCTGAAATTACGGCAGATTGTCTTGATGCAAATACAAGGGATATCGTGCTTGCCCCGAACCGCAAAGGCATTGACAGAGTATATATGACTGATTGCCGGGCTGTTGCCGTTTTCGTTGGTGTAAGCAATACATTTAACAAGAAAAACATCAATAAAACTACTCAGGAAAGTATGGATGAACTAAAGCCGATTATCGGAGAACTGAAGGAGAAAGGTTACTTTGTCCGTGCCTGCATCTCAACGGCATTTTATTGTCCGTATGAAGGAGCCATCGATCCTGAAGATACAGTTGGACTATGCCGCCAATTTACAGAGGCAGGGGCTGATGAATTAAGCGTGGCAGATACGATCGGAATGGCTGCTCCCCATGAATCATACATGCTTTTTTCCCGTTTAAAAGAAGAGTTTCCAAATACTCTGCTGACTGCTCACTTCCATGACACAAGAAAAATGGCCCTCACAAATATTTTTGCAGCCATGCAGGCAGGTGTCGACCGATTTGACACATCCGCCGGCGGACTTGGCGGATGCCCATTTGCCCCTGGCGCTGCAGGCAACGCTGCAACAGAAGATGTTGTTTATATGCTTGAGCGCATGGGAATTGAAACCAATGTTAACCTGGATCAATTAATGGAAGCTGTAAAAATTGTTCAGCCTCATCTTTCCAGGCCGATTGAAAGCACCTATTTCAGGCTGAATGCTCAAACTGTCCAATAGTATTACAGCTTTCGATGAATAATGCCCCCTTTTTTATCGCATCTTATTAGATGAAAGCATCTGTCGAATTCAGGTTCAGCTGCAGCCATTAAAAGGGGGATAATCCGATGAGCCACAAACGCGATAAAGGATCCAGCCAGAAGGGGAAGCCGAATTCCGATACAGTCAGCCAGACGATTGCTGCCGAGGAATTGGAAAAGGCGATTCATCCAACTAAAAGACAAAACGCACAGCAATAAGCCGCCGCAGGAGCGGCTTTTTTTGTGCCGCGAGCCCTTCATAAAATTTCAGTTTGTCCCGGCTCACATCTCTGTTTTAATTTTATCCAGAATGGTAAAATAAAGTAAAACTTCAATCAGTGGGGATTTCCCGTGATTGACTGCGATAAAGAAAAAAGATGGAGGGATGGGTTTGAGAAGGTTTTTTCGTTATTTATTTTCCATCGTTCTCTTTCTTTCATCACTCGGCGTCTATTTTACAAATAGGCTTATGTTTATGAAAAAGAAGGAAGATGACTTTATTTTAGAAAGGGAGAAGGAGTCCGGCAGACTTGATCTGATCAAGTATGAAAGCCTCCCGAAAAGAGAAGTGCTTATTCCTTCCCCATTTGGCTATAACTTAAAAGCCGTGGCTGCTGAACCCCATAAAAACAGCCGCTATATCATTATTTCACACGGTGTTACGGAAAATAAAATGAACTCGATTAAATATATGAACCTCTTTCTGGAAAGGGGGTTTAACGCTGTAATCTATGATCATCGCCGCCACGGAGAATCCGGGGGAAAGACGACAAGTTACGGTCATTATGAAAAGTTTGATCTAAAAGCAATTGTTGATTGGCTTAAAGCGGAAAAAGGCCCCGATATCCAGATCGGCATTCATGGTGAAAGCATGGGGGCTGCCACCATGCTCCTTTATGCGGGAATGCTTGAAGACGGTGCCGACTTTTACATTGCCGATTGCCCTTTTTCTGATTTTAAGGAGCAGCTGGCTTACCGTTTAAAAACCGAGATGAAGCTGCCCGCTAAACTCTTTTTGCCTGTTGCTGATCTATTCCTGCGGATGCGGGAGAAATACTCCATTGCAGACGTTTCGCCTATTTCCGTTATAGACAATATAAAGAAGCCCATCCTGTTTATCCACAGTGAAAAAGATGATTTTATTTTGCCGACCATGTCCGAAGCTTTGTATGAAAAGAAACAAGGCCCTAAAAAACTTTACCTTGCTGCCAATGGGATCCATGCCCAATCCTTTAACGAAAACAGAGAGGATTATGAAAAAGTCATTGACGAGTTTTTGGAGCAGTATGTCAGCAGCAAAGATACTTTATCACAATAGAAGCAGCTGGCTTCAGTGTAAGCCAGCTGCTTCATATAAGATTTTCTAATTTTTCTTTTTCTTTATGATTTCCTTTCCATCTGCCGACAGCCCTCTTGCAGTATGAAAATCTCCCATTTTAAAATAATAGCGTTTGTTTTCTTTTTTGATAATAGCCGCTTCTTCGAATTTCTCTGCCTTGCCGGCTACCTCTACTTTTTTAATATCTCTGCTTTGAATTTCACCAAAAATTATTGGTAATCTGTTTTCCAGATTACCTTCCTTATCGTAATCATAGAAGGTATCTGAATAAACGGTCATATGTTCATTCTCATAATGCTCCCAATGGTTATGGCCCTCATTTTTCCAGCCCTTTTTGTCACTGCCTTTCAAATAGGCAGCTGCCATGGCCTCGACCTCATTTTGCCCATCATTCTGCTGCGTTAAATACAGCAGTATGACTCCATCTTTTACCTTTTCTTTATGTAAGACTTCTTTTACATTGAATGGAATTCCATCATCAATCGCCTGGCCCATTGTTGCTGTACTGCACCCCGACAAAATCAGGAAAGCTGCCGCCAGAAAAAATAACTTCCACTTCATTCAAATCTCCCCCAATCAGCACTCTCTTCACCCATAATGACAAACATCCTGTTATCTAACCTTTTACTAATATATTAAAACCTTATTTTCCAGAATTTTGGAAGGGTATTTTTACCTATCTCAGCCTATTAAAAAGACCGCCTTCCCTCAGCGGCCGTCTGCTACTTCATTATTATTTTGTTTTATCAATAAAGCTCATTCTTGGGTTTAAATACTGATTCGGGCTTTTTAACTGATAGCAATTTGCCTTCTCTGAAAAGTCTATCGTTAATCTTTCATCCAAAAATACTTCCTTGGATTTTTCCACATATACGCTGCCGGTGTTTGTTTTGATTTCCCTGTCATCTTCATCCAGCTCTTCAACAAGCCAGAGTGCCGCGACTCCGCTTACCACACAGCCGCAGCCGTCTATATCATACTTTAGCTTTATGAATCCATCTTTGCCGGCAATCCGTCCCGATAATTTTTCTGCCGCCAACTCAGTTAATGTTATTTCCATGTTGTAAAACTACCTCCCTTTGCATATGCTGATTTTAACACAGATAGGCATAACTTGCTTCTGAAAGAGACAGCTGCTATTGAGCCGCCTAATAAAGATTTTTAGAAAGGATGATTGGATATGTCCAAGGCGCAGATTAAAGTAATGGATAATGGATCGCTGCGTGTAACAGGTGATGTAGAGTTAATTGATATGGATGGCAATAAATTCGAAACAAAAAAAACCTTCTCCCTTTGCCGCTGCGGAAGATCCTTGAAAATCCCATTTTGTGATGGCACTCATAAAGGAACTTTCCAATCCTGTGTCCGCGCGGAGAAAGCTTCCGATGACAAGCAATAAGGGTGGAAACGGGGACAGTCATCCCCGTTTTTTTTCATTTTTTATTCTTGCGGGTGTTGCTCTTTCATTCTGTATAATCCCTTGAAGCCGTTCCCGGTCCCTGTCCGTACTGTCTTCCCCGGCCCCTGGTGCGATATTGGACATTGGCAGCTGTTCCAGTTCTTTTCCTCTAGGCATATTTCATACACCTCCCTGCTGTTAAGGTGCTTCCCTCGTCCAAAAATACCCGTTTTAAATTCATCCATTTCAGACAGCACTACTCTTCCGTGAACCGCGCATCCGCTATATCGTTAATGGAAATACGGTGAATTTCCCCAAACCGATCAACAACATGAAGCTTTTGGCCAAAGTCATCCCAATAATGAATGCTCCCGATAACCAGTTCATAATTTCTGCCCCTGTAATGTGTAAGTGTAACGTTTTTTTGAAATTCCATTGCTTCCGAAAGAATTTCATTCATATATTCAAGCTTCTGCTCATCCAATTCCCGCTTTTGCTCGTATGTGTCTTCCTTTGCCCAGTCTCTTAAGAGCTTTACATGTTCCGGCAGCATCATGGAAGTCCATTTAATTCTGCCCCGATCGCGAATCATAAGCTGACCCTCCTTTTACATTTTATGGCCGCCAACCAATGTCGCACGGTGTTTGGCGGTTCCTGCGCCTGTATAAGAGACGGCTCTCAGAAGAGCTCCTCCTCCAAACTTGGAGCGGATCCGGTCGACAGTATAGCCGAGCTCCCTTTTTTTCCAGCCATCCGAGTCGAACAGACTCAGCTGCATTTCGCAGTCATCCGTAATATTGCCGAGGGAAATGGAAATCTGCCGTACTGTTTTCCCCTCATAATTCTCGTCAAAAAGCTCGAGGCAGACCCGATAAAGATCCATCGTAATATTGGTTGGCTGATCAACTGTCCTGGAGCGGTAAAACCCCCCTCCGAATTCATCCTGGCTGTAGCCAAGACCAAAGCTGATGGTTCTGCCGGCTTTGCGGTGGCTGCGGGCCCTTCTTGCCACTTCTTCACACATCTCAAGGACCACATGCTTAATTTCCTTTTCCTCTTTGTAATCCCTCAGTAAAATCTGGCTTTTGCCGAAGCTGATCTGCCCTGCCATAATCGGCGCGCCTATTTCCGACAAATCAATACCCCATGCATGGTGATAGAGCTGATTGCCCATAATCCCAAACTTCTTCTCGAGCTTAGCCAGATCATAGCGGGCAAGCTGGCCGACTGTAAAAATCCCCATTCCATTCAATGTCTTTTCAACACGGCGGCCGATGCCCCACATTTCCCGTAACGGCGATATATTCCACAACTTTGTTTTTACATCTCCATACGTCCATTGTGCAACTCCCTTTTTTTTCGCCTCAAGGTCCAGGCACAGCTTTGACATTAGCAAATTAGGCCCTATTCCTATGGCACAGGGAAGCTGAAATTCCCGTTCAATATCATCTTTTATTTTCCAGGCAATCGTCTGGGCATCACCCCAGAGATGCACTGCGCCGTCTACTTTTATAAAGCTTTCATCGACACTGTACGTATGGATGGCTTCCTTGGGGACATATCGGTTAAACACTCTGGTGATTTCAGTGGAGATTCTTAAATAAGTCGCCATTTTCGGCTCCTCAACTCGAATGCGCGAATCATTGGGGACCTCAAAAAGACGGGACCCTGTCTTTATTCCAAACTCTTTTTTCATTCGTGGAGAGGCCGCCAGAACAACGCTCCCCTTCCGTTCCACATTCCCGGCAATTACAAGATAGCAGTCAAGAGGATCCAGACCAAGCATGACAGCAGAACAGCTTGCATAAAAGCTCTTCATATCAACACACAAAATTTGATTGTTCGGCATTGAGCTGTAATCAACCATGACTTCGACATCCTCCTTCAAAAAAAAGCGTAAGGCGCTGCTTATCAGCTTCTATGCTGCATAGCCCCTCTGAGAAAAAATATATATCGCAAGAACATCTGTTCTGTATATGTATACCCATTATATTAAGCGAATATGCGTTCGGTTTCAATGGAAATTTTACGCGGTTTTTCTTAAAAGTGGTTCTTTCTCCCCGGGACAGACGCCTCACCAGCCAAAAACAAAAGAAGCTGCAGGCATTTGGCTGCAGCTTCTGAGCTTCTTATTTTTGATTGAATGCGCGTTTTCCAATTTTTTCGAACAGTCCTGGAAAAAGGGCATAGATAATGCTCCCCGCATTCATCCACCGCGGAAGGTTGATTTCCCTGACAGGCCGTAGCATGGCATTGACTACCTTGAGGGCCACGTATTCGGGCTTAAGCATATATTTGCTTACATTTTTCACGTATGTGCCCTTTTCATCTGCAATAGTAAAGAAATTGGTTTCAATCGGTCCGGGGTTAACTGCCGTCACAAACACATTGCTGTCAGTAAGCTCCATCCGAAGGCTGTTTGTATAGCCAAGAACCGCATGTTTGGTGGCGGAATAGACACTCGATTTCGGTGTGGCCATTTTGCCGGCCTGTGAAGCGATATTAATAATATGGCCGCTCCTCTGTTTCCTCATCACTGGCAGCACCATGCTCGTGCAGGCCATTAAGCCAACAACGTTTACATCAAACATTCCCTTTATTTCTTCAACTTTTGCTTCATGCGCCTCCCTGAAAACACCGAAACCCGCGTTATTCACAAGAACGTCTATGTGACCAAACCGGGCAATGATCTCTGAAAAAACAGCCGAAACTTCGTCAGTGTCCGAAACATCAAGCTTCTGCACATGAACATCAACTGAATAACGCTTCCGCAAGTCTGCCTGCAGCTCCTGCAATTTGTCAAGGCGGCGGGCAAGAAGGACAAGATTTGCTCCCCTCTCGGCACAAAGGACGGCCATTTGCGCCCCGATTCCGCCTGATGCACCGGTGATAATCACATTTTTATTTTTTAATCTGTCTGACAATCAAACCACCTCTTTTGATGCGGAATACAAGAATGCTTCCTCCTCTTTATTTATATAAATCTCTCCTATTGAATGCAAATAGTCAAGCTGTGCGACTGTTTCGGAAATGGTCAGGGAAAGCTCCTTCTCATAAACCTTCGGAAAAAGGCGGCGGCATACCTCAAAAACAGTAAGCGATTCGGACTCAAGCCATGCCTTTACTTTCATCGCCCGCTCATGCTGGCGGCCAAGCCTTTCGTTTATTAACTCATTCACATTTGTAATATCCTCTCCATGTCCGGAGTAAAAAAGGGATATCGGCAGCTGGCGCAGCTTTTTCAGAGACTCGTTATACTGAAGCTGCGGCTTCGGCCTTTCCGCATTGCCGGAAAGCGGCGGCTCCAGGATAGGATTAGGTGAAATGTGTGCAAGCAAATGGTCTCCTCCAAGGAATACACCATCTTTCTCTCTGAACAAACCTATATGGCTCTGTGCATGCCCGGGGGTCTCCATTACCGCCCAATCGTTAAGCCCTTCAGGCTGGCTGCCTTCCTTCAGCTCTCCTGTCAGGGTACGATTGCAGGCATAGCGCAAAGTTTTTTTCATTTTGTTAATAAAGGAAGCATACCTTTCAGGGATTCCAAATTCATTAAACAGTTTTATGTAAAATTCATCATGAAATTTTAGAAATTCGTCAGTACGGGACAGCCACCTTTGGTTAACCGGGTGCCCGAACACATCAAGATTGTCCGGAAAAAAGTCAAGCAGCCCGGCATGATCGGGATGATGATGTGTGAGAACAACCTGTTCAAAATCACCCGGAGTTAAATTCAGCTCTTTAAGCTGGGATTTTAAAGCTTCCCAAGCTTCATCCGTTTTAGGGCCTGCATCGACAAGAGTCAGCTTTTCCCCTTTTACTGCATATACATTAACGTCGCCGACAGGAAAAGGTGTCGGGATAATAAGCTTTGCAATTCCATCCTTCCATTTTGCCATGTTACAATCCTCCCAAAATCACTATATTTAAATAAAATAAAGCTGTTTTTCTATATACTTCCGCAGACATGCTTCCTTTAAGTAAAACTGTTCTGTTATTCCCTTAAATATCAGCATTTGCCATACACACATATTAACGGAATTCAATAACATAATTTAGAAATTTACATATATAAAAATAAGTGTACCGTTCTTTTTAGTAATTGTCATTATTTTCACATAACTTTTATGCAATATTAATAATCTTTTGAAAAATACCGCTTGACAAATAAGTGTGTCTTCTTGCATAATCACAATTAAAATTTGATTTTCATAAATCAAAGCTGTACTTCTGTACAGCAGAAACATGGCGATGAATAAGATTAGTAAATGGAAAACGGCGAAAGAGAGTGAAGCTCGAGCGGCTGAAAGGCTTCACCGTCCACTTGACCATTGAACCTGCCTTATGAGCTGTTAGGAAAACCTAAACGCACCCCCGGCGTTATCGGGATCGAGATGCCTTTTCAAAAACACAGCGGCTGCGGCAGGCATGCTGCACGAAGAAAGAAAAGGCAATGAAGGTGGTACCGCGGAAGCAAAGTCTTTTCGTCCTTTACTGGATGGAAAGGCTTTTTTATTTTTAACAGCCGGTAAATAGAGCAAACAATAAGGAGGAATAACCAAATGAAAAAATTAGCTATTGTAGGAGCAGGATCAATGGCAGAAGCGTTAATATCAGGAATCGTCGAAAGCCGGCTCATTACCGGCAGCAAAATTTGGGTGACAAACCGATGCAGCAGGAAAAAGCTGCAATCCTTGCAAAAAGCCTATGGCGTTCAGGCCACTTATAATCTCAGTGAACTGTTAAGCGGGGCTGACGCTGTTATTTTAGCGATGAAGCCAAAAGATGCTCAGGAAGCCATCAATCTCATAAAGCCTTATTTACAGGAAGACATGCTGATCATTTCCGTTCTCGCCGGCGTTTCGATCGAAAGCATTGAATTTTTGGCAGGAAAAAAGCTGCCAGTCGTAAGAGCCATGCCAAATACATCAGCAGCAGTCGGAAAATCAGCAAGCGCCTTATCGGCTAATGAAAGAGTGAACAGAGAACAGATGAAAGCAGTAAGAGGCATTTTTGATACAGTGGGAAAATCAGCATTTGTTGAGGAAAGTCAGCTGGATGCTGTAACAGGCCTGTCAGGCAGCGGACCGGCATATATATACTATCTTGCGGAAGCTATGGAAAAAAGCGCGGAAGAAATCGGGCTCGAAAAGGGTATGGCGAAAGAATTCATCATCCAGACACTCATCGGGGCAGCCGAAATGCTGGCCCGATCAGCCAAGGACCCTCAGCAGCTTAGGAAAGAAGTAACAAGCCCTGGCGGCACCACTGAAGCAGGCGTAAAAGTGCTTGAAGCGAACGGAGTGCAGGAAGCTTTCATTGAATGCATCAAGGAAGCGACAGCCCAATCGAGGCGGCTTGGCCAAAACTTCAGCAGCACCGTCAAAATTTAGCTGACGGCATCCCCTATAAAACGCCGTCTTATTGCAAACTATGAAAAAAGGATGAGAAACCTGCAAATGCTCATTATTCTATTAAGCGCAAGCCTCCTGGTATGGATTGCAGTACTAATTGATGCCGTTCTGGGACTAAAAAGCCTGGACCGCCTTGAAGATAGCGATACGATGACTGAAGGCCCCCTTCTTTCTGTTATTACAGCGGCAAGGAATGAAGAAGCGAAGCTTACGGAGAGCTTAGAAACCCAGCTGCGGCAAAGCTATAAGCGCATTGAATGGATATTGGTCAATGACCGTTCAGCCGACAGCACAGGAAGCATCATGGGCCATATTCAGAAGAAAGATCCAAGGGTTAAGTGCATTCATATTGATTCCCTCCCTAGCGGATGGCTGGGAAAAAACCACGCTCTTTATAAAGGATATATGGAATCATCAGGGGAATTAATTCTGTTTACAGATGCCGATGTGTTATTTAAAAAGGATGCCTTCAGCAAGGCGGTTCATTATTTCAGCAAGAATGACCTGGATCATTTAACGGCGGCACCGAGCTTGACGGGCAGGAGTTTCTGGCTCAACACGTTCATTGCTTTTTTTCTTTTCGGCTTCTCCTATTATAAACGCCCATGGCTGGCGAATAATCCACGTTCAAAGAGCGGCGTTGGCATTGGGGCATTTAATATGGTGTCCAGGCATTCCTATGAAGCAATCGGAACACACAAGGCATTAAAAATGCGTCCTGATGATGATTTAATGCTTGGAATGAAAATCAAACAGAACGGCCTCAGGCAGAAATTTGCAACGGCGATGGATCTGATTGAAGTTGAATGGTATGAAAGCTTAATAGAAGCCTTTAAAGGATTGGAGAAAAATACTTTTGCAGGCCTTCATTACCGTATTAGCATGGTGCTATTTGCAATTGCCGGCACATTCTTTTCTCAGGTGCTTCCCTTTTTCTCCATTTTTTCAACTGACAAAATGATTTTCAGTCTAAGCCTTGCAAACATTGTTTTAATAGCAGGTGTTTATACAATCATTACAAAAAGAATGTCCAAATTTTCTCCGCTTCTGTTTACTGTATTTCCTATTACAGCTCTCCTGTTTATTTATTCTATAATCCGTGCCAGCATTCTAACCTTTGTACGGGGCGGCATAGTCTGGAGAGGTACATTATATAAGTTAAGCGAATTGAGGAATAAACGCTGAAAGCACACACCTTCCTAAATGCATGTTCTTTTTCATTTTTGGAACTGCCTGATATACTTAATATTTAGGATAGCGAAATAAGGAGGCAGAAATTATGGAAACGAAGCTCTTTTCACCTTTTACAATTAAAGGTGTCACCTTTAAAAACAGAATTGTTATGGCACCGATGTGCATGTACTCAAGCCATAATGAAGACGGAATGGTTGAAAACTGGCACCGGATTCATTATGCGAGCCGGGCTGTCGGGCAGGTGGGATTAATTATCCTGGAGGCAACAGCTGTGACTCCACAGGGCCGGATTTCTCCTCAGGATCTGGGGATATGGAGTGACGATCACATCGCAGGCCTGAAGGAATTAACCGGGCTAGTGAAAGAACACGGTGCTTCATCTGGAATACAGCTTGCGCATGCCGGCAGAAAAGCGACTGTTGAAGGAGAAATTCTCGCCCCATCAGCTATTGCATTTAATGAAAAAATGAAAACACCAAAAGAAATGACAAAAGAAGAAGTATCAGAAACTGTCCAGGCATTCAAAAAAGGCGCTGAAAGAGCGAAAAAAGCCGGCTTTGAAGTAATTGAAATTCATGCTGCACACGGCTATCTGATCAATGAGTTTCTCTCACCCCTAAGCAATAAACGGAATGATGAGTATGGGGGATCGGCTGAAAACCGATACCGCTTCCTCCGTGAAGTCATTGAAGCCGTTAAAGCCGTTTGGGATGGCCCTTTATTTGTCAGAGTATCAGCCCATGATTATCATGATGAAGGGTTAACCTCAGAGGATTATGCAGAAATGGGAAAATGGATGAAGGAGCAGGGAGTGGATTTAATTGATGTAAGCTCCGGAGCAGTAGTGCCAGCCAGAATACATACTTACCCGGGCTACCAGGTCAAATTCTCTGAAACCATTAAAGAAGGTGCGAATATCCAGACTGGTGCAGTCGGGCTTATTACATCCGGCCTGCAGGCTGAAGAAATCCTTCAAAACGAACGGGCTGATTTAATCTTTATTGCCAGAGAATTGCTGAGAGACCCCTATTGGCCGCGGACAGCAGCAAACGAACTTGGTGCATCAATCGAACCTCCTAAGCAATATGAACGGGGATGGCTGTAGCATAAAAACGAGGGATGGCACCTGTTAGCTGCCATCCCTCGTTTTTATTATATAATCTGCAGTGAATCAAGGAATACAATGATAATAACCAGAGGAACCACATAGCGCAGAAGGAAATACCACGCGGAAAAGATTCCATTCAGCGACTTTGAACCTTGAATCAATTCACTTCTCAGCAGGTCTTTCTTCATTTTGTAGGACACAAATATGGAGATCAGCAAAGCTCCTACCGGCATCAAGATGTTGCTGACAAGGAAATCAGCAGCATCAAAGATGATTTTGCCGAAAATTGAAATATCGGATAAGCTGCTGAAGGATAATGCCGATGGGACCCCGACGATAAAGATTGCCAGTCCTGTCAGCCAGGCTGCACGGGTTCTGCCACTTCCCTTCTTATTCGTCAGAGCAGCCACCACAATTTCAAGCATTGAAAAAGCGGATGTTAAGGTTGCAAATAGAAACAGTGCAAGGAAGAAGAGCAGGAACACTCTCCCAAACAGAATCTGATCAAAAACAGATGGCAGGACAATGAACAATAAGCCAGGACCTGCAGCAGGCTCAAAGCCCAATGAGAACACAGCAGGGAAAATAGCCAGTCCAGCCAGAACTGAAATAAATAAGTTCATTCCGACAACAGAAAATGCAGGCTGCATCAGATTTTCTTTTTTAGATAGATAAGAGCTGTACGTTACCATAACCGATACCCCGACACTTAGGGAGAAAAACGATTGGCCCATCGCATATAGTACGGTTTCAGACGTTAGGTTTGAAAAATCAGGCTTTAAAAAGAACGAGACGCCTTCCATCGCATTATCCAGTGTCAGGGATCGTGCAATCAAAATAATAAATAAAAGAAACAAAGCCGGCATCATAATTTTGCTGACCTGCTCGATCCCCTTCTGGACGCCTTTGGCAACCACTAAAACAGTTATGAATAAAAAGATCCCTTGTGCCGATACAACAGATACAGAGTCTGACACGGCTGCGCCAAATAGCTCTTCATAATTGCCTGCACCATTCATAGACCCGGTAACCCCATATACAATGTACTTCAGAATCCACCCGCCTATTACACTATAGAAGGATAAAAGCAGAAAACACGTGAATACGCCAAGGTAGCCTATCCAGTGCCATTTAGTTCCCGGAGCAATATCCTTATATGCCGAGATTGCCTCCTTCCCCGTACTGCGGCCAATCACAAACTCAGCCAGCAAAAGCGGAAAACCAATTAAAAGGGAAAATAACAGAAATAATAATATAAATGCCCCGCCTCCGCTTGTTCCCGTCACATACGGAAGCTTCCAAATTGCTCCAAGTCCGATTGCCGAACCGGCCGATGCTAAAATAAATCCTATCTTCGATGACCATTGCTCATTTTGCTGCATGCCTGTACCTCCAAATTTTTTTAAAAACAAAAAAGCCACATTCTTCAAAAGGGACGTGAATTTAGATTCACGCGGTACCACCCTTTTTGAAAGCATGTGACTTTCCACTCGAAAATATAACGGATTTACCGTCTTTTCTGCTAAATGCAGGAAAGATAAGCTCCAAGATGAAATTCATTTTATCTTTGTGCCAGTTTCCACCATCCACTGGCTCTCTATAAACAGGGAGATAAAACTTAGTAGAGTCTCTTCATAGCTTTTTACTATAATGTTTTAAAGTATAAGTGTGATTATAGTATGCATGCAGAGAACCGTCAATGCCAAATTTGAAAAATTCAATTTTTCCAGGCATTACTTTTCATTCCAAATCCGCTTCCATACTGTATCATCACCATTTACTTTTATCTCGAAAACATCCGGGTTACTCATTTTCATCAGATGCTCAAAGCCTGCATTTTCATCGAAATGGCGAAGCAGCAGCGTTGATAAATTGCCATGGCTGACCAGAACGATGTGATTCTCATTGGACGCGATTAATTCATCCAGCAGGGAAGAAGCTCGTTTCATTCCTGATGAATGAGATTCTCCCCCTTCAAAAACGAGATCAAAATCGGAAAAGCTTTGCTTAAGCTTTTCCTGCCAATCATCAAAAAGAATAGAGCTCAGCACCCTTTCACCCAAACGGCTTTCCTCAATAATATCCAGATTTCTGGACTGTGCAAGCGGCCGGATTGTTTCAATCGCCCTCACAAAAGGGCTTGAGTATATGCGATTAATTTCTTTGCCTTTAAAGAAATCAATTAATTTTAATGCCTGTTCCCTTCCCCTTTCTGTCAATTTGGCGGAGAAAGGCTGGCCCTCAGCCTTTGCATGGCGCACGATATAGAAAGTTTTCAATTAATTCGCCTCTCCTTCATCAAGCGGGATATGAATTTCTTTAAAGTCCTCAGCAATAACCGTATTGGGGAAAATGGTCTGTGATTCTTTAACAAGCTGTTCCCAATCCTGGCGTTCATATCGTGAACTGATATGATTCAGGCAAAGTTTCCTTGCATTCGCCTCGAGGGCAACCTGAGCAGCCTGCAGGGTCGTCGAATGAAAATAATCGTATGCAAGCTTCTCTTCCCCCCCGGAGAAGGTTGCCTCATGTATTAAAAGGTCAGCATCGGCTGCTAAATCTATTGCCGCATCGCAGAATCTGGTATCTCCCAGCACCGTGACAATTCTTCCCTTTTGAGCCGGCCCCAGGAAATTTTTTGCTTCGAGAATTCTTCCATCCTCAAGCTCTATGTTTTCCCCATTCTTAATTTTCTTATATATCGGACCCGGTTTGATTCCCGCTTCAGCAAGTTTGTCCGCAAGCAATGTGCCCGGACGGTCCTTTTCTGTAATCCGGTAACCATAAGAGGATATTCCGTGTTCGAGCATGCGGGCTTCCACCTTAAAATCTTCTTCATCAAGCACAATACCCTCAGTGATTTCAGCTACCTTTAAAGGATACTTAAGGTATGTGCCGCTGACAGATAGCGAAACTTCAATAAATTTTTTCAAACCTTTTGGTCCATATAGAGTAACCTCTGTATCACCGCCCTGGAAAGAGCGGCTGGAAAGCAGGCCGGGCAGACCATATATATGGTCACCATGAAGATGAGTGATAAAGATTTTCTCAATTCTTCTCGGTTTAATGCTTGTATGTAAAATTTGATGCTGGGTCGCTTCGCCACAGTCAAAAAGCCATATGCTCCCTCTTTCATCCAGGAGCTTTAAAGCCATCGAAGATACATTCCTCAGTTTAGCCGGAATTCCTGCTCCCGTTCCCAGAAAAAAAATGTCCATATGACAAATACCTCCTTTCGGCAATTTAGGGGTTAACCTGTCTGGTCTTGTAAGAATATAAACAATATACCATAGCAGCCTCGGAATTCATTCAATTAACAATTGTTTTTTGTGTTATTTGAAAGGATAGTTCCTGGCTGTTAGATAGAAACTAAGGTAAAAAGGACAAACATAATATTTGCGAAAATAGCTGTAAACAGATACAATTTTATACTTGTACAGACGTTTTTTGTAATGCAATATAACAGCTTCTTCTCAAGCTGAGGACGGACAAAAGTCAGTCCCGCCTTACATACAGAAATTTTGTCGAAAAGAGGTTCTAGAATCGTGAAAACAAACGAAAAACCGGCCGGATTAATAATGATATTTGGAGCAACAGGGGATTTGGCAAAGAGAAAATTGTTTCCCTCACTTTACCGCTTATACAAAAAGGGCAGGCTGTCTGATCGCTTTGCCGTAGTAGGGGTTGCCAGAAGGCCGCTATCAAATGATGAGTTTCAGGCAAGTGTTAAAGCCTCTGTTGAGTCCGCTATAAAAGATAACAAAGAACTTGAAGATTTTATTTCTCACTTTTACTATCATTCGCATGATGTGACAGATTCCAGTTCCTATTTGGCATTAAAGAGCATGGCGGAAGACTTGGATACTCACTATTCCCTTGAAGGCAACCGCATTTTTTACCTTGCCATGGCACCTGAGTTTTTCGGAACCATTGCAGAGCATTTAAAAGCAGATGGCCTGACAGATGTAAATGGGTTTAAGCGTCTTGTCATTGAAAAACCATTTGGGCATGATCTTGAATCAGCGAAGCATCTTAATAAGCAAATCCGAAAAGCTTTTTCAGAAAGTGAAATTTACCGGATTGATCACTACCTGGGGAAAGAGATGGTGCAAAACATTGAAGTGATCCGTTTTGCTAATGCTATATTTGAACCTTTATGGAACAATCGCTATATCTCAAATATCCAGGTTACATCGAGCGAAGTACTTGGTGTAGAAGAACGCGGCCGCTACTATGAAAAAAGCGGAGCTCTTCGTGACATGGTTCAAAACCATATGCTGCAAATGGTCGCCTTATTGGCAATGGAACCGCCAATCCGCCTGACAACAGATGAAATCAGATCTGAAAAAGTAAAAGTTTTAAGAGCCATGCGTCCAATTGAAGGCGATCAGGTGAGAGATTACTTTGTCCGCGGCCAGTACGGAAAAGGCCATTTAAATGGAAAAGAAGTACCAGCTTACAATCAAGAGCCGATGGTGGATGAACAATCAAACACCGAAACGTATGTAGCAGGCAAGCTGATGATTGACAATTTCCGCTGGGCAGGTGTGCCTATCTACATTCGTACAGGAAAAAGGATGGCTGCTAAATCAACGAAAATTGTTATCCAGTTCAAGGACATTCCGATGAACTTATATTATCAGACTGAGCAAACACTAAATCCGAACCTGCTGGTGATCCATATTCAGCCTGAAGAAGGCATTACCCTTTATTTAAATGCCCAAAAATCAGGCCAAAACATTGAAGCCACACCGGTAAAATTAAACTTTGCCAACAAAGGCATCGATGACATGAATACACCTGAAGCATATGAAAGGCTTTTATATGATTGCATGCGCGGTGACGCAACAAACTTTACACACTGGGATGAAGTGGCTCTTTCCTGGAGCTTTGTCGACAAGATTTCCGACTTTTGGGAAAACACAAGAGAAGAAGGCTTCCCTAATTACGAATCCGGTTCCATGGGTCCTAAAGAAGCAGACCGGCTGCTTGAAAAAGACGGTTTCTTCTGGTGGCCTGTAACTGACCTTGATGTGGAACAGTGTTAATGATTCTGAGAACCCCTGCTGATGCAGGGGTTTTTATTTTTTGAAAGACAAAAAACAGCGCCACACGGACGCTGTTTTTATTTTATTATTCCATCCAGTTTGTATGAAAAATGCCTTCTTTGTCTGTACGCTGATAGGTATGTGCACCAAAGTAGTCACGCTGTGCCTGAAGAAGGTTTGCAGGCAATGTTTCTGTGCGGTAGCTGTCATAATAGGACAAAGCAGCCGCAAAACATGGTACAGGAATGCCGTTCTTTACAGCCACGCTGATGATTTCACGGGCAGCATCCTGATAGCTTTCCACGATTTCCTTGAAATACGGATCAAGAAGGAGATTCTTCAAGCCTGGCTTACGGTCATATGCTTCCTTGATTTTCTGCAGGAATTGCGCACGGATAATGCAGCCGCCGCGGAAAATCATCGCAATATCACCATATTTCAGATCCCATCCATATTCTTCGGAAGCTGCTCTCATTTGAGCAAAGCCTTGTGCATATGAACAGATTTTACTCATGTAAAGGGCTTTGCGGACACTCTCGATAAATGCTTTTTTATCGCCTGTGAAGTCCTGTGCAGCTGGCCCGCGAAGAACTTTGCTTGCATTCACACGTTCTTCTTTCATGGCAGAAATGAATCGGGCAAAAACGGATTCAGTAATGATTGGAAGCGGTACACCGAGGTCAAGCGCACTTTGGCTTGTCCATTTGCCGGTTCCCTTTTGGCCTGCTGTATCAAGGATGACATCTACCAGCGGCTTTCCGGTTTCCTCATCTTTTTTCGTGAAAATATCAGCCGTAATTTCAATCAGATAGCTGTCAAGTTCGCCTTTATTCCATTCTGCGAATACTTTATGGAGCTCTTCAGCAGTCAAACCAAGCACGTTTTTCAAAAGAAAATAAGATTCGGAAATCAGCTGCATATCGCCGTATTCAATGCCGTTATGGACCATTTTCACATAATGCCCCGCCCCATCCGGACCAATATATGTGGTGCATGCTTCGCCATTAACCTTTGCTGCAATATCTTGAAAAATCGGGGCAACCAGCTCGTAGGCTTCTTTTTGGCCGCCAGGCATAATGGAAGGTCCCTTCAAAGCGCCCTCTTCACCGCCGGAAACACCCGTACCGATGAAATGGATGCCCAGCTCGCTTAATTCCTTATTGCGGCGCTGCGTATCCACAAAGAAGGTATTTCCTCCATCTATCAGAATATCCCCTTTATCCAGCAGAGGCTTTAACTGCTCAATTGTCGCATCTGTCGGACCGCCTGCTTTCACCATAAGCATGATTTTGCGGGGTTTTTCCAGAGAATCAACAAACTCTTCAATTGTATATGTACCTTTAAAGTTTCTTCCTTCCACTTCCTTAAGCATCTCATCCGTTTTTTCACGTGACCGGTTAAAAACAGACACTGAGTACCCTCTGCTTTCGATATTCATGGCAAGATTTTTGCCCATGACGGCTAAGCCGATAACACCAAACTGTGATTTCGTCATCTCTTATTACTTCCCTTCCAGCCTTTATGCGTTACATACAAAATCCAATAAAGTGAAACTTCAATCAGTGGGGGTTTTCCTTATCCCCCACTGATTGTTAGTTGAACCAATCGGGCCTTTACGGGCAGTTTGATCCCCACTTATCCTCCTTTGATTCCTCTGAGTCTTGAAGTGGGGGTCTTACTGCCCGTTAGACTGCGATAAAATAATCCACTCTACTTTAGCAAGATTCCTATTCTGATTCAACTTTCCTGTCTTAGTTTTGCTTATATCCGACTGAAAAACTCATGAATTATCATCTTTTTCTTTTTTATCGCTTCTTCCTGGACTGCCATGCAAAAAGTCTTTATTAAAGCTGGTGTCAGTGCCGATTTTGGGGCTGGTCAATTTCATGTCCGAAAGTGCACCCGCATTGTCGATTATTTTAGTGCCGTATTTCTTGCGCAAAAGATCCATTGTCTGAAATAACGGCTCCTTTCTGGCATCTTTTTCAAAACTGAACAGATCCAGCTGCTTAACCGCCTGTTCGGGTTCGACAAGGTCTGTCCCTGTAATGCCAAGAAGCCGTACTGCATTTCCATTCCAATGTTTTATAAAAAGCTCTTTTGCCATTTGGTAAATTTCTTCATCCTGCTGAATCGGATTCTTCAGTTTGCGGCTTCTGGTAATGGTTTTTCTGTCCTTATACCTGATGGTAATTCCGAGAGTGACCGCCATAACCTTTTTCCGTTTCAATCTGGAAGAAACCTGTGCAGCCAACTTTTCAAATACATGGAGCAGCTCTCTTTGATTTGAAACATCCCTCGGCAGTGTGGTCGAATTTCCTACACTTTTAAATTCAGATGCCGAGTCCGGATCGACTTTTCTAAAATCCTGGCCATTGGCCTTTTGTTTCAGCCTCGGGCCATTGATGCCCAGCGCTGCTTTTAAGATAATTTCATCCGCTTTTGCTAATTCGCCAATTGTGGTGATGTTAAGATTTCTCAGTTTTTCTCCGGTTTTTCTGCCGACTCCGTGCATTTCTTCCACTTCCATCGGCCATAGGATATGCGGAACATCCCTTTTTCTGAGAACTGTAATCCCCATAGGTTTTTTCATGTCAGAAGCCATCTTGGCTAAAAATTTATTAGGGGCAACACCTATGCTGCAGGGCAAATCGAGCTGCTGAAATACCTGCTTTTGGATCGTCTCGGCAATTTCTATGGGGCTCCCAAACTCATAACTGTCTGTTATGTCCACATATCCTTCATCAATCGATACAGGTTCAACAAGAGAAGAATATTCGCGCAATATATCAAACATTCCCATAGAAGCTGCACGATATCTCTCAAAATTAGGCTTCATGATAATCAGCTGGGGACAGAGCTTTTTAGCCTCCCATAGAGGCATGGTGGTTTTTACCCCGAATTTCCTTGCCTCATAGCTGCAAGTTACAATAATACCGCGTCTCTCCTCCGGATTCCCTGCGATTGCTAAAGGCTTACCCTTTAATGACGGATCATAAGCCATCTCAACCGAAGCATAAAAACTATTCATATCAACATGAAGGATAACCCTCCCGTTTTTTGGATACATTTGTTTCATGCAGGCACTTCCCTGTAAATATAATTCAATTCCATTTTAGCAAATATTTTTCTTTTCTATTAATCAGAGACTTTTGTAAAAGCGAAAACAGGGAATCTCTCTCTGATCCCCTGTTTTAGAATTCGTCCACTATGCAGTTGTATGCTGTGTTTTCATATACTCTTTTATTTCTCTTATTCCCTCCAGTGATTCCACCAGCTTTAAAGGATCGATTATAGTAATCAGCCTATTATCGATATTAGCCACACCTATAAAATAATTGGTTTTTTGATAGGCAATCAGACCTGGCTGTTTCAGGCAGCCTTCTGGAATATCGAGAATTTCCTTGGCTTCATTTACAAGGACGGCGAATGATAGCTCGTCTGTCTGCAGCACGATCATTCTTGCGGAGTCACTATCAGCAAGTTTCCGGCTGTAGAGAATTTCTTCAAAATCCACAACAGGAATAAGCTCTCCCCTGACTTTAACAATTCCTCTTACATAGCCGGGCAAATGAGGAATCGGTGTAATGCCTTCCATTTTCTCAATGGATATAACAAAAGGAACCGGTGTAGCATATTCCTCATTTCCTGCCCTGAAAACGACAGCTTTATTATTTTCAATCATCCCATTTCCCCCTCGGAAACTCTTATATATAGAACTAATATACCATAGCCATTATTTTCTAACTAGTGAGGAAAAAATAGAATGCTGCAGCAAAAAAAGAGAACCGCATCGGTTCTCTTTCTTGCTGCTTAAGCTGAAACTTCTTCAATAATGGCAATGACCATTTCAGCCAGTTTATTTAATTCTTCAATAGGCATGCGCTCATTGGTTGTATGAATTTCTTCATAGCCGACAGCAAGGTTAACTGTAGGAATGCCAAAGCCGGCGATCACGTTTGCATCGCTTCCGCCGCCGCTGTGAAGAAGCTCGGAGCTGCGGCCGATTTTTGCAGCCGCTCTGCGTGCTACTTCTACGACATGATCACCTTCGCCAAATTTAAAGCCAGGGTACATAACCTGAACATCCACTTCAGCTTTGCCGCCCATTTCTTCGGCAGCACTTTCAAATGCTTCCTTCATTTTAGCTACCTGCTGTTCCATTTTTTCAGGAATTAATGAACGTGCTTCTGCTAATACATCAACATGGTCACATACGATATTCGTCTGCTGTCCGCCTTCAAAACGCCCGATATTAGCCGTTGTCTCTCCATCAATGCGGCCCAGCGGCATTCTTGAAATCGCTTTTGATGCCATCGTGATGGCAGAAATGCCCTTCTCAGGAGCAACACCTGCATGAGCTGTTTTTCCCAGAATAGCAGCTTTAACTTTAGCCTGGGTTGGAGCGGCAACGATAATATTTCCGACTTTGCCGTCACTGTCCAATGCATAGCCAAACTTCGCTTTAACAAGTGAAGGATCAAGAACTTTAGCTCCAACCAGTCCCGATTCCTCACCAACTGTTATAATGAACTGAATAGTCCCATGAGCGATATTCTGCTCTTTCAGGACTTTAACAATTTCCAGCATAACGGCAAGTCCTGCCTTGTCGTCTGCCCCCAGGATCGTTGTGCCATCGGTTACAACATAGCCGTCCTTGATGGAAGGTTTAATTCCTTTTCCAGGAACAACTGTATCCATGTGTGAAGTGAAATAAATGGTATCAATTCCTTCTTTCGCTCCCTGAAGAGTGCAGATGAGGTTGCCTGCACCGTGTCCGGTCTGTGCAGTCGTATCGTCTTCGTACACCTCAACCCCGAGATCCCTGAATTTTTTCTTCAGCACTTTGGCAATTTGAGCTTCATACTTTGTTTCAGAATCAATTTGCACCAGTTCCAGAAATTCGTTTAATAAGCGTTCCTCATTAATCATTTATGTACAAACCTCCAAATTTAAGCTTACTAAGCAAGTATAACTCCAAAATTTTGGCACAGCAAATCAGGCATCCATCATAGCGGGATATTCCCATGCTTTTTATGAGGCCTGCTTTCTTTTTTATTGCGAAGCATTTCAAGCGCCTGTATGAGCTTGATTCTGGTTTCGCGCGGATCGATGACATCATCCACCATGCCCCGGCTTGCTGCCACATATGGATTGGCGAACTTTTCTCTGTACTCTTCGATTTTTTGTGCCCTGGTGGCCTCGGGATCATCACTATTCTGGATTTCCCTTGCAAAAATAATGTTGGCTGCACCTTGAGGACCCATTACGGCTACTTCCGCATTCGGCCATGCAAAAACAAGATCTGCGCCAATAGATTTACTGTTAAGCGCAACGTAAGCTCCTCCGAATGCTTTTCTTAAAATAACAGTAAGCTTTGGCACGGTTGCTTCTGAGTATGCATAGAGAATCTTTGCTCCGTGCCGTATAATTCCGCCATGCTCCTGTTTAACACCCGGGAAAAATCCTGTAACGTCCTCAAATGTTATAAGTGGAATATTAAAGGAATCACAGAACCGGATAAATCTTGAAGCCTTATCAGAAGAATCTATATCAAGGCCTCCTGCCATCACCTTCGGCTGATTGCAGACAAGTCCCACCGTTTCACCCTTGATCCGGGCAAGGCCGACTACAATATTTTTAGCGAAGTCGCGCTGTACCTCCATAAAAGTATCGTTATCCACTACCTGTTCAATGACTTTTCGAACGTCATATGGACGAAGGGCATCAAAGGGAATAACATCTGTCAAATCCGGACGGTAATCATCTTCTTCATCCCATTTGGACATAGGCGGTTTTTCTTCGTTATTCTGCGGAAGGTAGCTTAACAGACTCCGCACCTGCCCAATCACTTCCTCTTCGGACTCCCCTCTAAAGTGAGCGTTTCCGCTGATCGTATTGTGCACACGCGCACCGCCAAGATCCTCAGGAGAAATTTTCTCCCCAGTCACTGTTTCGATTACTTTTGGTCCGGTTATGAACATCTGGCTCGTCTTTTCCACCATAAAGACAAAATCCGTGATCGCCGGAGAATATACTGCACCACCGGCACAAGGCCCCATGATGACTGAAATCTGCGGAATCACTCCTGAATAAATGGAATTCCGGTAGAAAATATGGCCATACCCATCAAGGGAAACAACACCTTCCTGAATTCTGGCGCCGCCGGAATCATTCAAGCCTACAAATGGAGCTCCATTTTCAGCTGCTAAATCCATTACATTGGCAATTTTTTTTGCATGCATTTCTCCGAGAGCGCCCCCAAAAACGGTAAAGTCCTGGGAGAATAAGAAGATAGGACGTCCGTTGACCTTTCCATATCCAGTTACAACACCATCTCCAGGCCCTTTTTGGTTTTCCAGTCCAAAATCCGTGCTGCGGTGCTCAATAAATGGATTAAGCTCAACGAAAGTTCCCGGATCTACTAATAAATCGATTCGTTCCCGGGCAGTCAATTTTCCTTTTTCATGCTGTTTTTGTATACGCTCATCCCCTCCGCCCAGTTCTACTTCCCGGCGCCTGTCGTATAACTCATTTATTTTCTCATAGATGTCTGCCATGCCTTATTTCAATCCTTTCTTTTCACAGAATTCATATAAAATACCGCCTGTTGATTTCGGATGCATAAAAGCTACATGGGCACCGCCCGCTCCAATCTTAGGTTCATCCTGCAGCATCCTGATACCCTGTTCCTTCATTTCGTTTATACGTTCTTGTATGCTGTCAACTCCCAGTGCTACATGATGCAGCCCTTCGCCCCGCTTTTCTATAAACTTGGCAATTGGGCTTTCTTCACTTGTCGGCTCCAGCAGCTCAAGTTTCGTTTTCCCCGCTTGAATAAACGCCACCTTTACTCCCTGGCTGTCTACTTCCTCTATTCCTAGAAACTCAAGCTTAAGCGTTTCAGTATAGAATGGAAGCGCTTCATCAATAGACCTGACAGCAATTCCAATATGATCCACCTTCTTAATCATCTATTTCCCTCCTTCTGGATGTCATAATATATTCATTTTCCGCAGAATGCGGCAAAATTTGATTCCATAATTTAAATATTCGTTAAAAATGTCGAAAACCCTTTTAAAAATTGAGCGGTTGTTCAATTTGATGATTCTTAGTAAAATAAGAGTAAGAATTGGGACGAGGAGGCATAGAATGTCAAATAAGAAACTAGCGAAAGTAATTGTCTATCTAATGATATTTGCGATGCTCGCATCTACCCTCATTATGGGTATGGCGATGTTTTTATAACAAGGGAACTCTATTCATCATTCAGCTGCCCCGGATGGCAATTCCGGGCAGCTTTTTTGTTTGATTGTTTTTGCTGATCCTTTTTAACTAAATCTCACGAGCTGGAGAAACTTCGGACATAAAAAGCAGGGAACCAGATAGTTGAGTCCAAACATTGAGCAACTTCGGACAGAGAATGGCCAAATCCGAGTTTCAGAGTCCGAACCCAGTTCAACTTCGGACACCAGAGGCAGAAATCTGAACTGCAGAGTCCGAAGTTAGCGTTCATCCAGCTCATTAAAAAGCTGCATCCATTCAGATGCAGCTGTACAAGCTTTCAATTATCTTTTTTTATGGCACCGTAATCTCTTCCAAGTTCCTCAAAACTTTTAGCTGAGGTGACCACTAGGATTTTTGTTCCAATTGGCACGGATTCATATAACGACTCGACTGCCTCATTCTGCAATCTGATACATCCATTGGAGACATATCTGCCGATGGACGAAGGATCGTTCGTCCCGTGAATGCCATAGATTCTGCCATCAGTATTTTCTGCGTCAAACCCAATCCACCTTGTGCCGAGCGGATTCCGGGGGTCACCGCCTTTTATGTCCTTTTTTCTGTAGTAAGGATCAGCTGCCTTTACAGTCACTGAGAACAGCCCTTCCGGTGTAAGGTCATCCGTTTTGCCGGTTGCAGCTGTGATGACATTCTGCACTTTATGATCCTGTAAAAACGCAACTTCATTTGTGTGTTTATTGACAATCAGAAATGGATCTCCAGGCAGCGGATTAGGACCCAATGGCCAGATTGGGGAAAGTGAAAAAAACAGGATGGCCGCTGCAGCAAACTTCAGCATGACGATTCACGCTCCAATTCCTTTTCCTTAGTTTGCTTCTGCAGTCCCGCTTTGATTCATTTCCTTATCCTTTAACCCTTTAAAAGAGCTCTTAATAATTAAATACTGTTCCATTTCTTTTACAAAGTGAAGCAGGGCAGCACGTGCTTCAAATTCCTCCCTCGTTTTGGGGAGCTCCATATTTTCAAAAGAAACCTTCATACGGTACAATTTCTCCAGGAATAGCAGGGCCGTATTGCCTGGGTGGATATGCTCTGATAATTCTTCAATAAAATCAGCGATCATCTCCCCCTGTTCAACAGGGAGTGCAATGGAAGTGACACTTGGAAGAACTCTCTCAATAATTTCAAATTGTTTTTCCCTCATTTTGAAATAATGATAATATAAATTTTCATCTCTTCGAAAGTGGTTTTCAACATCCCTGAAGGCCAGCGCTTTTGCCTCATCGATCATTTCCATTGTTTCAGTAATTTCTCTGCCGTCCCAGCTGCTTTCATGGGTACGCAAATACCTCACGATTTCGTCAAAGATAACCTTAAAATTTTCTTCTATTTCAAGTCTATATTCCTTAAGCTTCGATTCCAGGCTCGGCATGTAAAGGTTCGCGATTAGCGCAACACCGATTCCGACAATAATTATGCCCAATTCATTCAGCAAGAGGTCCTTTGAGACTTCTCCTGCAGAATAAATATGCAAAATAATAACTGAGCTTGTTACAATTCCATCGCTGGCCTTTGCCATGACAGCTGCCGGAATAAAAAACAGCAGCAGCAGTCCAATTACAAGCGGATGGTAAGCAATGCCCTCAAAAAACAAAGAAGAAAATGCCATTGCCAGCAGACAGGCAAAAAATCGGTCCCATGAAGCCCGGAGTGATTTTTTCTTTGTGACTTTTATGCATAATATAGTCAGGATGCCCGCAGAAACAAAATTATCAAGCTGCAGCATCTGTGCAATCATGATGCTAATGGAAGTCCCCACTGCAGTCTTGATTGTCCGGTAGCCAATTCTGTACTTCATTTATTCAAACTCCTATTTTCAATTGCCCCATCTAATTTTAAGAAGGCTTTCAGGTATTTAAATGCGAAAGAGAAGATGATCATTTTGATCATCTTCTCCCATAGCATATATCGATTATAGCATTTTTTGCAAGAAATCCCTTGCACGTTCACTCTTAGGATTAGAAAAAAATTCTTCAGGGGAGGAATCCTCTACAAGTTCACCGCCATCCAGGAACAGCACCCTGTCTGCCACTTCACGGGCAAAGCCCATTTCATGGGTAACAATCGCCATTGTCATGCCAGTATGTGCTAAATTCTTCATAACGTCCAGCACTTCTTTCACCATTTCCGGGTCAAGAGCAGATGTTGGCTCATCAAACAGCATAACTTCAGGCTGCATGGCAAGAGCTCTTGCAATCGCAACCCTTTGTTTCTGCCCCCCGGATAACCGATTGGGGTATTCGTGTGCTTTGGCAGATAATCCTACTTTCTCCAAAAGCTCGAGCCCTGTTTTCTCAGCTTCCGATTTTGATAATCCCTTAACCTTCATCGGTGCATAGGTCAGGTTTTGCAGGGCAGTTTTATGGGGGAATAAATGAAAATGCTGAAACACCATCCCCACATTTTGGCGCACTTTAATTATGTTCGTGCTTTTATCCGTAATGTCCTGCCCATTAATCATGATCCTGCCGTCTGTTGGCATTTCCAGGAGATTGATGCAGCGGAGGAACGTTGATTTACCGGAACCGGACGGACCTATTACAGCCACTACTTCGCCATCTTTAACATTGGTTGAAATTCCTTTGAGAACTTCAAGTTTACCGAAATGCTTATGCAAATTTTCCACTTTAATCACTGCGTCTCATTCTCCTTTCAATTCCTTTTCCGAGCACAGTCAGAACCATAACCATAATGTAATAAATCAGCCCGGCAATCAGTATCGGTTCGAAGTAGGAAAACTTTTCGCCTCCCACGATGTAAGCCCGGCGCATCACGTCTGTTACCCCAATGACTGTTACGATCGCAGACTCTTTTGTTAGAGTAATAAACTCGTTCATTAAAGCAGGCAAAATGTTTTTCATTGCCTGCGGAAGTATGATATCCATCATGGCCGGCCTGTATGGAACGCCCAGTGCCATTGCCGCTTCACTTTGCCCTTTATCCACCGCCAAAATTCCCGCCCTGATAATCTCCGAAATATAGGCCGCTGAATTAAGCCCAAAAGACAGGACGGCAGCTGTGGAAGGATCAATTTTATACCCGATCAGCTGGGGTGACCCATAATAGATGAGCATCAGCTGAAGAACAAGAGGTGTTCCTCTAAAAACGGATGTGTAGGCATCTGCAATCCAGCCAAGAAATTTAAATTTGCTAATTTTAAAGAATGATAGAATAATACCTAATACAAAACCCAGTATGCCTGCCATAGACACAATTTGCAGCGTGACGCCAATGCCTTTAAGTATATATGGAAGGGAGGGAATGAACTGCTGAAAATCCAGATTCACTAGCTTTCCATCCTTTCTATAAGTAATTTATTTTCCGGGAAGAATAAAGCGTCCAAAGGAAAATATGCCTTGGACGCCAATTCACAGCGAATTATTTGTTGTCAAACCATTTTACGATCAGTTCTTCCAATTCACCGTTTTCTTTCATCTTCAAAAGCTCTGCATTAAATTTTTCAGTTAATTCACTGCCTTTAGGAAAAGCAATGGCAGAACCTGCCTCAGTTTCAGCTTCTTCAATGGTGAAACCGGCAAGGTCTTTATTTTTTTCAAAATATCCTTTAGCAACTGTGTCTTCAATCATGGCTGCATCAAATCGGCCTGCCATAATTTCCTGAATTAATTCAGGGATGCGGTTACGGTTTTCCACAGTCATATCAACTGTTTCAGCAATTTCTTCTGCCTTATCTGCCTGAATAGAGGCAAGCTGCACACCTATTGTTTTTCCGTCTAAATCTTCCAATGATTCAATTCCGCTGCCTTTTTTAGAAACAATCATGTGGCTCGCTGTATAATATACATCGCTGAAATCAACGTTTTCTTTACGCTCTTCAGTAGGAGTCATACCTGCTAAAACAAAATCAACCTGGCTCGTTTCCAGTGCAGGGATCAGTCCGTTAAAGTCCATATCCTTCACTTGGATTTCATAGCCCAATTTTCCAGCGATCGCTTTGGCCAAATCCACATCAAATCCGATGATTTCTTCCCCTTTTGCTGAATCTACATATTCAAATGGCGGATAATCCGCTGACGTACCCATTGTTAATACTTTTTTATCTGAGTTTTCCCCTGAGCCGCTTTTAGTGCTGGCTTCTTCACTTGTGCCGCATGCAGCTAATACGCCAACTAAAAGTATGCTTAAAGCAATCATGATGACTTTTTTCATTTTCGTTTCCCCCTATAAAATATGAATAATCTCTGCATAGCTATTAATAAATATTCACTAAAATGAATTTTAACAGATTTTTATATTTATGCAATAAGGTTTTTAATTATTTATTAGAAGTTTAATTATTCAGATAAAATGTATACAAAAAAAGTCCCGTATTTCGGGACTTTTCTCTGTTTAAAGCTCTTCGCAATATTTCTCAAAGGCATCCTGCAGTTTTTGGACAACTGCCATAGGTTCATGGCCTTCGATTTCGTGGCGCTCGATCATCGTGCATAGCTCTCCATCTTTGAGAAGTGCAAAAGATGGTGATGAAGGCGGATAGCCTGTAAAATAAGATCTAGCTTTTTCAGTTGCTTCTTTATCCTGTCCCGCAAATACCGTAACCAAATTGTCAGGGCGTTTATCATAATGCAGGGAGTGCATGGCCGCAGGACGGGCAATTCCGCCTGCACATCCGCAGACAGAGTTCACCATTACAAGTGTTGTTCCCTTTTTATTAAGGGCCTCATCCACTTCATCCGGTGTCGTTAATTCAGTAAAGCCGGCATGTGTTATTTCCTGACGCGCCTGCCTGACAACGTCATTCATAAATAAATTAAAATCCATATTCAAAGTCATCACTCCTCAGTTAAAAATTCTCTTGACTATATACATAATACCAATACAACAGTAAATTTTACAATCAAGTCAATTTTTTGAATAAAAAAGTTTAGCTTTTGGATTATCGGGGAAAGATAAAACTACAGCTAGATCCATACCCCTAAACTCCCTAGATTCGCCAGTGCCCGCAAGGCACTGGCCATTTTTTGCCTTCAGGAAAAAGCTCCTGGAACGGAAAGCTCTACCTTTTTGTATAAAGATTAAACAATTCTTCAACTGCAGATGTAACCGTCCTGTTTCCTGCGATGACCTCGTTTTCGATTTTTGGAAGGAGCGGTTTTATGGCAGGATGATAAAAAAAGCTGAATTGAAGCTGATCCAGGATCATGGAATGGATCCATTGTTTTGCCTGGAACCTTCTTCTTTCTTCAAAAACTCCTGATGTCTTTGCCGTGTTTTCAAACGTTTTTATCATATTCCAGATCTCAGGGATGCCTTCGTTAAAAACAGATGAGCAGGTATAAGCTTCCGATTGCCATCCTTTAGTAGCTGGCTGAAGAAAGTGAAGGATACGGTTATACTCAGCTTTTGTTTTCTCGGCCAATTTTTTATTGCTTCCATCGGCTTTATTGACAATTACCGCATCAGCCAGTTCCATAATGCCCTTTTTCATTCCCTGCAGTTCATCCCCTGCCCCGGTCAATGTTAAAAGCATAAAAAAGTCCACCATTTCCCTGACAATGACTTCACTTTGTCCCACACCGACTGTTTCAACGAGAATAACATCAAAGCCTGCTGCTTCACACAGCAGCATGGTCTCTCTTGTTTTTCTGTGTACTCCTCCCAGTTTCCCTGCTGAAGGAGAAGGTCTTATGAAAGCACGCGGGTTTCTTGATAGCTGCTCCATTCTTGTTTTATCGCCAAGGATGCTGCCGCCGCTTAAGCTTGAGCTTGGATCTACAGCGAGCACAGCTACTTTCAAACCAGCATCACATAGATAGGTCCCAAAAGATTCAATGAACGTGCTCTTTCCTGCCCCCGGCACTCCGGTTATCCCAATCCTGAGCGATCGCCCTGAATGAGGCAGAAGCCTGTGCAGGAGTTCCTGTGCATGGCGAAAATGATGCTCTGCGTTACTTTCAATCAGAGTGATCGCTCGTGCAAGAACAGGTCTGCTGCCACTCATGATGCCTTCTTCAAGAACGTTAAGATCCGGCAGAGAGGCAGATTTTTTTTGAAACCTGCCTATTTTCTCGAATTTCTGCTTCGGCTCACCTGAATCCACACCACTGCGCACGGTGCTTGTAAAACTTTCTGCCTTTTCTTCATCAAACCATTCCGGTTTTTTATTCTCAGTCATTTACTGGGTCACTTCCTCGTACCCCAGACGGCTGTATATCTCCCTGATGACCTTTTGGGCAGCCACTGGAATGACAGTGCCCGGGCCAAAAATGGCAGAAGCACCATGCTCATATAAATATTGATAATCCTGTGCCGGAATAACCCCGCCGATGACTACAATAATATCTTCCCTATCCAGTTTCTTCAGTTCAGCAGCAAGCTGCGGCAGAAGGGTTTTATGGCCTGCAGCAAGTGAACTGATGCCAATGACATGAACGTCATTTTCAACCGCCTGAAGAGCTGTTTCTTCCGGAGTCTGGAACAGAGGGCCGATATCAACATCAAAGCCAAGATCGGCAAAGGCTGTTGAAATGACTTTTGCTCCTCTATCATGGCCATCCTGTCCCATCTTAGCAATCAGAATCCGCGGTCTTCTTCCTTCATTTTCAAGGAATTCATCTGTCATCTGCTTAACTTCTGCAATTTCTTCTTCATTGGAAAAAGCAGAACTGTACACGCCGCTGATTGAACGAATAATCGCTTTATGGCGGCTGGCCACTTTTTCAATTGCTTCGGAAATTTCGCCAAGAGTGGCTCTAACCCGTGCTGCATTTACTGCAAGCTCAAGAAGGTTACCTTCTCCTGATTCAGCAGCTTTTGTAATAGCCTCCATGGCCTCAGCAACTTTCTCATTATCGCGGGAGGCCTTTAGCCGCTCCAGCTTTTCGATCTGCTTCAATCGTACAGCTGTGTTGTCGATGTCCAGAATGTCAATCGGCTCTTCTTTTTCCAGCCGGTATTTATTCACCCCAATAATAGTTTCTTTTCCTGAATCGATTTGTGCCTGCCTTCTGGCGGCCGCTTCTTCGATTCTCATTTTTGGCAATCCTGTCTCAATTGCCCTGGCCATTCCGCCAAGATTCTCGATTTCTTCAATATGCTCCCAGGCGCGCTTAATTAACTGACCTGTTAAAGCTTCGACATAATAAGAACCGCCCCATGGATCAATTACGTTCGTGATACCTGTTTCCTCCTGAAGGTACAGCTGTGTATTTCTCGCTATACGGGCTGAAAAATCCGTCGGCAACGCGATGGCTTCGTCCAATGCATTCGTATGAAGGGATTGAGTGTGCCCCATCGCTGCTGCATGCGCTTCAAGAAGAGTCCTTGTTACATTATTGAATGGGTCCTGCTCGGTCAAGCTCCAGCCTGAGGTTTGAGAATGCGTTCTAAGAGCCATTGATTTAGGATTACCGGGTTCGAAGGTCTTCATCATTTTTGCCCAAATGTAGCGGGCTGCCCTCATTTTTGCCACTTCCATAAAGTAGTTCATGCCGATAGCCCAGAAAAACGAGAGTCTCGGTGCAAAAGAATCAATATCTATTCCGGCTTTAAGTCCAGTTCTTACATATTCGAGTCCATCTGCGAGCGTATAGGCAAGCTCAATATCAGCAGGTGCACCCGCTTCCTGCATATGATAGCCCGAGATGCTGATGCTATTGAACTTCGGCATGTATTTTGATGTATATTCAAATATATCGGCAATGATCTTCATAGACATTTCCGGCGGATATATATAGGTGTTGCGCACCATATATTCTTTTAGAATATCATTCTGGATCGTTCCCGAAAGCTTCTCCTGGCTCACTCCCTGCTCTTCCGCTGTGACAATATAAAAAGCCATAACAGGCAAAACTGCTCCATTCATCGTCATAGATACAGACATTTGATCTAAAGGGATCCCATCAAACAGTGTCTTCATGTCCAGGATGGAATCAATGGCCACGCCAGCTTTCCCTACGTCCCCTTCGACTCTTGGATGATCAGAATCATAGCCTCTATGGGTGGCAAGATCAAAAGCGACTGATAAACCCTTTTGCCCCATGGCAAGATTGCGCCGGTAGAAAGCATTGCTTTCCTCTGCAGTAGAAAAGCCGGCATATTGACGTACAGTCCAGGGCCTGTTCACATACATGGTTGAATAAGGTCCCCTTGTATATGGAGGAAGCCCCGGCTTATCGTTTAAGTGCTCCATATCTTTTAGGTCTTCATTTGTGTACAGCGGCTTTATTTGTATCCTCTCATTTGTTTCAAAAAGAAGATTATCGATGGATGAATTGATCTCTTCCTCCGCTTTCCTTTTCCACTCATTCTTTGCTGATTGTTTCACTTTATGAATATCCAGGCTTTTAAAATCTGGTTTATCGGCCATTGTTTGCCACCTCCATCTCGTTTAGCATAGTTAAGAGAGTTTCATAGCAATCGCTTTTCACGTGAATGTATCCGCTGATTCCAGCATCTTTATATTCATCCCTTTTTCTCTCTTCAGGAAGGCCGGCTAAATAGATTGCAGCTGACGGAAAATCTTCTTTCAGTTGTTTAATTAAAGGAACAGCCATGCTTTCATATTGGTCGTTTGATCCGCAAATAAAATAATGCCTGCAATTTGTTTCTTGGATAAATGCTTTAGCATCTTCCGGGTTCTCTACAGAACCGCTTCTGACTGCATTAACCCCTCCGGGTGCCAGGAAGCCTGCAATAAAATCAGCACGGGCCTTATGATTCTTCAATTCTCCCAGACAGATTAGTCCTGCTTGAGGACGTATCCCCTTTTCCTGTAATCTTTCCGATAAACTCCGCAAACCTTCGAATGACTCTGAAAGCCGAACCTGCGGGATTGGCTTGATAACATTCTTGCTGTTTTCAATGGTTTCAGCTTCTGTTTGAAGCGGCTTTTCATCAGGGCTAGCATAAATATTTGTTCCGATGATACTTTGTTTTCTTGTATGAACATCTTTTTGCTTCTTTTCAAGAACTTGAGAAATCTGACTCTGAACCCACCCTGTCTGGAGAGCTTCAGCCATTCCTCCAAGCTCTTCTATCTCAAGGAAAAGTTCCCAGGCTTTATCAATCAGTTCATTCGTCAGATGCTCCACATACCAGGACCCGCCCGACGGGTCAGAGACCTTCAGCAGATGCGCCTCTTCCATTAGAATAAGCTGGGTGTTTCGGGCAATTCGGTCTGAAAAAGGAGAAGGTGCTCCTTCCGGTTCATTATACGGACTGACGTGCAGGTATTGGACTCCTCCCAAAACTGCTGCAAACGCTTCATTCCCCGCTCTCAGCATATTCACATAAGAATCATAAGCTGACTTAGTAAATGAGGACGTTTCTGCTGCAATGACCATTTTTTTACTGTCTCTCTCAGCTCCATATACTTCTGCCACCTTGCCCCATAAAACCCTTGCTGCACGCAGCTTGGCAATCTCCATAAAAAAGTTCGAGCCAACGGCAAACTTAAATAGCATTTTGGATAGTATTTCTTCTAGTTTTTTGCCTTTTCCAAAAAAATATTGCAGGTGGTTTACTCCTGCTGCCAATGCAAAAGCAAGTTCCTGGACGGCATTCGCGCCTCCATTATGATAAATAGCAGTATTTACCATGATGGTTTTCAGGCTTGGCATATGTTCAGCTGCCGCATTGGCCGTTTCATTCAACTTTCCGTAAAGTTCATCGATTGAGCGATCGTTCATTTTGTCTGCAGCAGCAATCGCAAGCGGGTCTGCTGCAATATATCCTGTGATTTTTTCGCTTTCACTTAATTTCGCAAGTTCTTCTATTAATTGATGGTGATTTTGACCGGCATCCACACTGAAAGGATATTTTTTATAAAGTTCTCCAACAGCGATGCTGATCTTCTCTGGATTAGTTAACTGTTCTGGCTGGAAAGCCAGCGCTGTCTGCCCTTTCGCTACGGCATCATGGAGTTTTTCTGCCAGCTCTTCGGAAGCTGACGCATTAAGTTTCTGGGCAGCCTTCCATTCTTCTCTCAGGTATCCGGAAGCATATGAGCCCCTTCTGAAGTCTTCTGCACCAGGATACTGAGATAAAGGGTTATCGGTGAGGTCTTCTCTGGAATAAAGCGGTTTCAATTTTATGTTTTCATATGTATTTCGTGATAATGTCCCTAAGGATTTCCCTTTAAGAGCTTTTTCTGCACTTTGTTCCCAGTCTTCATTAGTCTGCTGCGGGAATTTTTCTTCAATCATTTTCTCTAATGACATAATCTGCTGTCCTTGTAGCTGACAGCGTTCCCTCCCCTCATGCGGCAGCGGTCCCGTTTCTGTTAAGAAACAATGCCGCAAGAAAATTATAATAAAATTCTAAATTCTCCATACACCTATTTTAGTATACAAAAGAGAAACAAGCAATGAACAATAAGAAACCGCTGACCCAAAGCAGGGCAGCGGTAATTTCACTTATTAATAAATAGATGTATTTTCTTTAGATGTGTTCTCCAGTATTTCCTTTACGCGCTGCAGGAAGCGTCCGCATACCAGGCCGTCAAGCACACGGTGATCAAGTGACATGCAAAGGTTAACCATATCACGGACAGCAATCATGCCATTGTTCATGACAACAGGACGTTTCACAATTGATTCAACCTGAAGAATTGCAGCCTGCGGATAATTGATAATGCCCATAGACTGTACGGAACCAAATGATCCGGTATTATTCACAGTGAAAGTTCCACCCTGCATTTCAGCAGATGTCAGTTTTCCTGTACGCACCTTTAAGGCAAGATCATTAATTTCACGGCCAATACCTTTAATCGTCTTTTCATCAGCCGCTTTGATGACCGGAACGAATAACGCGTCATCTGTTGCTACTGCAATGGAAATATTGATATCCTTCTTCTGGATGATCTTATCTCCTGCCCACATGGAATTAATCTGCGGAAATTCCTTAAGGGCCTGTGCAACTGCTTTTACGAAGAAAGCAAAGAATGTAAGGTTAAAGCCCTCTTTTTGCTTAAACTCCCCTTTAATGCTGTTGCGGTATTCAACAAGATTTGTAACATCCACTTCCATCATTGTCCAGGCATGAGGTGCTTCATGTTTGCTGCGGAGCATATTGGCAGCAATCGCCTTTCGCACTCCGGTAACAGGGATTTCAACATCACCTGGCATTACCGGTACATTAGGTGCTGTCGCTGCCTGTTTGGATGCTGCTGGCTGGGAAGCTGCTGGAGCCGGTGCTGGCGCTTCTGTCTTTTCCGGTGCGGCAGCAGCTGCTGCTGCTGTCGGAATATCTCCAGACTCAATGATTTTCATTAGATCTTTACGGGTGATGCGTCCGCCGCCGCCTGTACCCGCTACTTGGTTCAAGTCGATGCCATGCTCTTGAGAAAGCTTTAAAACTGCTGGTGAATAGCGGACTCCTTTTGGGGCATCTGCTGCTTTAACAGGTGCCGCGGGTGCAGAAGGCGCCGAGGCTGAAGATGCAGCAGGAGTCTTTTCCTCTGCTTTCGTCTCTGCTGGAGCATCCTGAGCAGCTTCACTGCCGCCTTCAGTTTCAATAGTCAAAATCACCTGGCCTACTTCATACGTTTCGCCTTCTTCTGCGATCAATTCTTTGATTACACCAGAGAAAGAGGACGGTACCTCTGCGTTTACTTTGTCAGTCATTACTTCAGCAAGCGGGTCATACTTATTTACTTTATCTCCAACGGAAACCAGCCATTTGCTGATAGTCCCTTCTGTAACACTTTCCCCAAGCTGGGGCATTTTTATTTGTTCAATAGCCACCTGAGTAACCTCCTTCTAGCTGCCCGCACTATGCGGGTCATGCAGCAGGTGCAGCTGATCCGGAATGGAGTTCAGCCTGAGTGCCGCACCATCTGCGAGCTTTCCCTTTTTATTAACTAATTTGCCATTATTAAAATTCAGCCAATTCACGCATTGCTTTTTCTACTTTATCAGGGTTGACCATAAAGTATTTTTCCATAGTCGGAGCATAAGGCATCGCCGGTACATCAGGGCCGGCAAGGCGTTTGATAGGTGCATCCAGCTCAAACAGGCAGTTCTCTGCAATAATGGCAGCTACTTCGCCCATGATACTTCCTTCTTTATTATCCTCAGTAAGAAGTAGTACTTTTCCTGTTTTAGATGCAGCTTCAATAATTGCTTCCTTATCTAACGGATAAACCGTTCTTAAATCCAGGATGTGCGCTGAAATGCCGTCTTTAGCAAGTCTTTCAGCAGCCTGAAGAGCAAAATGGACGCATAGGCCATAAGTGATGACCGTGATATCTTCACCTTCGCGTTTTACATCCGCTTTTCCGATTGGCAGCACATAATCATCATCAGGAACCTCACCTTTAATCAGGCGATATGCACGCTTATGTTCAAAAAACAGCACCGGATCCTCATCACGGATTGCTGCTTTCAATAAACCCTTAACATCATAAGGGGTAGAAGGCATAACAATCTTAAGTCCCGGCTGATTAGCAAATACAGCTTCGACAGACTGGGAATGATAAAGTGCTCCATGAACACCGCCGCCATATGGTGCACGTACTACAATCGGACAGCTCCAGTCATTATTTGAACGATAGCGGATGCGTGCCGCTTCTGAAATAATCTGGTTAACAGCCGGCATAATGAAGTCGGCAAATTGCATTTCTGCAATTGGACGCATTCCATACATTGCTGCACCGATTCCAACCCCTGCAATCGCTGATTCAGCAAGCGGAGTATCAATTACGCGGTCTTCCCCAAATTTGTCATATAGTCCTTGTGTCGCTTTAAATACGCCACCTTTTTTACCTACGTCTTCACCTAAAACAAATACCTTTGGATCTCTTTCCATTTCCTCGCGGATTGCCATAGTCACCGCATCGATATAAGAAATTACAGCCATATTCTCTCCCCCTTACTGTTCAGCATATACATGCTTTAAAGCAGATTCCGCTTCTGCATATGGAGCATTTTCAGCATAATCAGTTGCTTCGTTTACCAGTTTCATAACCCGGTCATTGATTTCCTTTTCAATCGCATCGTCCATAACGCCATTTTCTTTCAGGTAGGCGCCAAAAGTAATAATCGGATCTTTTGTTTTTGCTTCAGCCACTTCATCAGGAGCACGGTAGCTTCGGTCATCATCATCAGATGAGTGTGGTGTTAAACGGTATGAAACGGTTTCGACTAATGTCGGACCTTCTCCGCGGCGGCCTCTGTCTGCTGCTTCTTTCACAGCTTTATAAACTTCAAGCGGATCGTTTCCGTCAACTGTTATACCTGGCATACCATAGCCAATAGCTCTGTCAGACACATTTTCGCAAGCAAGCTGCTTTTCAATCGGAACAGAGATTGCATATTTATTATTTTCACACATAAAGATTACAGGAAGCTTATGAACACCTGCAAAGTTCGCACCTTCATGGAAATCTCCCTGGTTTGAAGAACCTTCACCAAATGTTACAAAAGTTACCAGGTCCTTTCCTTCAAGCTTTCCGGCGAGAGCTACACCAACAGCATGGGGCACCTGTGTAGTAACAGGAGAAGATCCTGTCACGATCCGGTTTTTCTTTTGGCCGAAGTGTCCAGGCATTTGGCGTCCGCCTGAGTTTGGATCCTCAGCTTTAGCAAACCCTGACAGCATTAATTCCCTTGCGGTCATGCCAAATGTCAGAACAACACCCATGTCACGATAATATGGAAGAACATAGTCCTTCTCGCGATCAAGAGCAAACGCGGCACCTACCTGTGCAGCTTCCTGCCCCTGGCATGAAATAACGAACGGAATTTTCCCAGCACGGTTCAAAAGCCACATGCGCTCATCAAGACGGCGGGCTAATAGCATCGTCTCATATATTTCAAGAACTTTCTCATCACTTAAACCTAAATCTTTATGACGGTTTTCAGCCATTTATACAACCTCCTAAGCTAATATGTATCAGCCCGGGCTCCAATTTGAGACCTGGACTTATTTTATTTAATCGGATTTTTATCCGTGAATTGCTTTTCCATCTACAGCAAGGGCAGCTTCACCGATTGCTTCAGATAACGTCGGATGCGGATGGATAGTATGTGCTACTTCCCATGGAGTTGCATCAAGAACACGTGCAAGGCCTGCTTCTGAAATCATATCTGTTACGTGCGGGCCGATCATATGGACACCAAGAATATCATCGGTATCTTTATCTGCCACAATTTTTACAAATCCGTCGGATTCGCCAAATACTAGTGCCTTTCCGATTGCCCGGAATGAAAATTTGCCAGTTTTCACATCATGGCCTTTTTCCTTTGCTTCATCCTCTGTTAATCCTACACTTGCTGCTTCCGGTGAGCTGTAAATGCATTTAGAAACCAGGCTGTAGTCAATTGAAGAAGGATTCTGGCCTGCAATGTGCTCCACTGCAACAATTCCCTCATGAGAAGCAACATGTGCCAGCTGAAGTCCGCCAATGACATCGCCAATCGCATAGATATGAGATTCCTTTGTCTGGAAGTATTCATTTGCGGCAATAAATCCCTTTTCAATTTGAATATCCGTATTTTCAATGCCAATGCCTTCTGTATTTGCCTGACGGCCCACAGAAACAAGCAATTTCTCAGCGGAAAATTCCTTTTGGGAACCTTTCACTTCAGCTGAAATAGTTACTCCTTCACCTTTCTGGAGGGTTTCAGGAAGAACCTTTGCTCCAGTAACAATTTTGACTCCTTTTTTCTTCATAAGGCGCTGCATTTCTTTTGATATTTCTTTGTCTTCTGTAGGAATAATACGGTCTGCATATTCAATTACTGTTACATCAGCACCAAAGTCTGATAACATGGATGCCCATTCGATGCCGATGACTCCACCGCCAACAATGATAATGGAGCTTGGGACTTCTTCCAAAGCTAAAGCCTCATCCGAAGTCATGACAAGTTGTCCGTCAATGTCCAGTCCCGGCAGGGTGCGGGGGCGAGATCCAGTTGCTACAATAACATTTTTAGGGATCAGCATTTCATTTTCGTCCCCATTGTTCATTTCAACAGAAATTGTCCCTGGCATTGGAGAGAAAATAGAAGGTCCAAGAATGCGGCCTGTTCCTTCAAAAACATCAATCTTTCCTTGCTTCATCAAGTGCTGAACACCTTTATGAAGCTGATCAACGATTTTGTTTTTTCGTTCCTGTACCTTACCAAAATTGATTGATACGTCGCTTGTCATTACGCCAAAATCTTCACTGTGCTTTGCAGTTGCAAACACTTCAGCACTTCTTAATAACGCCTTGCTTGGTATGCAGCCTTTATGAAGGCAAGTCCCTCCAAGTTTTCCTTTTTCAACGATTGCCGTTTTTAAACCAAGCTGTGAAGCACGGATGGCTGCTACATAACCGCCTGTGCCTCCGCCTAAAATCACCAAATCATATTCCTGTGCCAAGTTGCTTCCCCCTTCTATTTCAATGCTGCTTTCCCAGCTGTTTTTCCAGGATATTCTTTTTCAGTCTCTTCACCGCGCAGGACGCGAAGTGCACCTTCCGCCAATGCCTGAAGCTCATTTTCACCAGGCTGGACGATGACATCTGCTATCCAGCTAATCCGCTCACTGATTTCTTTTACAAAGCCCTTGCCATAGGCAAGACCACCCGTAAGGATAATTGCATCAACCTTTCCGCCAAGCACTGCACTGGCAGCCCCAATCTCCTTAGCCACCTGATAAGCCATTGCGGAGTAGACAAGCTTTGCTTTCTCATCTCCGTTTTCAATCATCTTTTCAACCTTTACTGCATCATTTGTTCCCAGGTAACCAACGAGACCGCCTTGTCCAACAAGTTTCTTCATTACTTCTTCACGATAAAAGCTTCCGGAGTAGCAAAGTCCCACCAAATCACCGGCAGGTACTGTACCTGCCCGTTCCGGACTGAACGGCCCATCTCCATGAAGTCCGTTATTAACATCCACTACTCTGCCTTTTTTATGAGCGCCAACAGTAATTCCTCCGCCCATATGTGTAACGATCAGGTTAAGCTCCTCATACTTTTTGCCGAGCTCCTTGGCCACTCTCCTGGCAACAGCTTTCTGATTCAAAGCATGGAAAATACTTTTTCTTTCAATCATTGAAAAGCCTGAAATACGGGCAATTGAGTCCAGTTCATCAACCACAACCGGATCAACAATGAAGGATTGAATATTTAAACCCGAAGCAATCTCATATGCCAGGATTCCGCCAAGGTTAGAAGCATGCTGACCAGCAAAACCTGCACGAAGATCCCCAAGCATTGCATCATTAACAGAATATGTGCCTCCTTCAATTGGGCGAAGCAGCCCGCCGCGGCCGCACACTGCACTTAATTTGGAAATATTGATTCCTTCATGATCCAGCGTCTCTAAAATGGTCTGCTTGCGGAATTCATACTGATCGATAATACTTTCATAAGAATTAATGACATCTGCATCATGGCGTAATGTCTTCTCCAGGACAGAGATCTCATTATCGAAAACTCCAATCTTAGTTGAAGTGGATCCCGGATTGATGACGAGAATTCGATGTTCTTGTTCTAGCACATTTAAACCTCCATATAGAGCGGAAATCTCCCTTGTAAAAGCATCTCTTACTCAAGGTACTTTATCTGCCGCTGCATTTTTTCTACTCTGCTTTTAAAGGCAAAGACGCTGAATTCATAATTCAGCGCTTTGCATATCAGGAAAGCCAGGCTAAATTCCTCTTCTTCCTAAAACCTATCTGCGGCTGAGGATATGATGGCCGTTTTGGAGGAATTGTCCGCGTGAATTACGCATTCTTTCAATTCTTTCCTCAACCATGCGGTCAGCCGCTTTATATGTCGGAATTCCATCCCTTTTAGCAATATCAATAACTTTTTCAATATTATTGTATACAGTTTCAACTTTCTTCATTGCACGTTCACGGTTGTATCCGTACAGCTCATCTGCAACATTGATAACTCCGCCTGCATTAATTACATAATCAGGTGCATAAACAATGCCCATTTCATGGATTAAATCACCATGGCGGGTTTCTTTAAGCTGATTGTTGGCAGCTCCAGCAATTACTTTTGCTTTCAGCTGCGGAATTGTATCATCATTAACCGTTGCACCTAACGCACATGGTGCATAAATATCACATTCAACGCCATAAATTTCATTTGGTTCAACTGCTTTAGCACCGAACTCTTCAACTGCACGCTGAACTGCTTCTTTATTAATATCTGTTACAATTAGCTGTGCACCTTCTTCATGCAGATGGCGGCAAAGATTGAACGCAACGTTTCCAACACCCTGAACGGCAATTGTTTTGCCTTCTAAAGAGTCAGTTCCGAATGCAGCCTTTGCTGCTGCCTTCATTCCTCTGTATACGCCATAAGCTGTAACTGGTGAAGGGTTGCCTGAAGAACCGAAGGCAGGTGAAATACCTGTTACATAATCTGTTTCCTCATGGATCAGATCCATATCAGCTACAGTAGTGCCTACGTCCTCTGCAGTAATGTAACGTCCATTTAATCCTTGGATATAACGTCCGAAAGCACGGAACATCTCTTCGTTTTTGTCTTTGCGCGGATCGCCGATAATAACTGTTTTACCGCCCCCAAGGTTTAAGCCTGCTGCTGCATTCTTATAAGTCATGCCGCGTGCAAGGCGCAATGCATCCTCAATAGCAGCCTCTTCAGATTCATAAGTCCACATGCGTGTTCCGCCAAGTGCAGGACCTAAAGTAGTGTCATGAATAGCAATAATAGCTTTTAAGCCTGATTGTTTATCCTGGCAAAACACCACTTGTTCGTAATCGTAAGTTTCTAAGTATTTGAAGATTTCCATGTTCTATTTCCTCCCCGGATTATAAAGAGTTTTTGTTCGTTTAATTAATATTTTTTATATAAAATGCTGAATATCAGCGCTATTACTTTGCTGAGCATATCGCTAATGCCAATGAATAAACCTTGCTTTCTGCCGAATCCGCCCTTGAAGTAAGAACGATTGGCGCTTTGGCCCCTGCGATAACGGCTCCTACTTTTGCTTTCGCAAAGTAGACAAGTGATTTATATAAAGCATTCCCAACTTCTATAGTCGGCACCAATAAAATATCTGCCTGTCCGGCAACTTTGCTTTTGATTCCCTTATGTTCAGCTGCTTCAAAAGAAATGGCATTGTCCAAAGCCAGAGGACCATCGACTATACAATCTTTAATCTGCCCTCTTTGGTTCATAAGAGTTAATGCTGCAGCATCCAAAGTTGCCTGCATAGCAGGGTTAACTGCCTCTATTGCAGCAATTGGAGCTGCGAGAGGTTTTTCAATCCCAATGCTTTTTGCAATATGAACTGCATTTTTCAGGATTTGTGCTTTTTGATTAAGATCAGGTGCAATATTCATAGCTGCATCCGTTACGATCGTAAACTTTTCAAAGCCTGGAACCTCGAAAACAGCCACATGTGATAAAACATTTCCTGTTCTTAAACCAAATTCTTTATTTAAGACAGCCTTTAAGATGCCTGCCGTCGGGATATTCCCCTTCATCAGCACATTGGCTTTCTGCTCTTTCACAGCCCTTACTGACAATTCAGCTGCATGCGCAGCCGATTCTGTATGAATGATTTCAACTTTAGGGCTTTCAGCTGCTTCGCTATGCTTCTCGTTCAGAATTTTGCGGATTTCCTTTTCATCCCCGAACAATAAAAAGCTTGCTAAGTTCAGCTTAATTGCTTCAGCAACTGCTTCCAGAACTTCTTCATCTTCCGCTGCAGCTACGGCTACCGTTTTCTCACCATATTGGGTTGCTTTCGTTAGAAGCGAATCCAATGTCATCTGTTCAACCCCCTTACATGAAAAGCGCAGGCGCCATGCCTTGCCCCCCGATACCAGTGGATAGGTTCAGGAACTTAAGAATAATAATCGACGCCTTTTTCTTGATGTTCTTCCGTTTATTATACTTGCAAGAAGTGTGCCAACTTTGAAACGCTGTGAAAACGCTTTATTCATTAAGCTAAAGCGCGCAGTTTATTGCATGGTATGAAATTTATTGCATGCCATCTTTTGCAATTTCGTATTTCTCCAATTTGTAGTAAAGATTCCTGACTGAGAGCCCAAGCATTTTTGCTGTCTTGGTTTTATTTCCATTCAGCTTTTGAAGAGTTTGCCTGATCACCCTTGCCTCATACTGCTCAACCATTTGCGTTAATGGTTTATTTTCGGCTTCTTCACTTACTTCAATATTGGGTGACGGATTATTGGCACCTAGATCCGGAATATGCCGTTCTTCTATTTTCGTTTCGCTGTAATTCATAAAAATGATGGCTCTGCCCAGGATATTATCGAGTTCCCTCACATTCCCCGGCCAATTATAGGCCATCAGCTTATCAACAGCTTGTTCTGTCACACCTTCTACATTCCGCCCATATTCCTGGTTTATCTTTTGAATAAGTCTGCTGCACAGCAAAGGAATATCTTCCTTCCTGCGTCTTAATGAAGGAATATGTATGGGCATTCTATTCAGCCTGTAGTATAAGTCTTCCCTAAAGGTGCCATCTGCAATTCCTTTTTCTAAATTGACATTGGTCGCGGCAATAATCCTAACATCAATTGAAATAGGCTTGGTCCCTCCCACTCTTGTAATTTCATGTTCCTGAAGGACCCTGAGAAGCTTCGCCTGAGTGTTAGCTGTCAGCTCGCCAATTTCATCCAGAAAAATACTGCCTTTATCAGCTTCCTCAAATAAACCCCTCTTGCCGCCTCTTTTTGCACCCGAGAATGCCCCCTCTTCATAACCGAATAATTCACTTTCCAAAAGAGATTCTGATAAAGCGGCACAATTTACCCTGATAAACTTGTTATATTTTCGGTCGCTTGCATTGTGTATAGCGTGGGCAAAAAGCTCTTTACCTGTCCCGGACTCTCCTCTCAGCAAAACTGTGGCAGGAGTTTTAGCTCCAAGTCTTGCCTGTTCGATTGCAATGGTCATCTCTTCAGATGTTCCGATTATATCCTCGAATGAATACTTCGCTTCCAATGTACGAATAATTTGTCTGGCCCGGTTTAATTCACGGTTCAGATTTTGAATTTCCGATACGTCGTGAATAACACCAACACTCCCTTTTAACTTTCCATCAACAATAACAGGCGCAACGTTTACAATTACATCCTTTCTCTTCGGTCCGACCCTCATGGCCACACCTCTCATCGCTCTTCGCGTTTGAAGGACCTTCATATGAACGCTTTCACCTTCTGATATATCTGCAGTGGCAGGCTTTCCGATTACTTTTTCTTCCGCCAGACCTGTAAGCCTGGAGTATGCCGGATTGATCAAAATCCCATTCCCATTTTCATCAACAACGGAGATGGCTTCCTCACTTGATTGAATAATTGCCTGAAGCATCGTCTGTATGTCTTTCAAATTCGTTATTTCTTCCGCAAGTGAAACAACTTCTGTAATATCCTTAAACACAGCAAAGGCACCCATTAATTCGCTATTTTCACCGAGCATAGGTATTCTTGTCGTAATAATTTTCAGGCCATTAGCCAAAGTCATTTCCTGATTCGCTTCAATTCTCCTTGTCGCCATAACTCTGGGAAGCATGCTGTCTGTAATGATTTCAATAATTTTTTTCCCTAAAGCATCTTTCCTCTTTATTCCTGTCATTCTCTCCGCACTTCGATTAAAGACTATAATTTCAGTGAGGTTATTTATTACAATCATTCCGTCATCTGTCGAATTAAAAATCAAGTCATGTTTATATGTTTCATTTCTGAATTTCGAAATCAGCTCTTCTTTTTCCTCAAGTAATTTCGCGATTAAAAAAGCTACACTTCCAGGTATTAGAACTGTATTTTTGCTTCTGGCTTCCCTGATGTCGATAAACACCTGCTCATTTCCGGTAACTTCAATAATGATGTCAATATCTTGTTCCATGAACTGTCGCCAATCAGCGCCGGTCGGGATGCCGCTTTCTTTGGCAAGCTGAAGTCCTTCGGCATCAGGGTCGGTATCCACCATGGCTTTTATATCCAGAACTGCCGTTTCTTTTATTATTTTAAGAATGGCGGTACCGCCTTTTCCTGCACCGACAATCATCACTGTTTGCATAGTTTTACCTGCTTCCCACTGAAAATTCTTGCACATTCTATAGAAATTCCTGCAATATTCTTCATGATTTATTTTAGCATAACATAGACACTTGACAAATTTCTTTAATGATTTATGATTTCGGTAGGCAACTCGATTTGAAGGGACTTTTTTTATGATTAGACTAATTGCTTTATTAATTTTACTCTTGCCGGGCATATTGGCTGTGTATGGGATAAAATTAATGAGAGATATGGTCTTTGGCATCCTGCAAAGCCCATTTCCATATTTATGGCTTCAATTTGTGTCAGGTTTCGTTTTCATGATCATAGGGCTTGGCTTTATCGCAGGGTTTATTCTTTATCGTGATCGAAAAAGAAACAAAGTTCAGGATCGTTTTAAATCTAAATAAGTTAGTGGGGGATAAAAGTGAAGCCGCTGCAGATATCACCTGAAACAGCATTAAAGCTTGCTGAAAAACTTAATCTTCCTCTTGAGCAAATCATGCACATGCCTCAGCATATTCTGATCCAAAAAATGATGGAGCTTGAGAAGGAAGAAAACAAATAAAGTAAAGGTTCAGTTTGAAGCATTCAAACTGAACCTTTTTATATCTTATTTCAGGAGAAAAAATAAAAAACGCCCCAAGAGGAGCGCAGCAAATTAAAAAAATTTTGTTATAAGTCCTTACCCTTTCAAGAAGCCTTATGCTCGAGGCGAAGCTTATCAGCGACCATGGCAATAAACTCGGAATTAGTCGGCTTTGCTTTGGTCATGCTGACAGTATACCCGAAAAGAGAGGAAATCGAATCTATATTGCCGCGGCTCCAAGCAACTTCAATCGCATGGCGGATCGCACGCTCAACCCGGCTTGCAGTCGTATTAAACTTTTTAGCAATATCAGGGTACAGCACTTTTGTAATGGAACCGAGAAGTTCAATATCATTGTACACCATTGAAATCGCTTCACGAAGATATAAGTATCCTTTAATATGGGCAGGAACGCCAATTTCATGGATGATACTGGTGATGCTGGCATCCAGGTTCTTGGGCTTTGCTTCTGCCTGAGGACGGTAAGATGGAGCGGGTTTGCGGAGAAATGAGTTGGATTTTCCGCTGACCTGACGAATATGGCTTGCCAGATTATCCATATCAAATGGTTTAAGAATGAAGTAAGAAGCTCCCAAATCCACTGCTTTTTTGGTGACATCCTCCTGGCCGAATGCAGTAAGCATAATTACATTGGGGAGTGCATTCAGATTTAATTCTCTCATTTTCTCGAGTACAGCAAGTCCATCCAAGTGAGGCATGATGATATCCAGCACAAGAACGTCAGGCTGTGTCTGCTCTAAAATGTCGAGGCAATCCTGTCCATTATGTGCCACACCCGCAACTTCCATATCCTCCTGAGAAGATATATATTCCTCTAAAAGCCCGACCAGTTCCCTATTATCATCCACAACACAAACTTTTATTTTCTTCACTTACTTTCCTCCTCGGCCCATTATGGTCTCTTTAATGAATGTTCATTTTGAACACGCTCTTTTTTTGATATCTATTTTCTATTCTAAATGAGAAATTCGACAATGCAACAAAAATTCCTCTACTTTTTTGAAATTTTCTTAAAAAACCAGCGAAATCTCATTTTTTCTTTTGTTTTCTCCTGTTTTCGACCAGTTTCGCCATACTCTTTGCAATTCGCGTATATTTGTCGAAAAATCTTTTAATATCGCCATTCTAACATAAAAAAAGAAAAAGACGGGATTTCCCCGTCTTTTTCTTTTCCATTCCCCGTATTAGGATGCTTTTTCTTCTGCTTTTTCATATATATTGATGCCTGCTTCATTTAGCATCCATTCGATATGAACACCATATCCTGAAGTAGGGTCATTTACAAATACGTGTGTTACGGCCCCAATAATCCTGCCATCCTGAATAATCGGGCTTCCGCTCATCCCCTGGACAATGCCGCCAGTCTTATCAAGGAGCTTCTGATCCGTAACTTTTATGACCATTCCTTTTGTTGCCGGAAACTTTTGCGGAATCGTGCTGACAATTTCAATATCAAACAATTGTACTTCATCATTGTCCACCACAGTCAGTATTTGAGCAGATCCCTCTTTCACCTGATGGGATAGTGCTATTGGCATGGGTTTGTCAAAGATCCCATTTTTCATATCCCGGTTTAATTCCCCAAAAATTCCGAAAGGACTGTTCCTGACAATATTCCCGATTATTTCTTTGTCTGAGGAAAATCGTGCAAGTTTTTCGCCTGGATTGCCATTGCTTCCTTTTTCAATGGAAGTAACAGTCGATCTGACAATTTGTCCGTCTTCAACCACAATAGGCTTTTTCGTATCCATGTCGGAAATAACATGACCGAGTGCTCCATACTTTTTCGATTCCGGGTGATAGAAAGTCATCGTCCCAATGCCTGCTGCTGAGTCACGTATATATAAACCAAGCTTATAGGTTTCTTCTCCGTTTTCTTTAAGAGGAGTCAGCTCCGTTTTCACCTTTCCGCTTTCACGGCTAACAATGATTTGGAGCGGGTTGCCGCTTTTGCCTGCTTCTTGAACAAAGGGGGCAACATCTGACATCTTTTCAATTTTCTTGCCATTGATTTCTGTAATGATATCTCCGATTTTTATCCCGGCCGTTTCGCCTGGCGATGCTTTTCCTTCAGCAGTATTAACCTGATGGTGCCCAACTACTAACACGCCCACTGTATTTAATTTAACCCCGATTGATTGGCCTCCTGGAATTACTTTAAAATCTTTTAAGACATTAACATCAACCTTCTTTATCGGAAAACCTGCCAGTTCGAGAAGCATTTCATTTTTCCCATTTTCTTTTGCTGATAGCGAAATTGAATGGTTATCTTCTTTAAGTGCAACACTTGTATTATCTATGGACAGCCCGGCCGACACTGTTTCTGCCTTTGCAATATCCAGCTGCTGTCCTTCAAAAAGGGTAATATTTGCAGGTATTTGCAAATATTCCTGAACAGGCTTGGAAAAACCTAAAGCAATTAATGAAACAAGGAGAATTCCACCAATTATTTTGCGCAAAACATCATATGTCAAATTTTTCACTCTCCTCGCTTCTAGTCCATCACGTCAAATGGCTACATCTTTAATTTTGCCTGCATCGAAGGCATTTATAACTGCCAGTGACATAAAAAAAGCTATCCTGCTTTGGATAGCTTTTCAAGGTATTAGATCTGGCTGCGCAGCTGAAAGGTACAGACCTGATAATAGATCATAATCATTTCAGCTGTTTAGCCATATGAAGCAGCTCTTTTGCATGCTCTTTTGTCAAATCGGTAATTTCCACTCCAGAAATCATACGGCTGATTTCTTTTATCTTTTCTTCCTCATTCAGCGGCTTCACTGTAGTTTTGGTCCGCCCTTCATTCGTGTTTTTAGCAATAAATAAATGAGTATCTGCAATCGCTGCAACCTGTGGCAGGTGAGAGATGCACAGCACCTGTGAATCCACGGAAACATGATGAATCTTTTCCGCGATAGCTTGTGCCACTCTTCCGCTCACGCCTGTGTCCACTTCATCGAAGATAATACTTGTAACACCCTGATGTTTTGAAAAAATGCTCTTTAATGCAAGCATGATTCGGGATAATTCCCCTCCCGATGCAATCTTAGACAGAGGCTTGAGCGGTTCTCCCGGATTGGTGGAAATATAGAACTCCGCTCTGTCAATTCCATTTTTAAAAAGGACTTCGGGATCAGAAAAGAACCTTACTTCAAAAACTGTTTTTTCCATGTATAATTCCTTAAGCTCTTTATGAATTAACTTCGTAAGCTTTAGGGCAGATTTTTTCCGCAGCTTGCTCAGTTCTTCCCCTTCAACCATAAGGTCTTTTTTCAGGGCAGCAACTTCTTTTTGCAGCTTATCAATATGGGTTTCTTTATTTTGCAGGGTTTCAATTTCTTCTTCTATTTTTGCTGCATATTCCAGCACTTCTTCAACCGTTTTTCCATATTTTCTTTTTAGCCCGCTTATTTCATTCAGTCTGTTTTCGATCTCATTAAGCCTTTGGGGATCATATTCCATAAAGTCCATTTCATTGCGGAGGGAACTGGCCGCATCTTCAAGCAAATAGAAGCTGTTTGCCACATTTTCCGCTATTTCTTTATATGATGGGTCCAATTCCGCGGCATCATTCATATACCCCATAACCATCCCAATCCAATCGAGCCCTTTTTGCTCTCCTTGAAGAGCATTATAGCCCGACTGAACAGAATCAAAAATACGTTCAAAGTTGGATAGCTTTCTCTTTTCTTCAATCAGATCCTCATCTTCATTCAATTTCAGCTGTGCTGACTGGATTTCATCAAGCTGAAATTGGATTAAATCAAGCCGGTGCGCCATTTGCTGTTCATTCTCACTTAAATTCTTAAGCTTTTTCAAAGTGCTTTCATATAACCTGTAGATATCCTGATATTCAGAAAGGGAAGCAGAAATTTTCATTCCTCCAAACTGATCGAGGAGAGGAAGATGCAAGGTTTCATTCATTAATTCCTGATGTTCGTGCTGACCGTGTATATCAATAAGTGAACTTCCGATTTCCCTCAAAGCAGAAATAGTGACCAGTTTTCCATTCACTCTGCAGATGCTTTTTCCTGTCTTTGATATATCCCTGCGGAGAACAATCATCCCATCTTCAATCTCTATCCCAAATTCTGCAGATCGTTTATAGCAAGGGTGCTTAGGATCATCAAGAATAAAAAGCCCCTCTAATTCAGCCTTATCTTCACCATGCCGGACAAACTCTGCAGATCCCCTGCCTCCAGCCAGCAAGTGAATGGCATCAATAATAATGGACTTCCCCGCCCCTGTTTCACCAGTTAAAACAGTTAAGCCCTTTTCAAATGAGACAGAAAGGGCTTCGATTATAGCAAAGTTTCGTATCGTTATTTCATTTAACAAGCTTATCACCTCATTAGAAAAAGCAGAAGCGCCTTGCCAGCCACAACACCTCGAGGGGAGCAGGCGCGTCTTGAGCTATAAAATTATCTACAGCATTTCAAGAAAACGGTTTGAAATGGCTTCTGTGTCTTCAGGGGTTTTGCATATAATCAGGCATGTGTCATCCCCGCAGATTGTCCCCAGGATCTCTTCCCAGTCAAGGTTATCTATAAGTGCGCCTATAGCCATGGCATTGCCTGGAAGAGTCTTCATTACAAGGAGATGTCCTGCAGTATCCACTCTAACAAAGGCATCCATTAAATTTCTTTTAAGCTTTTGCAGCGGATTGAAACGCTGATCCGCTGGAAGACTGTATTTATATCTTCCGTCCATTAAAGGAACTTTTACCAAGTGAAGCTCTTTTATATCTCTTGAGACTGTCGCCTGGGTAACATTAAACCCTGCGTTTTTCAATTCATCCACCAGGTCATCCTGTGTTTCGATATCGTTGTTAGTAATAATTTCGCGTATCTTAATATGTCTTTGCCCTTTATTCATTTTTTCACCTCTATAATCAGCCGCTTGACAGCAGGCAGAAAAAAATTAATTTATAGTGTTGTTTGTACTATAATGTTAGCTGATTTTCTCAATAAAGTACAATTTTCCCGTATATATTATTATAATTCGTCCTAACTCGACAAATTCCTTTAAAAAAAGGAACAGGCATCAGCCTATTCCTCTTCTTTCACCTGCTTCGTTTTCAATTCGGCATGGGCTTCTTTTACTACCTCAACAGTCTGGGCTTTAAAGAGGTTTTCTCCTTCTTCTTTCCTGCCGGACCAATACAGATGGAGGAGAAATTCTATGTTGCCGTCACCGCCGGTAATGGGTGAATAGGAAACGTCTTTGACATCATAGCCAAGACCCAAAGCAAATTCGATAATTTTACCAAGGACGGCTTCATGTATTTTAGGATCTCTGACAATTCCTTTTTTTCCAACCTGCTCCCGTCCTGCTTCAAATTGCGGTTTCACTAAAGCCACTGTGTCACTGCCAGGAACCAGCAGTGTTTTTAATACCGGCAATATGAGCTTTAGAGAGATGAACGAAACATCAATGGAAGCAAAATCAGGCATACCGGCTGAAAGGTCTGCTGGAGTTACATACCTGAAATTCGTCCTTTCCATGACAACAACCCGTTCATCCTGCCTTAATTTCCAGGCAAGCTGATTATATCCGACATCCAAAGCATAGGACATTTTGGCGCCATTCTGCAGAGCACAATCAGTAAATCCGCCGGTTGAGGAACCAATGTCAAGGAGGATCTTGCCTTCGATCTCTAAATCAAAAACCTTCAGAGCTTTCTCAAGCTTTAAGCCTCCGCGGCTGACATAGGGCATAACCTTTCCCTTAATGGTCAGCGGAATATCTTCACTAACCTTCTCACCCGGCTTATCCAGCCTGCTTTCATTGCTGAACACCAAACCGGCCATAACGGCCCTTTTCGCTTTTTCTCTCGTTTCAGCAAGACCTCTTTCAACTAATAAAACGTCTAATCGTTCTTTCTTTGTTTTCATGTGTTAAGCCCTTTTTTGTTTTTTTCTTGCCAGTTTTCCCATTCTTTCCACAACATCGTCTACAGTCATCCCGATTTCTTCCAATAGTTCATTTACACTGCCATGCTCAATAAATGTATCAGGTATCCCCATTCGGTCTATTTCGGAATGATGGAAGCCATGCTCGTGTGCATATTCAAGTACTGCACTTCCAAAGCCCCCCTGCAGAACAGCTTCTTCTATCGTAAGAATAGGCATATTCGCTGCGAACAATTCATGCAGCATCTTTTCATCAAATGGCTTAATAAACCTTGCATTAATGACTTTGATGTAGTGTCCTTGTTTTTCCAGAAGCTGGGCTGCCTTCAATGCCATTGGAATCGTTGTCCCAAAAGTTAATATTGCTCCGTCGCTGCCATCGCGCAGAACTTCCCATGTTCCAATTGGAATAGTCTTAAGTTCCGGGTCCATAGGCACCCCGATGCCATTTCCGCGCGGGAACCGCATGGCGATTGGGCCATCGTTATATTCAATGGCTGTTTTCACCATATGCTGGCCTTCATTTTCATCCTTTGGCATCATCAAAACCATATTCGGCAAATGCCTTAAAAATGCGATATCGAATACACCCTGATGCGTTTCCCCATCTGCACCAACAAGTCCTGCCCGGTCGATTCCAATAAATACATTCAAGTTCTGGCGTGCAATATCGTGTACGACCTGATCATAAGCACGCTGCAGGAAAGTAGAATAAATCGCAAGGAACGGCTTCATGTTTTGCGTTGCCAGGCCTGCAGCTACTGTTGCTGCATGCTGTTCAGCAATACCCACATCATACATCCGATCCGGAAATTCACTTGCAAAGCCTTCAAGCTTGGAACCAACAGGCATTGCTGGAGTGATTGCAACAATTCTTTCATCTTGTCTCGCAAGTTCCCTGACGGTTTCTGACACAAGCTTGCTCCATGCAGGCGGCGCAGCTGCAGGTTTCACAAAGTCCCCTGTTTCCGTTTTGTAAGGGCCTGTACCGTGCCAAGTGCCTATCCTGTCGTTTTCTGCAGGATGATAGCCTTTCCCTTTTTTCGTTATAACATGGAGAAGCACCGGGCCTTCTGTTTTCTTAGCATAAGCAAGGTTCTCAAATAAAGCTTCATAATTATGCCCATCGACAGGCCCCAAATAGGTAAAGCCTAATTCCTCGAAGAACATGCCTGACACAAACAGATACTTTAGGCTGTCTTTCAGTCTTTCAGCAGTTGAGGCCAATTTGCCGCCGACTGCCGGAACCTTTTTTAATAAGTATTCAAGTTCATCTTTTACCCAATTATATTTGCCTGCAGTCCTTAACCTTCCAAGTACATTGTGCAGGGCACCTACATTAGGGGCAATCGACATTTCATTATCATTTAATATGACGATCATATCTTTTTTTTCATGGCCGATATGATTTAAGGCTTCTAAAGCCATTCCGCCTGTTAAGGCACCATCCCCAATAACGGGAATGACATAATTGCTTTCTTTTTTCAAGTCTCTTGCAATGGCCATGCCCATCGCGGCAGATAAAGAAGTAGAGCTATGGCCCGTTTCCCATACATCATGCTCACTTTCAATCATCTTTGGAAAACCGCAAAGACCTTTATATTGCCTAAGAGTATCGAATTGGCACGCACGGCCTGTAAGGATTTTATGGACGTATGATTGATGTCCGACATCCCAGATAATCTTATCTTTTGGACTGTCAAAACATTTATGCAATGCAACAGTCAGCTCAACAACTCCAAGATTAGGGCCAATATGTCCCCCTGTGCCTGATAGCTTTTCAATCAGGAAAGTGCGGATATCCTGACTGAGACTTTCCAATTCTTTATTCGAGAGCCCTTTTAAAAAGGAAGGGTCTTTAATTGATAACAGATCCATACTGCGGACCACTCACTTTCGTTTCTTATTCGTCCGTTTTTTACGTATATTTTGGCAATCATGTTTATAACAAATCAAAGCCTGTTTTTTACGGCGTCCAGCCTGTCTAAAAGATAATATCTTAAGATTACCTTATTACAGGAGATTTTCCAAATGCTTTTCATTTTAAACAGTCTCTCACTCCGGCCAGTCTTTCTTGTGAAAGATTCCCGGCAGCAATTCCTATCATACCAAAATATATACATTAAAGACCATCATTTTATTAAACAGCAAATGCCGCTGGTACAAATAGTACAGCGGCACGACCATCGTTTCTTCATTCATTTTGTTTATTTTCTTATAAATTGATGTTATTGCCTATCAATGTTGTCCGTTGATCTCCGCTCCAGGATGCTCGCTTTCCGCAGGCGGTAAGCCTCCTCGACGCTCCGCGTCTGCGGGGTCTCCCCTGTCCCGCTACTCCCGCAGGAGTCTCGCACCTTCCGCTCCAATCAACTCAGTAAATAATATATAATAAGCAACAAACCTTGCGAAAACAGCCTTCATTTTATACCATAATTCATTTCGATGTGAGTATTTAATATAGAAATTAGTGGTCCCTGTTTGCAATTAGATCTGTTATTTCTTCGAGCAGCTCTGTTTGAAGGCCTGTTTCCTTCAGCTTCTCTTTTGCAGACCTGATATGGTATTCGAGCGCCTCTTTCGCGCCATTCATTGTAAGAAGAGCTGGATAAGTGCTTTTATTTTTTGATTCATCACTGCCAACAGGCTTCCCGATTATCTCTTCTGTCCCTTCGAGGTCGAGAATATCATCCCTGATTTGAAAAGCCAGCCCCAGATGATAGGCAAAATGGGATAGTGCCTGAATCGTCTCTTCATTGGCATTTGCCAAAACAGCACCTGAAACCACACTGCATTCAAGCAATTTGCCGGTCTTATGCACGTGAATATACTCCAGGTCCTCTAAGTCCAGCTGTTTGCCCTCTCCTTTAATGTCTGCCGCCTGGCCTCCAACCATCCCTTCAGCACCGGCAGCTTTTGAAAGCACTTTAATTAAAGACAGCTTGGTTTCGGCTGAAGCGAATTCGTCTGGGGTTTCCGCAATGGTCTGGAAGCTATATGTGAGCAAGGCATCGCCTGCCAGGATGGCAAAAGCTTCCCCATATACTTTATGGTTAGTCGGTTTACCTCTTCTTAAATCGTCATTATCCATGCTAGGCAGGTCATCGTGAATGAGCGAATAGGTATGGATCATTTCGATCGCCGCTGCAGTCCATACCCCTTTTGCCGTATCTTCGCCAAAAGCAGCCAATGTGGCAAATAACAGCATTGGCCTTATCCGCTTTCCTCCGGCTTCAAGTGAATAATTCATCGATTCCTTGATTTCAGGTGGGGCATTCAATTTATGTACATATTCCTTTAAATGGATTTCCAGTTTTCTCTTATGCAATTCAGAGAAAGAACTTAAGGATTGCTGCTGCAAGATTATTCCTCCTCCGGAATGGCGAAGTTCGTTTTCCGGCCATCTTCCGTCAGTATTTCAGTAAGCTGTGATTCCACATTTTTAAGCTTATCATGGCATAATTTTGAAAGCTCCATGCCCTTTTTATAAATATTAAAAGCCTCCTCAAGAGGAACATCGCCCTCTTCAAGCTTTTCCACAATCACTTCAAGTTCTTCCATCGCTTGCTCAAATGAAAGCTGCTTTTCATCCGCCATGCCATTCACTCCTCAATATCCGTTACCCTGCATTCAATAGTTCCATCAGATACCTTCAATTTTAACATATCATCCACTTTAACCTGAGACACAGCCTTAATTAGGGATCCCTTTTCCGTATAAGCAAGGCTATAGCCTCTATCCATAATCTTTAGAGGACTGAGCGCCTCAAGGGTTGAAATGACCCTCGCAAAATCCTTTTCCTTTGCAGCAAGGGTATTTGCCATTGTGTTGTTTAAAAGCTTATGCAGCCGATCATGTTTTTCTTTTGCCTGATTCCTCAGCTGACCAGGATGACTTCGAACCAGCCTTTTTTGCAGGATATCAGCCTGTTCCTGCTTTAAATCATGCAGCCTTTTTGCCCCCCGCAACAACTGTTCGGTGACTTTATCGAGCTGTTCCAGTTTTTGTTCATACAATTTTTTGGGGTACCTGAAAGCATAGGATTTCTGTACCCTTAGAAGTCTTTCATTTTTCAGTGCAATTTGTTCCTTCATCGCTCTAATCAGCCTTGATTGCCTGTTATAAAGTCTTTCTGTCAGGTCATCAATATGCGGGACAGCCAATTCAGCAGCTCCCGTTGGGGTAGGAGCCCTTAAATCTGCAACAAAATCCGCTATTGTAAAATCTGTTTCATGGCCGACAGCTGAAATTACAGGTATTTCCGACTTAAATATGGCCCTTGCCACAGCTTCTTCATTAAAGGCCCAAAGCTCTTCAATGGAACCTCCGCCCCTGCCGATAATTAATACATCCGCTTCCTTGGAGGTATTAGCTTCCTTTAACGCTTTCACAATGGATGGAGCTGCCTGGTTACCCTGGACAAGCGCAGGGTATATAAGTATGTTCGCGATTGGATAGCGCCTTTTGAGCGTTGTCAAAATATCTCTGATTGCAGCACCCGTAGGGGATGTGATAACAGCAACCGTACGTGGATAACGAGGGATATTTTTTTTATATGCAGACGAAAAGTATCCTTCCTTCTCCAGTTTTTCTTTAAGCTGCTCGTATGCAAGATAAAGCTCACCAACCCCGTCCGGCTGCATTTCCTGTACATACATTTGATATTGCCCGCTGGATTCATAAACGGAAATCGCTCCGCGGACTAATACTTTCATGCCGTTCTCTGGCCTGAATTTCATGGATCTCGCATTTCCTGCAAACATTACGGCTAAAATTCTGGCTTTCTCATCCTTTAAAGTGAAATACATATGGCCGCTTGAGTGCTGTTTAAAGTTTGAGATTTCTCCCTTAACCAAAATATTTTGCAAATGAGGGTCGGCGTCAAATTTTCTTTTTATGTATTTGGTCAGTGCGTAAACTGTCAGATACTGCTGTTCCTTCATAACAATCTCCTTTATGCAGAAGCTCCATTGCACCTCCTGCAAAGCAATAACGCAAAAAAACTGTCCTTCCATTCAGCCTATGACAGGCTTCCTAAATACAGGATAATGGAAATGGACAGATTTTGCATCTATGGCGGCCATGAATTTTAGATTTTGCTTATAGAATACTTTGCTGCCTTTAACGTGTTATGCATTAACATGGTAATCGTCATCGGTCCCACTCCGCCCGGAACAGGAGTAATATACCCTGCTTTGTGCTTAACTGTCTCGAAATCAACATCGCCGCAAAGCTTTCCTTCCGCATCTCGATTCATGCCCACATCAATCACGATTGAGCCCTTTTTAACATGGTCCCCCGTGATTAACTTGGCCTTACCTGCTGCTGCCACCAGAATATCTGCTCTCTTTGTGTATTCCTTTAGATCAGCTGTTTTCGAGTGACAGTAGGTAACTGTTGCATCTTTATTAAGAAACAGCTGCCCGGCAGGCTTCCCTACAATGTTGCTTCTGCCAATAACCACTACATGCTTTCCGGAAATGTCTGCCCCGATGCTTTCGAGCATTTCAATTATCCCTGCAGGTGTACATGGGATATAGGCATCCTGAGCTATCATCATCCTGCCGATATTTATGGGATGAAATCCATCCACATCTTTCTCAGGAGATATGGTCTCGATGATGACTTTTTCATTAATATGGCTTGGGAGCGGCAGCTGGACGAGGATTCCATGAATTGCATCACTTTTGTTTAACTCATTAATTTTTCTGATAAGCTCTTGTTCGCTGACGCTTTCGGGAAGTTCAATAAGCATAGAATACATGCCCAGCTTATTGCAGGTTTTCTGCTTGTTGTTCACATAGGTTCTGGATGCCTGATTATCTCCCGCTAAAATAACAGCCAAGCCTGGCGTGACTCCTTCTGCTTTCAGCTTTTGCACTTCAGCACCGATACGATCCTGTTTCTTTCTTGCAATTTCTTTTCCATCTATTAATTCTGCAGCCATTTGTATCCCCCTATCAGAAACTCGAAAGCGCCTTTGATAAGGACTGCCGGCTTGCTTGCATCTAGAAAGTGCCAGCATATCCAGTGTATGTTTTTTAAAGTTTTTCTTTTACCTTTGATAAAACACCATTAATAAACTTGCTTGACTGATCGTCGCCGTAAAGTTTGGCAATTTCAATTGCTTCATCAAGCACCACATTGGCTGGCACTTCCTCTGTTAAATACAGCAGCTCAAAAACAGATAATCGCAGAAGATTGCGGTCTACAGTGGCAAGTCTCTCCAGCGTCCATTTTTCAAGGAATCCTTTGATTTCACTATCAATTTCTTCTTTATGCTCCAGCACACCTGATACAAGTTTGCTTAGGTATTCATCGTTTTTTTCACCCTCTAAAACATGTTCGATGGCGGTCCCAGGTTCTGTCCCGCTAACATCAATTTGAAATAAAGCCTGCAATGCTTTTTCTCTGGCTGTTCTTCTCTTCATCTTTATAAAACTCCTTTATGGCTAGCATAGTAATTTTCATTTTTGAGCATTTGCACGTCCAAAAATTGCATAAGAAGATAATAGCATAAGTAAGGAATCTTCGCACTACACCAAGAGCATTATGTTTGGTCAGAAACATATGCAAGAAAACTTATAATATTAATTTTCCCTTTACAAACTCCTTTATAACGTTTTAAGGAGTGAATGATGAAGAGAATGAACCATAAGAAAAGCCAAAGACGAGTCTGATGTCTTTGGCTTGATGTGTATGGTTACATTTCCTGTTCGTATTCAACTTCATGCTTTTGGTTTTCAAACATGATTCCTACTACGTGAATGTTAACTTCCTGGGCGTCCAGGGCTGTCATATTCAGGAGGGCCTGCCGGATATTGTCCTGAATTTTTTGGGCAACGCTTGGGATTGACACGCCGAATTTCATCAGACAATATACATCGACTTTGATGCCTTCTTCTGTTAATTCAACTTTAACACCTTTGCCGTGGTTCTTTTTACCAAGCCTTTCAACTACTCCTGTAGCGAAGTTCCCGCGCATTTGCGCAACACCTTCTACTTCTGAAGCAGCAATGCCGGCAATTACCTCAATAACTTCCGGAGCAATTTCCACCTTGCCAAGACCTGAATTTTCAGGGCTCATTTCGAGAATATTATTTTCGTTCATCTTAGCACCTCCACAAGTCTTTAAGAATTCATTACATCATGCAATTCAAGAAATTTCGTATTAAACTGCCCTTCCACAAAATTTTCATGGCTTAAGAGCTTGAGATGGAACGGGATTGTTGTATGGACCCCTTCCACTACAAATTCGCTTAATGCTCTTTTCATTCTGGAAATGGCTTCTTCTCTAGTATTGCCATAAGTGATCACTTTTGCAATCATTGAATCGTAATATGGAGGAATCATATAGCCCGGGTATGCAGCAGAGTCGACTCGGACACCAAGTCCGCCAGGAGGCAGATACATATTGATCCTTCCTGCTGATGGCATAAAATTCTTCTCCGGGTTTTCCGCATTAATTCTGCATTCGATTGACCAGCCGTTAAATGTTACATCACTTTGTGTGAAATTAAGCTTTTCTCCTGAAGCAACCTTAATTTGCTCCTTGATTAGATCGACCCCTGTTACCATCTCTGTAACAGGATGCTCCACCTGAATACGTGTGTTCATTTCCATGAAATAAAACTTGCGATTTTTATAATCGTATATAAATTCTATCGTGCCAGCGCCTGTATAATCAACCGCTTTTGCAGCTTTTACAGCAGCATTTCCCATCTCTTCGCGTGTTTCACCGTCAAGTGCAGGTGAAGGCGTTTCCTCAAGCAGCTTTTGCAGACGTCTTTGAATGGAACAATCCCTTTCCCCGAGATGGACGGTGTTCCCGTAATTGTCTGCTAGAACCTGGATCTCAACATGACGGAAGTCCTCAATATATTTTTCGATGTAAACGCCAGGATTCCCGAATGCTGTCAGTGCTTCCTGCTGTGTGATCGTAATTCCTTTTATAAGCTCCTGCTCATTGCGCGCTACGCGGATCCCTTTCCCGCCTCCGCCCGCAGTCGCTTTAATAATGACCGGATATTCAATCTTTTCTGCCAGCTGAATAGCATCTTCAGCATCCTTAATGATTCCATTAGAGCCCGGAACAATCGGAACTCCTGCTTCCTTCATCGTTTCCCTTGCAATATCCTTTGTGCCCATTTTGCTGATGGCTTCAGGTGTAGGTCCTACAAAAATAATATTGCATTCTCTGCACAATTCGGCAAAGTCCGCATTCTCTGCAAGGAATCCATAACCTGGATGAATGGCGTCACAGCCAGTAAGCTTAGCGACACTTATTATATTTGTAAAATTTAAATAGCTGTCCTTTGAGGCTGTTGGACCAATGCAGTATGCCTCATCTGCCAGCTGAACATGGAGTGCTTCCCTGTCAGCTTCTGAAAAGACAGCAACAGATTCAATCCCCATTTCGCGGGCTGCCCTGATAATGCGGACAGCTATTTCTCCTCTGTTGGCAATCAAGAGTTTTTTAATCATTCTGTAACCGCTCCTTATTCAGGCTTTACTAAAAATAGTGGCTGGCCATATTCTACTAATTGGCCGTCCTTTACAAGCACTTCTACGATTTCACCATTTACTTCTGCTTCAATTTCATTAAATAATTTCATTGCTTCTACAATGCAGACAATGGAATCTTTTGTAACTTTTGAACCGGCTTTTACATATGCATCAGCATCAGGTGATGATGATTGATAAAAGGTCCCTACCATTGGTGAGACAATCTTATGTAAGTCTTCCGCGGCTTCAGCCTTTGCTGCAGGTGCATCTGCCGGAGCTTCTGCTTTTGGCTCTTCCACTTTCACAGCAGCTGGCTGGACAGGCTGTGGAACAGGCGCTAACACTTGAGCGGCTACAGGCTGGACTTGCTGTACTGCGGCTGCTTCATTGCCTTTTTTCTTCATTTTAATTTTAGAACCTTCATGCTCATATACAAATTCATCAATATTTGACTGATCTACCAATTTAATCAGTTCACGGATTTCTTGTACTTTTAACATTTTGGCACCCCTTGTTTTCTCATTGCATCATAATCCCTTTCCCCGTATGCATACACTGCGAAAGAATAGAAACATACGAATGGGATGTTATGCATGGTTTGAATTATGACTAGATACTAATATCATACGATAAGACCTTATAAAACTTCAACATTCTATTAGGTACTGGATAATAATTTCTCTATCCGTCATATATTCCATTCTAATATTTTTCTAAATGTTTGTGAAATGTTTCATGGGATTTAACCGAATTTCATCCAAAATCACTTTCTTTAGTTTATACAATGATACCAAACTGCAAATAAAATTAAATGGGGAGCCCGCAGAATTTTGCAGGCTCCCTCTAAATTATTATTTTTCAACCTGGAATTCAACAGCCACTGCCTCAAGCTTACCAATTTCGTTCCTTACTTCCTGGATGATATTGTTTGCAGCTGAAGCTGAATGATCTTTTGCCTTAACAGTAATTTGAACCTTTTTTCCATCAGCACGGACAAGCACATCTTCATAATCCATCGCTCTGATTAATGTTTCAAGCATCGCTTCCTTTTGAGCGATTTCATTTAATTCATCAATTTGATCTTTTGCCTTCATTCTTTCTTCGGCAGGAAGGTCAGTTTGACCGAGGACCTCCTGCAGGTCTTCCTTCATGCGGCTGCGCTCGTCATCAAGCTGAAGGCGGAGATTTTCAAACATTTCATCACTGGCAGTGTTTGTAATGATCGCTTTGCCATCTTCACTTTCAACTGACTCCATTTCGCCCTCTGCCTTTTCTTCCATTCCAGCAAGGTCACTGCCTTTTTGCTCCGGTGATGTTACATAATAAACCGATAATACAACCACCAAACTCAGCATTGTTAATAGCCAGACCGTTTGTTTCTTTAAAAGCATCTATTATTCCCCCTTAGTTTTTTTAGGCATTACAGATACTCTATGGCTTGGAACATCCAGAGCTCTGGTTACTGCCTCAATAATCCACTTTTTCACTTGTATATTTTCAGCCCCTTTTGCCACAACCAGCACTCCCCTTATTTCAGGTTTCTTGGTTTCTATGACAATGGGAACCTCTTTTTCTCCATTTCGGACAATCACAAGCTGTTCCTCCTGTGACTGATCCTCAACCTTCCTTTTGCCGCCTTCCCGATCTGTTTCATCGGTTTTCTGAGTTTGGGTTGTTTTGTTTTTTTCAAGGACTTTCTTCTCTGTGGCATCCACATTCACCACCACAGTAGCATCTTCTACCCCTATGATTGCATCAAGCGCCTCTTTTATTTGGGCTTCATATGCCTTTTCATAATTGGCAATGGTGTCATTTCCTCCGGATTTCTGCTGGCCGAATACCGGCACCTCTTCCTCCTGCTTCACTTCTTCTCCATTTTTAAAAACGGGCAAATCCCCGGTGGAACTGTCTTCTTGAAACAGCGTATTGCTGATCAGCATGATCGCTGCCCCAAAAAGGAGAACAAGCAGCAAATAATGGAATTTACCGGGTTTCTTATCAGACTGTCCATCTTTGGAAATCATTTTCTTTATCCATGTGAAAGGACCTTTTTCATTATCCATCCCTGTCCATATTCCCCCCTTCTACCAGAACTTCGATTGAGTTTGCGTCTACATTCCATTTTTGTGCGAGAAGAGAAGCAATTCTTTCTGCGTCTTCATGTTCGGGCCCGCTGGATGGAAGAGGTTTCCCGGCATTGATTTCCACTGTTTTAACCACTTCTACAGCTTCAGCTTCTGCATCTTCTGCTTTGAGTTGGATCATGACCTTTTGCAGGTTATCCGGGAAGGCTTGATCACTGCTTTCATCTACTAAAATATCAATGTTAGCAATTTCCAGACCGTACTGTTCCATCAACTCCTCTTCTGCGTCCTGTTTCATGTGGACAGCCATTTGTTCTAAAATATATGCATCACTTGAGGCTTGTATTTCTTTTTTCTTCATTTCTATTAAATTTTCCATATTTTTTTCTCCGGAAGCCTCAAAAACCGGCACAGAAACAAGAGCCTCTTCAAAATCACTTGATATAATTCTCAAGATCGGTGTAAGAATAATCGCTATAAGCAGCAGCCCTGTCACCATTTTGGTGTACTTCTGAAGCTTGGAGCTTGGGAGGAGCATATCTATGACAGTGGCAAGCAGAACAAACAATATGATGTTGGTTACCCATTCTTTTATGAAATCCACTTCATTCCCTCCCTACCTGACCATCATGGTCAAATTGCCGGCCGCAATAATAACTGTAATGCTAAGGAAAAACATTAGGGAGACAATGGCCAGAGCGGCAAAAACATAGATGATGCTCTTGCTGATTATATCCAGGCAGGATATGATCGGCCCTCCCCCCAACGGCTGCAAAATGGCTGCCGCAAATTTATATATAAAGGCAATCATTAAAATTTTGATTGCAGGAAATGCTGCAATAATAAGGAGAATGGCTACACCTGCTATCCCAACAGTATTTTTTAAAAGCACCGAAGCGCTGATTACGGTATCTGTCGCATCTGTAAACATCCTCCCAATGACCGGAATAAAATTCCCTGTAATAAATTTTGCTGTCCGTATGGTTATTCCATCTGTAACCGCGGCCGATGCTCCCTGAACCGATATAACTCCCAGAAAGACCGTCAGGAACATCCCAAGAAGCCCAATGCTCCAATTCCGGAGAAGATTGGCAAGCTGAGTTACCTTATAGTGTTCTGACAATGTGCTGACAATGCTTAAAAGGGCTGATAAAAATAGAAGCGGAAGAATAACATACTGGATAAATATTCCGCTGACATTCATCAAAAATAGTATCACCGGGTGGAAAAACGCTGCAGATACCACACCTCCCGAAGAAGCAATCAGTGCAAGCAGCAGCGGAATGAGTGCCATAATGAATGACACCATGGTGGAAATGGTTTCCTCTGTGTAAGTGACCGCAACATGGAAGCTGTTCAGTGCAATAATAATTAACACCATGAAGACGATGGAATAGGCAGCTTTACTGACAGTACTTTTTTCAAATGAATTCTGCAGCGACTGAAGGAACATGCTGAACACCGTCAGCAATATCAGAGTCCCCAGCAATTTCCCATTGACTATAAACTCATGGAACACAAACTTAATCGCGCCGCCAGCCCAATCTTTTAGTGAAAATTCCTTATCTCCTTTTATGAATTCATAGAGACTCCCCTTTTGACTCTCGGGCAAAAAGCCTCCATATTCTGTGGTGATATCTTCCCAAAATCCTTTTAATTCATTAAGTTCTAACTTCTCCACCTGGGTTTCAATTAAATCCTGCGGGGATATCGTCTCTTCTGCTTCGCCGGTCTTTGGTGAGGCTTGTACAATTGGTGTCAGGAAAAAGAATAGAAATAAGCTCAACCGTAAAATTTTCTGCATCCTTTGCTTCATTTTTTCACCTCTTTTAAAAGACCCTATCTAATACCAGTAATATGAGCCTGTCCAGTCCGGCAGCCTGTAATTTCAGCAGGCAGCCGGCTAGCTCGGAATCATGCGAATAATGGTTTCGATTAATACAGTTAGGATCGGAATGGCCATGGCAAGAATTAGAATCTTCCCGCCCATTTCAATTTTTGCTGCAATAGCTCCCTGTCCTGCATCCTTCGTAATTTGGGCGGCAAACTCAGCAATATAGGCTATTCCGATAATCTTTAAAATGGTTTCAACATAGACGATGTTCACCTTTGCATTGACAGCAATCTTTTCAATCATATGGATAATGGCGTAAATTTGGTCGACCAGAAAAAGAAAGATGGCACAGCCGACAAAAACAATCAGCAAAAACGCAAAATTCGGCTTTTGCTCCTTAACAATCAGCGCCAGGAACGTGGCAACAAGCGAAAATCCGACTATCTGGAGAATTTCAATGGCTGAGCCCCCCTTTTATCCCTGAAACAAAAAGACTGATTTAATTTTTTGGAAAAGGTTATCTACAATGGAAGCAACCATGAATAAGATATAAATAAATCCGAAAAGAGTTACCCATTGGGCGTATTCTTTTTTGCCCACCTGATCAAGAATAGTATGCAAAAAGGCTACAACAATTCCCACACCTGCAATCTTGAATATGATATCTACCTCTAAGCCCATCTTTTCTCCCCCTAAGCTCTGATCAGCGTCCGGCAAATCAAGCCGGCGTATCCTACATTAGTAAAATGATTAAGAGCAATCCGGATAAAAACCCCAAACTTTTGACCATTCTCTCGTATTTCACTTGTCTGTCATGTGCATCAGCCTCTTCACGTTCCAGATGGGAAAGGGTCAGCATGATCTGCTTTTGCTGAGAAAGACGGTCATGTCTTCCAAGTGTTTCGCCAAATTGCTTCATAATCTCGAATTCCCCTTGTTTAAAGGCCGTCATTTTCCATATTTCCTTCAAGCTTTCTTCCCATGCCTCCTTTACTGTCGTCTCGGAATCGGTCAGTTTTTTTGCAAAGGATTCAAAGAACCAGGATAAGGGCTTGGAAAGCTGGGCCGAAAGTCGTCTTGATGCTTCATGAAGAGGTGTATGGCCATACATAATTTCAGCCTCTAAGGACTGCAGTGCCGATTTAAGCTGACGAAGCTGGCGCGGCCGTTCGGTCAGGTGCCTTGAGGCTTCAAACCCTGCCCATGTGGTTGCAATGAGGATAAATACAGCCCCAATAAGCTTCATCATTTACATCACGCCCTCTTGATGCTGATATCCCGCACCGTCTGCGTTTCGAATGCAAACAATGCTGCCCGGCCCATCTTTTCTGCTCAGTTCAATAAATCGCTGAAAAACACCCATTTCAAGTATGGTCTGTAAAGTGGGGCGCCTCTTAATTTCCTCCAGTGAATTTCCATGTGTAGTCATAATCAGCTTTATTCCGGCATTCACCGCCTCCATTATGGCCTCTGCATCTTCATGCCTGCCAATCTCATCGACAACCAGAACCTCGGGGCTCATGGAACGAATCATCATCATCATGCCCTCAGCTTTGGGACAGGCGTCAAGGACATCAATTCTGTTTCCAAAAGTCATCTGCGGGATTCCATTCACACATCCTGCTATTTCGGAGCGTTCATCCACAATCCCAACCTTACTCGCAGGAAGGTCACTGCTTGGATCACCAGATGAAATGATTCTTGCAATATCGCGCAGCAATGTGGTTTTACCAGTCTGCGGCGGTCCAATAATCATGGTATGCAGCCAGCCACCCCTGTAAATTCTCGGAATCAGCTTTTGGGCAATGCCAACTTTCTCTCTGGCAATTCTAATGTTAAAAGAGGAAATATCCCTGATCGCCTTTACCTTGCCTTGCTCAAGAATGACCTTTCCTGCAAGTCCAACCCGATGGCCGCCCTCAATCGTTATATAACCTCTTTTGAGCTCTTCCTCGAGTGTGTAAATCGAGAAATGGCTTATTTTATTCAATAAATGCACAGCGTCTTCTGAATCAACTATATAAGGGAGAAAATGCGGTACTCCCCTTGCTGTCAGCTCAATAGGCCTCGAAATGCGGACCCTGATTTCCTCCAGGTCCTTTAAGATTTTCGGAGGGATTCTCTGTAATTGTTCGGCAATTTTTTTCGGCAAAAAGGCTATAATCGTTTCCAAGTCTGCTCCTCCATTCCCAATCAGCTTTCGGACTAGCTTCTCATTATTTAAAATGTATGCCTGCTGCAAAACAATATGACTTAGATTTGAAAGCTTCACATTTATTTAGTACAAGCTTTTGCCTGAGTAAAAAAATATCTTTCTTCAAAAAATAATTCAAAAAGAATTAGAAAAAGGCTGGTGCGATTTATGAAAGCAAAATGCATTTACATCATGGTTATTTTTCATCTTATTGTTCTTGGTTTCTTACCTGCAGAAGGAATAGCTCATCAAAGAAATACTAATGGACCGCAAAATGTCATTATGATGATTGGGGACGGAATGGGAATTGGACAGATTGAGATTGCAAGAAAACTGGAATACGGGAAGGATGGGCGGCTGTTCCTGGAATCTCTGCCTCACACCGCACTGGTGCATACCGAATCTGCCAATAATTATGTGACAGACTCTGCTGCCGGCGGTACGGCACTTGCAATTGGAAAAAAAACAAATAATGAGATGATCGGAGTTACACCTGATGGGAAGGAAGCAGACAGTATCCTTGATTTATTCAAGAAAAACGGTAAAAAAGCAGGGGTTATATCCACCAATACAGTTACAGATGCAACACCCGCAGCCTTTACAGCAAGTGTTTCAAACAGATGGTCCGGACAGGGGGAAATTGCACGCCAGCAGCTGGAATCCGGGGTGGACGTGCTGCTGGGAGGCGGCAGAGCATACTTCACACCAGAAAAGCAAAGCGGGCGAGATTTAATAAAAGAGGCAAAGCAACAAGGATATGCCTATGCCGGGAATCGGGATGAATTACTGAATGTCAAAGGTTCAAAGCTGCTTGGCTTGTTCCATGACGAATATATGAACTTTAAATTGGACCGGCATTTACTGAACAGCAAAGAACCCAGCTTAAAAGAAATGACTGAAAAGGCGATCGATATACTCTCAAAAGGAGAACAGGGATTTTTCCTCATGGCGGAAGGAGCTAGAATTGATCATGCTTCACACGCAGGTGATATTACAGGCATCTGGAAAGAAACAATTGAATTTGATGAAGCTGTCAAGTATGCGGTCGAATGGGCAAAAAAGGACAAAGAAACACTCGTCTTGATTGTGGCAGATCATGAAACCATGGGGATATCAGCATCAGAACCGCTGGATATACAGCATTTAAAGGAAATTAAGGCGTCTCCGCAGTATATGGCCAGCCAATTGGCAAAAGATGAAAATAGGGGCATTTACCGTTCAGAAAGCGTGAAGAGTGTTTTAAAACAGTATGCAAATATTGATTTAACCGGGCAGGAGATTGAGGCATTTAATGGCAAGCTTAAGAACAAAGACAGCCAGGTTTATCCTCAATACTTAGCAGCATGGGAAATAGGAAGCCTGATTGCTGAGAAATATCATGGGGGAATTTTAACAAATACAATAAGATCTCTTAGCTCAACCGGCGGTCATACCGGCAATATGATCCCTTTATTTGCTTACGGCAATGGGAGCGAAACTTTTACAGGAGTGCTCGAGAATACGGATATACCAAAAAAAATTGCCGGACTAATGAATTACAGCTGGCATTAATGTTCTACGCATTTTCTCTCTTTCTCCCGCGTAATTCTAGAAAGATACATTCATGAAAGCGGGGTCCGAAAGTTATGTATTATTATCAGCCATTTGTCCGCAATACTCTGCAGACTGGAAGCCATGAAAGGTCCAAGACAAATACTTTAAGGGTTTCAGGTGAAGGAAAGTTAGCTGTACAGCCTGATCAGGCTAATATAAAGCTGGGAGTTTTAACAGAAGACCGGGAGCTTCAGAAAGCACAGGAGCAGAATGCAGCTGCCATTTCAAATGTCAAAAAGTCGCTTAATGCCATTGGAATTACAGATAAGCAAATTCAAACGTCTGAATTCACTATTTTTCCTCAGTATGATTTTGTGGATGGCAAGCAAATTTTCCGAGGGTACAGGGTTGAGCATATACTCGCCATTACGATCGATGAAATAGAAAATACAGGACTTGTTGTGGATACGGGAGTGGAAAACGGCGCAAATACGGTTAGAGGAATTACTTTCGAAACTGAAAACCAGCCGGAATTCTACCAGCAGGCATTAAGCATGGCCGTATTGGATGCTTACAAAAAGGCAGAAACAATCGCTGCTGCACTAAGAGTACAATTAATCAGCACTCCAGTATCGATTACGGAAGGAACTTTAGGCATTGAGCAGCCTGTTTCTTTTCAATCCTCCACTTTTGTTAAAAGTGCCGCAAGCACACCTATCCAGCCGGGCACCATAGAAATTGAAAGCCGCATCACGGCCGAGTTCATCTATTACAGCTAGGAAATCTTCGGCTTATAATCACAGTGAAGAAGCAAATACTAATAAGGTGACACTGAGCAATTTTATAGAAAAGAGGTTATAGGATGAATGAAAATTTAGATGAATTTTTAAAAAACCAGAAAAAAGGCGACAGGGCTTATCTGGGCGGAACCCGCGATAACAGAACTGCTCCCACATCTGATCCTGATTATAATAATCGCAATGACACGGACATATCCCCCGGCGCTGAAGGCAGGAAATATAAAGGATAAAAAAATCCCGATTTCTCGGGATTTTTTTAAAACTACGCACGCGATACGTATGAACCATCAGTTGTATTGATGATCAGTTTATCCCCTTCGTTTACAAAGAAAGGAACTTGCACAATCAGGCCGGTTTCAACTGTTGCAGGCTTTGTTCCGCCGGATGCAGTATCCCCTTTAATGCCTGGTTCTGTTTCCGTTACTGTAAGCTCAACAGAGTTAGGAAGTTCGATTCCAAGAGACTCGCCCTGATAAAGCATAATAGCAACTTCCATGTTTTCTTTTAAAAACTTTAATTCATACTCAATTGCTGATGCAGGCAGCTCGATTTGCTCATAAGACTCATTGTCCATGAAAACATGCTGATCTCCATTTGCATAAAGGTACTGCATTTTACGGTTATCGATCTGTGCCTTCCCTACTTTTTCACCTGCACGGAAGGTTTTTTCCTGAATCGCACCTGTGCGAAGGTTGCGCAATTTGGAACGTACAAAAGCCGCTCCTTTTCCTGGTTTAACGTGCTGGAAATCCATTACGCGCCAAATGCCGTTATCAACTTCAATCGTCAATCCCGTACGAAAATCGTTTACTGAAATCATAAGTTTGTCCTCCTAATGTGTACAATTAAAGAATAATCAATTCTTTAGTAGAATGAGTAAGCGTTTCATTATGATCATTTGTTATGACTGTATCATCCTCAATGCGGACACCGCCAAGTCCCGGTATGTAAATGCCAGGCTCCACCGTTACAATCATTCCAGGTTCAAGGATAACATCAGACTTAAATGATAATGCGGGCCCTTCATGCACTTCAAGGCCGATGCCGTGTCCGGTAGAATGGCCAAAATATTCGCCATAGCCTTTACCAGCAATATAGTCACGAGTTAAGGCATCTGCTTCTTTGCCGCTCATTCCAGGTTTGATGCCTTCCATCCCCCGCTCCTGAGCTTCCTGCACAACTGTATAGATTTCTTTCAGCTTATCTTCCGGTTCTCCAACAGCAACTGTGCGGGTAATATCTGAAACATACCCCTTATAGTAAGCGCCGAAGTCCAGAGTGACAAAATCGCCTTTTTCAATAACCTTATCACTTGCAACTCCATGCGGCAGAGCCGAACGGTACCCGGATGCTACGATAATGTCAAACGATGATGAATCTGCACCCGCTTTTCTCATAAAGAATTCTAATTCATTCGAAACTTCCAGTTCCGTAATGCCTGGCCGAATGACATCGAGAATATGTTTAAACGCAGCATCTGCAATGTCTGCCGCCACCTTTATTATCTTAATCTCTGAATCGTCCTTTATCAAGCGTAACTTTTCAATAGTGTCAGAAACAGGGACTAGCTCAAGCTGAACAGCTTTTTCATAGGCTTTATAGGATGAAAAGGTCACATGATTCTCTTCAAAACCAAGCTTTTTAATCCCAAGCAGTTCTGCCTGTTTGGCGACTTCTTCCGGAATGGCACCAGTATGCTTCACAATTTCATATCCTTCACATTGTTTAGCAGCCTGTTCCGTGTAGCGGAAATCGGTTATAAAGAGTGCTTTATCCGCACTGATTAGAACCACGCCAGATGAACCGGTAAAACCAGTCATATAACGGCGATTGTAATTGCTGGTAATCAGCATCCCATCTATCCCTGACTCTGAAAAGCGTGCACGTAATTTTTGAATTTTCTCCATTTTATCCTCTCCCCTTGTCAAAATCCATTAATGCATAAAGTGCCAGTTCATACCCTTTAAAGCCGAGGCCGACTATTTGGCCCATTGCAGCGGGTGCAATGACAGAAATATGCCTGAATTCTTCCCTTGCATGAACATTAGAAATATGTACTTCGATCACAGGAACCTGGATTCCTGCAACAGCATCCCTTATTGCGTAACTATAATGGGTAAATGCCCCGGGATTGAAAATTATCCCCTGTGTGCCATCTTCATTGGCAAGGTGAAGCTTGTCAATGAGCTCCCCTTCGTGATTTGACTGAAAACAGGTCACCTCTGTCTCATATGAAGCACCCAATGCTTTCATATTTTGTTCCAGCTGGTCGAGTGTTTCTTTTCCATAAACACCAGGTTCCCTTTTGCCGAGCAGGTTTAAATTCGGCCCATTTAACAGGAGTATTTTCCCCATATTCAACCCCCTTTTAAACAATTGCTTACGGGCTTTTCCTTCTTTTTAACTTCCTGCTGACAGCACTGAAAAAGAATGCCCATTTAAGAACATTCTATCATAAAGCAAAATTTCATACAGTTCTGATGTATAGCGCTTTTCGCATTATTTTCTTTATCATCGCTCGAAAATAATTGCCATTTCTGCTTTGATAATTTATGAGCATATTTTCATCAGATTAAATCCGGATCTGTGCGGGCCTTTTTTTCATCTTCGGTTTTGCCTTTCAGTTCCTGAGCTTCATATGAAATGGAATATCCTACAAACACACCAAATAAAATATAGAAACAAAGTGATGTAATAATCGTATTTCGCTCAAGATCCCAAAACGGGCTAATTCCAGGGAAGATTGGATTGAGTACAAAAAACACCAGTAAAAAAAGGGCAACTCCATAGCCAGCCCCCACGAAAATACTTTGAAATTTCCGCAGCGCTGCATAATAGATAAGGGCAGCTATAATAGATATCCCCCCTATCAGGAAAATTGAAATCAGCGTCCCAAGCCATCCCTCTTTCCAGGCTCCAATCGTCCAGGGCTCCAGAATAACATTAGGGCGAATTTCCGTGAAATTAAACACATAAGCAAGATAGGCCAGTCCGCTCCAAAGAATGCCTCCAACCAGTCCGGTAATGACCACCATTGTCATAAAAGACATTGGTTTTTCTCTTTGATCCTGTTCCAAGCGCTCTTTTTCATCTGCCACTTTGCGCCACCTCCTTTTCCTATTATGTCCACACACAATTATTCCATTGCATGCAATTTTAAATAAAAGCAGCCGGAATAATATCCACTGCAAAAACCGTTCATATTTTTTATATATTTTCCTGTTATATAGAGGTTTTATGAGATTTTAAGTCGAATAAAATAATTAAGGATGAAGCTCTTTAATTTTGTGCTTTTCCGGTTATGCAAGTTCCGGGACTGGGGTGCACAGCATAAATTTAAGTATAAGCAATTTTCGTGATACTTTGGAAAACCTTACTAAGACTTATTAAAAGTTAATGCTCTTCTGTTTAAATTGTAAAGAAATAGGAAAATTAAAAAATAAAGACAGATTTCATCATTATTTCGATAAACTTTAGCTTATAGAGTTTAAAAGCTTATAAAATTGCTCATCATGCTTTTAGGGAGGTGGCTTTCTTGAAAAAACCATTTACATTTTATATTGTCTCCGGTCTTATAATTCTAGCTGTAATCGGAGTTGCCGTCAGCCTGATCTCAAATCCTGCCGGTTTTTTGCAGAGAATAGCTGTCATTGTCATCATTGGAGCTGTTGTATACTTTCTTTTTCAGCGCTTTAACAAATTTAATCCCTCAAAGCGAGAGCAGCGAGCTTTTATAAAGGCAGCCAAAAAATCAAAAAGACGCTTTAATAATAAAGAATCGGGTTCTGCCAATGGCAGAAAGGGATCTGTCGGTTCCATTACTTCCATTAAAAAGTCCAAAAAAAAGTCTTCTCCACATTTGACAGTCATAGAAGGCAAAAAAGGCAAAAAGAAAAATCGAGCCTCCCTTTAATCCGGGCTCGATTTTTTGCTGATATATTGTTTGACTTAAAGCCCTTGACCTTTCTAATTAATAGCTCCATGATGAATTAATAGCTCCATGATGAAAAAAACTTTTCCGCACATTGCCTGCCGTGCTCCAGAAGATCTTTTTTCTTCTGCTCGGTTATATTAAATTCCGCAGTCAGTACACCATCAGTTGGAATGAAAATAATATTTTGTGCATGTTTTCTCGAGATGTATCTTGCATCATGCGCGTCCTTCATCGTTTCAAAAAGCGCCGCATACATTTGTATGGCGTTGTCGATCTTATTCGGGGGCCGTTCGCTTAAGTTATGACTTAACTTTATCCCGAGCACTGGCCTGGTCTTTTTCACATTCTCCTTATCAAAAAGCCACATGGGAAAATTGCTTAGAACCCCTCCATCCACAATGACACTGGAACCGCTGTATGCGTTCAGCTTGACCGGTTCAAAAAAATAGGGAAGACTGCAGCTCATCCTGATCGCTTTTGCTACCGAAAATGAAGCTGGATCAATGCCATAATGCACAAGATCATCCGGCAGTACAACCAATCTTCCATTTGTCAGGTCGGACGCTATGACTCTCAGCGATTGAGGCGGAAGATCTGAAAAGGTTCTAATCCCCCTGTCAGCCAGCTTTTTAGCCATCCAGGTTTCCAGCTCGGATCCTTTATATAAACCCAGCCGCCAATATAGATTAAGCCATTTTCCGACTGCAAAGGGAATAAAGCTTTTTCTTTCATCAAGAAGTTTTTTTACATCAAACTCATCGACGAGCCGATATATTTCCTCACTTGTATAATTGGCAGCAATTAAAGCAGCCACAATGGATCCTGCACTTGTACCAGCAACCCGCTTGAAGCGAAATCCCCTTTTATGAACTGCTTCATATGCGCCGATTAAGGCAAATCCTTTGATGCCTCCTCCTGAAAAAACACCATCTATATACATGTAAGCCACTCCTGTCGATGTACTTGCTCATAGAGGAACCTTTACTTATACATCTTTAATCAGGAGCTTTTTAAATTAGTACGGCTGACAAGCAAAATTTCATAATTAAGTAAAATATTGCACTTCTGCTTCTGGAAAATAGGAGTGAATATACTCCCTGATTGTATGTTCCAGATCTTTTGCTTCATCTGTCGGATAAACATACTTGCCTATACCATATCTTCCCCACTTATATTTTCGCTTTTCTTCATCCATTTCAAGCTTTGTTTTTGGGTAGCGTTTTTCAATTACTTTTTTTGCCGGTTTCGTAAATCTATGCTGGATTAATTCGAAAGTTAAGCCATTCAGATTGATGCCATCGAGTGAACTGCTTAACCTTTGAAACAGTTCATGGTAGCCTTCACGCCAATCATCGTGCATATAAATGGGTGCTACAATAAAGCCAAGCGGATAGCCGGCATTGGCTACTTTTCGGGCAGCTTCAAGCCGGTCATCAAAAGAGGAAGTACCAGGCTCAAAGTTTTTTATAACATAGCGGGAATTGACACTAAATCGGAACCGGGTTTTCCCATTATGTTTCGCATCCAGCAAATGATCGACATGATGGTACTTGGTGACAAACCGCAGCTGGCCGTATTCAGTCTGACCGATGTATTCAATCGTTTTTTTCAGTGAATGGGTCAGGTGATCAATCCCTACGATATCGGAAGTACACGCTGCTTCAAAGCGTGTCAGCTCTGGGCTGCGCTCTTCCATATATTTAGAGGCCTGATCAAAGATTTCTTCAAGGTTTACATACGTTCGAATATACGGCTTGCTGCCAAGTGTGGTTTGTAAATAGCAATAATGACAGTGACCCATGCAGCCAGTAGCAAGGGGGATGGCGTATTCTGCCGAAGGCTTGGATGTATCAAATTTCAGAGTACGTCTGATCCCTACCACTAAAGTGGATTTAGCATTGCGGTATTTCTGCAATTCATTATCGCCAGGAATATTCCTCACCTGATTATGTGAAGTTGTTTCCCTGATTTCTATATTCATTTTCTCAAATTTTCCCTTTAGTTCTCTTCCTAATGGATACTCAAGAGCTTGAGGCTCTATATAAACTAGCTGAGGGATAAATGGCTTCATTGGATTAACCTCTCTTTGTCAATTTGTCCTGCCGTTATATAATTTCGGCTGAACCCTATGACTGTAGTATGAGCCAAATAATCCAACAGCAAAAAAAGAAGACGGAACAATTATTTCCATCTTCTCTCATTCGTTTTATTTATTATTTTTATGGCTCTTTTCGTATAAATTGTTGTTTTTCACCTATCAATGTTGCCCGTTGATTTCCGCTACAGGATGCTCAGCGAACCGCGGGTCTCACCTGTCCCGCTACTCCCGCAGGACATTGAATAAGCTTCCTTGAGTAAACACCGCACGAAGAAAATGCGAATGCATTTTCGAGGATCTCGCACCTTCCGCTCCAATCAACTCAGTAAATAATATACAAATAGCAACAAACCTTGCGAAAACAGCCATTTTTATAAACCGCATTTCAGCTGGGCATTACAGTTTGTGCAAGTATTGCAGCCGCCGATTTCTTTGACTTTTCCTTTGCGGCATACCGGGCAAGTATTGCCTACTTCTGAACCGATTGTTACATCGGTTGAACGCAGGTCACTGATTGTATCAACCAGCACAACATGCTGCTTTGATTTTTCTTTTTTGACTGTATCAGTACCATCAAAGCTATTCTCTTCAGCTTTCAGTGTCAATACTTGTGAATCGCGTGATCCGTCCACATATACTGTTCCGCCCTTTGCTCCGCCGCGGTATAAGCGTTCATACACCTTCTCAACCTGTTCAACACTGTAGCCTTTCGGTGCGTTGACAGTTTTACTGATCGAACTGTCGATCCAGCGCTGAATTACACATTGGACATCTGCGTGCGCTTCTGGAGCAAGATCCATCGCTGCTATAAACCATTCAGGCAGATTATCAGGGTCTGCATCCGGATTACGGTCTAAATATTCCTGAACAATATCTGCCTTCACTTCAATGAACTTGCCTAAGCGGCCGCTTCTGAAGTATGAGAAGGAGAAATATGGTTCAAGGCCTGTAGAAACTCCAACCATCGTCCCTGTGGATCCAGTAGGAGCAACGGTTAGAAGATGTGAATTGCGGATTCCGCTTTCTAAAATAGAAGCACGGATATCCTCAGGCATTTTCTGCATGAAGCCTGTTTCGGTAAAAGCTTTTCGCAGACGATTCGTTTCTTCAGGACTGTCACCTGTTAAGAACGGGAAGCTTCCTTTTTCCTCCGCAAGCTTTACAGAAGCTTTGTATGCTGATGTAGCAATAGTCTCAAAGACTTTATCAATCAGCACATTGCCTTCTTCAGATCCATATTCTGTTTCACAATAGATAAGCAGATCATGAAGACCCATAACGCCAAGTCCAACTCGTCGCTCGCCTAATGCCTGCTTTTTGTTCTCTTCAAGGAAGTATGGTGTAGCATCTATTACATTGTCCTGCATCCGTACACCTACTTCAACAGTACGCTTCAGCTTTTCAAAATTAACAGTTTTATTTTCTTTATCTGCCATTTCTGCAAGATTCACCGCTGCAAGGTTGCAGACAGAATTTGGCGCCAGAGGCTGCTCGCCACAAGGGTTTGTAGCTACAACCCTTTGTCCGTAAGCCTGTGCATTCGTCATGTCGTTTGCGTTATCGATAAAGAAAATGCCTGGTTCAGCTGAGTATGTTGCACAGATGTTAATCAGGTTCCAAAGCTCTTTCGCTTTAATTTTACGGTGAACGCGGACTTTATAGCCTAGTTTTTCCCACTCTCTGACATCACCGACTTTATGCCATTCTTCGTTGTATGTTTTCATCGTTTCGGCATCATAGGATTCAACATCCGGGAAACGAAGCTCATATTCTGCATCATTTTCAACCGCATCCATAAATTCTTTTGTGAGGCAGACTGAAATGTTTGCCCCTGTAAGGAACTCAGAGTTATGAACACTGTAAGTACCGCCAGCCGCCAGCTTCTCTTCAGCATCTTTTATGATTTTTTCACTGAAGCCGCCATAGCCTGGAATAGTTTTGTAATTAACAATGCCCTGGTACATGGCAATTTCCTGTTCATTAAATGGAGTAAATTTTAATTTTTCTTTAGCATACTTTTTTATCGAATCATCATTTGTATTTTCAAGAAGGAAACGTAAAATTCTCGGGTTTTGCATTTTCGAGATGATGAATTCGATAATGTCCGGATGCCAATCGGATAGCATAATCATCTGAGCCAAAAATGTTATGTTGGTTCGTTACACCAACTCTCTAGGTCACCCTAGAGTTCAGACCATATCTTATACCTTTTTGGTATCCTCGCACTTCGGAAGCACTTGCTCCCTACTCTACTCCCTTCCACCTGCTGGAGGTGTGGTTTCGATGGCCGTTGAACCTTCTCCACTCTTTCGAGACAGGAGCTTGGCTGCTGATTGTCTTTATTTCGCTCTGATTTTCAAACCTTCACGCCTGCCGTTTCCGGCTTCGTTGTGGTTCAGAGGTTACATTAAAGATTTCCCAGCAATTCACGAGGTTTATTTATAGACGAGGCACTTAAGCTGATTTACCACGTCTGGATCCACCTTGCTCAACAAGATGTGTAAGCTTCGCAATATCATCCAGCCAGGAAACCGAACCGGAAGATTTTCCGTTTACCCCTTTAGCCAGTGTATTGCGCGGTCTCAGAGTTGAACCGTTTGTCCCTACTCCGCCGCCGCGGCTCATAATTTCCATTACCTGCTTGCGGTGCTCGGAAATTCCTTCACGGGAATCCTGCACGAAAGGCATTACATAGCAGTTGAAGTACGTAACATCTGTGTCAGCACCCGCTCCATACAGCACCCGGCCAGCCGGAATGAAATTCAGGTTTTTCAATTCCTGATAGAATTTTTCAAACCACTCTTTTTTCTTTTCTTCGGTCTTCTCAACCGCTGCAAGGCCTGTTGCGTTACGCTTGGCGATTTGCTCATAGTAGATTTCCAAAGGCTTCTCTATTACATCAAGAGGCTTTGTAATAATGCCTGTTCTCGATTCTTCCGGATCATCCAGCACTCCTCTGTAATCTTCCTCTACTAAAACCTTTGCTGTCTTGTTTTCCCAGTCAATATCCAGGATGTAGCCTAAGCCGCGTGCCGGAAATTTCGGATCTTCCTTGATGGTGAGAACAACGAAGTCACCGTTTGTGAGTGTCACTTTCTCGGTGTCTTTGAAGGTATAGCGATCTAGCATAACCAAGCGGGAAACACCTTTGTGGGTCATTTTCATATCTGAGGTTACAGGGTGAACCTGAGGAAAGAGACGGATGTCCTTGTTTAAACGTTCAATGTTCAATTTCATTTTTTGTCCTAGAGCAACAGACATTGTTACAACTCCTTCTAATTTCAATTATCTAATTAATGTGTGTAAGTATTCTGTCAGATAGGGTAAATCTATCTGTTTTAAAAGAGTACCCTAAAGTTACCATAACTCAAACCTTAAAATCAATATATAGTGTCCTAAATATTTTCGACACCACTACATATTGTGTCTGATTCAACTGAATCTGATTTTGTCAAACTTAAAATATACTAAAATTTAAAGAAAAACAGAGTTAACAGCCGATTTCCGACAATTAACGATAAATTTTAACATATTTTGAAGCTTGCACTTTTGTAAAGCAGTAATTGGAAAAATATTCATTAAAAAAAGAGAAAAAGCTACTTAGCCGCTTTTATCTCTTATAGTTCCAGTCATCACTTTCATATCGTTCATTTGCGATCTTTTGTACATATGCCATCTCTTCATCTGAAAGCTCGTAAGGTTCCAGTACAATGTTCAGGCCTTCCTCAAACCCTTTCTTGAAAGCTGCCTTAGCCTGTTCAAGAGTAATATTTTCTGCTGTCAGCTCATTTATGGCAACAGCTTTATTTTTAAAAGCCTTTTGCATTCTCTCTTTTACCCGGTCATTAGGATATTTGAATAAGCTGAACAGCTTGTCTTCATCCAAATCAAGCAAAATAGAGCCATGCTGAAGGATTACACCTTTTTGTCTTGTTTGTGCACTCCCAGCTACTTTACGGCCTTCTACAACAAGTTCATACCAGCTTGGAGCATCAAAACAAACAGCAGATCTTGGATTTTTTAGAGAGTCCCTTTCTTCAGCCGTCTTTGGTACAGCAAAATAAGCTTCCATTCCGAGGGCGTGAAAACCTTTTAGAATTCCTTCAGAAATGACTCTGTATGCTTCAGTTACTGTACTTGGCATTTCCGGATGGGCTTCAGGAACGATGACACTGTATGTGAGTTCATGTTCGTGCAGCACCCCTCTTCCGCCTGTAGGTCTGCGGACAAATCCCAGGCCATGCTGCTTCACTGCTTCCATATCTATTTCTTTTTCAACCCTTTGGAAGTATCCAATTGAAAGAGTTGCGGGATTCCAGCCGTAAAACCGGATTACAGGTGGCATCTTCCCATCACTGTTCCAGTCAAGCAAGGCTTCATCCAAAGCCATATTAAAAGAAGGAGAACCTTCTCCTGAATCAATAAACCGCCAAACTTCTTTAGTCATATGTAACCCTCATTTTCAATTTCTTTAACTGGTCGTATGCGGATATTAGTCTAACAAAATTCCGATGAAATTTAAAGCAAGTTGAATTTCCATAACAAATTTAACAGATTTCCTTTACTCCAATCAGGAAAGACTTATATAATATTAGTTGGCTTACCTATGTGTGAAAGGAGAAAGACATATTGGAAACACTTTATTTCATTCTTATCATTTTGGGTGCAATCATTACCTATTCTGTCATAACGTGGTTTTATCAGCGCCGAATTGTTAAAACGCTTACTGAAGACCAGTTTAGAGAAGGCTATAGAAAAGCCCAATTAATCGATGTTCGCGAACCAAATGAATTTGAACATGGCCATATTTTAGGTGCACGCAATATTCCGCTTTCACAAATGAAAATGCGCATGAAAGAATTGCGTCCGGACAAGCCAGTCTACTTATATTGCCAGAGCGGTATGAGAAGTGCAAGAGCTGCCCAGTTTTTGCACCGTAAAGGCTACAAAGACCTTTCACACCTGCAGGGCGGATTTAAAAAATGGTCCGGAAAAGTGAAGGCGAAAAAATAATAGCGTTATTTGAAAAGGCCCCGTCAGTTTGACGGGGCCTCTTGTTTATTATTGTTTTTGGTAACGAAGAACCGGCTTTCTTGCAGCCATTGTTTCGTCCAGACGGCCAATCACTGTTGTATGAGGTGCTTCCTGAACAATCTCAGGGTTTTCCTCAGCTTCTTTTGCAATTTGAATCATGGCGTCGACAAAAGCGTCCAGTGTTTCTTTAGATTCTGTTTCTGTCGGCTCAATCATGATGCACTCTTCCACGTTAAGCGGGAAATAGATGGTTGGCGGATGATAGCCAAAGTCTAGAAGGCGCTTGGCTATATCCAAAGTACGCACCCCAAGCTTCTTCTGGCGCTTGCCGCTTAAAACGAATTCATGCTTGCAATGTCTGTCAAATGGCAGGTCAAAGAATGGCTCAAGTCTTCTCATCATATAGTTTGCGTTTAGTACCGCATTTTCCGTAACAGCCTTCAGTCCATCCGGCCCCATAGTACGGATATAAGTATAAGCCCGGACATTGATGCCGAAGTTTCCATAATACGGCTTCACGCGGCCGATTGATTGTGGGCGGTCATAATCAAATTCATACTGGTCACCATTCTTAACCAAAACAGGCTTCGGAAGGTATGGGATTAGATCCGCTTTTACGCCGACAGGGCCAGATCCAGGTCCGCCGCCGCCATGCGGTCCTGTAAAGGTCTTATGAAGATTAAGGTGAACCACATCAAATCCCATATCTCCAGGTCGTGCCTTTGAAAGTACAGCATTCAGGTTAGCTCCATCATAGTAAAGCTTTCCGCCGGCGCTGTGAACAATCTCAGCCATTTCAAGAATGTTTTCTTCAAACAAACCTAAAGTATTCGGGTTAGTCAGCATAAGAGCAGCAGTATCCTCGCCAACCACTCTTCTCAGGTCCTCTAAATCCACCAATCCATTTTCATCCGATTTAACCGTTACTGTTTCAAATCCTGCTACTGTTGCGGATGCCGGATTTGTTCCATGGGCAGAGTCAGGAACGACTACTTTAGTACGTTTGCTATCACCATTAGCTTCATGATAGGCACGGATCATCATTAATCCAGTCCATTCTCCGTGCGCTCCTGCAGCCGGCTGAAGTGTAACTTCATCCATTCCTGTAATTTCAATCAGGTGCTCCTGCAGATCATACATCAATTCCAGTGCACCTTGAACAGAGCTTTCATCCTGCAGCGGGTGCAAGTGGGCAAAACCGTTGAAGCGCGCTACATTCTCATTGATTTTAGGATTATATTTCATTGTGCAGGATCCAAGTGGATAAAATCCCGAATCAACACCATGATTTCGTTTGGAAAGTGCAGTATAGTGGCGCATTATATCAAGTTCTGACACTTCCGGCAGTTCAGGCTCTTCTTCTCGCAGATATCCCTCAGGAAGAAGCTCGCCCAGGTCAATTTCCGGAATATCCATTTCAGGCAGGCTGTAGCCGATACGGCCTTCTGTGATTAATTCAAAGATGAGTGGCTGATCTTCCTTATGCATGGTAATCCCCCATTTCTTTAACGAATGCATCGATTTCTTCCTTCGTTCTCAATTCCGTTACAGCAACAAGCATATGATTTTTCAGGTCAGCATAATCTCTGCCCAAATCGTAGCCGCCAATAATGTCCTTTTCAAGAAGCTTTTGATTTACTTCTTTAACAGGCTTATTCAGCTTGATGACAAATTCATTAAATGAAGGGCCTTCGAATGGAGCTTCAAAGCCGGCAGCCTTAAATTGCTGTTTTGCATAATAGGCTTTTTGCATATTGGCAGCAGCCATTTCCTTTACGCCCTTCTTGCCAAGAGCAGTCATCGCTACAGATGCCGCCAGTGCGTTGAGAGCCTGATTGGAACAAATGTTGGACGTTGCCTTATCACGGCGTATATGCTGTTCACGCGCCTGAAGGGTAAGCACGAAGCCGCGGCGGCCCTGATCGTCTACCGTTTGTCCGACAAGACGTCCCGGCACTTTTCTCATCAGCTTGGATGTTACGGCAAAATATCCGCAATGAGGGCCTCCAAAAGCAGTAGGAATACCAAAAACCTGAGCATCTCCTGCTACGATGTCTGCTCCGAACTTCCCTGGAGGAGTAAGCGCGCCAAGAGCAAGCGGGTTGCTTGAAACAACAAACATAGACTTGTGGGCATGGATAATTTCCTCAAGTTCTTTTAATGGCTCGACTCTGCCAAAAAAGTTAGGGTACTGTACAATCACAGCTGCGATATCATCGCCAATCATTTCATTTAGGGCTTCAAGGTCAGTGGTGCCGTCTTTATGAGGGATCTCAATCACTTCAATATACTGGCCCTTTGCGTATGTTTTGACTACTTCCTTAGATTCAGGGTGAACTGCGCTTGAGATTAGTATTTTCTTCCGTCGTGTGCTCCCTGCGCTTAGCATGGCTGCTTCAGCAAGAGCTGTCCCGCCATCATACATGGATGAGTTGGCAACATCCATTCCTGTTAATTCACAGATCATGGTCTGGAATTCGAAAATTGCCTGCAGCTCCCCCTGGGAAATTTCCGGCTGGTAAGGAGTATAGGCAGTATAAAACTCTGAACGGGATAATACATGATCGACAATGACTGGCATGTAATGATCATAAACTCCCGCACCAAGGAAAGATGTATTTGTGCGAAGATCAGCATTTTTCTGAGCCATTTTAGTAAGCTCTTTCAGTAAGGCTGTCTCTGATTTTGCCGGCTTGATTTTATATTCGCCCTTAAATCTTACACTCTCGGGAATATCACTGAATAATTCTTCCACAGATCTGACGCCGATTTTCTCAAGCATTGCTTTCTGGTCAGACTCTGTCATCGGTAAATAGCGATGTTTCATCATTTTCTCCCCCCGGTTAGTTCTTTTCTCTTTTGTAAAAAGGTGTTGCTGCAATCTCAGCCTTCAGCCTTTTGCCTCGGATCTCCACTTCCAATTCAGTTCCAGGCTCAGCATGTTCTTTCTTGATAAGAACAAGGCCAATGTTCTTTTTCAATGTCGGAGATTGAGTGCCTGTTGTCACTTCCCCGATCAGTTCTTCTCCTTTATACACAGGATATCCATGGCGCGGAATACCGCGGTCAATCATTTCAATTCCGGCCAGCTTGCGCGGCACCCCGTTTTCTTTTTGCTTCTTAAGCACTTCTTTTCCGATAAAATCCGCTTCTTTATTTACCTTGACAGCAAAGCCGATACCTGCCTCAAGCGGTGTGATATCAGGTGAGAGCTCCTGACCATAGAGCGCCAGGTTGGCTTCAAAGCGAAGGGTATCCCTTGCGCCAAGTCCGCACGGGCGAACTCCTTCTTCTTTGCCCGCTTCAAGAATTTCATTCCACAATACGGCTGCATCCTTGGCATCACAGTAAACTTCAAATCCATCTTCTCCTGTATATCCAGTTCTGGATACAAGCGCTTTCTTGCCATTCAAATCAACATCCTGCTGGAATTTGAAAAATCCGATATCCGACAGATTAGTGCCAGCAAGCTTTTGGAGCACTTTTTCTGCAAGCGGCCCCTGAATCGCCAGCTGTGCCATATCTTCTGAAAGGTTTTTCAATTCCACATTGCCTTCAGCATGGTCCTGCAGCCAGTTGAAATCCTTTTCGATATTGGAAGCATTTACAACCAGCAAATAGTGGTCATCCTCAATTTTATAGACAAGTAAATCATCAACAGTTCCGCCATTTTCATAGCACATGGCTGTATATTGAGCACCTGAGTTCTTTAATTTGGAAATATCGTTCGTCATCATTTTTTGAAGGTATTTAAGACTGTCCGTCCCCTTCACTTCGATTTCACCCATATGGGATACATCAAAAAGGCCGGCTTTTGTACGGACTGCTTCATGTTCTTCTTTAATGCTTGAAAATTGAACAGGAAGGTCCCAGCCGCCGAAGTCGATGGTTTTTGCTCCGTAATCTTTGTACACCTCAAATAAAGGCGTGCGTTTTAACTTTGACATTTACTCGTCCCCCTTAAATCTTTTGAAATTTGTTTTAGGAACATAAAAAAGGACAGAGTGTCCCCTCAATTATGAGAAGATCTCTGTCCTTGCACCTGAAAGTTTACCGAAACCGGCTTTCCCCTTGGGTGGCTTATTTAAAAGCACTCTCCAGAGCTGCGTCAAACAAGAGTTCTTTTGCCTGAGAGATTCACAGATTTTGCTTGCTCCTTCGGCGCTACAAATGTAGTCTCTCCCCTTGTTGTCATTCGCATTTATAAAATTTTCCAAGATGGTCATACTTATACCAAACAGAAAAAATTTAGCATCCATTACTTCGGTTAACTAAATGTAATGTGTTAACTTTCAAAACTTTCAAAGCTATTAACATCGTACCACCTTAGCAAGGTTTGGGCAATATCTTTATATAGATAAAAGGAGCTGTTTTTATGACAGTGCAAATTGGCTTTGATTCTGCCTGGCAGGATGAATTCTTAAAAAGAATTGATGACGACGGCCCATGGGGAAACTGGGAGCTTTATAAACTGGCTGTTGAGGTTGAGAATCATACAACTATTCCTGACTTTGAAGGCTTGCAGGCTCCAAAGCATCTGCCGAACCTTACTCCTCTTCCCCATCAGCTGGAAGTGGCCAAGCAGGTAGTCGAAAGCATGAACGGCAAAGCGATTCTGGCTGATGAAGTCGGTCTTGGAAAAACGATTGAAGCTGGACTGATATTAAAGGAATATATGATCCGAGGACTCGTAAAAAAAGTTCTTATACTCGTGCCAGCTTCACTCGTTTCACAATGGGCCATGGAACTGAACAGCAAATTTTTCATTCCGGCTGTGGCGCAGCGGAAAAGCTATGTATGGGAACAATGCGACGTTGTGGTATCATCCATCGATACAGCCAAACGCAATCCTCATCGGGACATTATTTACAGCCTTGATTATGACCTGATCATTATAGACGAAGCTCACAAGCTAAAAAATAATAAAACGAAAAACTATGAATTTGTACAAAACCTTAAAAAGAAGTTTTGCCTCCTATTAACAGCAACACCCATTCAGAATCGAATCAGTGAGATTTTCAATCTCGTATCCCTGCTTAAACCCGGACATCTTGGCAATGAATCAGCTTTTTATGAGAATTATAAAAGGGACTCAAGATCTTTGAACGATGATGCACATCTAAAGGAACTCGTAAACAAAGTCATGATCCGCAACCGCAGGGCAGATACCGGGATTGAATGGACCAAAAGACATGTGGAAACCATACCGATTGATTTTTCGCAGGCCGAGCGTGAACTTTATGAAGCAGTAACAGAGCTGCGGAATGAAGAAAATTGGGTCAGTTCCAGCCAGTTTTCAGTGATGACGCTGCAAAGAGAGGCCTGCTCAAGCAGAGAAGCTGTCTATTTTACGCTTCAGAATATGCTGAAAAGACAGGAGCAGCCTTCAATAGCTTTTCAGGAGCAAATACAATACCTTATTAAAAAAGTAGAAGCTGTCCAGCAAAACTCCAAAGCTCAAAAAGCACTGGAATTGATACAGAAAATAAATGACAAGGTCATAATCTTTACTGAATACAGGGCAACGCAAATGTACCTGCAGTGGTTTTTAAAGCAATATGGGATTACTTCGGTTCCGTTCAGGGGAGGATTTAAAAGAGGCAAAAAGGACTGGATGAGGGAGCTTTTCCAAAAGAATGCTCAAGTCCTGATCGCAACAGAAGCGGGAGGAGAAGGAATAAACCTGCAGTTCTGCAATCATATCATTAATTTTGATCTCCCCTGGAATCCAATGCGGCTCGAACAAAGGATTGGGCGCATCCATCGTCTCGGCCAGGAAAAGGATGTCATGATTTATAATTTTGCCACTAAAGAAACAGTCGAAGAACACATCATGAAGCTTTTATATGAGAAAATACATCTCTTCGAAAAAGTCATCGGTGATTTGGACGATATTTTAACAAAGCTTGAATTTGGCAGTATTGACGATCACCTTGTTGATATTTTCGGAAGATCGGCTTCAGAAGGTGAAATGAGAATTAAAATGGAGAACTTGACGAGCATGATTCAATTCGCGGAGGATCTGAAAGAAGGTGAACTGAATGCAGCAACAGGAAATTCATAAATTTCTTGAAAGGTATTTTCACGCAAATGGGTGTGAAATAACTGATAAAGGTCCGGGGTATATGACCGTACAGCTGACGATTGATTTGGATAAAGAATTAATGAATCGTCCCTTTTATTGGCATTATCTCGAAAAAACAGGCGGAATTCCAAACCCGATGCAGCTGACGCTTGTTACAAACCAACAGCTGGCCCCCCCGCATATTAAGGGGGAAGTCATTCATTTCGGCTCCCCGAGGCTTCATCAGATCTTTGATTCAGCCAGGAACCTGGCAGGCTATATCCGTTTATATGAAAATCATCGGCAGGCACCTGGAAAGCAGGTCCCGTTAAGACCATGGCTGGGTATGAACATTCGCGTATCTTATCAATGTGACCGAAAAAGGGATGTCTTTAAATCCATCGGCCTCCAATTGATAAATGGCCAGATGGTCGAAGGTTTTCATGACAGATTGCTTGGCATGAGCCTTACGCCCAAAATCCCCGACTACTCGTTCACATTGTCTCCGCTTATTATGCCGGGGAGCGGAGTATACAGGGTAGCAAATTTTATTAAAACTGAAATTGAACAAGAAGATCATATATGGGCTGATGAGGCCCGTAAGCGCTGGCAAAAAGATCTCAGCCTTCTTGAACATTTTTACGAGGAGGCAGAAGAAAAGGGAGAAAGTTATGAAAACGAAAAAACAGCTCTTCAGGAGCAATATGAACCAAAGGTTAATATTTCCATAATAAATGGCGGTCTCTTTTATCTGACAGACAGCGCAGTCTAAAAATGCAAAAAACCGGCAGACTTAGCCGGTTTTTTGTATGAAAGCTATTTATGTTTTTTTCTTCTCATGCCCAAGTAAAACAGATAAGATAACATGCCAAACCACCTGAATAAAAACGGCTCTTTCATGTCCTTTTTTTCAATACGATGCCGTATTCGCTCATCTTTTGGCTGATCAATATATTTTACTACTGTCTGTGTAAGATACTTTACATAATCGTTGAATTTCATGTCCATACCTGCCTTTTTCCGCACAGAATTGCAATAGCAGTTTGCTATTTATCATTTACAAGTATGTCCAACGGGTTTTCACTCTAAACAATCTATAATCTCTTGTATAATTTCTGCTTTATCTTTATTAGTTGTATCAATGATTACATGCGCAGTTTCTTCATAGAGAGGCATCCTTTTTTCATAAAGGTCATGAATCAGCCTTTTTTTATCGCCTTTCAGCAGCGGCCTGGAATGATCCTTCTCAATCCGTTTAAAAATTTCTTCAGGAGACGCATAAAGGAAGAAAACAATTCCTGTTTCGCTAAGCCTCTTCCTGTTTTCAGGCATTATCACAATTCCTCCGCCAGTGGTTATAACTCCCGCTCTATCACCGATTTCATTTAATATAAGTGATTCAAGATTTCTGAAGTATCCCTCTCCATTCTGTGCGAAAATATCATTAATATTTTTATTCTCCCGCTTCACTATTTCTTCATCTGTATCGAGTACTTCCTGATTTAAACGGGCTGCCAGCTCTTTTCCTATCGTTGTTTTGCCGGAACCCATGAATCCGATTAAGTAAATAGGCTTCATCTTTATCCCCACTCAGTTTTTTTCAATCCATTTTATCATTTTTTGAAGGTCTGTGTCATAGTAAGCATAACCGGAAATTTCCTTATCAGCGTCAATCTTTGTTCTAAAGGTTATCTGAATTAAGCTTGTTGCTACAGGAGAAATCTCATATGAAACCGATCCTTTTTTAAACGAATAAACTCCTGACTCTTTCGGGTCTGCATTTTCACGCAGCATTTTTTCTGTTTTTTTAAAGGAACTCAGCAGGTAGTATTCCTGCATCATGACGGTTTCCGTCTGATTCACGATCCTTTTCTCAGAAATAAACTGGTCTAATTGAATTGTAAGAAGAAAGAGTGCAGCCAGAATGATTGTCAAAGTAAGAGGATACGCAAATCCACCCTGATTACTGTACATTAATATCCTCCATATCCATAAAGTAATAAAGAAATGCGGAATGCTCCTGATCAAAATGATCCGAAACATTTATTCCAACTCCGCCATTTACAGACGTAAATGTAATGGCATTTAGTTTTTGAAGGACAATCTCATGGCCTTTCATATCCACTCTCCTTCGCAAGTTAGATCCATATTTTTCATAAAGCACACTTTTCCCGTCTATCGTTAATACAATTGAACCAGGTGTTATATTTGCAGCATCAGCAAGTCTGATTTCTTTTTTCAGCTGGTTGATAAATACATGCCATTCAAGTCTTTGTGTCCTAGCTTCCATTTTCCAGTCCTGAAAAATGAAATTTAAGCTAACCGTCAAAAAGGAAACAATCAATAAGAATACTGAAAATGAAAACAGCATTTCAAGCATTGTAAATCCCTTATTACTGAAATACCTCACACTTTTCCTTCGTGCTATCCCGTACATTTTCATACCTTATGCAAACCTCCATAAATCCTTGGTTTTCCTTAAGGAATATTTTATAGACTGTCTGATTTTTCTTCATGGTCCTCCCCTCAGGAAAACTACCTTCCGATGCAGCCTCCAAAAGACTTTCATAAAACAGCTGTGTGCCGTCATAATCCTGTTTTACCTCTTCAGAATGCTCAAGTGCCTTTATGACAAGGGGAAACATTATGCCTGCTGCAAGCAGCAGCCCTGATAAAGACAGCAGGAGCTCAGCCAGAAAAAAGCCTTCATTCCTTCTCCACATTAAATCGTCCTCTTCCGATAAAAAATGTTATTTTGTATTGCTCCCTGTCTGCTTTAATATAGAAGCTTCCAAATTTATTTGTAATTCCGCCAGGGCCATATTGAAAATACAAGGGCATTGTTCCCGGCTTAATCTCAATGATTCCGGAATATTCTCTGCTAAAAATAGGATCTGCCGCAAGCTTTTCCTTAGCGAAATACCTATTCTCCTCTGGAATTATCTGAATAGCTACATCTGTCTGGTGGGTTATGGCATAGTTTTGGGCATAAAGGAGGTCAGATTTTAATTGGGAAAAGAACATTATCTTTTCAAGATAGAAAAAATGCGGTTTGAGAAGCAGGGCTGTAACCGAGGCAATAATAAGGAAAATACTGAGAACAAATAGCGACTCTATCAATGTAAAGCCTGCTTTGTTTTTCATCATGACTCTTCAGATTCAACCTTCCCATCTGCAGAAATCGTAATAGCATCTCCATTTGGACAAGTTGTGGTTTCTTGATTGAGATATTCGGCAGCAACTAAGTCCTGTATGTCCGAAGGAAGTACTTTTTTATCGATTTCATATGCCTGAACCTGCGCCTGCACCATTTTAACAAACGCATCGCATCCCTTGCTGTTTATTTTTGAATTGTGTTTTGTTACATTGGGAACGGTGATGATCAAGAGCACCGAAATCACCAATAAAACAATCATCATTTCAATGAGCGTGAATCCTCTGTTATTGTTTAACATGCGCCATTTCATTAAAATCCCTCCAGTAAATGAAACATAGGCAGCAGAACTGCCAAATACATCGAAACTATTAAAAAACCGATAAACATATATAAAATGGGCTGAATGACCTTAAGAAATTTTTCTGTGTTTTCCTCCATTTTGTGCAGACAATGCCTGCTGAAAAAAGTTAATTCCTGGTCCAGCCTGCCATTTTTTTGACCATGTCTAATAATATTAGCCAGTTCCCTTTCAAAAAATGGAAAACTCATTAGAATGTCTTCAAGCTTATTCCCTTCACGGAGCTTGGCCTTAACGGCTTTACCGAGGGCACTGTAAAAAGGCTGCTTATCATTTTTCTCAAAAAGGCTCAGCGCCTCAGATATGGATAAGCCGCCCTTTAAAAGATAACTGAGCTGTACAGCAAAGAAATGGGTATAGTAAAGGCGAAGAAAATGGCCAGCTGCAGGTACTCTTACCAGGATCTTTTTTTGCTGGATAGGGGAAAGATTTCTGAATCTGACAAAATAGTATATAAGCAAAGCGACCAAGCCGAAGAGCAGGATCATAAAGAAAAATGGGAGAAAATCACCAAACAAATAAACGGCTTTCGTGAAGAAATTAGGCTGAAGCTGCATTGAAATGAATAAGGAAGAGAAGCGGGGCAACAGGACTTTATCAACGAAAATAAATAAGAATGCGGTAATGAGCATCAGGAAGATCGGATAGGCCATCATCTTTTTCAATTTTTCAATGTCCTTGCCTTTTCGGAGCACCATTTCGCTTCCTTCAAGAAATGCAGAAGCAAGACCTCCGTGCTGTTCAGCAAAAAAAACATAGCCAATCAGATTTTTATTAAAGTTCATGTTTGCAAGTATTTGATAAAATGGAAACCCTTCTCTCAATTGAGAGAGGCACTGCCTGATTTCATGTTTTCTTTTTAGCGGCAGCTGATGCACCAGTGACTCCAGCGCTTCAGATAAAGGGTAACCTCTGGACAACAGTTCCCCCGTATTCTTTAGAAATAAACCCTGTTCTTGAATGGTCCATTTATGCTTCTCCATCGCCATGCACCCACCTGCTGTACTCAGTTTCCTTTATATAGCCTAGAGCAATCCCTTTAGTTATGATTTCCTTCAGTGTTCGATACTTAACAAGGCTGCTTTCCCCTCTTGCCTTCTTTATGGAGGCATTGAGCGCCCTTCCTGAGAGCAGTTCAAACACACTTGCCCTTTTCCACCTGCCATATCCATAGCAGAATGGGGAGCATTCCTCTTCACAATATGGACAATTCAATTCGACAAGGCGCTGTGCGGTGACTGCCACTAGAGTCTGCTCAATCTCCAGCATGTTCACTCCAAACTCAGCCATACGATATACAGCCCCTGCAGCATCCCGGGTATGCATAGTGCTTAAAACAAGGTGACCAGTAAGCGCTGCTCTAACTGCAATCTTCGCCGTTTCCGCATCCCTGATTTCACCCACCATAATGATATCCGGGTCATGGCGAAGGATTGCTTTTAAGCCTGCAGAATAAGATACGCCGGCTTTCTCATTCACTTGAACTTGAAGAACTAAGTCATTCTCTTTTTCAATGGGATCTTCCAGGGTGATGACATTGCGATGGAACATATGGGAGGTTTCATTCAGAAGGGAATACAGTGTTGTGGTTTTTCCGCTGCCGGTCGGGCCAGTGAAAATAATCAATCCATGAGCATGCTTCAGCAGTGCAAGCATTTTTCTTGTCATGTCTGGAAAAAGGCTGATTTGGTAAAAAGGAATTTGTTCCTGTTGGGGAAGAATTCTGATAACTAGGCTTTCGCTGTGGCTAGATGGGAGGGTTGAAAAGCGCAGGCCAATCATTTGTCCGTCTACTTCAAATGAATATGCACCGCTCTGCGGCCTTCTCTTTTCACCAATATCCATCGATGCTGTAAATTTAAAATGAGAAATCAATCTGTCGCACTCTTCTTTGGGAAGATAAAGCCTTGGGGTCAATTGGCTTCCGAACCTCAGCTGAATGAGTGTGTCTTTTCTTCGGGGAATGATGTGGATGTCGGATGCATGGCTTCTGACTGCGTCTTTAATAATTCGTTCTGCCATTCTTTCAATTATACTCAACTAATTATGCACCACCTTTTTTAATTGTTATGGATAATAATTCGACTTATCCAGAGCATTTCCTTCATTCTTCGACAAATTTTTTTGACGAATTTGTGAATAGATTATTTTTTTCTTTCCATAATAAAAAAGGATAAAGCGAATTGATGGGCTATAGCCAAGCGGTAAGGCACCGGACTTTGACTCCGTCATGCGCAGGTTCGAATCCTGCTAGCCCAGTAGTTGTGGAAGGACACCGGATGTCCTTCCTTTTTCAATTTTAAAAAAACTATTTAGCCATATTCTTAAATGCATCCGGATTATAGCCTATGACAATCTTATCTCCGTTTGTCAGAATCGGCCTCCGCAGCAGTTTAGGCTCCTTAATCACCATTTGCACCACTTCTGATAAAGATAATTCCTCAAGGTTCTGTCCCAGTTCTTTATAGGTCTGGCTGCGGGTCGCGAGAAGCTCATCAAGGCCGCTTGTGGTTAAAGAAAGGATTTTTAATAATTCTCTTGGTGATGGAGTCTCCCTGAAGAGATGCCTTTCTTTAAAATCAATTGAATGGGCTGTCAGCCATTTTTTCGTCTTCCTGCAGGAAGTACAGCTGGGATATGTGAAAAATGTCAATTGGCTCATACCTCTTCACCTCACAAATTCATTATTATGATTATGTCGACACGTATTGTATATTAATTGTACAATATATGTATACACTTTTGTATAAGTAATTAAACTTCATTTGTGAACATTTTCTAAACTTATAGTGATTACAGTGTTAACCTCAATCGGCTGTATTATAATGGAAGCAGGCCAGGAAGGCGCCAGCTAAATCCTTTAAGTGACAGCTGATGACCTCGGGAATAAATAATCCTTTTGAGGTGACAATAAATGGAGCAAACATTAAAAATAACCAATGTGTTATCCGACCCAACCCGCTATTATATTTATCAATACATTACTAAACGGCATAAAGATGTTACCGTACAGGAGATTGCTGATAATTTCAGCATCCATCCCAATGTTGCAAGGTTGCATTTATCCAAGCTTGAAGATGTAAATATGCTTGTTTCTGAAACAAAAAAAACGGGCAAAGGCGGAAGGCCCAGCCGGTTATATCGGTTGTCTGATGATGTTGTACAGCTGCATTTCCCTTACAGGGATTATCAGCTGCTGGCCAAAATAGCCATGGAAACAATGCTTGACTTAGGTGAAGAAGGACGAAAAGCACTGTATGCGACAGGGAAAAAGTTTGGGGGTGAGCTGATCGGCCAAGAGCTTAAACGGTATGGAAACACAGATCAACTTACTTTTGAACAGAAATTAAACATCTTAAAGCATGCTGCCGATTTGTCTGGATTTCACCCTGAATTTGATGCAAATGAGGAAAAGACCATTGTCTATTTCCAAATTTATAATTGCCCATTTAAGGAGGTTGCAGCCCGGCATGCTGAGCCAGTCTGCAATATGCATTATGAATTTTTAAAGGGAATGTTTGAAAGTCTGTTTGATTCCATTCAGCTGGTGGAAAAGCAGAATATGCTCACTGGCTGTGATTCGTGCGCATACAAAGCAATTGTTGGAAATTAAAGGAACCCGCAGAAAAATGGCGGAAAAAAGACCGTGCTAAGCATTTTTCCCCGCCCTTTTCTGGACTATTTAGAAACCATTATTTACTTTTATTAAGCATTTACTTTATAATATTGTAGTGATGGACTTGTAAGGGTAAAAGGAGGGATACATATGGATCGTATGTACAGAGTATTAGGATTCTGGACGGGAATTTTCGCTGTTATGTTTTACCTTGGCGATATGTATACAACGTCCTTGATTTTCTTCGGCCAAACAGGATTTTTCCTGCTTTTAAGCTACTTAAAGCTTTCCGAACGTATGTATATTTATGTTTTTGGAGCATACTTAACTGTTTTCTTCGTAGGCTTCACTTACTGGTCAACATTTATGATGACACCTGGCGCCGGCGGCCACTAATAGCCGATAAAAAAGCGATGAATTCATCGCTTTTTTATTTTTGCCCTATTTTCTTTGCCTGAAGGACCAGATGGAATGCTGCACTCATGCCTGAAGGCATTATCAGACTTCTGATTGCCCGGTTTCTTTTGCTGACAGGAGAAAACGGGTTAGGATCATAATGATCTTCAAGCTCCTGTAAAATGCCGGCAGACAGCAGGAATTCATCCTGTCTCATCTTAAAATGACAATCCAGCCCTTCTTTCTCTCCCATGCGGATCAGGGAATCAAAATGAATATGGCTGGTTATATCCATCTCTCCAGGATGCTCGAGTACATTCTTAATTAAAGAATGCTTGTAATAACCTCTGAGACTTCCATCTCTTCTCATCGGTTCTTGCCATTCCTCATCTGTATAGCCATAATCGGCAGTCAGCACAAATCCTTTATCCAGAGCTGCAGACAGACTTTTGATCATCTGTTCCATTTGCAGAGGGATTTCAATTCTTTGACCATCGCTAAGTGACAAACCGCTTTCTTCAAGGAATAAGGAAACATCTTTATTTGTTAATGGCACAGCTTTTTCTGCAAGCTTTCCGTCTTTTACGGTTACCATAATTTCATGCAATTGATCATTTACTTTTTCAACCACATGTACAGGCAAGGCATCAAACAGCTCATTTGAAAAAATCAGGCCGCAAAATGGGGTGATCTCGTTCCAGCTATCTATTTGTCTGATATGTTCGGAAAATACTATCTGCTCCTGCTGCAGTTTCCTGTGATAGGGGCTTGTTTCAAGAATATAGTAATGAATCTCTTCATCAGCAATAAGATTCCACTCATCAAGGAAAGCTTTCGCAAAGCGCCCATTTCCGCCCCCTATTTCACAGACCTGAAAAGGCAGCTTATATTTCCCTGCCATTTGATGAAACCACTTTGATATGGTCCTTCCATATATATCAGAAACATTGCTGGTTGTAATAAAATCTCCCCCCGGCCCAATTTTTTCCGCATCTTTCATATAGTAACCATATTCGGAATGATAAAGGGCCTGCTGGATATAGTCAGCATAGCTGATCATTTTTTGAGGAGTATTTTCTATATAATTTATTATTAAATTCAGCATATAAACTCCCTTTTCGAATAAAAAATCTAGATCTCTGGAAACAGCCATTTTTATTGTTTTGGACACTTTTTTCACTATTGACATAGTGTTTTCCCTGTTATATTGTTAATGTAGTAGCTTAACTATATCCCCTCCCATTTTATATGAATAAAACATCCCCCAGAAAAGCCCTTCTCATTGGAGAAGGGCTTTTCTATTTTCCAATCAGAATCCATTCAGGAATGGATTTGAATCCATTTCCAGGCCAATTGTCGTAACCGGTCCGTGTCCAGGAAGCACTTCTGTTTCTTCAGGCAATGACAAAAGCTTATTATGTATACTTTCAAGGAGCTGCTGATGATTTCCGCCCGGCAGGTCTGTGCGTCCGATGCTTCCGCTGAACAGCGCGTCACCGGCAACCACAAGACCAGCATCTCTAAAATACAGAGAAACACTCCCTGGAGAATGGCCAGGTGTCTCCAGAATTTTAAAGGTAAATTCACCTATGCTCAACTCTTGTTCAGCTGTTATAATATGGTCGGCAGGCCTTGCTTTTATCAGCTTGCCTATTTTAAATAGGTGAGAACCATTTAAGGCTGGATCCGGAAGCCACGCTGCTTCTTTTTCATGTATGTATACTGGGATAGAAAATGCATCTCTTATTTCGTCTACAGCGCCAATATGATCAAAATGGGCATGAGTAAGTATGACAGCCAGAGGTTTCAGTCCTTTTTGTTCGATAATACCGCTCAGTTTTCCACTTTCTTCACCCGGATCAAAGATTAAACAATCTTTGTTTTCATTCGAAAGGACATAACAGTTTGTTTGCAATGGGCCAAGAGGGATCTGATTCCATTCCATTGCCTACACCTCCATTGTTGATTTATTTGTCTATTATTTTACACTATATCAGAATGGAATGCCTTATATCTGCAAAAGGAGTGTAAGATGAAAATCCTATATGGCGTTGAAGCCGGCTATATTATTCAAGATGTGCCCGAATTCATGAACTTAATAAAAAATAATACTGAACTGTTCGATTTTCAGCAGAGCATCTTTCTGTTTGAAGAGAGGAATCATGCAGAATTTACCAAAAGCGTCCTCGTCGATGCCGGACTTTTTGAAGAATTTTTTAAGCTCTGTTACATAAAATCGGGTGTAAAGGGAGAAACTTTTGAAGACTTTGCGATTGAAACAGAAAGCGGAGTTTGCTTGTTCACGGAGCTCCTTAGCGCCTTTACAATAACCGGGGGCAATAAGGAAGATATCCGGATGGCTGTGTATCAATTTCAGGAGCATTTAGTCTTTACGGAGAAAGATGAAAAAATGCCAGCGGTTTATTTTTCGGAACTTCATCTAAAGGATTTAATAATCGGCATTGCTGAAGCATATGACATACAAGTGTCATTTTTAGACCTCGACAAATAGAAGAAAAAAATATAAAATAAAGGACGAATGTATATACTTGGGTTTTACATAATGGGTATATAACCTGAAGAATGATTTTGATATGGCTTTTGCCTGCTGATCACGAAATAAAGGGGGCTGTTTTAATGGGACTACCAATCATTTTTGCATTAGTCGCAGTTCTTGCAGCTTTTGGTGCATTTAGTGCACTGAAGAACAAGAACTTCCTTGGCTTGGTTTTTGCTGTAGGAACACTTGCCGTTTTCGGATGGTTCTCTGTAATGACCTTAATTAACAGTGGATATCCTGCTGTTCACTAAGAAAAACACAGCGTTACCGCCAACCCGCCGGCGCATTGAGCTTTACTTTAAGAAATAAAAGGGCTTCCCTCAGTGGGAGCCCTTTTATTTTTAGCTATTAAGCCGGCTTTCAACTCTTTGGACCTTTTCTTCCATTTTTCTCTTAACATCTCTTCTGTCATCAATGCGGATATTTGTCGCCACTCTCATTAAGCCTTTTTCAAAAGGGACTTCATGCATTGCCTGGATGACCTCAAACAAATCAGAAAGCTCCCCTTCAATAATGGTATTCATAGGTGTCAGCTGAAATCGAATTGTGCCGCTTTCCTCGTATTTTTTTAATACACGCTGAATGTCTGCCACATAGCTGCTGACACTTGGTGTTTCCGTTCCAATTGGAATGACTGTAACATCTGCGATTGCCATATCTATGCTCCTTTACCTGCTTGATTACTCGTTCTGTTCAACTAACCGAATGACCTCTTTTCTGCCGGTCATTATCAGTTCCTCAAGATAGAAACCTGTTAAACAGGCTTTCCCGTCGGGTGAACAGCTGAGCGGCGCATTTTCCATATCTTCGAAAAGCACTTCCTTATCGCCGGTTTCACTGTCAACGGATATAAGCTGAAATCCCCCTGCATACATATCACTCTCAGCGCTATACAATGGCTGGAAAGTAATGATTCCTCGGGGAATCCAGTCATAATACGGCACCAGCCAATCCGAAAATCTTGTCAAGTGAGGTACCGAGAATGATGATAGCTTATTGAAATGATTATCCATAAAAGTATACAGTGCCTGGTCTGATTGATTTGCCGGCACAGTAATGGTCATTAGCCTGTCCCTGGCAGCATCGAATTGAAAAATGTCTTCCTCAACGAGGGTTTCATTATTTCCAGCAATAGATTGCTTAACGAGCGGTGCGAAAAGTGACGGGTTTTCACTGTCCCAATCAAGGAAAATAAGATGATTTGAATCCCACCATTTAGCAAAAGGCTCCCTTAAGTTTAATTCTGCTAATGTACCTTTTGCGATATCTATATGGTAAGGTGTGAAATCCCAGTCTTCAGTAAATGAAGCAATTAATATAGACTCTTCATGATAAGGGTTCCACTCAACAGCAAAATCAAAGCCAGTAATATTTTCCTCCCAGACAACTTTTCCATTTGATTTTATAACCGTTAAGGCTGCTTCATAGGTTCCAGGTGATGATCGAATCAATATGTATTTGCCGGCTGGGCTTACCGTTACAGATGCAATCGGGTGTGAACTTTCATAGAGAAGCTCTTGTTCGCCTGAAAACAGGCTATAAGCATAAATCCTGGAAGCTGCGCCATCATTTACAGTGTAAACAATTTGATCATTGCTGAGCCAGCCATTTGCTCCCTGAAATTCCCCTTCTTTTATCCGGATAGTCTTAATGCTCTTGTCTCCGGCTTCATCAGGTGGTGCGGAAGGTTCAGAAGCTTCCTTTTCCTGATCCTTATTCTGCTCTATCTCAGTTTTCTCAGGCTGTACACAGCCGGTTATTAAAAATAATGAAAGCAGCAGAATAAAAGATACAAAAAGAAACTTCCTGTGATCTGCAATGTTTAACAAGTCCGCCCCCCCCTTTTCTCCCTAAATATAAGTACGTAAATAGCATGAAAATGTTTCAATATTAATAGAAATTAAAAAATTTAATAGGAAAAAGCCGTTTTTCCGTCTTCAATTGGGAAAAGCGGCTGGTTTACATAGAACTATTGGCTTAGAGAAGTTAGTATGATAGTAATTTTAATGTCTGCTTGATTAAAATACAATACAGAATCAATTTTAAAGTCAATTTTTTTACATATAAAGTGATGCAAGAAAAATGCCCAGCACCTCTTCATAAATATCATCATACTGTGACAGGGGCAGTGGATTAATGCCTCTTCCCAATTCAATTGTGAATCCCGGCATCCGGAAATCCTGTATAAACCAATCCTTATAACCCGCAAAGCTATCAATGTACTGGACTGCCTTATATCCGCTGACACGCTCGAATTCTTGCGCGATTACCTCCGATTCCGGAGGCTCCATTCCCTCATATCCCCAATAAAACTCTGCCCCTTGTGTATGGAAGGCCAACATCCGATCGAATTGATTATCTCTTGCCAACTCCGCCATCGCTATGGCTTCCGGTTCCGTTAACGGGGCTTCTCCAAGATAATCTCTTGGTGCCGGAGCACTTTGTTCACTTCGCTGTTTCTCAAAGTCCCATTTGGCAGGAAACTGATTATTTAAATCAACCCCTCTAATATTAGCCTTCCATCCTGTGAAATCAGTGCTGCCCCTATTTATTGAAATAACTTCCTCCCTGACTTCCGCTGGAGGCCCGTTCAACACCAGGTCAACCCCATCAGGGTTCACCATTGGAACTATGGAAAGGTCAACGGAATTATACAAAGGCATTGTTGAAATTCCTCTAATCGGCCGGACATTTGTAATGGATAAAAGAAAGCTGTTCAGCAAAGCCATTAATATAGGAGTCGTAATCCATTCATTCGCATGAAAGGATGCATTGATTTGCACTTTCTTATTCCCTTTGCCTAACCGTATTTCCTGTATTGGCTTTCCAAGGACACTTCGGCCAATTGTATTTACTTTTATAAACGGATAAATATCTGCCAGCATGGAGATATCGGCTGTTAATGCTTTATAATCATAAATTCTCCTGCCTGATACAATTGGGGTTATGACGCGCCTCGGCAGTTTTATAGTCGAACCAGGGATCAGGCTGTTCGGATTAAGGGATTGATTAACAAGGAGAAGAGCATCCACAGACAGGTTACGGGAAGAACTCAGCTTCCAAAAGGTGTCACCTGATTTAACCGTATAATTTAGTAATGTAAAACCCGGAATATTAATTTCCCGGCCTATCTTCAGTGATGCAGGATTAATTCCGGGATTAGCATCAGCAATGAGATTGACTGGCATCATAAAGAGCTGACTGTAATACCATAAGGAATCTCCTGAGCGGACTTTGACTTTCATCTTTCTCCCCCTTTCCATCATTTCAATTTTATGAGAAAAAGAAAAAAAGATGACTGATTAACTTTGTAAAAATGAGCAGCTGATAGGTAACCAGGGATCCGCTTTGCTTAAGACTCTCACTTTTCGAGAAAAAGAAAAAGCACCTGCACCTCAGGTACTTATCTTTCAATTTACTTATTTTTTGCCAGCCAGGCTGCACCAATTACTCCGGCATCATTGCCCAATGTCGCAATATCAATGATTGTGGACTCCTTCACTCTTGCAAACGCAAATTTCATGAAATTTGCAATAACCGGCTTAAGCAGTATATCTCCTGCTCTGGAAACTCCTCCGCCCAATACTATTTTCTCCGGATTTAACGTATTCGCAATATTTGCCAATGCCAATCCAAGGTGCATAGCTGTATTATTGACTGTCAGAATTGATGTTTCATCCCCATTCCTTGCAGAATCGAAAACATCTTTTGCAGTAATAAACCCGTTTGCCTTGTACAATTGAGATAGAGCCCCTTCTCCGCGAGATTCAAGGTTTTCAAGAGCCTGCCGAACAATGCCCGTAGCAGATGCAATTGTTTCAAGGCAGCCTGTTTTGCCGCAATTGCACTGAGCCCCGCCAACAGGAATGGAGGTAATGTGGCCTATTTCACCAGCAGCCCCGCTGACTCCCTGCACAATATCTCCGTTGGCAATTACGCCTCCGCCGACACCTGTTCCAAGTGTTACACACACCAGATCTTTAGCGCCATTTCCGGCACCCTTCCACATTTCCCCGAGAGCAGCACAGTTAGCATCATTATCAATGATGACTGGAAGTGAGGTTTCCACTTCAAGAAGATCCTTCAGCGGATAATTATCTTTCCAGCCTAAATTAACAGTGTTATATACAACACCCGTTGCCAGATTTACTGGACCTGGCGCCCCCATGCCAATGCCGATAATTTTATCCTTGCTTAAATCCAATTCCTCTAATTTATGATCGATAGCTTTAGCTATATTTATAGTAATATTTTTTCCTTCTTCACTATTATCCGTGGGAATTTCCCATTTATGAATTATTTCCCCATAGTAGTTAATAAAAGCAAGCTTTGTTGTTGTTCCGCCTAAATCTACCCCTACCAGCCATTTTTCTGCCAAACTCCATCACCTTTTCTTTCTATTTATTCTCTTTAAGATTCTGAATTTCTGTCCGCAGGATCAAGATGCTGCTCTGATAATCTTTTACATCAATAAGCTGGGAATCATATAGCTCTTTTAATTCAGCAGCCATAAGCTCCAAGTCAGCTTCCCGATCCCCTATGTAGATGATAGTTCCATATTTCTTAAGAAACTGCTGTATATCATAAATGGTTTTCATTCTGTACCTCTGCCTTATTAATAAGTTTATACCACATAAAAGTATAATCTAAAATCCCCCCCTACTCAAGACAGAGAAGCCCCTAGAATATATAAAAAATCCCTTCCAGGCAGGAAGGGATTTCGATCAGCGATCTGGATCCTTTGGATGCAGGAAACGCGGACGCCTGTTCTTCAATGGTATTGGTGACCTTAGCAATACATCCCTGAATGCTCTCAGATTGAAAGGGATGAATGGCCATAAATAGGGCACCCCAAAAGACTTCATTCTGGCAAGCATGATAATCATCAGCAGGATCCCAACTACATAGCCGTAAGTATGGAAAATACTGGTTGATATCAGCAGACCGATTCTTATCAGCCTGTTTGCCAGGCTCATTTCATAGCTTGGGGTTGAAAATGTTCCAATTGCCGCTATTGCTAAATAAAGAATGACTTCATTAATAAACAATCCCACTTCAACTGCTACCTGACCAATCATCAGGGCCGCCACGAGTCCCAAGGCAGTGGCCAGGGCGGAAGGAGTATGGATTGCAGCCATCCTAAGCATATCTAGACCAAGCTCTATCATCAGGAACTGAACGACTAATGGCAGCTCTCCCGTGTCATTGGGTCCGATATAGGATAATGCATCAGGAAGCAGCTGCGGCTCTATCGCAAATAAATACCATAATGGCAAAAGGAAGATGGAAGCCCAGACAGCTAAAAATCGGACAAATCGCAAATAAGCCCCTACAAGCGGCTTATTCCTGTACTCCTCAGCATGCTGAAGGTGATGCCAGAAGGTTGTTGGTGTTATGATAACACTTGGCGAACCATCGACGATAATGCAGACGTGGCCTTCATAAAGATGGGTTGCTGCCGTATCAGGCCTTTCGGTATACCTTACCATGGGATATGGATTCCAATGCCGGCCTGATATGAATTCCTCTATTGATTTTTCGGCCATCGGCAATCCATCAGTATCAATTTTTGAGATAGACTCCTTTATTTTCCTCACCATATCCGGATCTGCAATGTCTTCAATATAACTGACAACAACATCTGTCTTGGAACGTCTGCCCACCTGCATATATTCCATGCGCAGTGTCCTGTCCCTAATTCTTCTCCTTGTTAAAGCTGTGTTAAAAACGAGTGTTTCTACAAACCCATCCCTTGAACCGCGGACAACACGTTCAATATCAGGCTCCTGAGGGCCTCTTACCGGATATGTACGTGCATCAATGAGAATTACTTCATCGATACCATCCACGACTAGAGCAGTCGGCCCTGCCAGCACCATATCCACAACTTTATCCAGGTCATCAGTTGTTTCAACTTCCACGTATGGAATATACGTTTTTATCAGTCTGGAAAGTGCATCTCCTTCCAGCTGGGCTGCATCCAGGCCGGCAAGCATCTTCATCAGATAGTGCAGAATGTCATCTTTTACAAAGCCGTCTACCAGATATAAAGCCATTTCCCTTTCTGCATATTCCACATCAAGCTGAATCACATCAAAGCTTTTGTCAACTCCCAGAGCATCTCTAAGATATTCAATATTATCTTTCAGAGAAACCTTTACAGGCTCTCTTCTCGCTTTCTCCAAAATCCCCACCTCAGCATTCTGTTCCATTCTTTTCCTTGCATACTATTCAACATCATTGACATGCATAAAAAAAATCATACCAATAAATGGCATGATTCATAAAAATTCGCAGGGAAATGCAGCTGTTATTTCCCAGGAAGTAAGCTGAAAATTCTGTCAGCATCATTCTATTTGATTTAACAGCTTTTGATACTCCTCCTGATCCGGCTGAAGATCAGCGGCCTTTTGTGCATGATTCCTTGCTTTTTCCAGTTGCTTTTCTTCTAAATAGACTAGTGCAAGATTATAATGTGCTTCATGAAAAGAAGCATCTTCCTTAATTACATGAAGAAGGTGTTCTTCTGCTTCTTTTAATCTCCCCACTTTTATTTCAGCATATGATAAAAGAAAATAGACTTCCGGTGAAGCATTCCCTTCTTCAATAAAATCAGCAAGCATTAAACGAGCCTTTTCAAACTCTTCACCATTAATATGTTCCTGGGCCATTACCATAGCAGTTTGTTCATTTAATAGTCTTCCCGGTTCATTGAATCCATACTTCAGCAAGCCGGCAGCCAGACAGAATGATCCAGCTAAAAACAGCAGCTGAAGCAATGGCTTTTTCTTCTTTGGAAAATGCACAATGCCAGTAGCAAGAAATCCGCCAATCAGTCCTCCTATATGTCCGGCATTATCAATTCCCGGGATGGTAAATCCAAATGCAAGGTTGATTCCTAATACAACAAGTATATTAAATCCCATGGTCCGGAAGAAAAGGCTTGGATAAATGAGGCCAAAATATAAAAGTGCTCCAAAGCAGCCAAAAATAGCTCCGCTGGCCCCGGCTGAAAGTGTAGGACTAAAAACAAAACTGGCTAATGTTCCGCCAAATCCAGCAGCCAAATAGATAAATAGAAATCTTATATTTCCATACACCCGTTCCACTGCCGATCCTAGATAAAATAAGGCAAGTGTATTCATTAATAAATGCAGCAGCCCAATATGAAGGATAATCGGGGTTAAAAACCTCCACCATTCTCCATCAAGAATTAATGGATTAAATTTAGCCCCATACTTAATTAACGTTGATGTATCTGTGCTGCCTCCCATCGCTTCCAAAAGCAAAAAGACAGCAACTTGAATAACCATAAATATATACGTGAAAAAAGGCTTTCCAAAATTGAACATTTCCTTTTCTTTTTTTGCTGTTTTTACCGCTTTAGAAAGAGCAGTATGCTTCAGGGCATCAGCATCCATTTCCGTATAATTTCCGGCCGGAAGGGTTAACGGTTTTTCGAAAATTTCTTCAACTTCATGCAGGCTTTCCGGTTTGCCGGACTCAATGATCATGGTTCGGACAGATGCCTTCCCATTTTCAGGCATGAAGGGGTCTGTGATGCGGAATTCATAGTCATCAACAGGCAGGTGCGCAGAAACATAGATATTTAAAACCGGCATTTCCCTTTTTCCAAGCTGCTTCCTGACCGATTCAGCTTTTTCGGCAGTCACTTCAATATCCCGCTGCATCCAATTGCTCCAATCAAGATTATATTTAAAGAGCCTGATTGCCTTTATGCTCTTATCCTCCATTCTTTCAAGCCATAATTCATCCTGATCTCCTGATAACTGAATCATTCTGTATCCGTGGTCAGATATGAAGTAATCCGCAAGTTTCCAAAATACATAATCCTCTTGAACGGCCAATTTTTCCCCCACTCTCTATATATTGCAATAATTACTATACTTTATTTAACTATAGGCAAAAAAGAATCTTTTTGTAAAAGAAAAAGCACCCAAAGATATCCGCAAAATAAAAAGACCTATTACGGTCTTTTTACTTCAAGATTGCCGCCCTTCCGATGGCCCGGAAGAAAAAACAGAGCTCATCATCCTGTCGCGGACAAGCGGAAAACTCATGACTGAAGTAACCAGCAGCTTCCGCAAAAAGACATTCCCGAACATAACATTAATCAATCGATAACGGTTATGATAGGCAAAATAAGTACCAAGCCCAATCATAAAAATAGATAGTAATCGAGACATTGAATTCCCTCCTCTTCCTTATTGTGAGAAGAGTGAATAATTTTTATCCATTCTCTATAGCAAATAAATTTCACTATTGATACAAACTGACTAATCCTTCAATATTGGATCCATCGTTTTCTTGAGAACATTAACAGAATGGGTAAACCGATTCTTCTCTTCAGTGTTTAAGTGAAGTTCAACAATATCACGAATGCCATTTCGATTGACTATAGCAGGCACCCCAATATAAACATCCTCATGACCATATTCCCCATCTAAGTAAGCTGACACCGTAAGGACAGAATTTTCGTTCTGCAGGATGGCTTTGGTCAGTCTGACCAGACCCATGGCTATTCCATAATAAGTCGCGCCTTTTCGCTCAATAATATGATAAGCTGCATCTCTGACATTAAGGAATAACCCATTAAGATCTTCCTGTCTGAAATTCTCTTCTTTCTTCATCCAGTCTTCAATGCTTTTCCCTGCAATATCAGCATGGCTCCATACAGGCAATTCAGTATCTCCATGTTCACCTATAATATAAGCATGAACATTTCTCGTATCGACTTTGAAATATTCCCCCAGCAGAAATCTGAATCTGGCCGTATCCAATATCGTTCCGGATCCAATTACTCTTTCTTTTGGGAGTCCGGAGTATTTCCAGACAGCATACGTGAGAATATCCACTGGATTGGTCGCAACCAGAAAAATGCCATCAAAACCGCTTTTCATGACATGATCAACTATTCCTTTAAAGATTTTAGAATTTTTTTCCACAAGGTCCAGGCGAGTTTCCCCGGGTTTTTGATTCGCTCCAGCAGTAATCACAACCAAATCAGCATCTTTGCAATCGGAATAATCTCCAAACCAGATCGATGTTGGGGAAGGGGCAAAGGGCATGCCGTGATTCAAGTCCATGGCATCTCCTTCAGATTTATCCTTATTTAAATCAATCAGCACCAGTTCTTCTGTAACACCTTGATTTAATAGTGCAAACGCATAGCTTGATCCAACGAAGCCTGTTCCGATCAGCACCACTCTGTTTACCCGACTTTTCATAATAACTCCCCTTTACTTAATTGTAGAGAACAGCAAAGTCCCTTTATGCCAATAAGATATATAGAAGCATTCCCACAGAGGCAGAAGCTAAACCTGAAAAAAAATTAACAAAATCATTATCTGCAAAATACCAGCCTTTTACCAAAGAGGCCGGCTGCCCGCAATGTTCGGCTGTTTCCACGTTTGAACTGCATACATGGCACTTGTATTCAGCTTGAAGAAAAGCACCCAATAAAGAATCAATCAAATTCCCTGCAAACCCAAGAACTCCAATCAGTAAAACCTCATAAATTGAAATGTCAAACAGCACATTTGATAGAAGAGCAATTGTAAATGACCCTGACAAAGCTGCAAGCGTGCCAAGAGAGCTGACAGCACCGGAAGTACCCGTTTCTATTGTCCTCCAGGTTTTTAGAGAAATGGGGGGTTTTTGACTTAATGAGCCAATTTCTGATGCCCATGTATCCGAGTTTGCTGCAGCCAGTCCGATAAGAAACATTATCAGCCAAACCTGTGATGGATCCAGCAGATAAAATATGCTGGCAATAGCGGATATGCCTCCATTGGCAGCAACCTGCTGCCAATCCCTTCTTGATCCTTTTGCATGCTTATTTTCGAATTCCTTTTTTTTATGGCTTTTAAATTTTGACCAGAAGCTTGAACTTGCAAAAAAGAACCCCAGGACAAGAAGGCCATAAAAACCAAATCCCCAGCCTGCTGCCGCACCCACAATGAATGCCGCTATACTGCCTGAAAAGGTCAGTAATCGGAAATAATATCCGGCCAGCGATGTGATCAATATAAAAATAATAATAGCAATAGACTCAAGCATCGCCGGATGCCCACACCTGCTGATCGGTAATAATCATTTCCACCGGCATATCATGGTTTTCCACCGGAAAGCCGGTTATGACCTGCATTTCAAAAGCCAGTGAAACCTTTCTTCCTTTATAATGCTCGAGAAAACGATCATAATAGCCTCCGCCAAATCCGAGCCGGAAGCCATTTTTCATGTATGCCAGTCCGGGAACGACTAAAGTATCGATTTCCTCACTGGGGACTTCATCCGTTTTTTCCGGATTCGGCTCCCATAATCCATAATATACAGACTCCAAATCCATGAAGCTATTCAACTCACGGAACACCATTTGCTTTGATTCGGGTATGCATTTCGGGACAGCCACCCTTTTCCCTTCATCCCAAGCTCTTCTGATAATCTGCCAAGTGTCAGCCTCAGGCGCCTTTGAGACCGTTATTCCTATCGTTTTGGTCTGTCTCCATAATGGGCTGCTATAAAGGCTGCAGGCAATTTGATAGGACAGCTGTTCATACTCAGGCTTGTTCAATTCCTTCATTCGATTCAGCATTTGCTTTCTAAGGGCCTTTTTACCGATTTCCATATTAAAACCTCCAACAGAAGATTACTTTTGCAAAGCTCTCAATAATTCATCCAAAAAAGGGAAGGATATCCATAAAAAAAGTCAACAAAAAAAGCAGTAGGAATGATCCTACCGCTTATTTTGTTTCACGATGTGCAGTCGAACGCTTGTCTCTTGGGCAATATTTTTTAAGCTCAAGACGATCTGGATTATTTCGTTTATTTTTTTTAGAAATATAGTTACGATCTCCACATTCTGTGCAAGCTAACGTAATGTTTACGCGCATGTAATTTCCCTCCAAACTATGTTCAAACTAGTTCGTTCATACGACTTTTCTATAATAGCATTTTTTAAATCGAAATGCTAGTACGTTTTTTTAAAAGTATCCTCTTTAACCCTGTCTATCAGCAGGCTGTTATACTGAAGCGTTTCTGATTTGCTGTTTCCGTTTATTATCCATGACTCGCCTTCTGCTGTTCCTCTGCCATCGAATACTGCATTAAGTGCGAAGATGCTTATTGCATTGCCCTGGGCCATAGGGTGGTATTTTAATGTTCCTTTCTTTTTGCAGTTCCATATTTGATCACTGAAAATGTTCCAGTATGGCTGAATCGTACACTCTTCCATTTTTTTGCCGTTTAGCTGGCCATTAACCAAAAACAGCTTGGAATCAGCCATATGAAAGATGACATTTTCTGCGGGAGAAATGAAAGAAAGGTGTCCACGGGAAGAAAACTCATGTCTGTGCTGCAATAAAAGCTTAATCGTTCTGGGCTCGTCAGCATGGTTAGTAATATAGCATCTAAAATAGGAAATTTTAGAGTGGATTTTTTCTGTCTTAATTTGAACAGAAATATTTTCATCAGGAAACATTTCTTTACTGACATTTTCCATCCAGTAAGTTTTCCCGTCTATCCATAATCCGGGAATCATCCTCAATTTCCCGATCGGCGCTTTCTCCATTTCTTCATAAACATCAGATTGAATCCAATTTAATGTATTCATCTTTATGCACCTTTTTCTATAATTTTTTTAACGGCATTTTAATGGCAGGTAAAATAAAATACATCATACCAGATCTTCCAGCTTCTGGATGATCAGAGTTTCTTGAAATACTCTTTTTGTTTCATCAGCAATGCGTCCCCAGCTGAATAGGCTTTCTGCGACCTTTTGGCCTTGTTTGCCAATTGTGTCGGCAGCTTTAGGGTTCTCAAGGATAGCGGAAGCCTGCTCTGCGAAGCTGTGCGGATCTCCAGGGACCATGAACAGCCCGGAATATTCATGTTTAACGATTCCCTTTAACCCTCCTGTATTGGAAACTATCGCAGGCTTTCCAGTGATCATTGCTTCGAGGGCTACAATGCCAAATGGCTCATAATAACTTGGAAAAACAGCGATTTCGCATTTTTGAAAGAGAGCTAATCTTTGCATGTCATTTACAAATCCCGGAAAATATATGACATCATTAACTTTCAGTTCTCTTGCTTTTTTTCTGTGTGCTTCAAGCATAGGACCTTTGCCGGCAACGATTATATAAACATCCGGATACTTTTCTTTTATTATAGGCGCTGCCTCTATTAAGGTATCAAACCCTTTCTCCCTCACCATCCGTCCAATGGAGAATATCAGTCTTCCGCCTTTTTTTACCGGAAGCCCTTCCAATATGCTGTCAGGATCATCAAGAATTGTTTCTTTGCTGATTCCGTTTGCGATAACAGCTATTTTTTCGCTGGCAATTGAAAATTGCTGAAGTACTTCTTCCTTCATATATTCACTGCAGACAATAACCTGATCTGATCCAATGATCAGCTGTTCTTCTTTTGTATGGATAAATTTCTGCAATTCTGTGTAGATCCCATTATTCCTTCCATATTCTGTTGCATGTATAGTTGTAATTAAAGGACAGTGCAAGCTCTCCTTTAAGGACAGGCCGCATGCACCTACAAGCCAATCATGTGCATGAATGATTTCAAAGTGGCAGAAGGATGACAGTTCAATGGCTTTTTGCTCCATCGCCAAATTCAATCCCAAAATCCAGTGCAGAAAATTAGGATCTTTTTCATTTAGCGGCTTAACCCGGTGGATATAGATACCGTTTATACGTTCATAGCTGGAAAGAGTGCCGGGATTAGCAGTCAGTATATGAACCTCATAATCCTGTTTTAATCCACCTGCGAGTCCATACACATGCCTTGATAAACCACCTACCACATGGGGAGGATACTCCCAGGTAAGAAGAAGGATTTTAGGTTTATCATTAATGAAACTATTATTATTTAGTCCTGAAGTTACCGAGTCCATCATTCTTTACCTTCTCCTTCACTCACTGATTCATAATAGGTGTATGTACTCACATTTACCGTCCATGCAGGCTGAAGCTCAGATTCACTTTTTCTGTGTGAAGGTGATTCCTCAGAAGTATACAATGCTTCTGAACGCAGTAACGGAATGAAATGAGTATCTGTTATTTTAATGCCCAGCTCAACACAATACACATTGCCGAGTTTAAGCCCTTTAAAGGTCCATTCAGAATGATCGGAAAGGATCACTTCATGATCACAGACCGCATTGGCTCCATCAAAAATAACCCCGGTAACATCATAGATCCTTAAAGACTTTCTCAAGGAAGAGACAGGCTCGTCCAAGTATAGTGATAGCATCTTCACTTTCTGAATAGACAATCTCCAGAATACTTTTGCACTATCATCTGCTGAACGTGTTAATGTCAAATGATCTTTCGATTGATTTCGCACGATATTTTCTTCAGATATTAATTTTTCCCCTAAAGACTCCCCGCTGTCGCGTTTCCCTTTATTTTGGATAAGTTTGGTCCACTGGTACTGTACTTTTCCGACTGTTGTATCAAGCTTACTTGCGATTTTACGGAATGAAAGCCCCCTGCGGCGAAGCTTAATAATTTCATCTATCATGACGGCACCTCTTGCGATTATTTTCATAGAAAAAGGGTTCTATATGACAAAAAGCAAAATTTTATGACTATTTATATAACTCAATGTTATCACTGATATGGATAGTCTACAATGAACGGAAATTGTCGCTTCTTGCGAATGCACATGCCTTCCCGATTTCAAATAGGAAAAATTTTTAAAACGTTTGCTGAGCTTCTGATTCGACAGAGCTTCAGCGACAGGAATCTTTAAATTTCACCTGTTTATGGATTATATATCGAAATTTGTCAATTTAGATGGTAAAATATTTCTGTGCAATGAATTAGAGGTGACTTTTATTGGAATCAATCTTACTGTCATTATTGATCTTATCTATAGGGCTATTAATTCTTTCAGTGTTTTTGAGAGATCCTTATAAAGAGCTTCGCGATGAAATGGACCAAATGTCCATGCAGCAAATCCAGGAAATGTATCAAATTAAAAAGAAATTAAAAGTATTGGAAGAAGAACTGCTGGTGGAGGATGAACCCTTTACTCAGAACGTTCCTGCAGAGCCTTCTGTTCATTTTGCAGAAAAAAGGGAAGTTCATGAAATAATAAAAAATCAGGTGATGCTGCTGACCAGGCAAGGGCTGTCAATAGAACAAATTGCAAGACAATCTTCACTCTCACCTGATGAAGTAAGGACCATTCAAACAGAAATGAAATTTAGGGGCCATAGCTATGAATAAAAGAAATACCAGGGCATTTGCATTTGGCATCCTTATTGCCGTCATAGCCTTTGGCACAGCCTACTTTTTGAATAAACCGGGGCAAACCCCAAATAGAACAATCGATGAAAGCAGCGCAAAAAAATTCCTGCAGGCAAACAGCTACACTGTATTAACAAACGAAGAATATACTCTCTTACAGCAGACGGACGCCAAAGACCAAAACGAGAATAAGGAAGTAAAAGAAGAAGAACCTGCTGAGGAAAATACGGAGCAGGAAGAAGAGTCTCAGAAAGTATATCAGCTAACCATTGAGAGCGGCATGACACCCGGGGAAATCGCGTCACTTCTTGAAAAAGCAAGTGTAATTGACCAGGCAGCAGACTTCGGCAATTACATGGAGGAATACGGGTACAGCAAAAAAATACAGCTGGGCACATTTGAACTGAACCATAATATGAGCTATAAAGAAATTGCTAAAATCATAACAAAAAGCTAAAAGGGAAGATTCCTTTTAGCTTTTTTTATTGAATAGCTCCTGTGCGGCAAGGCGCTTCCGCTTTTCTTGTCTAGCTCCAGCGCCTACCCCTTCGAGATCACAAGCCAATCCTCCCAAAAAGGCAAAAAACGCCTTCCCGCGAGGCTCGTCTTGTGCTTGTCGGGGTGAACAAGGCGCTTCCGCTTTTCTTGTTAATTATTTAAATCATACTGGCGTCCTTTAACCAAATAAAAAATATGTTCAGAAATATTCGTAACATGGTCAGCTGCTCTTTCTAAATAACGGCAAATAAATGAAAGCTGGGTGATCTGCGGCAGGTATTCCGGTTTCTGCAGATTAATTTGCAGCAGCTCTTTAATGGTTTCACCATAGAGGTCATCGACCTGATCATCCATATCGGCAACTTTTTTGGCTTTTGCAGTATCTTCTTCAGTGAAAGCTTCCAGTGATAGACGCAGCATTTCAGTTGAAATTTCATACATTTTCTTTATATGTTCAATCGGCTTAATTAGCGGCTCTGACCCAATCCGTATGGTGGACTTTGCAATATTCACTCCAAAGTCTGCAATTCTTTCAATGTCTGTTGCGATCTTTATAGCCACAATGATGCGGCGGAGGTCAATTGCCACTGGCTGCTGTTTAGCAATTAATAGTATCGCTAAATCATTTATTTCCTCATATAAAATATCTGCCTGGTTATCGTCATCAATAATCTCAAGTGCCAATTCTATATTTTTAGTTTCAAGCGCTTCAACCGATCTATGCAAAGCTTCTCCTGCAAAATTGCCAATTTCAATCAGTTTCTTTTGAAGCTCCTGAAGATCATATTCAAACCTCTCACGTACTACCATCAATGTAATCCCCCTTCATCCTAATAGTAATGATTAAAATCGTTGATACAAACCAATATAATAGATCAGCCGAATCGTCCAGTGATATAATCTTCAGTCCGCTTATCTGAAGGGGTAGAAAATATCTTATCAGTATCGGCAAACTCGATTACTTCACCATTTAAGAAGAAAGCTGTTTTATCAGAAATACGTGCTGCCTGCTGCATATTATGAGTAACGATGATAATGCTGAATTCTTGCTTAAGCTCCTGTACAAGCTCTTCTACCTTTAATGTAGAGATAGGGTCAAGTGCAGATGTAGGCTCATCCATTAAAATGACATCCGGTTCAATGGCAAGACAGCGTGCAATGCAAAGTCGCTGCTGCTGCCCGCCGGATAGGCCATACGCATTCTGGTTCAGCCGATCCTTTACTTCATCCCAAATAGCGGCACCCCTCAAACTTTTTTCAACAATCTCATCAAGGATTTTTTTATCGCGGATACCGTGAATTTTTGGTCCATATGCTACATTCTCATAAATGGACTTTGGAAATGGATTTGGCTTTTGAAAGACCATCCCCACATTTGTTCTTAAATCCTCCACTTTAAATGATTTATCAAGAATATTGCGCTCCCGGTATAAGATTTCGCCGGAAATTTTTACTGAAGGCACAAGTTCAACCATGCGGTTCAGCGTTTTAATATATGTGGACTTACCGCATCCTGATGGTCCGATAATCGCCGTTACTTCATTTTCATTGATGGCTAAATTTATATTTTTTAACGCATGGCCTTCACCATACCATAAGTTAAGATCTTTTGTATTATAAACAACTTTTTTGTTTTCTGCTGAATTTGGAGCTATGCTTTCTTTTTTTACATTTGGATTTGTTTTTTCTGTCACTACAGGCATTTTATTAAACCTCCCAGGCTAATATCTTTTTTGGAATTTATTCCGAATTAAGATGGCTATTGAGTTCATCGCGAACAAAACAATTAATAATATAACGATTGTTGCAGCTGCCAGGTTGGCATATTCTGCTACAAGGGCAGAGTCAATAGTCCAGTAATAAATCTGAACCGGCAAAATCGTAAATTTATCAAAGATTCCATCAGGAACGGGAATCAACAATGCCGGAATTCCGATAACAACCAATGGAGCTGTTTCTCCGATTGCCCGCGATAGTGCAAGAATAACCCCCGTAAGGATACCAGGTAATGCTGCAGGAAGTACTACATTTTTAATCGTTTGCCACTTTGTCGCTCCCATTCCGTAAGAGGCTTCTCTTAAAAATTGGGGAACAGCACGGATTGCTTCCTGGCTGGCAACTACTACAACAGGAAGAACCAGCAGTGCCATCGTGAGCCCTCCTGCGAGAACTACAGAACCCAAATCCAATGCTCTTGCAAAAACAGTTAATCCAAGGATTCCAAAAACAACTGACGGAACGCCCGCCAGGTTGGAGATATTAGTTTTAATAAAAGAAGAAATGCGTCCCTTGGCTGCATATTCTTCAAGATAAATTGCTGTGCCTACTCCTAAAATCATCGTTACAGGAGCAACAACAAGCATCAGCCAAAATGTTCCTGTTATCGCTCCCCAGATTCCAGCTCTTTCAGGATCTGTCGATAAGCGATTCATCAGAAAATCTAAGTTTATCCAGCCTAATCCACCGGCAAGAACCCGATAGATCAAAACAATTAATACGACAAGGCCAAATAAAGTGGCCATAAAGAAGAGTGTTTTAGCCAGGTTATTGGCTAGCAGGCGGCTGCCCATCTTTTTATGCACTTGTTCTGAATCTACATATTTCATATTAATATTCCTCCCTGAACCTGCGAGAGATATACTGAGCAAGAAGGTTCATAATTAACGTAAACACAAACAATGTCATAGCAACTGCATAAAGGCTGTAATATAATGTTGTTCCTGCGGCTGCTTCCCCGCCTGTTACTTCCACAATATAAGCAGTCATGGTTTGCATGGATTGAGTAACGTCAAATGTGAAGTTTTTTGAACTTCCGCTCGCAATGGTTACGATCATCGTTTCCCCAATTGCTCTGGAAATTCCTAATACAAACGAAGCAATAATACCCGAAATAGCTGCTGGCACAACCACTTTCCAGGTTACCTCAAGCTTTGTTGCCCCCAGTGCAAGAGCACCTTCCCTCATTGCATTTGGTACAGAACTCATTGCATCCTCAGAAAGGGAAGCCACCATTGGGATTATCATAATTCCCATTACAATCCCGGGACTTAAAATATTTGTTGGTTCAAGGCCAGGAATAAAAGACCTTAGTAAAGGTGTTACAAAAGTAAAAGCAAAAAACCCATAAACTATTGTAGGAATACCTGCCAGGATTTCAAGAAGAGGCTTTAATGCCTTTCGTGTTCTTTCTGATGCGTATTCACTTAAAAATATGGCTGTCATCAGACCCACCGGAATGGCTACAAGCATAGCGATCAAAGTGGAAATGATTGTTCCCGTCAGTAAGGGAAGAACACCAAAGACAGCATTTTCTCCTAAAGGCTTTAACTCAGTGCCTGTAAAAAAATCTATAAAAGGAACGTCTTTAAAAAAGGCGATTGTTTCCGTAATTAAAGTAAGTACAATTCCAATAGTGGTCAAAACAGAGATTGCTGCGATACCAAATAAAATTTTAGGAATTAACTTTTCAGTATAATTATTGACACTTCGAGATTTCTTTTTTTGTTGTATGATTTCACGAATATTTAACTTTTTGTCGTTTTCGTGAACAGCACTTTTAGCCAAGTTTAAAACCCCTTTCATTCCTCTCATCCATAGAAGAACTTTTTTGCTTATAATACCCGGTAAAATATTAAACACTGCAAGAAGATGAGAAGGCTAACTTCTCATCTTCCCCTTTTCAACACTTTTTAGAAAATTATTTCAATCCGTTCAAAGCATCCAGAGAAGCCTGGATATCTTCATCAGATAATGGAGCAAATCCAGTCTCTGCTGCAACATCCTGTGCATTTTCCATTGTGTAGATTGCGTAATCGAGCACTTGCGGCTTTTCTTTCGCCATATTTGTGTTCAAGTATGTGAATACCGGGCGAGTAAATGGAGCATAATCTCCGTCTTCTTTGATTGTGTCTAGTGATGGCTCAACAGGCCCATTGCCAAAGTCAACTTTTACTGCAGACAATTTATCTTTGTTGCTGTCATAGTAACCATAGCCAAAGAATCCGATAGCATTTTTATCTTTAGATACAAGATCCACTAAAGTTGAGTAATCCTGCTGCAAGTTGATATTTTCAGGAAGATCCTGTTCTTCGAGAATATTCTCAAACATAAATTCGTAAGTGCCGTGGTTTTCATTTGGGCCATATGTCTGAATTTCTTCATCCGGGAAATCAGGGCGAACATCTGACCATTTTTTCTTTCCTGCACTTGCAAGGAAGATATCAACAACTTCTTGCTGTGTAAGATCTTTAGCCCAGTCATTTTCTTTGTTAATTACGATTGTAATACCGTCTAAAGCAACCTTCATTTCCTGTACATCAATGCCAAGTTCTTCAGCTGAAGCTTTCTCTTCATCTTTGATTTGGCGGGAAGCATCATTAAAATCTGTTCCGTCTTTTGCAAGGAATTTCTTAAAGCCGGCTGAAGTTCCTGAACGGCTGACTTCTACAGAGACATTTTCCTGTTCTCCCATATAGTTTTCAGCCATGCGTGCCATGAATGGGTAAACAGTACCAGAGCCATCTATGACCACACTGCCTTCGAGCTCTTCACCATTTCCGCCTGCATCTTCATTTGTATCTCCGCCTCCGCAAGCTGCAGTGAATGCCATTACAGCCGTCAGCATTAATAAAAGGCTCATTTTTTTAAGACGTTTCATTCCTGAATTCCCCCTAAGAAAATTGGTTGTTTTGTCCTACGGTTATTAGAATAAGGGTTGACTGTTAACGCGGTTTTAACTGATTGTAAAGCTTTTGTAAATTTGGGCGATTCTTGTGTAAATATGTCGAATATGAGGTATAACATAATTTATCTTTCCATCACGGCTGCCTTACAATGCATATTGTAAAAAAAAACTGTCTCCCGGATTGTCAGGAGACAGTTTTAAAAAACTTATTCAACTTCTTCTCGAGCCTCTTCCTGTCCTTCAAGCACATCATCAACATTTTCTACGTCCTGGACAGGTTCTTGAGTATCTTTTCCTTCTTTTTCACGATTTTTTTTGAGGTCAAAATAGGCATCCAGAACACGTTCACCAATTTTTTTATTCGCTCCGTGGTCCACGCTTCCCTGGTAGGCCCAAGGGACTAAAACAGCCATGGCAATCTCGGGATTCTCTGATGGTGCATAGCCAACAAGGCTAAGATTCATGACCTCAGGAGGCTCTTTTCCAAATTTGCTGCGCTCAGGCCCATCGTAGAAGGCTTCTGCTGTACCTGTTTTACCCGCTGGTTTATACTCTTTGCCGGCAAAATAGGAATAACCTGTACCGCCTTTTTCCTGCATGACTCTGCGGAAACCTTCCTGAACACGGTCCATCCAGCCATCTTTAAGTTCGACCCTATTAAGAACCTTTGGCTCCATCTCCTGAACAATAGGGCCAAGTTCATTATTTTCCATTAATGGCTCACGGATTTCCTTTACAATATGAGGCTCCATCCTATTACCCCCATTGGCAATGACAGACACATATTGGGCCAGCTGCATGTTGGAATAGGTGTCGTACTGTCCAATCGAGAGGTCAAGCATGAAACCAGGCAATGTACTCATTCCTTTAAAGCCTGTTTGCTCATTTGGCAAATCAATCCCTGTCCGGACGCCAAGACCGAATTGAGCGAAGGATTCCCTAACAGTACTAAAAGCTTTTTTATCTATCCATAATGGCTTCTCGAATTCATATTTACCCTCGCCTATGTTGATGACAGTTTCAAACATATAAACGTTAGAGGAAAATTTAAGAGCATTAATATCATTTAAAGGGCCGAAATTTCTCCAGGATTTCTTTACCGGTGTTCCTTTAATTTTTAAAGGACGATCATAAAAGACGGTTCCGGGATTAATAGCACCCGTTTTATAGCCGGTAAGTATTGTAGCACCCTTCACAGCTGAACCGACATTATAAGTAGTCGTGATGTTGCCTAATGCATCGTCCTGCATTTCAGACTGGCCAGTCTCTTTGTCCTTAACAATCTTTTTGCCGGCCATTGATAGAACCTCTCCGGTATGCGGGTCCATCAGTACTACATAGGCTCTGTCCAATAATGCAGTTCCGGACGATGCCTTGGCTTTACGCAATTCCTCTTCAATAATTTTCTCAACTTCTTTCTGAAGATCCATATCAATGCTCAGAACAAGGTCCTTTCCTCTTTGACCGTCTGTGATGGGAATAGTTTCAAGAACATTCCCGGCTTTGTCCGTAATATTTTTCACTTTTGCCTTTTGGCCGTGAAGCACTTCTTCGTACTGCATCTCGATATAACTCTTACCTACACGGTCATTACGGCTATAGTCACGTGCCATGTAGTATTCAATCTGTTCAGCCGGAAGACCTTCATCAGAGCTTGTTACTTTTCCAAGGACTGATTTCAAAGTATCTCCAAAAGCATAATATCTTTCCCAGTCAGTTGTTGTATCAACACCAGGTAAAACCTGCAGATTTTCACTGACAACTGCAAATTCCTCAGGTGTTACTTTTTTATTCTTAACAATTTGGGGTGTTAAAGCATATCCGCTTGTAAATTCTCTGTAGATAGCAAGAACTTCAAGATCGTCTTTTGTCAATTCACTTAATTCCTCTTCTGTAATCCGATCCAAAGTGAGCTGATAAATGGCCTTATCCAGCTCCTTGTCCTTACCCTCATACTTCTTTTCAAGTTCTTCTTTATCTTTTTTAGTAACCTTTTCTTCTGCCTTTTCAGGATTCTTCATGATCCAGTAATCTTTCTTATCGCGTTCCTGAACCTTCTTGGTATCTTTGTGGATCAGCTTGGCAAGCCTCTCTGCCACCTCAAGCATTTCATCCTGCTTATACCCATTATTAGTAAATGTGATGGCATTTTGCGGGGTATTATCGACAATCACCTGTCCATTTCTGTCAAACATCTTACCTCTTGGCACCGGGCTGTTAACTGTAACATCTTCCGTTCTTTCAATCTCACGCTTATAATCATCGCCATAAACAATCTGAACCATCCCAAGCCGGAGGATCAGCATGGAAAACAATAAAAACACAGCAAAGAAGAGCATATTCAGACGGAAAGGAACATGGGTCTTCTTTTTCTTCCTATTCAAATTACGCACACTTCCTTTAAAAAAGTCTCATAGTCCCATTCTAAAAGAAAATAACAATAAATTCTATAAAGAACCCTTTTTCGACAAAGATAATTTTATTGGTAAAAAAAAGAGAGAGGATTTCCTCTCTCATGCAGACTGAAAATGAATTTTTCTGACGAATAAATAAATGACGGAATGTCCGGCTCCTATTATTAAGAGAAGAATAGGGATGCTTTTTTCTTCCTGAAAAAAAGTTACCGCAGCTAAAAAACTTAAAATCGATACTATACGTCCTGCATTTAAAAAGATTTCCCTGACGACAATATACTCAATCCTCATCTCTGCCGCCTTCCAGCCTCTGCCAATGACATCATACGTTAACGAGATATATGGCACAAGCAGGAGAGGATATGCTACAGCAATCGCAGCTGCATACATCAGCAGCTTTGGATATGTAACATCAAATACGATAAAGAATATGGCCGCATACAGTACTAATCCGCCGATAAGTATGGCTCTTTTCCGATACTCCTTTTTTAAAAGTCTTGACACAAGATAATACCCTAAAAAAGATATACTTGAGTTTACCAAACCGTATGTACCAAGAGCCAGTTCACTGCCAGTTGAAATAAAGACATAAACTGATATGACAAAAATAAAGGTTCCTTCTCTGAGCCCCTGAAAAAAGTGAGCATTTGTAATCATGCGCCAATTCAGGCTGTTTTTTCGCTCTGCAAGGATTCTCCTAAATAAATACCTTCCATCTGCCGGCCGTCTTTTAAGAAAAAAACTTAAAAACACAGCTATTGAAAAAAGGGTCAGGGAGATTCCGAAAATAACGGAATAGCCGGTGAACTTTTCCATCCTTGAAATAATGAAACCCGCTGCTATCGGTCCAATCATACCCCCAACGGATGTTAGTATTCCAAGGAAGCCATTAAAGAAATCCCGATTCTCCGGCTCAGTTATTTCAAAAGTGAGCACATTGAAAGCAAGCCAGTAGAACCCATACCCTACCCCCAGCAAAGCACCGAGAAGCAATAAAAATTTCGAAGCGTTTGTTCCAATAAAAAGAACGGTCAGATAAAAAAGAGCTAAAAAAATCACACCGATTCTCAGTACAATGACACGGTCAATCTTCTTCGCCCATCTCCCCGCCAGAATAAAAGTCAAAGGCTGCAGAACAACAATGGCCAGGTTATACAAAGCCAGATCACTGAACTCACCAGACTGCTTCCAGAGATAGATATTTACAAATGTGTTTGAAAGGGCAGCACTTAAAGAATACAGCCCGCCTATAAATAATAGCAATGTTAAATCTTTTGTTAAATCAACATCACCGATCAGTTTTTTAAATCTGCTCATAAAAAAACTCCCCTTTGGTTCTAAGGGTAGTCTCCTACAAAGCCAGTGTGGTTATGCAATGATTTAGAAATTTGCACAAGAACCACCTGGAAATCAATATGAAAAAGAAAAACACGGCAGATATAATCTGCCGTGCTGTTAGATTTATTATTTTGCAGCGCTGTAACGCTTAGAAACCTCATCCCAGTTAACAACATTCCAGAAAGAATTGATGTATTCAGGACGGCGGTTTTGGTATTTTAAGTAGTAAGCATGCTCCCAAACGTCAAGGCCAAGGATTGGAGTCTTGCCTTCCATTAATGGTGAATCCTGATTAGGTGTGCTTGTTACTTCAAGTTCACCATTGTTTACTACAAGCCATGCCCAGCCTGAACCAAAGCGAGTTGTAGCCGCCTTAGCGAACTCTTCTTTAAAGCTGTCATAGCTTCCGAATTTGCTGCTGATGGCATCTGCTAATTCACCTGTTGGCTCTCCGCCGCCATTTGGAGAAATGATTTGCCAGAAAAGTGAATGGTTTGCATGACCACCGCCGTTGTTGCGTACGGCAGTACGGGCTGCTTCAGGAACAGCATCCAGGTTGGATACCACTTCTTCAACAGTTTTAGAAAGAAGCTCTTCGTTTCCTTCTAAAGCATTGTTAAGGTTTGTTACATAAGTATTGTGATGCTTTGTATGGTGGATATTCATCGTTTCTTTGTCGATGTTTGGCTCCAATGCATCGTAAGCGTAAGGTAATTGCGGTAATTCGAATGCCATAATAAAATTCCTCCCTATGTATCTGTTTTGGTCAGCCCCCGAAACAATTCAATCATTTATAAAATTCAGATTTTATAATGTTTCTAAGGTCTTTAGATTAAGATTACCAAAGTTGGATTTTTGTTTCAAACAAAATGCTTTGCTACATATATACAATATCCAAATTAATATTTTTTAATTCGAAGGATCTTGCTAATTTAAGGCTCTTTTCGTATAAATAGTTGTTTTTCTCCAGCAATGTTATCCGTTGATTTCCGCTCCAGGCTGCTCAGCGAACCGCGGGGCGGGCGGTGTGCCTCCTCGACGCTTCGCGTCTGCGGGGTCTCACCTGTCCCCCTACTCCCGCAGGCATTGAATAAGCCCCCTTGAGTAAACACCGCACGAAGAAAATGCGAATGCATTTTCGAGGATTTCGCACCTTCCGCTACAATCAACTCAGTAAATAATATATAAAAAGCAACAAACCTTGTGAATACAGCCTTATTTAAAGAACCACAAAAAGAAAATAAATAATCATAACTCCCTGGATCACCGCTTTGGCTGCTGCGCTGCTGACAAATCCGATTACAGATCCGAATCCAATCTTTAATGCATCATTAAAGTTTGTCCTGTTAATTGCGAGTTCAGCAATAACCGCTCCAAGAAATGGGCCAATCAGGATTCCCAGAACAGGTATGACAAATGGGCCAGCTAAAAGGCCGATTGTACTTCCCCATACACCAGCTTTTGAACCGCCATATTTTTTTACGCCAATCATATTGGCTACGTAATCAGCTCCGAACAGCAGGAGAACAAACAGCCCCTGAACCGTCCAAAAGAGCCAGTTAAACGGTTCAAAAGAAAAAAGGATTCCATAAAGGATAAAACCGCCCAGCAAAAACAGCACACTTGGAATAATTGGAAAAACCAGGCCGGCAAAAGCAATAATAAACAACAGAATAATCAGTGTCCAATAAACTATCTCCAATATCAGCACCTCTTTATTAAAATAAAATAAGCAAGGGATTACCCCTTGCTTATTTTACCACTTATTCTTCGCCTAAAACAGCTTCAGCAATATTCACAGCATGATCGCCGATACGCTCCAGGTTGCTGACAATGTCGACATACACGATGCCGGCCTGCCCGGTGCAGAGTCCTTCATTCAATCGAAGGATATGCTGTTTGCGGAGCTTTCTTTCCATCTTGTCAATCTCTTCTTCTTTTTTTACAACATGTTCTGCAGCAATTTTATCATTATGATCCAGTGCCTGCATAGCTTCTTTCACGGTGGAAATAGTTAATTTGAACATTTGCTCCAGATCTGCCATGGCTGAATCAGTAATGGACACTTTATTTGCCTGTTTATAATCAATCAGCTCTATTACATTTTCGAAATGGTCACCGATACGCTCAATATCTCTTACCGTATCCATCAGCATAGTGTGCTCAGCAGATTCATGTGCTGAAAGTGAACTTGTAGAGAGCTTAATCAAATAATCTGTAATTTTACGGTCAAGGTTATTGATTGCATCTTCTAACTGATATGCGGTATCGGAATGTTTTTGATTGCCTGTTTTTAAATACTGAACCGTTTCTTCAAGTCCGCGTACAGAGAATGTTCCCATACGGAGCACTTCTTCCTTAGCTTGTCCGAGCGCAATCGATGGTGATTGTTCAATAAACATAGGATCTAAATGCTTTGCTTTATAATCAGCAACCGCATCTTCACCCGGAATGAGCTTGGTCACGATCCACGCCAGTACAGCTACAAATGGAAGCTGAATAATTGTATTAGACGTATTAAAAATTCCATGTGCAAAGGCAATTGTCATTTCAGGATTCAGATCCATGTTACCCTGCAGTGTTTCAACTAAGAATGTAAAAGGCTTTAATAAAATCAAGAAAATGGTTGTTCCGATTAAGTTAAACAGTACGTGTACAGCTGCAGCTCTTCTTGCAGCAACAGACGCTCCAATAGCAGCTAAAACAGCAGTAATGGTTGTACCGATATTATCTCCAAACAGAACCGGCAATGCCGCGTCCAGATTAATCAGCTCTTCAGAAAACAATCCTTGGAGTATACCGATTGTGGCACTTGAGCTTTGAACAATAACTGTAAACACAGTTCCGACAACAACACCCAGAATTGGATTTGAACTCATGCTGACGGTCAAGTCATGGAAAGATTCCAATGTGCGAAGAGGCTTCATTCCTCCGCTCATTAATTCCAGTCCATAGAATAATGCTCCAAAGCCAAAAACAATTTGCCCGATATTGTGGATTTTCTGTTTTTTAAAGAAAAATAATAGAATTGAGCCTAAAGCAATGATCGGCAGAGCATACTCCCCGATATCTATACCAATGATGAATGCAGTAACCGTGGTTCCTATATTAGCCCCCATAATAACACCTATCGCCTGGCGCAAAGTCATGAACCCGGCTGATACTAAACCAACTGTAATTACAGTAGTTGCAGAGCTGCTTTGTATAAGGATGGTGACAAGTACACCCGCCAATACCCCCATTAGCGGATTTGTCGTAAAACGATCTAATAAATCTCTCAGCCGGTCACCAGCTGATTTTTGGAGCCCGTCACCCATAAACTTGATTCCATAAAGGAAGATTCCAAGTCCTCCCAAAAATTCAAAAAGCATTTGCTGAACATTAAGTTCCACAATTTTCAACCCCTATAATTTATTCGACATGTTTCATCAAACCCCATACAATTATTAAAGGTATTCAAGATAAAAGTAAATAAAATAAGAGCCAAATTTACAATTCCTTAACATTAGGCACTAATATTACATTTTTATTACAAACACAGAAGAAGTATTGCTTTAAATCCAACAGAGTATTTCCCTTGTAACTCCTTGGGATTTGGCTAAAATAAGAATGTGAATCTCAAAAAGGGTGTGTGCAAATGAATATTTTTGTTCAGTTTTATAAAAGTTTGTTTTCTCCTAAAGATATTGCTTTATTCAGGCATCAGGGAATAGGCAAGACTATTTTGTATGTGTTTTTCCTTACCCTGCTGTCAGTATTGCCAGCCGTATTTTATTCAGGGGCAGGAATCATTAATGGCTTCAATGCTATTGATGAAACCATTGACAATCAATTACCCCATTTTGAAATAACAGATGGACAGCTTTACACAGATGAAAAAGCACCAGTTACCATCAGCAAGAATGACTTTACAATCATTGTTGATTCGACAGGTGCAGTTGACCCTTCAGTTCTAAGCGAAAGCGGCAATACGATTGCTTTATTAACAAATGAAATCTATATACGTGCAGAAGGACAGGTACAGACATATCCCTACTCCATGCTGTCGGGCGGCACAATTTCCAAAAGTGATCTTTCCGAGTTCCTTGCTTCTGCAGAATCCCTTATGCCGATTATTATTCCCTTAATAGGGATTGTCATTTATATTTTTGCAGCGGGCATTCGATTTATTGAGATATCCCTGTTAGCACTGGCAGGCCTTCTAATCAAAAAAGCTCTTGCCAAAAAACTGGAATACCGACAATTATGGCGTATGTCTGCCTACAGCATTACTTTGCCGACCATTTTCTTTGCTATCATGTCAGCCCTGCAAACCACCGTGCAAAACGGGGCAATTATTAACTGGCTTGTTTCCCTTATTATTCTTCTGCTGGCCATTAAGGAAGTCCCTGCTCATAACCCCAAATAAAACGTGCACCCTGCACGTTTTTTTATTTTGGTTTAAAATAAATCTCTTGTGTCTGCAGAATAATAAAAGAGAACTTTTGTTGGTCTAAGCACGCTAGGACAAGCATACATATTGGGTAAACATGCTATTTGCAGGAGGTTTGTCCAATATGAAGAAAATTGCGGGAGTATTGCTTTCAGTCCTTGTAATTTACGTAATTTTTTATGACCTGAATCATGGTACACTCCCAGCTGGGCAAAACCCGTCTATGGAGGCCAGCACAATTCCATCTGCAGAAACAGACGCAGGCTTTTTTGAGAAAAAGGTCAATCCGGGAGAGACAGTTCTTTCAATAATTGAACTAAACCTTGATGGGCCAATTCCAGTTGGCATAGACCAGGTGGTGTCCGACTTCTCGGAATTGAACAATGGAATGCAGCCTGAAGAAATAAAATCCGGTAAAACCTATAAATTCCCAAAATATAGTCAGGACAACTAATCATCATTCTTGTCAACATCAGCGGTTCATTGATACAATAGAGTGGACCTTCTCTAACAGCGAAATATTCAGCTGTTATATGAATAGATAAAAAGGAGCGAATCTCCATTGAGTGAAATTATACATCGCACGAAAACAAGGCCTGTAAAAGTTGGGCCTTTAACAATTGGCGGAAGCAATGAGCTGTTCATCCAGAGCATGACCACAACAAAAACACATGATGTTGAAGCAACTGTAGCCGAAATTAAAAGGCTGGAAGAAGCAGGCTGTCAGATCGTACGTGTTGCTTGCCCTGATGAAAGAGCTGCAAATGCCATAGCAGATATTAAAAGACAAATTAACATACCGCTTGTTGTTGATATCCACTTCGATTACAAGCTGGCTCTTAAGGCTATCGAGGGCGGAGCAGACAAAATCCGCATTAATCCCGGAAATATCGGTAAACGAGAAAAAGTGGAAGCAGTCGTCAAAGCTGCCAAAGCAAAAGGAATACCTATCCGGATTGGGGTTAATGCAGGTTCTCTTGAGAAAAGAATCCTCGAGAAATACGGATACCCTACAGCAGATGGCATGGTTGAAAGCGCCCTTCATCATATCAAAATCTTAGAAGACCTTGATTTCCATGACATCATCGTTTCTATGAAGGCTTCCGATGTGAACTTGGCAATTGAAGCATATGAGAAAGCTTCAAAAGCTTTTGACTACCCTCTTCATTTAGGTATAACAGAATCAGGCACACTTTTTGCCGGTACTGTAAAAAGCGCCGCCGGACTCGGGGCAATCTTAAGCAAAGGCATTGGAAATACATTAAGAATTTCATTGAGTGCAGACCCGGTTGAAGAAGTCAAGGTTGCCCGTGAACTTCTTAAAGTGTTTGGCTTATCCTCCAATGCTGCCACACTGATCTCCTGTCCAACATGCGGACGGATTGAGATTGATTTAATCAGCATTGCTAATGAAGTGGAAGAATATATTCAAAAAATCAAAGCGCCCATTAAGGTTGCTGTATTGGGCTGTGCGGTTAACGGACCTGGTGAAGCCAGGGAAGCTGATATCGGCATTGCCGGTGCCCGCGGAGAAGGTCTTCTGTTCCGCAAAGGCCAGATTGTAAGGAAGGTTCCGGAAGAAACGATGGTCGAGGAACTTAAGATCGAAATCGACAAAATCGCTGAAGAATATTTTGCAAAACAGGAAGAAGAAAAAGCACAGGCAGAAAGCCTGCAGCCATAGAAAGAACCACAATAAATTAAACAGAAAAGCCTGGCACCAAATTAAATTTGGAAACCAGGCTTTTTTTTTCTAAAAAAACGGCAGTATAAACATACCGACAATAATGGAAATCGCTCCTATGGCAATCGCCCAGCCTCCAAGGCTTTCTGAACCCCTTCTTCTTGCGATAAAACCAAGGACAATTCCTGTTGCTCCAAAAAGAACCGGCAGCACAAACAAAGATAAAATGGAAAGTGCCAGTGCTGCATAACCGACTCCTCTGCCGGCTGCAGCGGTTTCATTCTCATCATCCCTGTCCAATGATCTATTATAGACACCTGGCGCTGCTATTTCTGCAGAGGTCTCCTCAGAATAATTGGCCTGAACTGCTTCTTTTCCGATTTCCTCATCCCGATCAAGCGACCTGTCATATAAACCTGGCGCCGCTATCTCTGCAGCAGCTTCTTCTGAATAATCTGCTGCATCTGCTTCACCAATTCGCTCACTGTATCTGAGGTCATACTCTTCATTGGTGCGATCTTGGTCTGCCATCAATGATCCCTCTCTTTCTTTGCTGTGTTCCTAAAAGAATATTGCTTAATGGAGCATTTATAGTGTTTGCGATAAAAGACTTTTTTAAGATGTTAATGTTTAACTGTCAAACCGGCCTGCAATACTCTTTTGCAAGACCATGACTTTTGTTAAGATAAGGGATATATGCATTAAAGGAGATTATTAAAATGAAGAAGCGCTTTGGCATCGATATAGATGGAACGGTTACCAGCCCTGAAGCCATGGTCCCGTATTTAAATGAAGCATTTAATTTGAATATTACTTTAAAAGATATTAAGCAATATGATTTAACACCTTTAGTAACGATTTCAGAAGAACAATTTGCACAGTGGTTTTATGAAAATGAGCCCATTATCTACAAAGAGTCCCCCCTGGCAAAAGGCGCAAAAGAAGTTCTTACCAAATGGAAACGGGACCATGAATTGTATTTTATAAGTGCCAGGGGTTCTCACCTGCAGCAAGTAACAGAGGAATGGTTTTTAGAGAATGCATTGGAGTTTGATCATATCGAACTGATCGGGAACCATGATAAAATCGAAGCTGCCAAAAAGTATGAGGTGGATATATTTTTGGAAGACAAGCATGATAATGCGGTCATGATCCATGAGGCTTGCGGAATTCCTGTCATATTATTCGACACACCCTATAATCAGGATCCCCTTCCCAATGGCGTCATTAGAGTCCGAAACTGGATAGAAGCTAATGCATGGGCAGAAGATTGGCTGCAAAAAAGAAGCATGGAAAAATAGCTCCATGCTTCTTTGTTTGTTCCTAATTAAAAACACTCCGGACATTTCCCATATATTTCAAACTTATGCCCTGAAACATCATAGCCCTTTAGATTTTCCTGCACTTGTTTCATGGGACAGACTTCAATTTCTTTCGTCTTCCCGCAATCCAGGCATATAAAGTGATGATGATGATGATCATGAGAACACGTAAAGCGGAAATGTTTTTCGCCTGACAGCTCTGTCATTTCAAAAATCCCCAGATCCACGAATAACGATAAATTTCTGTATATGGTATCAAAACTAAGTCCAGGGTAATTATCTTTCATTTTCTCGAGAACATCTTTAGCCGTTATATATTTATCACTGTCGGCAAATAGCTGAAGCATCTCTTCCCTTTTCCCCGTATGCTTATAGCCTTTATCCTTTAAAAGCTGCATGGCTTCATCAACATTCATTCTTTCCACCTCTTTTTTGCTCTTAAATCATATAGGATAGAAGTCACTCACATTTATGCCGGCCTCATGCCCGCAAGTTTTTTCAGCAATATTGTTACAATCAGTATTAATACGGCAATCATGACGATTGTTCCGCCCGGTGCCAAATCAATATAGTAGGAAATAGTCAATCCTCCCAGAACAGATATTTCACCAAAAAGCATGGACAGGAAAATGGTCTGCTTGAATCCTTTTGCGATTCTGATGCTCGCAGCAACCGGCAATGTCATAAGGGAGGAAACTAATAAAATACCCACTATTCTCATGGAAGCAGCTATAACCAGGGCCACCATCACAATAAATATGAAGTGGACACTTTTAGCAGCTATTCCAGATGCCTTGGCATGCTCTTCATCAAAGGACAGCAAAAACAATTCTTTATAGAGCAGGACCACAAGTGCAATGACAAGCACACTGATAATCAAAATAGTCCATAAATCAAGCCGGCTCACTGCACTGACGCTGCCGAACAGATAACTGAATAAGTCTGTATTGAATCCGTCAGCCAGTGAAATGAATATGACTCCAAGCCCAATACCGCCAGATAAAATAATGGGGATAGCCAGCTCCTGATAGTGCTTATAAACAGCTCTCAGCTTTTCAATAAATAACGACCCGGTTACAGAAAAAGCCATCCCCATATATAAAGGATTCAAACCGCTCAGCCCGATAAATTTCTTTTCGAGCAGCAGGCTTGCAGCGATGCCTGCAAGTGTGACATGGCTTAAGGCATCGGCAATTAAAGATAACCTTCTGACAACAATAAACACACCCAGAAGAGGAGCAATAAGCCCAATGATAATTCCAGTTAAAAAAGCATTTTGTAAAAATTCATATTGAAGGATTCCTGAAATCATCTGCCTGCTCCTTTATCGTGGTGGTGATGGTGATCATGGTGGTTATGTGTCAGGACATGTACATCATGCCCGTAGATCTCTGACATTTCATTTATATTCAAACTTTCAAATTCTGCTGTATTTCCATGGAAATGCAAATTCTTATTCAGACACGCCACGTGAGTGACTTTATCAGAAATTGTCCCAATATCATGTGTAACAAGCAATAAAGTAATGCCCAGCTCCTTATTTAAATCATCGAGCATTTCATAGAAGGACTGAACATTTTTCACATCCACACCCACTGTAGGTTCATCCAATATTAATAGCTTCGGGTCGCTTACCAATGCCAGGGCGATGAAGACCCGCTGCTGCTGCCCGCCTGAAAGCTCGCCTATATTACGTCCTGCATACTCATGCATGCCAACAGATTCAATTGCACGCATAACTTTTGCCTGATCGGCCTTGCCCATAAATTTAAAAAGCCCCAGCTTCTTTGTAAGGCCGCTTGAAACGACTTCAAAGACTGTTGCCGGGAATCCTGTATTAAATGAATTTGCCTTTTGAGAAACAAATCCAATATTCTGCCAATCCTTAAATCGGCTGATTTCCTGGCCAAACAGTTTTACGCTCCCCTTCTGCACTTTAAGCAAATTCAGGATAAGCTTTAAAAGGGTTGATTTACCCGACCCATTGGGACCTACAATTCCGAGGAAATCTCCTGCATTAATGGTCAGATTAATATCCTCAAGAACATTCTCTTTCTCATATCTATAAGAAACATGAGCTATTTCAATTATTGGCTGTGCCATTTTTATCACCTTACATATTAAGAATCATTACGATTTACTAAAATAGTATACAGGAACCTGCATTTAAAGTAAAGGTACATGCTTTTATCGTAAATCTTAAAACTTATTGTCACTATTCACATTCTTCACTCATAAAGTACTGAGGAGGAGTGATGAAAAATGAAAATATTCGAAAACATCATTAATCACAAATTAAGTAATATTACAGCAGAAGAATTATTAAAATATGGAGAGCAGTTCAACATTCAGATTACAAAAGCGCAGGCTCAGAAAATTGCAGATCATTTGAGAGGCAAGCAAGTAAACATCTTTGATGACCGCGAAAGGACAAAAATCATAAAGGAAATTGCCAGGATTGCCGGCCCTGAAACTGCAAGGGAAGTAAACAGGCTATTTTTGCAATTCACAAAATAGAACTTTGTTTATGATACTTAATTTCTCATGCAAAAAAGCTGTGCAGCCCAGGCACAGCTTTTTATTATTTTTATACAGCCGAAATGGCTTCTAATAAGTTTTCATTGAATTCCTGGCTGCGCAGCATATCAATTTCATGCTTATAAGGGGCTTTTTTATTATTTTTATCTTCGCCAACATAAGGAGTCTCCAGAATTTTAGGGATATCCTTTAATTGAGGATGATGGACAATATAATTTAATGCGCTGAAGCCAATGTGGCCGAAGCCGATATTTGCATGACGGTCTTTACGCATTCCGCGCTCATTTTTGCTGTCATTAATATGGAGAACTTTCAGGCGGTTAAGTCCAATAACCTTATCGAATTCTTCCAATACCCCGTCGAAATCATTCACAATGTCATATCCTGCATCATGTGTATGGCAAGTATCAAAGCATACAGATAAGTGGTTGTTATAATTAACTCCCTCTATAATCATAGCCAGCTCTTCAAAGGATCTCCCGCACTCCGACCCTTTTCCAGCCATGGTCTCAAGAGCGATCTGCACATTTTCTTCACCGTTTAAGACTTCATTTAAGCCTTCGACGATTTTTTTGATGCCGGCCTCTGATCCTGCCCCAACATGGGCGCCGGGATGGAGAACGATCTGCTTAGCTCCAATCGCTTCGGTGCGGTCGATTTCAGATCGAAGAAAATTAACGCCTAATTCAAATGTTGAAGGGTTTGCAGTATTTCCGATATTGATAATGTAAGGAGCATGTACAACAATATCAGCAATCCCGTTCTCTGCCATATGCTTCAGTCCGGCTTCAATGTTCAGATCTTCGATTTTTTTTCTTCTTGTGTTTTGCGGAGCTCCTGTATAAATCATAAATGTATTGGAGCCATATGAAACAGCTTCTTCACTTGCTGCTAAAAGCATTTTTTTCCCGCTCATGGAAACATGTGATCCAATTTTCAGCATGACAATACCTCTCCCTTTGATTCTTTATTTACGCTTTATTCTTCTTTCGCGTTTTTTTATTTTGTCCATTTCCCATTTCATTTTCTTTTTGTAGCCTGGTTTTACTTTTTTCGGTTTTTTCACCAATGAAGCGGCTTTTTTATCAATGTCATCTGTTTGTTTCTGTCTCGTTTTTCGCTTGTTGCGATTATCCAGGTCTGTCCATTCACCTTTTTGCAGATCTTTGTGCCTGAATTCGATCCCCATTTTTTCAAGTCTGTTTAATGCATCCTCATCGGAAATCTCATACACTGTTACAGCAATTCCTGAGAAACCTGCACGCGCTGTCCGCCCAACCCGATGTATATAAAAATCAAGATCAGTTGGAAGCTCATAGTTAATTACATGGCTGATTCCCTGTATATCAATGCCCCGGGCAGCCAGGTCTGTAGCTACAATATATTGGAACTCAAGGTCGAGAATCTGCTTCATCATTTTCTTTCTTTCACGCGGGTTAAGGTCCCCGTGGATACGTCCGACTTTAAGGCCTTTACTGATTAATCCGTCTGCCACTTCATCTGCCTTTTTCTTGGTGTTGGTGAAAACAATGGCTAAGTAAGGATTTAAGGAAGTCAGTGCCTGATAGACCAGCTCCACTTTATTGCGGTGTTTGGATGGCAGAAGCCAGTGCTCAATATTTGCTGCTGTGGCCTGCTTAGGCTCCACATGTACATATTTAGGATTTTCCATGTATTTTTTCAGGAAAGGCTTCAGCTTTTCTGGAATGGTAGCTGAGAATACCAGTATCTGCAGCTTCTCCGGCATCCTTGCCGCAATCTGATCAACATCTTCAATGAACCCCATATCAAGCATTAAATCTGCTTCATCCACAATAAGAATTTCGGCAGTATGCACAAACAATGCCTGTTCTTTTACAAGGTCATTGATCCTTCCCGGTGTGCCTACAACCACATGAGGCTGTTTTTTTAGCTTTTCAATGGTTCTCTGCTTGTCCGTACCGCCAATATAGCAGCGTGCAGTTATTTCTTCTCCCTCCGGGCAATGCTCTGTAACTTTAAGAATTTCATGATAAATCTGATTGGCAAGCTCTCTGGTTGGAGCTGTAATAATAGCCTGAACCTCCTGGCGGGAAGGATCAACCTTTTGAAGGATAGGCAATACATATGAATGCGTTTTCCCTGTACCTGTCTGTGATTGTCCTATTGCGCTTTCGCCCTTCAGCACGGCAGGGATCATTCTTTCCTGAATTTCCGTCGGCTCATAAAAGCCAAAATCTTTAACCGCTTCTATAATAAATGGCTTTAAATTAAATCGGTCAAATTTCGTTTCGTTCATATAAAAAACTCCTCAATTATTCAGATTCTCCTTTGTTCAGGCTTCATCCGAAACATATATTAGTGAGTAAGATCTACTAGTATCAACTGACAACTTGCTGGTTCCGAGCTTTTCTTACATCCTGTTATTATAATAAAGTTTCCTGCAAATAACCACTCAAACAGGCATTTATATTTTTATGATGAGCTTTTTAGGTGATTTTAATAAATAAATTGGCTTCTTCTCCATAATGCCTAAACCAAAATGGGATAAACGCATACTTTATAATATAAATTTTTATTTAAGAAGCAGAAATGTGCTGCGAAAGGAGGCCAATGAATATGATGCCAGGATCAAGACCCCCTATGCGCGGAGGGATGAATCCCCATCCTTTTATGACCCCGATGCAGGGAAGACCACCCATGGGGCCTATGATGGGCGGTCCTCCGGGAATGAAACGCGGAGGAGGAGGATTGCTCTCCAAAATATTAGGAAAAGGAAATGCCCAGCCGGCACCAGGAATGGGAGCTGCCAGAGCTGCAGGAGGCTCACAGGCAGGCGGAGGCATCCTTCAGGCAATAAGCAACCCATCTTCCATAAACGGCTTTTTAACCAACACTCAAAAGGTCTTAAATACAGCACAGCAAATCGGACCCATGGTTCAGCAGTATGGACCGCTGGTCAGGAATCTTCCTGCCATGTGGAAGCTTTACAGAGGCATAAAGGATGCACCTGAAGCTGGTGAGAAAGCTTCTGAAGCTAAAGTGGAATCCCATCAGGCAACTACAGAAAAAAAGAAACAGAATTCAAAGCCAAAAAATACAAAAAAGGAACATGCCATGGAACAGCCGGCTGTCAAGCGATCATCGGCAGAAGGTATTTCCAGACCAAAATTATATATTTAATGAAAAGGATGCCGGGGCATTCTTTTTTTCTTTTTCCTTAAGAAGAATTACTCCTTTTGTATTCTCGGTTTATCTCTTATATAATAGAGGTGCAATATGGAGTTTTTCCGTATAGAAACATAACTCAGTTCAATTCATATATAAGCTTTTTATTAGGGAGGATATACAGATGAACGTCATAAAAATCTCTCCTCGGGGGTATTGCTACGGTGTGGTGGATGCAATGGTTATTGCGAGGAACGCTGCACTTGATCCGTCTTTGCCGAGACCCATCTATATTTTGGGTATGATCGTCCATAACAAACATGTGACAGATGCTTTTGAAGAGGAAGGCATTGTTACACTTGATGGAAAAGACCGCAAAGAAATCCTGGACAAAGTCGACAAAGGCACCGTCATTTTTACAGCACATGGCATTTCACCTGAAGTGCGGGAAGCAGCGAAACAAAAAGGCCTTGTGACACTTGATGCAACATGCCCTGATGTAACAAGAACACATGATCTGATCAGGGAAAAGGAAAAGGAAGGTTTTCAAATCATTTACATCGGCAAAAAAGGCCATCCAGAACCTGAAGGTGCAGTTGGAGTGGCTCCTCATGCAGTTCATTTAGTGCAGACTGTTGAGGATGTAAATGAACTTCACATACAGGCGGATAAAATACTGGTGACAAATCAGACTACAATGAGCCAATGGGATGTTGTCCATGTAATGGATCAGATAAAGGAAAAATACCCTCACGCAGAGTTCCATAAAGAAATCTGCATGGCTACCCAGGTCCGCCAGGAAGCAGTTGCAGAACAAGCTGGCCAGGCCGATGTATTAATCGTTGTGGGTGACCCTAAGAGCAATAACTCCAATCGTCTTGCACAGGTATCAGAAGAAATTGCCGGTACAAAAGCCTACCGTATTGCTGATATTACTGAACTGGATGTGAATTGGATTAAAGATGCATCGACAGTTGCCGTTACATCAGGAGCCTCAACCCCGACACCTATTACAAAGGAAGTTATTACTTTCCTTGAACAATTTGATCCGGCTGATGATTCCACATGGTCCCGTGAGAAGAAAGTGCCGTTAAATAAAATACTTCCGAAAGTAAAGAAGCCTGCAAAGTTATAAAAAGCGGAAGTGCATATAAAGTGAAACTTCAATCACTGGGGGGTTCTTTATCCCCCGCTGATTGTTAGTTGAGGCCCACGGAAAGTGGGTCACAAAGACGTTGCCACAGGATGGGGCGTTCTTAGTCTTTGTTCTTCTTTTCGGGCCTTTACGGGCAGTTTGACCCCACTTACCCTCATTTGATTTCTCTGATTCTTGAAGTGGGATCTTACTGCCCGTTAGACTGCGATAAACAGAACCGGTCCCTGAGGGAAGCCGGTTCTTTTGATTTTCAGACAAATTTAAACGGATCTGTATGAACTTCGGAAGGGAAAATGGATACGCTATATCCTTTTTCGGTACACATCTGAGATAATTTTTGGGTGACTCCTTTTTTCATTACCTTTTCAACATTATGGCCGGGATCAACAATATTCAGGCCCATCATCATAGCGTCATGGGCCACATGGTAATACATGTCCCCCGTCACATATACATCAGCACCCTTCATCTTTGCTGACATAAAGTACTTGTTTCCATCTCCCCCCAGAACAGCAACTTTCTTCACTTTTGATGAAAGGTCACCCACTACACGAACTCCCTTCACTTCAAGTGTTTGTTTTACATGCTCCGCAAATTCCTCCAGAGTCATCTCGCCGATTTCTCCAATTTTACCCAGACCCAGAGCTTCACCCTTGTTTTCAAGCTTATAAATATCATAGGCAACTTCTTCATAAGGATGGTTTTTGAACATCGCAGAAAGCACTTTTTTTTCTATATGTTCAGGAAAAATGGTCTCAATGCAGACTTCATTAACAGCCGCAAGCTCACCCAGCTGGCCAATATGAGGATTTGCTTCACTGCCAGGCTTAAATTGCCCTATCCCAGAAGAGGTAAAAGAGCAATGACTGTAATTGCCGATTGAACCAGCTCCTGCGTTCCCAAGAGCTTGTCTTAAAGACTCAGCATTTTCTTCAGGCACAAACACAGCGAGCTTTTTCAATACAGTTTCATATGTGGGATATAAGACTTCCGTATTGGAAAGCTTCAGTGCATCAGCCAGCATATCATTGACCCCGCCGTTGGCGATATCCAAATTCGTATGTGCTGCATACACGGCTATATCATGTTTGATAAGCTTTTCAATAATTCTTCCTGATGGAGTATCAGTGGGAATTTTTTGCAAAGGTCTGTAGATTAAGGGATGATGAGCAATAATCAGCTGCACATTCTTTTCAATTGCCTCATCAACGACATCTTCCAGTACATCCAGGGCAATCATAACATTTTCAACAGGAGCGTTAAGCCTGCCAACCTGGAGGCCAATCTTGTCTCCTTCCATCGCATACCCTTTTGGGGAGAACTGCTCAAATAGTTGGATAATCTCATGTCCATTTATTTTTTTCATTGCATCAATACCTCCTCTGCCATTTTGATTTTTCGCTTTAACTCCTGTTTTCTCTTCTCTGTTTCTCTGGAGTATGCTGCTTTTTCAAGCTGCAAAAGGATTCTCTCCCAATTCTTCTTTTCACCGAGCCACTTGTTTTGAAATATGGCTGATTTTTGCTCCATAAGAAAAGGGCCCATCAGTAGACCTTGTTCTGTATTCTTGTATGGTTTCAATGGCTCTCCTTTTTCAGCTGCAAGGATTTCATAGACCTTTCCGTCTTCTTCAAGAATATCTTCGGCTATTAGCTCCCAGCCATTGTCAATCAGCCAGCTTCTAATCGAAATGGCACTTAGATTCGGCTGGAGGATCAGCCTCTTTACAGAAGCAAGCTTGCTCTTCCCCTCTTCAAGAATGCTCGCAATTAAAGATCCTCCCATGCCTGCTATGGTTATACAGTCAACTTCATTTGGGCTAATCACTTCAAGCCCGTTTCCTTTTCTTACGGAAATCTGATTTTCGAGTCCTTCCATTTTCACCTGTTTTTTGGCGGATTGATAAGGACCCTCCACCACTTCACCAGCAACGGCAAAAGGGACAATCCCTTTCTTTACTGCATAGCATGGCAAATACGCGTGGTCTGAGCCTATATCAGCTACTCGTGCACCTGGGGGAATATAATTTGTTACAGCTTCAAGCCGATTTGATAATTTTTCCGTATTCATATTGTCACCACTTATTTATGTATTGTAAAAAGCGCATAGCGCCTGCTCTTCTTGAGCGAACAGCTAAAAAAGCTATCGTCATTTTACGATAGCCTTTCTTATAGTATAAAAAAAGTCCTTTACATATGCAAAGGACTTTCATTATAGGTATTACTTAAGGCCTGCTAACCATTCAGCCATTTCGGCAGCTTTGTCTTGAGGCACTAATCCTGGAGGCATTGAGCCTTTACCGTTTACTACGATATCTGCGATTTCATCCTGCGATAAACGATCACCTACACCTGTTAGAGCAGGACCAACTCCGCCTTGATACTGGTCACCGTGACATCCGATACAGCTCTTCTGGTAAATTTCTTCAGGGGTCGCAGCTGCAGTTTCTTCAGTTTCAGCACCGCCGCCTTCCTGTTCTTTTGCAAGCTCTTCCATATCGCCAAGACCTTTAAAAGAAACTAGGAACATTGCTACCACACCAAAAACCATAATTAACACAAATGGAATGATTGGATTGCGATTCATGATTTAACCTCCCTTATGTAAGCACATTCAGTTTAAGTAAGTATACAAACAATCTCTATTTTACTTTAAAAAACTCAGAAGGAAAAGCCCTATTGTAAACTTTGTCAAATCTTGTTCATAAAATGGACAAAAAACTCCATCTAGAGGATGGAGTTTTTGCTAATTATTTCACCTGGATGTCTCATTCGTTCCTCAATATACAGTTTTAGCATCCAATTAGGCGCGCAATGACCATTCTTTGTACTTCTGAGGTGCCTTCCCCGATTTCTGTGAGCTTACCGTCCCTCATGTAGCGTTCTACATGGTATTCTTTCATATAGCCGTATCCGCCGTGGATCTGAACAGCCTGGTCCGCGATTTCCATACAGATTTCAGAGGCATAGAGCTTGCACATGGAAGCTTCTTTGGCAAATGGTCTTCCCTGGTCTTTCAGCCATGCAGCCTTATAGACCATATTTCGTGCCAATTCAATTTTCATCGCCATATCTGCAAGTTTAAATTGGATAGCTTGGAAGTTTGAGAGAGAACGGCCAAACTGCTGGCGCTCCTTAGCATATTGAAGTGCCTTATCGTAAGCAGCCTGCGCTATCCCCAGAGCCATTGCTCCAATACCAATACGCCCTCCATCCAATGTGATTAAAAACTGTTTGAAGCCCTCGCCTTTTTTGCCGAGCAAGTGCTCAGTCGGAACGCGTACGTCTTCAAGGACTAGTTCAGTTGTGTTAGACGCATTGAGTCCCATCTTTTCGTAATTATCGATAACCGTAAATCCTTCTGCATCCGTTGGAACAATAATCGCACTGATTTCTTTTTTACCATCCACTTCACCTGTGACTGCAGTCAAAGCTAGATGCTTCGCATAGCTGGCATTCGTAATGAAGCATTTATTACCATTAATGATATATTCCCCATCTTTTTCGACAGCTGTTGTTCTAGTACCGCCAGCATCAGAGCCTGCATTAGGCTCTGTCAAACCGAAAGCTCCAAAAGACTCACCTGTACAAATTGGCACCAGATACTTTTGCTTCTGCTCTTCGGTCCCGAATAAATAAAGCGGTGCTCCGCCAAGTGAAATATGCGCAGAGTAAGTGATTCCGGTGGACGCGCATGCCCTGCTCAACTCCTCTGTTACAATAGCAAAGCTTACAGTATCTGCCCCTGCACCGCCATATTCTTCAGGGAAAGGAAGCCCCATCAAGCCAAGGTCAGCCATTTTCTTAAATACTTCTATTGGAAATTCCTTAGTAAGGTCTCTTTCCAAAGCTCCCGGTGCCACTTCTTCCTGAGCAAATTCCCTGATTGTTTTAAGGATCATATTCTGTTCTGCAGTTAAATCAAAATTCATGTAAATCCCCCTTATAAGAACAAAAGTTGTATACGCTTTCATTACTATTATATAAGGAATGTTAGAGTTTTCTCAACATTTAAAAACTTTTTAAAATATTTTATTATATGAATATAGAAATAACTATTAAAAAGAATCCAAGCGCCCCTGATATCCATAAATATAAAAACTTCCATTTTAATCCTGTATACAGCCAAAGAACACAATTAATTACTAGGGAAGCATAGAGAATTCTTTCGTTTTCGGGATATAACTCCGATACATAACCAACAGATCCCATCAGTAAAATCAAAGCTGCTGAGATGATGGGTATATGTATCATTTTTACTTTTCCAGAAAAATAAAAAATAAAGAAAATACACGCAGAAATGAAAAGAATTAAAATGACGGTTTGCAAAGTAATAGACAATTCAGTAAAATAAATTAATAAAGCAGAAATTGGAATCAGCAGCAGGAGGATAAGGTTGGCAAGATATAGAACCATTGTATTTTTACGTTTTTTTATTTCTTTCGGCTGACTTCCTTCTGTGTAAAGAGCAAGCAGGTAGTCACAATATTGATCAGGGAGCATTCGGCTCTTTTTCCAATGCAGCAGTTCGTTAACAATAATTTTTTTTCTGTTTTCTTCCAACCAAAGCACATCCTGTCAAAAAAAATAGTTTACTTCTATTTTAAGAAGTAAACTATCCACTGGCAATTATTTTTTATTCTAAAAAGTCTTTTAAACGTTTGCTTCTGCTCGGATGGCGAAGTTTTCTTAGGGCTTTGGCTTCTATTTGGCGAATACGTTCGCGGGTAACGCCAAATACCTTGCCAACTTCTTCAAGAGTCCTGGTGCGGCCATCGTCAAGACCGAATCGAAGACGCAGAACGTTTTCTTCACGGTCAGTCAGTGTGTCCAGAACATCTTCTAGCTGTTCCTTCAAGAGCTCGTATGCCGCGTGCTCTGATGGAGAAGTCGCATCCTGATCTTCAATAAAGTCACCTAAGTGAGAGTCATCCTCCTCACCAATAGGTGTTTCTAATGATACAGGCTCCTGTGCAATCTTAAGAATTTCTCTAACTTTGTCTGGAGTTAAATCCATATCTTCAGCAATTTCTTCTGGTGTTGGTTCACGGCCAAGATCCTGAAGAAGCTGGCGCTGAACACGAATCAATTTATTGATGGTTTCCACCATATGGACAGGAATACGAATGGTCCTGGCCTGGTCAGCAATCGCTCTCGTAATGGCCTGGCGTATCCACCATGTTGCATACGTACTGAACTTAAATCCTTTGCGATAGTCAAATTTTTCAACCGCTTTTATCAGTCCCATATTCCCTTCCTGGATAAGGTCAAGGAACAGCATTCCGCGTCCTACATACCTTTTAGCGATACTTACAACCAATCGGAGGTTCGCTTCTGCCAGACGTCTTTTCGCCTCTTCGTCGCCTTCCTCAATTCGATTGGCGAGTGCAATCTCTTCTTCTGCAGAGAGTAAATCCACACGACCAATCTCTTTTAAGTACATACGGACAGGATCATTAATTTTTACACCCGGAGGAACACTTAAATCATTAAGATCAAATTCTTCCTCATTTTTTGCAAGTTCCTGAACATTTGGATCTTCATTTTCATTATCTCCGACTAACTCAACACCCTGATCTCCGAGGAATTCATAGAATTCATCCATCTGGTGGGAATCGAGTTCAAATTGAGACAATCTTTCTGCTATATCATCATAGGCAAGGACACCTGTCTTTTTTCCTATTTCAACTAATTGATCTTTCGCTTGTTCAAGGGTCAATTCTGTATCAACCTCTTTTGAACGGGCCGACTTTTCAGCCATATGTCCCCCTCCTTCCAAAAATCACACACATTCTAATACATCTTCAAATGGAACCATCCCTTAGAAGACGCATAATCCCAAATTATTTATTTAAGGCACACAGCCTTCTTATAGTGACTTTCGCAAATGAAGAATCTCCATTGCGATTAAAGCCGCTTTAGCATAATCTTTTTGGCGTTCTGCTTCCTTTTCTTCATTTAGTTTTTCTTTTATTTTTAACATCTTTTGATAATTCAACACCTGTTTAAGGTAATCTGATAATTCCTGTTCGCTTATTTCATCGTTTATGGACATCATTTCTATATCCACCACAATGCGCTTAAGCTTTTCATCATTTATAAAATTTATGAATGCGCTTGGATCAGGCGTATGGCCTTTTTCGTAGAAACCTAAAAGATAGGTAATAATAGCCTGGTGTTCATCAATGTTAAATGTATTTCCCTGAAGCATATCCTGAACTTTAAATGCTACGTCACTATTTCTGAGCATGTGGGCAATCAGCCTTCTTTCCGCTGTATGGTAGGCGGGTTTTAGACTGTCAGCCCTTTTGGGTGTCTGCAGCCTTTTTTGAGGCTCGAAAGCACCTGTGCCCTTCTGGCTGCTTTTTCTCTTCTCCGTGTAATAGACCTGTTTTTGCTGCTCTTTCAAGGCTTCCAGAGAAAGCGAAAATTCATTCGCAAGCTGGCGAAGATAATGGTCTCTTTCTACCGCTTTATCAAGCCGGCTGATTTCCTTTAATACCTCTTCGATATAAAGGAGCCTATCTCCTTCATTTTGAAGTCTTTTGCCTCTTCGGAGATAAAGAAGCTTAAATGCCATAAAGGTTATGCTGGACTCGATTACATCATGACGAAATTTTTCTTCGCCATATTCTTTAATATAATCATCCGGATCATAGCCGTCAGGCATGAGTGCCACTCTGATCTGACAGCCTGCTTCCATTAGCAGGTTTGCTGCCCGGTATGCGGCTTCGATACCGGCATTATCGGAATCATAACAGATCGTGATTGATTGAACATTTCTTCTTAAGGAAGCAACATGTTCTTCAGTTAAAGCGGTGCCCATCGTACCAACACCATTACCGACACCAGCACGATCAGCGGCGATTACATCTGCAAACCCTTCAAAAAGAACGGCTCTCTGCAATTTTTTAATCTGTGGTCTCGCCAGATGAAAATTATATAAAGTTTTGCTTTTATTGAAGATTGCTGTTTCAGGACTATTTAAATATTTGGGCTCATCGGCCCCGAGTGATCTCCCTGAAAAAGCAATCGTATTTCCGCTGCGGTCAAAAATAGGGAACATAATTCTATCTCTGAAGCGGTCAAAATAGTTCCCATCTTTCTCCCTTTTGATGATCAGTCCTGCTCTTTCCATGACGCCTTCGGGGAACTTTCTTTTAGTCAGGAACTTGAAGACAAAATCCCAGGATTTCAATGAATAACCGATTTGAAATTTCTCGATCGACTCCATTGTAAAGCCTCTATTGAGCAAATATTCTAATGCATGCTGACCATCTTTTGTGTTTACAAGCAGATGGTGATAAAATTTACGTAGAAGCTCATGGGCTTCCATCATCTGCTGTATATCCACAGGCATTGATTTAGCTGATGCCGCATCAATTTCAAGCTTGACATTTCCCTTTTCAGCGAGTTTTAGTGCGGCTTCCTGAAAGGAATATCCTTCTAAATCCATTAAGAAAGAAAAGGCATTGCCTCCTGCTCCGCATCCAAAGCAATGATAGATTTGCTTTTCGGGTGATACAGAAAAGGAAGGTGTATTTTCGCCATGAAAAGGACAAAGCCCAAAATAGTTGCGTCCTTGCTTGTTTAGTTGAATATAGTCGCCAATGACATCAACAATATCTACAGCTTGCCGAATTTCATTTACTTTCTCCTCGGCGATCCGTTCTGCCATATGAACAACTCCATTACTTACTCAGGTATTCGATAAACGTTACTGAATCCCTTCAAAATTCGACAAAATCTTGGTCAATTGCTGCACAAACCTGGATCGCTCCTCTTGGCTAAATGGTTTTGGGCCTTTTCCATAAACCCCTCTTCTTCGCGCCTTAGCTGAAAGATGCCTCATTTCCAAAGCGGTTCGAATTTCACTTTCTTCAAATAAAATTCCCCTGGGAGAAAGGACATAAACACCCTTTAGCAAAAGAGTTGATGCCAATCCAATGTCTTGAGTTACAACTGCATCTCCTGATTTCACATTATTCATTATGAATAAATCTGCAGCTTCCTTACTGCTGTCAACAAATTTCCAGACAGCCCATTCAGGTCATTTTGCATATGGGCATAGGAAGCAACAAATACTGCGTCCACAGTAAAGGAATTGGCTATTTCGACAATTTCTTCTTTTACAGGACAGGAATCAGCATCTACCATAATGATTGGTTTGCCTAATGTTCTAATAATTCTACATCACTCCGCATAATCCTTCTTTACATGAATAACTTTTGCATAGTGAGATATGTCGAATTTTTTCTTGGTCGAAAGCTTGACATGCCACAATAAATAGTTTATTCCTTGACAATGAACTCTAAACCTATTCGGATACATTTTTATCACAATTTTTTATTATAGTACATTAATCTCTATTTTGCCATTATTTTATCTGGCAAGAATATAATTAAATTTTGCCGTTTCTTTCTCATCATAAAGTGAAATCCCCCAAAAAACTGGCTGCCGACAAAAAAAGAAAAGGCACATAAAGAATTTATGTGCTAGCTTTTCGGAAAGTTTTTCCGGTATTGACTTAGGATCATATTGGCTGTTTCTTCTACAGCTTTGTTCGTGACATCAATAACCGGGCATTTAATTTTGGAAACTATTTTTTCAAAGTAACCTATTTCTTCTTTGATTCTTTCTATATTAGCATAGCTGGCATTATCGCTTAGACCTAATGATATCAGGCGTTCTCTTCGGATGAAGTTTAATTTTTCAGGGCTGATTTTCAAACCGAAGCACTTATCCGGCGGGACAAGAAACAGCTCTTCTGGAGGATCGACTTCAGGCACAAGGGGCACGTTAGCCACTTTAAGGCGCTTATGGGCAAGATACTGGGAAAGAGGTGTTTTTGAAGTCCTTGATACACCTATAAGCACTATATCAGCCTTTAATATTCCACGAGGGTCACGGCCATCATCATATTTTACAGCGAACTCAATTGCCTCAATCTTTTTAAAATAATCCTCATCAAGCTTCCTGACCAGTCCAGGTTCAAAAAGCGGTGTAATGCCGCAGGCTCTTTGGATTTGATCCATTAATGGGCCAACAATATCAAAAGCATATATCCCTTCTTCAGCAGCCCGCTGGTTAATATATTTCCTCATGTCCGGCTTGACCATTGTATAGGCTATCATCCCATTATCAAGCTTTGCGAGCGAAATGACTTCATCAATATGTATTTTCTCTTCGACATATGGAAAGCGCTTAATAGATATATCACTGCCATTGAACTGGCTCGTTGCAGCTTTTGTTACAAGTTCGGCCGTTTCTCCAACTGAGTCTGAAACGACGTAAATGACCGGCAATTTTTTCATCCTTCAACACCATCTCCTTCTTAGATTGCTACTTTTCCCCGGCCAGAGCCAAGAACGCTTTTGTCAGATTTGTTTTGGTTATCCTGCCGTTTACTTCGAACCCTTTCTCCGTCTTTCTTACAACAGGAAGGGCGTCGATTTGCTTTTCAATCAGCTTTTTAGCAACTTCTATGAGCAAATCATCTTTTTCACACATGGTAATATTAGGCATTCTTGTCATAATAATATTAACAGGGATGGAATTTAGTTCCTGCTTGCCAATACTTGCTCGCAGTAAATCCTTCCTTGACAGAACCCCAACAAGCAGTGAACCCTGATCGACAACAAATAACGTGCCGACATCTTCTAGAAACATTGTCACTATAGCATCATATACCGAAACATTCTCATTAACCACTACAGGAATGGATTGATAATCCCTTACATAAAGCTTTTGAAGGTTTTCTGTCAACAGCTGTGCCCCAGTCTTCCCTGTATAAAAATAACCTACACGCGGACGGGCATCTAAATAGCCTGCCATCGTTAATATAGCCAGATCCGGCCTTAGTGTTGCCCTCGTTAGACTAAGCTGTTCCGCTATACTCTCACCAGTGATCGGCCCGTTTTCCTTAACGATTTCTATGATCTTTTCCTGCCTTTTATTTAATTCGATTTTCCTCACCACCTAATCTGAAAAGGAGATGCTATTGGCACTCATTTTCCACTATAATAAGGTTATACTTTTATATAATTATTATATACTATATATCATAAATGAAAAGATGTGTTTCATATATAGTTTGTTTTATACTGCCTAATATGCCCAAAATACGAAAGAGCCCGTCAAAAACAGGCTCTTTCCTGACAGCCACGGCAGCTGTCCTCATCTTAGATTTTAATCGTATTAAAGCATAAAACGCAAAATTTCAGCTTATTACTTAACAATTATTTCATTCATATTTGCAAATTTCTTTATCACATCAGCCAAATGTGCCATTTGCTGCAGCCTATTGCGGCGAATTTCCTGATTCTCATCCATTACCATAGTATGCTCGAAGTATTGATCAATTTCAGGTTTCAAGCTGATTAGCAAGTTAAAGGCTTCTTCCTCGTTAACCTCTTTTTTCAATTCCTCGTTAACTGATAAATATTTGCTGAACAGAGCTTTTTCGTTTTCATTTTCAAATAAGCCGCTGTCTATATCCCCTTTATCTTCTGCCTTAGAAGCAATGTTGATTACCCGGCTAAGAGCTTCAATGCTTTCCTTGAAGCCTTCTGCATCCTTGTGGGACTCCAATACTTGGGCTCTCTTCACAAGTGAAGGCACGGAGCCGATATCATTTCCTAAAACAGCTTCAATCAAGTCATAGCGCACTGCTTTTTCCTGCAGCATATATTTAATTCTTAATTTAAAGAAAGAAACTAATTCCTGCATCAATTCACTTTTTGATTTCTTTCCAATATCCGCATTAAGAACAGTCTCAGAAGATAATGAAATCAATTCTTCGAGGTTCAAATTCCAGTTTCTCGCCAGTAACGTCTGGATGATACCCGATGCCTGTCTTCTTAAGGCATATGGATCCTGGGAACCGCTTGGAATAATTCCAATTGCAAAGGATGACACAATTGTGTCCAGCTTCTCAGCAATGGAAAGCAATGCACCGGCATCACTATCCGGCGTCCGGTCCTCTGCATTGCGCGGCATGTAATGTTCATTAATTGCACGTGCCACAGCTTCTTTTTCACCTTTTTGCAGGGCGTATTTTTCCCCCATAAAACCTTGCAGCTCAGGAAATTCATAAACCATATGCGAAACAAGGTCAAACTTTGAGATTTCAGCAGCCCGATCTGTCACTGCTTTTGCTTCATCACTGAAGTCAAGCTTCTCGCTCAGTTTCGCTGCCAGCTGGCGGACACGGTCTACCTTTTCGGCAAGTGTACCAATTTCCTCATGATACACAATGTTTTTAAGTTTTTCGATCGATGCCGCAATATCCGTTTTTTGGTCTTCCCTGTAGAAGAAAGCTGCATCAGAAAGTCTTGCCCGCAATACTTTCTCATTTCCTTTAGCCACTTTCTCCAAATGTTCATGAGAACCATTCCGGACTGTTACAAAGTAAGGAAGAAGCGTGCCGTCTTTGGACTTTACCGGGAAATAGCGCTGATGCTCTTTCATGGAAGTAATTAAAACCTCTTCCGGAAGTTCAAGGTATTCTTCTTCAAATGTGCCATATAATGCAGTCGGGTACTCAACAAGATTGTTTACTTCTTCCAATAGTTCTTCATCCACCGGGATAACCCAGCCATGCTCTTCCTCTATTTTTTCCAATTGTGAAAGAATGGCACTTTTTCTTTCCTGAGGGTTAGTTATTACATATTGTGCCAGCAGGGCCTTTTCATAATCAGAAGGATTGTTAATTTCAATCTCTTTCCCTAAAAAGCGGTGACCTCTTGTAAGGTTGGAAGTCTGAACATTTGTGATGGAAAAAGGTATGATTTCATTTCCAAATAGCGCCATAAGCCACTTGATAGGCCTGATAAAGCGCAGCTCCTGATTTGCCCAGCGCATATTCTTCGGGAATGATAACGAAGTGACAATCTGCTGAAGTTCAGGAAGCAGTGCAGCTGTTTCCTGCCCTTTAATGAATTTGCTGACATGGGCGTATTCAATACCGTTAATTTCTTTAAAGAATATATCTTCTACAGAAGCTCCCTGACCCCGGCTGAATCCAACCGCAGCTTTTGACCATTCTCCATCCTCGGTTAATGCAATTTTTTTCGCAGGTCCTTTCGCTTCCTCATTTATGTCTTCCTGGGCGGTATCCACTCCCGTAACAAGAACAGCCAAACGGCGTGGAGAGGAGAAAGCGCTGATCTCGCCAAAAGATATTTTCTTTTCCAACAGCCATGATTTCACTTTATCTGAAAGCTGATTCATCGAATTAGTGACAAATCTGGCAGGCATTTCTTCTAGTCCAATTTCCAGCAGAAGATCTTTCTTATTCATGAGATCCTTCCTCCTTATCCTTTAAAATTGGAAAGCCAAGTTTTTCTCTCTCTTCATAAAAGGTTTTGGCTATTTTTCTGGCCAGATTCCGGCACCTTGCAATATAGCCTGTTCTTTCTGTTACTGAGATCGCTCCCCTTGCATCGAGCAGGTTAAAAGTATGGGAACATTTCAATACATAGTCATAAGCCGGGTGTACAAGCCCTTCATCCATTTGCCTATGTGCTTCTTTCTCATAGATATTGAACAAATTAAAGAGCATTTCCTGATCTGATGTTTCAAACGTATATTTGGAATGCTCAAACTCGGGCTGCAGGAAAATGTCCCTAACTGTAAATCCTTCTGTCCATTCAAGGTCAAATACATTTTCCTTATCCTGAATGTAAGAGGCAAGCCTTTCAATTCCGTATGTAATTTCAACAGATACAGGCTTGCATTCCAATCCGCCTACCTGCTGGAAGTATGTGAACTGTGTTATTTCCATACCATCAAGCCAAACTTCCCATCCTAAGCCTGCGCAGCCAAGAGAAGGATTTTCCCAGTTATCTTCTACAAACCGGATGTCATGTTCAAGCGGATCAATGCCCAATGCCTTGAGTGAATCAAGATACAGCTCCTGGATATTATCCGGCGACGGCTTCATGATCACCTGAAATTGATGATGCTGATAAAGCCGGTTTGGATTCTCTCCATATCGGCCATCGGCCGGACGGCGTGAAGGTTCTACATAAGCCACATTCCACGGCTCTGGTCCAATCGCTCGTAAAAATGTATAAGGGCTCATTGTACCGGCGCCTTTTTCAGTATCATAAGCCTGCATGAGGATACAACCCTGTTCAGACCAATGTTTTTGAAGTGTTAAAATCATGTTTTGAATATTCATAGGACACCTCTTTCTTATTTTTTATTAAATAAACAATTATGAACTTAGCAGCTGTCTACCTATAGAACTTCCATCTTCAGTAAACATAAAAAAACTCCCGTCTCTATGCCCACATGGCATAGGGACGAGAGTTCACCCGCGGTTCCACCCTATTTGCTGCGATTTTGACCGCAGCCTCTTTGGTTGTCGATAGACAAAATTGCTCCAGAGCGCCCTTCCTTAACCATCCATACCCGGCTCCCACTGTCCCAGGTTCGCTTTAATGAGAAAAAGTTAAGTACTCTTCTCCTTCACAGCAATAATATTTTATTAATTTGAATCATAGCGGAATTACATTGGATTGTCAATCTTAAGTAAAAAGCAAAAGGATATCATTACATAAGATCATTAAACTTGTCCATTTGATTCAAAAACTTCTTAGACTTAAGGTTTAAGCCGGAATACTCTTCATAATAAGCAGAGATAATCTTTTTCAATTCAGCTTTGGTCTCCGGTTTAACAGAGATATTGCCGAGTCTGGACAAGTCAAAAAAATAAAACAGTCGCAGCAGCTTAATTGTCGCCTGTGATACTTTATAATGATAAGGATCCTTATCAAGACAGCGATGACAAATGAGTCCGTTTTCCCGGATAGAAAATGCAAAATGTCCGTCAGTGCTTCCGCAGACAGAACATTGATCAAGAACTGGATATAAACCTAGACCATTCAGCATTTTCATTTCATAAATGTTCGTGAGAATTTCCGGGTCATATCCTTCGTTAATTAAATTTAGCGTTTGATGCAGCAATTCAAACAAAAATGGGTTGGGCTTCTTATCCTCACTGCTTTTATCAGTCAAATCGACAATATAGCTTGCATAAGCCGTCAGAAAAATATCTTCTTTAATAGATCGCATGGATGAAATCATGTCACCCTGCTGCAGGGTACCGAGACCGCTTCCGCGCTGAACTAAAAAATTCCCGTATGTAAAAAGCTGGGTGACAGCTGCAAGTCTGCTGTTGGGCTTTTTCGCTCCTCGTGCCATCACACCAACTTTACCCCATTCCCGGGTATATAAAGTAACTATCTTATTTGTTTCACTATAATTAGTTGTCCTGATGACGATGCCTTCACATTTATCAAGCAACCGTGACACCATCCCTGTCTTTCGACAAACCTATGAGATGGGAAAATCAGCTTCTGCTAGCTCTTCATCATTGCTGCCGGGTATATCCTGAGTTTCCTTTTCTAGCTCCTTGAAGAGAAGATATGTGTCAATATTTCCTGTCTGGGAAAACACTCTCCAGGTAAAATCCATCATCGAAAACCCCACCTTTCAGTTATTCAACTAGCAATTCTTTATCCCAATACATTTATTTATATCATAGCCTGTCTTTGTAAAATCATGAGACGAAAATATTGTCAATCACCTGTATGCATATAAATCAGAAATAGATAATACTTTAATTAGGGCTGGTTCAGTACTCATCTTCACGGAAGCCAAAATCGCGGAGCTGAGACATTTTATTGCGCCAGTCTTTCTGGACTTTGACCCAAAGCTCCAGAAAAACCTGTGATCCAAGAAGATTTTCAATATCCACCCTGGCTCTTTTTCCGATTTCCTTGAGCATTTTTCCTTGCTTTCCAATCACAATCCCTTTTTGGGAGTCACGTTCCACAATGATCGTTGCCATGACATGGACGACATCCTTGTCTTCGCGGCGCTCCATTTTATCAATAGTTACAGCCAGTGAGTGCGGTATTTCTTCTCTCGTTAAGTGCAGCGCTTTTTCCCTGATCAGTTCGGAAACAATAAATCTTTCTGGGTGATCTGTTACCTGATCAGCAGGATAAAACTGCGGCCCTTCCGGAATATATTTTTTAATCTGTCCTAACAGCGTCTCTACATTATTGCCTTCTAAAGCAGAAATGGGGATAATTTCGCTGAAATCGTACTTTTCCTTGTAAGATTCAATAATTTTAAGAAGTTCATCTGGATGTACCTGGTCAATCTTATTGATCACAAGGAAAATTGGCGTACGGACTGACTGAAATTTCTCAAGTATGAATTCTTCACCGCGTCCAAAGCCTTCCTGGGCATTTACCATAAACAGGATGACATCCACTTCTTTCAGTGTGTTTTGGGCAACTTTCATCATGAAGTCTCCCAGTTTATGCTTTGGCTTATGAATTCCTGGCGTATCAATAAAAATAAATTGTGCGTCATTGGTTGTCAGGACACCCTGAACTTTATTGCGCGTTGTTTGCGGCTTATCACTCATAATGGCAATTTTCTGCCCAATTACGCGATTTAAAAACGTTGATTTTCCTACGTTTGGTCTGCCGATTATGGAAATAAAGCCTGATTTGTGTCCTTGTTGTGTATTATTCATGTAAGTCCTCCGGTGAAAATGCTCCTGGCAGTAATTTTTCAACTGTTAGTTCTTTAATATCCCCTTTTAAGTTGGTTAAAACAACTTTCATTTCAGGCGGACATAATTCGGATATTACCTGTCTGCATGCACCGCATGGGGGGACAGGACGGTCTGTGTCAGCAACAACAGCAATGGCTGAAAAGCTTTTTACGCCATCAGAATACGCTTTGAAAAGCGCAGTCCTTTCAGCACAATTACACATGCTGTACGCTGCATTTTCTATGTTGCAGCCGTGAAAAACCTGACCGTCACTGCTTAATAGCGCCGCTCCCACTTTGAATTTTGAATATGGCACATATGCTCTATCTCTTGCAATCTTTGCTTCCTGTATTAGTTGATCGTTATTCACAAATATTTCTTCCTTTCCTGTAAAACGGAGCTGCTCCCGATGCAATCATGGTCCTTTGGGCTCGCAAAGCTTCTTTCTGTAAAAAGCAGCCGCTTCTCTTTTATTTTACAACATTTTACTTTGATTTTCATCGTTTGTAGCAAAAACGTAATAAAAAAATTGAATTTTCTAAAAATATGTAGGCTGATTGAATTTTATCTGGCCATTGTTTTCTAAATGGCACCCCTTAGAATCTCCACAGCCTGCAGAATTTAAGGCTGTTCTGTCATTTTAGCTGATTCAGTGAACGTTTTCAAACTCAGGCCTGATAATTCTCAGCAGATTAAGGTCAGCCTTTATCATTAATATAGAAAAAGCAAAAAAGCAAAGCTGCCCATTCGGACAGCTTCACATTACTGCAAAAATATCAGAATTTTAGGCAGGAATATTACTCCGCCTATTATTACACTTACAATGGCATACACCAGCACCGCTCCAGCGGCTATATCCTTCGCCTGCTTTGCAAGGGGATGATAATCTTCGGTTGCCAGATCCACAGCCCTTTCAATGGCTGTATTCAGCAATTCAAGTGAGAGCATGCCCCCGATGGCCAGCAGAATGACCATCCATTCAAGCCGGGAAATGCCAAAGTATATCCCAAAGAACATGACAGCCAGGGATACTGCCAAATGTATCTGCAGATTCCTTTCATTCAATAACGAAGTTCTAATTCCGGAAAAAGCAAACACAAAGGATTTAAGGACATTGTGTTTTCGGACTTTTTTATCTCGTGAGCCCGAATTCATCAAGTATATCCTTCTGGCGGGAAAACATTTTTTTCTCATCATCCGGATTTTCATGATCATAGCCAAGAAGATGAAGGAAGCCATGGACCGCCAAAAAGCCAAGCTCCCTTATAAAAGAATGTCCATATTCCTCCGCCTGCTCCTTCGCCTTAGCAGTGGAGATAATGATATCCCCAAGTACCCGCGGCATATCAGCACCAATCAATTCAATTTCACCTTCACCCAGCTCTTCCATCGCGAAAGAAATAACATCTGTGGGCCGATCTTTATCCCGGTACTCCCTGTTGATTTCGCGGATGCGCTCATTGGTCACAAACGTAATGGATACTTCGCTTTCAGGCTCTACAGTTTCTTTTGAAGCCGCAAAGTTAATTAACTCTTCAATTTTGGCTATATCATTTTCCTGAAGCTCATTCGTTTCGTCTAAAAAATCAATGCTTAAATTCATGCCTGTTTCACCTTCTGTTTTGTCATTTCAGGATACTCAATACGTGAATGGAAAATTCCGTTTAACGTTTCACAGAACGAGTGTGAAACGGTTTCCAGTTCTTTTAAGGTTAAATCACATTCATTCAGCTGTCCATCCTGAAGCCTGTCTGCGATTATCTTTTTGACCAAATCCTCTATTTGCTCTGTTGTAGGATGTGCCATTGAACGGACTGCAGCTTCTACGCTATCCGCAATGCCGATGACTGCCGACTCTTTTGATTGCGGTTTAGGTCCCGGATAGCGATAATCCTCTTCTTTTACCTCAAGGCCATTCTGTTTTGCTTTATAGTAAAAATATTTCAGCAATGTTGTTCCATGATGCTGTTCGGCAATATCCACTATCTCCTTAGGCATCTTATGTTTTCGGAGCATTTCAGCCCCATCTGCGGCATGGGCGATAATAATGTTCTTACTGGTCTGAGGAGGAAGCCGATCATGCGGATTTTCAATATTCACCTGATTCTCAATAAAAAATTGCGGCCGTTTCGTTTTGCCGATATCGTGATAATAGCAGCCCACCCTCGCCAAAAGACCATTTGCTCCAATAGCTTCACAAGCTGACTCGGAAAGATTTGCAACCATTACACTATGATGGTAGGTTCCGGGAGATTCGATCAGTATCTTTCTCAGCAGCGGATGATTAGGATTGGAAAGCTCAATCAGCCTCATAGTAGACAAAATTCCAAAGCCCGCCTCAAAATATGGCAGCAGGCCAATCGCCAGGACAGCAGACGATATACCTGAAATCAGAGCTATGACAAAGTAAAATCCATATTCTATCGTTTCATAGTGGCCATTTCTTAAAAAAAGCATTGAAAAGATAACAAGTATGTTAACTGCAGATACAAATAAACCAGCCTGCAATATTTTAGAGCGGCGATTCTGCTTACTCAAAAACAATATGGCCGCCAAGCCGCTGCAAAGGATATAAATGGCTGATGTCAGCTGGAATGTTCCTGTAACACCTTCATTAAAAATGATGCTTCCGCTGATAGCCATAATAATTGTGTAGTACATTGCAAGCTTTTCATCGATCAATATTTTGATCAGCATAGCTCCCATGGCTGCAGGGTAAATATACCCTATCTCTGAGTAATCAGCATATTGGAACAGGCTTATGACCTTCATAAGCAATATCGATAAGATAAAAACAAGGCTGAACAGCAATAAATAGCTTTGCTTTAATTCCCGCTGCACATTCAATTCGTGGAAATAATAGTATAGGGCTGATAAAACGATGACAATGATCAGAGATAAGCCTATAAAAGGCTGAATCGAATTAACACTGTCAAGAAGTCCTGCAAGTTCAAGCTGTCTGTATATGTCCCTGCTGATCAGCTGATTTTCTTCAACAATGATCTGTCCCTGAAGGATTTTTACAGGCTCCACACTCTCGATAGTTTGCTGCCGCAATTCTTCCGTAGCAGCAGGATCATAAAATTGATTTTGATATATTGCATAGCGACCCAGCTCTATTGCGGCTTTTTTTAAATCTGAATTTAAGCTGGTGAACTTCAGTTCTTCTTCAACACGCTTCTTCGCGTTCTCCACCTGTTCAGCCGGAATTTCATTATTCATTATTTTATTGATAGCAGTGACAGTAAGGTCTTTCGCAATGCTCAGTTCCCCCTCCTTTGCCTGCAGCAAAGCAAGGAAGACGCCATCAGATACTTCACGTGTTACGTCATCAGTGAGTTTTTCTTTAACCATGGATAATTTATCTTCAGGACCAGGAGCGGAAGGGTCTGGTGCCTCTACATCTTTGCCGGACTCAGTTGCAGCAGCTTTCTTTTTCTCATCCATCACTTCTTTTACTTCTTCATTCACTTCCGATACGGATCCAAAAATGGAAGTAACCAGGTCAACTCTGTTTTGTGCAATCTCTTTTTTTACAACGTAAATATCCTTTACATTATTTTCTGCTTCTTTTCTCTTTCTTTCTGTGCTTGCTTTATCCTCTATTGTTATGGGTGACCTTATTGTCTGTTCAGCCACAGAGAACAGACTTAAATCCAGCTTTTCAGGCTTCACATTGCTATACATGGAAAAATACATAGCAACTCCCAATAGAACAAATAAGAGAACACGAAAAAAGGTCATATTAAGTAAATTTCTGATTGTCGTCATGCTCTGCTGAAGATTTGGCACATTTACCCCTCCTGTCCTGGGTAAAAAACTTCTATTACACTTTAAATAGTTTAATTATAATTATGTAAAATCATAACAGTTTTTCTAAGGGTTTTCATCAATGAAAAATGGCCTATCTAATAACAGGTTACCTAAACATTTCATTAATAGCAAATAATTCCATAGTAATTAACTTCAGATTTTAGCAGGCAAAGAAAAAACCGCCAAAAAGGCGGCTTATAGGTTCATTGACTATCTTCTTTTTGGTATGCCTGAATAATCCTCGCCACAAGCGGATGCCGCACAACATCACTTTGTTCCAAATGAACGAATGATAGTCCGCTTACACCCTTTAGTATGTCTTCTGCTGCGATCAGGCCTGATTTTACACCCTTTGGAAGGTCAACCTGTGTTCTGTCTCCGGTAATAATCATTTTTGAACCAAAGCCCAGCCTGGTCAGAAACATCTTCATTTGCGCCTGAGTTGTATTTTGCGCTTCATCCAGAATGACAAAGGCATCATCTAAGGTTCTTCCGCGCATATAAGCCAGCGGTGCAATTTCAATCGTGCCTCTTTCAATCATTCTTTGTGTATGCTCTGCACCTAATATATCATGCAAAGCATCATACAAAGGCCGTAAGTAAGGATCGACTTTTTCCTTCAGATCCCCCGGCAGAAAGCCAAGGCTTTCCCCTGCTTCGACTGCAGGGCGGGTAAGAATAATTCTTTTCACATTCCCATTTTTCAAAGCATTGACAGCCATTACAACTGCCAAATACGTTTTTCCTGTTCCTGCTGGCCCTATGCCAAAAACCAGGTCATTCTGGCGGATTGCATGAATGTATTGACGCTGTCCTAATGTCTTAACACGAATAGACTTTCCTTTTGCATTTTTTGTGATTTCTTCTTCGTATAAATCACTGAAATACTCAAGTGTTCCCTTGTTTGCCATTTGAAGAGCATACATAACATCTCTCTGGCTTATATTTATTCCTTTCCGGATTACATAAAGCAGTTTATCCAGAACCTTTCCAGCCAGTTCCACCTTGTCCATTTCGCCAGACACATAAACGGATTCTCCCCTGGTTACAATGGAAACATTCAGTTCTTGCTCAATAATTTTTAGGTTTGCATCTGAATTGCCTAATAATGCAATGGCTTCATTAGGATCTTCAAGCTGCAGGTTCATTGTTTTCAAGTCTTCTGTCATTCCGAATCTCCTTGAATAATTGGTTGTCCTTCTGCAATATTCTCAATAATTTGGAAATGTATTGCTATAGTTACTTTACCATTGTCAATTGATTGGTGCAAAACTTTTTCTCCCTTAACTTTAGCATTTTCATCTAAGCTGCTTTTTATTTTTTTTCTGGCCAAATCTTTCGCAGCTTCAAAAGCCTCTTTATTGGAATATATTCTGGTGACTTGCTCTCTTTCACGGAATGTCTTATTTACGTATGAAACAGGCAGTTCCCATTTCAGGAACTTTACTACTTTCTCATTTTCCTCTAATTCATACTCTTCAAACTCCGGTTTCCCAAATCCCCATATGGGAATCTCGAGATTTCCGATTCTGATGCTATGCTTAACTTTTTCATTGCCGCTAAAGACTTTGAATGTGCTCTTAAGCGGAAGAATGACTTCAGATTTGTACCAGGTCTCCCCGAAAACCTCCCCTTTTGAAGGAACAGTCTCCGTTTGGCCCTCTTTCCCGATGATCCCGGAGACTAAAAGCTGTCCTGGCTGAACATGATCATGAATATCGACGACTGGACGTCCTTCTTCAACAAACATTTCTACAATGACAGCTTTCTTTTTAGCTACCAGATGACGCGGACTTAAATACTCGGGCTTCTCAGGTTCATTTTTCTCAACTACCTGTAAATGGTAGGTTGTCCCTTTTAACTCCACGCCAACCCAGGTTATCGCATCAATATTGTTGGATATCGTCCGCTGAATTGACTCCACGTTATCTACAAAAAACTGCAGCTTTCCTTTTTTAACCCCCATCTTGTCCAATTCTTTGATGATCTGATATTCCGTTGCTGGATTTGCTCCCTTAATCTCTATGCCCCAAACCATATTGGATAAAAGGAGAATGACAGCAAAAAACGCGAGGGCACCAGCTGCAAATCCGCTGTTTTTCAGCAGCCTTTTCATAAGGAACGGTGCTCCTGCCCGCTGCAGGAACTCGATTCTGCAATCGCTGTTCCTGGCGTGGCTCCTTATTTTTTTGGCATCTTCCAATTTCATTTTGAAGGTGACTGAATGCGTTCCATGGTTCTTTACATTCCAGATATTGATTCCGCTCCGGGTAAGCGCATTAATAAATCTTTCTATTCCTTTCCCGCTTGCTTTAACTGTTACAAGGCCCCTGTAAAATTCAATCCACTGGTTCTTCATTTCCTTCCCCCTGAATTCTTAATCAGTGTCTGTAATATAAGTTACTGAATCAATTTTTCCCTCGAGCAGTATTTCTTCCGGCAGTATCGTTTTTATGACGAAGGCTTTCCCTCTTATTAAAAGCTGTCCCTGCTTCAAAAGCAGTCTTAATTCCTTATCTGAGAAAGCCAGTAATCCCCTGTGGTTTTCTATATAGATATGGATTTGCCCGATCATTGTAATGCGGGGCAGATCCATCATGACATCTTGAGGAAGCTCCATATTTTTAGTCATCCAGCCGCGGACGAATTGTCCCCACTTTTTTGCCATAAAAAAAGAACCCCCTTTCATCTCATATTTATGAAATGAACGAAGGTTCTAGCACTTATTTTTTACCGCTTTCTGTTGAGGGACCTGTGAGGATCTTTTGATCTTGGAGGTCCAAGAATCTCAGACCAGATAATTCCATCAACAAGCGACTGTTTCCGCGGCTCAAACTTTCCAGCTCCTGAGGCTTCCACCGGGTATCCTGTTTTTGTATTGGAAGCTGTTCTCGATATTGCGCTTGCTTTTCTTTCAGCAGCTCTCTGCTGACTCTGAAGAGCCTTCATGCTTTGTTCTGCCTGCTGTTTACGCTGTCTGTATTCTTGTTCTATTCTTCTGGATTTCTCTGTCAGCTTCCTTTTTTCCTCTTCCAGCACTTCGGCCAATTCAGGCTCTGCAGAAGTTCTTTCCGCCTGTGTCCGATTCTCTTGCTGTACTGAACGGGGAGCCTGTTTAACAGGCTTCTCCTCTTTCTTTTTTTTGAAAAAGGAGGAAATGAAAGCAATAACAGCAATGAGAATAAAAGGATTCTCAAATAAAAATTCCAAGAGAGTTTCCTCCCTTCTCCCAATAAGGGATCATTTAGTCATTTTTACGGCCACTTTTGCCGTCGTCACTCATATTGCCGATTGAATCCCTCATTTCGGTATCAGCCGAGATGTTTTGGATATTCATATAGTCCATTACCCCGATATTACCGGAACGGAGCGCTTCTGACATGGCAAGCGGCACCTGTGCCTCCGCTTCCACAACCTTCGCTCTCATTTCTTCAACACGGGCTTTCATTTCCTGCTCCTGAGCTACGGCCATAGCACGTCTTTCTTCCGCTTTAGCCTGGGCAATCTTCTTGTCTGCCTCAGCCTGTTCAGTCTGAAGTTCCGCACCAATATTTTTGCCGATATCCACATCTGCAATATCAATCGAGAGGATTTCAAAAGCAGTTCCTGCATCCAGACCTTTTGAAAGAACAGTCTGAGAAATCATATCCGGATTTTCAAGTACTTTCTTGTGATCTGTCTGCGAACCAATTGTAGAGACAATCCCCTCACCGACACGCGCCACGATTGTTTCCTCACCCGCACCTCCGACCAGACGGTCAATATTGGCCCGGACTGTAATTCGCGCTTTTGCCTTTACTTCAATACCATCCATCGCCACACCGGCAATAAAAGGAGTTTCAATTACTTTTGGATTAACACTCATCTGAACTGCTTCCAAAACGTCACGACCTGCCAGGTCAATGGCTGCACTGCGTTCAAAGCTTAAATCAATATTCGCACGATGTGCTGCTATTAACGCATTGACAACTCTATCAACATTTCCTCCTGCCAGGTAATGGCTCTCCAGCTGGTTTGTTGTTACTTCAAGTCCTGCTTTGTGCGCTTTGATTAACGGGTTAATAACACGGCTTGGTATAACCCGGCGAAGCCTCATTCCAATTAATGTAAAGATACTGACTCTGACACCCGCTGCCAATGCTGATATCCACAGCATAACCGGTACAAAGGTGAATAATATCCCCAGCAATATGACACCGAGTACGACGGCAACCAATATTGCTACTGTTCCTGCTTCTAACATAATTTTACCTCCTGATGATTTTATTTATCTAAATCTAGATTAGATATTTCTCTGACAACAATACGCGATCCTTCTGCTTTAACAACTTTTACTCTTGCCCCTTTAAGGATAAAGGCTCCCTCACTGACAACGTCAATTCTCTCATCCCCTATAACTATAGTGCCTGAAGGCCTTAGTGCAGTAAGTGCATAACCCTCATGCCCAATCAGTTCAAGCCTGCTCTTATTTGAAATATATCCATTTTCAGTATTTGTGCTATCGGTTAATATAATTTTTTTGAAGAATTTCATCTTTTTACCAAACACCTTTATCATTAATATAGATGCCAATATTGAAACTCCTATAGCAATTAAAATAGACATTCCCATATGGGCCACATTATCAGAAGCCAGGAACAGGCTCCCGAGTATTGCTGCTATCCCGGCTATTCCTAGAATTCCTCCAGGAAGGAAAAACTCGGCTATTATTAAGCCAATGCCTATTACAAACAGAATTAATGTCTCATAACCTGCCAGACCGGCCACCATATGGCCATAAAAAAACAGGAGCAGGGACGATAATCCCATTAATCCAGGGATGCCGAAACCCGGTGAATACAGTTCCAGAACTAACCCGAGGCTTCCAATAGATAATAGAATGGGGATGACGACTGGATGGGTAATAAAGCGGGCTGCCTTTTCTGCAAAGCTTTCATCAATTGTCTGTATATTAGCTTCTTCAAATCCAAGCACTTTCAGTAATTCCGCCCTGGAATTTACTGTGCCTTCCGAATAGCCTACCTGCTCAGCCTGTTCAGCTGTGAGGGTAAGCAGCTTTCCTTTCGGAGCCCCCAATTCCGGAAGGTCAACCGATTCATCTGCCATAGCAAGGGCATAAACAGGATCTCTGTCCGTTTGTGAGGCTGCACTCTGCATTGCCGCAAACCAGTACGATTCTGCTTTCTTGCCAGCTGTATTTCCCTGCTGGTCAATAATTGCGGCTGAACCCATTGTTGAACCCGGCACCATGTATATTTCATCCGTATTCAAAGCTATATAGGCACCTGCAGATAAGGCCTGCTTATTGACAAAAGATATAGTTTTTACATTTGTTGAGGTTAACAGCTTTCCAATTTGTCCGGCTGCATCCACTGCCCCTCCGGGTGTATTTATTTCAAATATTATGGCTGATGCATTTTCTTCTTCAGCTGTTTGCACCGCTCTGCTTAAAAATGCATGTAGCCCTTTTTCCACAGTTTCTTCGATAGGAACAATCAGCACTTTTTCATTATCGGCTTTTCCTTGAAAAGGGCTTCCCAGCAGCAGCAGAGCAAAAAACAATGCAAAGGCGGTTATTGCTCTTCTGGCAATCAAAACTTCCCCCCCCTTTAACCGTAAGATACCTTCTATATATGTATTTACGATTGAATCATTAAAAAGTTTCATTTTTATTTTTTTAGATAATTGCTATTTTCTTTAGTATAACCTAGAAACAAATGTAATCCATTCCATCGGCCCATTGCTGGGCAGAAAAAGTAAAAAAGACCGTCAGCCATTGGCTTTCGGTCTTTTAATGCAAAGTTTTATGAAAGGTGTTGTTGTACAAGTTTATTTATAAGTGAACCATCTGCTTTGCCTTTTACCTTTGGCATGATAGCAGCCATCACTTTTCCCATATCAGCTTTTGAAGAAGCACCTGTTTCTGCGATTGTTTCTGCAACAATTTTGGAAACTTCATCTTCAGAAAGCTGTTTTGGCATATATAATTCGACATACTGAAGTTCAGTACGAATTTTTTCAACAAGATCTTCACGACCTGCTTTTTCAAATTCATGGAGGGAATCCTTGCGTTGTTTAACTTCGCGAGAAAGGACAGTAAGCTCCTGTTCTTCGTTAAGATCTTCACCAAGCTTGATTGCTTCGTTTTGAAGCGAAGCTTTGATCATACGAATAACAGTAAGCTTTTCTTTTTCTTTATTCCTCATCGCTTGTTTCATATCTTCATTTAAACGCTCGAGAAGACTCATTACATACACCCTCTCTTACCACTTACGCTTTCTAGCAGCCTCAGACTTTTTCTTACGTTTAATACTAGGTTTTTCGTAGAATTCGCGCTTTCTTGCTTCCTGCAAAGTACCAGTTTTTGATACTGAACGTTTGAAGCGACGAAGAGCATCTTCAAGCGATTCGTTTTTACGAACGACGGTTTTAGACATTCTCTTTCCCTCCCTCCGAGCACAACACACTTACATCAACAACATGGTTTATTCCATGTACCTTGCAATTATAATATAACAGCTTATCAAGGTCAACAGTAATTAGCCTGCTGCGGGATTGATTTTTATTAGTTTGTGATTATTTAGTACCCCATTCCTGACAAGCTAAACAATTTTTTGTACATAAGCATGTCCCGGCAGGGTGTTCCATAGTATTAAATGTAGGGGGTGAATGCTGCTTGGTCCAGCTGTTATTATTTTTTCTGCTAATCGGGTTATTTATTTATGGTATGACACTCTTACGGTCGGGTCTTTTTAATTTATCTGCCGGTTCATTAAAGAATTGGCTGGCAGTGATGACAAATTCACCTTGGAAAGGCACTGTGATGGGCACAATTTTGACGGCTGTCCTGCAAAGCAGTTCAGCGGTAATGATTATAACAATTGGAATGGTTTCTGCACGTATGCTGACTTTTCCCCAAACGATTGGCATCATATTAGGAACCAACATAGGTACAACATTTACGACAGAATTAATCACTTTTAATATAGAATCGTATATTATCCCGCTTGCAGCTGCCGGAAGCATCCTGGCTGTACTGAAGAAGAAGAGCTTGCGGAGCTCGGGTCTCGCCTTGCTTGGATTATCAGCGGTTTTTGCAGCAATGCGCGGGTTTGAATATCTCGCTGGTTCTGTTAAAGATAATGATATGGTCAACCACTGGCTGCTTACTTTGGATGGGAATTATTTATTCGCTGTGGCTGCCGGAATTGTCCTTACGGCTATCATCCAATCAAGCACAGCAACAACTGGCATTATTATGGGGTTTTTAACTGCTGGCGCAATGGATTTGGATACCGGCATTGCCATAATGCTTGGATCTAATATAGGTACATGCGCAGACGCATATTTAGCATCCATCGGTTCAGGAAAAGAAGCAAAACTGACTGCCTTTGCCCATATTTGGCTGAACTGTTTGGGTGTGGCGGCCTTTTATCCTTTTATTCATTCCCTTGCTGTCGTAGGAGAGAGTGCAGCCAGTTCCCCGGATGTGCAGCTTGCACATATCAGTGTTCTATTTAATGTACTATCTTCACTGCTTGTTCTTCCTTTTGCAAATCAATTTGGAAAATTTATCATAAAGCTGCACGGCCGATAAAAAAACAAAAAATGCCGGGAAATCCCGGCATTTTCTTACAACAAGTATAATATATTTTGAATTTCGATAACTGTCTAGCTCGAGGTCATAAGCCGATAAACGGTCGCCTTCCGGTTTTCTTAGTAATCCGAATCGCTTGTTAAACCGTTGACAATAGCAGCGCCAGAGCTTGCTCCAATTCTCGTTGCACCTGCTTCAATCATTTTCTGTGCATCTTCGGCACTTCTTACTCCACCCGAAGCTTTTACGCCAAGATCAGGTCCGACAGTTTTTCTCATTAGGGCAATATCTTCAGTTGTTGCTCCGCCAGTTGAGAATCCTGTAGATGTTTTAACAAAGTCAGCACCAGCTTTTACAGATAGCTCACATGCTCTAACTTTTTCTTCTTCAGTCAGAAGGCAAGTTTCGATAATAACCTTGGTTAATGCTTTTCCTTTTGCAGCATCTACAACCGCACGTATGTCCCGTTCAACCAGCTCATTGTCTCCGCCTTTTAAAGCACCAATGTTAATTACCATATCTACTTCTGTTGCACCGTTATCAATGGCATTCTTTGTTTCAAATGCTTTTGTTTCAAGTGTGGAAGCTCCAAGCGGGAATCCGATTACTGTGCAGACCTTCACTTCAGTTCCGCTAAGCAGGTCGCTTGAAAGTTTAACCCATGTCGGATTAACACAAACAGACGCGAAATTATATTCTTTAGCTTCAGCACAGATTTTTTCTATTTGGTCTTTTGTCGCATCGGCTTTAAGTAATGTATGATCGATCATTTTCGCTACGTTATTTGTCATTTTAACTACTCCTTTTAAAAACAGTTGTACGTACCTCTTTCATAATATCATTTAGACAATAAAATATCGAGCACTATTTATATTTTTTGTAATCGTTTTCGAAAGTAGTTTTCCCATTATTTATTAATAAATTTATAAAAAAAAAGAACTACCCTGAGGTAATTCCTTTAAACTGCCGCTTCTTCTGTTTCATTCAATTCATCAAGAACTCTTACAAATTGACCTTCATTGTATGGATAGCCGGCTTTTGTAATTTTTACTTTTACTATCTGGCCGACCATTTCTTCTGCTGCCGGGAAGACGATTTTTAAATAATTGTCAGTGTATCCGACAAATAAATTGCTGTCACTGCTTTCCTTAAAGCTTTCCTCCGGGATCACTTCCAGAACTTCACCTTCGTACTGAGATGCATATTCTTTTGCAAGCTGATCTGACAGAGCAATCAGGCGATGAACACGCTCGTTTTTGACTTCTTCATCGATCTGGTCGTCCATTCTCGCCGCAGGTGTTCCTGTCCGCTTTGAATATGGGAATACATGAAGCTCTGAGAATTTATGCTCTTTAATAAAGTTGTAGGTTTCCATAAATTCTTCTTCTGTTTCCCCAGGGAAGCCAACGATAACATCAGATGTAACAGCCAAACCCGGAAGAGCTTCCTTCAAGCGCTCGAGACGCTCAGCAAAGAATTCCATGGTATACTTGCGGCGCATTCTTTTAAGAACTGTATTTGAGCCTGACTGCAGAGGAATGTGCAAGTGCCTTACCACGACCTTGGACTTATCCATAACTTCAATGACTTCATCGGTAATTTGGCTGGCTTCAATAGAAGAGATTCTTAAACGTTTGAGACCTTTTACCTGAGCTTCAAGATCCGTAAGAAGCATAGCCAGGTTATAATCCTTCATGTCTTCGCCATAGCCGCCTGTATGGATTCCAGTCAAAACGATTTCTTTATATCCGGCATCAACAAGCTGCTGAGCCTGGCGGATTACTTCTTTCGGATCCCTGGATCTCATTAAGCCGCGCGCCCAGGGAATAATACAGAATGTGCAAAAGTTATTGCAGCCTTCCTGAATCTTAAGGGAAGCACGTGTCCGATCTGTAAATGCCGGCACATCAAGCTCTTCGTAGACACGGTTCTTCATGATGTTTCCGACGCCATTGATCGGCTGCCGTTCTTGTTTATATTGCTCGATATATTCAAGCATTTTCACCCGATCCTGAGTCCCTACAACGATATCAACTCCAGGGATTGCCATAATTTCGGCAGGTGAGGTTTGTGCATAACAGCCCGTTACACAGATAACCGCATCAGGGTTTTTTCTAATTGCCCTTCTGATTACCTGGCGGCTTTTCTTATCACCGGTATTTGTAACTGTACATGTATTAATTACATAAACATCTGAAACGGATTCGAAGTCTGTCCGTTCATAGCCAGCTTCTTTGAACAGCTGCCAAATGGCTTCTGTTTCGTAATGATTGACTTTGCAGCCAAGTGTATGAAATGCAACTGCAGGCATCTAAATTCACCCCATTAATTCAAAATGATAGGAAACAGCTGACAGCAAATAGAGAGGCGCTGTCTCTGTCCTTAAAATACGCGGCCCCAAACCGCAGGCTAGAAAGCCTGATTCGAGCAGCAATGAAACTTCATTATCTGCAAGACCGCCTTCAGGTCCGAATACAACTAAAAGTGAGTCTCCTTTGTTCATGGAAGAAAGTGTTTTATAGAGCACAGAGACCTCTCCCTGCTTCGCTTCTTCCTCAAAGGCAATCAATTTATATGAATAATCAGCCGATATTTTCAGCAATGACTTTAAATCAAGCGGTGCAAACACTTCAGGCACTATGCTCCTGTGTGACTGCTCAGCAGCTTCTTTAGCAATCTTTTGCCATCTCTCTGCTTTTTTCACAGATTTCTTCGCATCCCATTTTACTACTGAACGAGCTGAAGTAAAAGGGATAAAACGGTTCGCTCCCAGCTCAGTGCCCTTTTGAATGATCCACTCCAGCTTATCCCCTTTAGGCAGTCCGCTCACGATAGTAATATCGGCAGGCAGCTCAGAAGACCCTTCAATCCATTGTACAACTTCTGCAGCCACATATTCATCGGTAATTTCTGCAATTGAACAAAGTGCACTATTTTGGGATGGATCTACACAGATAATTTTGTCGCCTTCTTTCATGCGCATTACCTTCACTATATGATGACGGTCTTCCCCAGTAATATGAAAGTACTTATCATTAACTGCATTTTGTATGAAATACCGCTGCACAATCGGCACCCTCTTTCTAACCTGTCCAAGATTCATTCAACTGTAAAAAGGAGGGTAAGTTCATTACCCCCTTTTTACGGTATGCCAGCTCCTGCACCTTCCATCCTCGAGGTGCAGGAGCTTTTCTGATCACTTTCTCCTTGCCACAATGGCAACCCAATCTTCCATTTGTATGGTCTCAACTATTTCAAACCCTGCAGCGGAAATAGCATCTCTTACTTCCTGTTTCTTCTGCTGGATAATGCCTGAAGCGATGAAGTATCCCCCTTCCCTTACGACTGACGCAACATCATCTGTAAAGCGGAGAATTACTTCTGCAAGAATGTTGGCAACGACCACATCTGCTCCCTGGCTGACACCATCGAGCAGATTTCCTTGTGATACATCTACTATATCCTGCACTTTATTCAGCTTAATATTTAATTTAGCTGAATTTACTGCCACTTCATCAAGATCAAGGGCTTCTACCTTCCCGGCACCCAGCATAGCTGCAGCAATGCTTAAGACACCCGATCCTGTTCCTACATCTACAACTTTATCACCCTGTTTTACTGTTCTTTCAAGTGCTTGGATGCACATTACCGTCGTAGGGTGTGTTCCCGTCCCAAATGCCATGCCCGGGTCAAGCTCTATGATAAGCTCATCACTGCTGACAGGTGTGTAATCCTCCCAGGTTGGGACAATGGTAAAGCGTTCTGAAATTTTTACAGGGTTATAATATTTTTTCCAGGCAGTAGCCCATTCTTCTTCGTTTACCTCACTAATGCTGACTTTATTTTCGCCAATATCGATGTTAAATAGAATGAGGTTATTGATTGCTTCTTTTATTTCATCAACAGTTTCCCCAAGGAAACTGTTTACTGGCAAATATGCTTTTACAATTACGCCTTCTTCAGGATAGTCCTGCGGATTGAGCTGGTAGATTTCACCGAATTGATCCTTTCTTTCTTTTACAAGTTCTAAAGGATCCTCTATTACAACTCCGCTTGCTCCGGCTTCATGCAAAATATTCGAAATCGGTTCAACAGCTTCATTTGCAGTATGAATACTGATTTCTGACCATTTCACTACTACCAACTCCCATTCCTTTATTCACCTTTAAAGGCTCGTTTTACTTTAGAAAAAAAGCTTTCTTCCTGTTCTCCCTGCGGAACTGTTCCGCTGACTTCAGCAAACTCGCTTAAAAGCTGCTTCTGTTTTTCGGTCAGCTTTGTCGGAGTAATAACGCGGACAATAATATGCTGATCTCCTGTTCCATATCCTCTTACATTTGGCACACCTTTTCCTTTTAGACGAAATTTGGTTCCTGTTTGTGTGCCTGAAGGGACTTTAAGTTTTACTTTTCCATGCAGTGTCGGCACTTCGATTTCATCACCAAGAGCAGCCTGGACAAACGTTATAGGCATTTCACAATAAACATCATCGCCATCACGCTCAAAGAACTCATGTGACCGCACATGGAATACAACATAAAGGTCGCCTGGAGGTCCTCCGTTTACACCTGGCTCCCCCTGGCCCGCCACGCGGAGCTGCTGGCCATCATCAATGCCTGCAGGAATTTTCACGTGTATCTTTCTGCGTTTCTGCACTTTACCGGCTCCACGGCATGTTGTGCACTTTTCTTTGATTTCTTTGCCGGTACCATTACAGTAGTGGCAAACTCTTCTATTGACGATCTTGCCAAATGGCGTATTTTGTTCAACATTCAGCTGACCTGATCCATGACAATGACGGCAGGTTTCCGGCTTAGTTCCCGGTTTAGCGCCTGAACCGCTGCAGGTATCGCACGTCTCTTCACGCGGAATTTCAATATCGGTCTCTTTGCCAAATACTGCTTCCTCAAACGTTAAGGACATGGTGTACTGTAAATCTGCACCCTGTCTTGGTGCGTTAGGATCACGCCGGCGGGAACCCCCTCCGAAGAAAGTGCTGAAAATGTCTTCAAATCCTCCGAAACCTTCAAAACCGGCTCCGCCAAAGCCCTGATTAGGATCCGTATGACCAAATTGATCATAGTGGGCCTTCTTCTGGTCGTCGCTTAGGACTTCATATGCTTCTTTAACTTCCTTGAACTTCTCGTCTGCATCAGGCTCTTTGTTAATATCAGGATGATATTTTTTTGAAAGCTTTCGATAAGCCTTCTTAATTTCATCCTTGGATGCACCCTTGCTGATTCCGAGAACCTCATAGTAATCCCTTTTACTCATGATTACCACTCCCCGATTCATTTCACATAAAGATTATTGTATCAAAAATAAAAGCCAAAGCCAAGAAAGACCTGACTTTGACTTAAAAGATTCAGAGATTATTTATCGTCTTTAACTTCTTCGAACTCAGCATCTACAACATTATCGTCGTCATTTTTGCTTTCAGCACCTTCTGCGCCCTGAGCTCCCTGAGCAGCCTGCGCCTGCTCATAAAGCTTCATTGTTAACGCCTGGACAACTTCCTGTAAAGCATCTTTCTTAGCACGGATTTCATCCAGATCGTTCTTTTCAATTGCAGCTTTTAGTGCATCTTTAGCTTCATTTGCTTTGTTCACATCTGCTTCATCCACTTTGCCTTCAAGATCTTTTAAAGTCTTTTCAGTAGTGAATACCAGCTGGTCCGCTTCATTGCGAAGTTCAACTTCTTCTTTGCGCTTCTTATCAGCTTCAGCATTTTCTTCAGCTTCTCTTACCATTTTTTCAATTTCTTCATCAGATAATCCTGTTGATGATTTGATCGTAATAGCTTGTTCTTTGTTTGTGCCCAGGTCTTTAGCGCGTACGTTTACGATACCATTTTTATCGATATCGAAAGACACTTCGATCTGCGGCACACCGCGCGGAGCTGGAGGAATATCGCCTAGCTGGAAACGGCCAAGTGTTTTGTTATCCGCTGCCATTGGGCGCTCCCCTTGAAGAACATGGATATCAACAGCAGACTGATTATCAGCAGCAGTTGAGAACACCTGGGATTTTGATGTTGGAATAGTTGTATTGCGTTCAATCAGCTTAGTGAATACTCCTCCCATTGTTTCAATTCCAAGAGACAAAGGTGTTACATCCAGAAGGACAACATCCTTAACATCACCAGTGATGACACCGCCCTGAATAGCTGCACCCATTGCTACAACCTCATCAGGGTTAACTCCTCTGTGCGGTTCTTTTCCTGTTTCTTTTTTGATTGCTTCCTGTACAGCTGGAATACGTGTTGAACCGCCGACAAGGATAACTTTATCGATTTCTGAAGGAGTCAAGCCAGCATCCTTTAATGCCTGGCGTGTAGGTCCCATTGTACGTTCAACAAGATCCGCAGAAAGCTCTTCAAATTTTGCTCTTGAAAGTGTTACTTCCAAGTGTAAAGGTCCAGCTTCCCCGGCAGTGATAAACGGAAGTGAAATTTGTGTTGAAGTTACACCGGAAAGATCCTTTTTCGCTTTTTCAGCAGCATCTTTTAAACGCTGAAGAGCCATTTTATCTTTAGAAAGATCAATGCCGTTCTCTTTTTTGAATTGATCAACGAGGTAATCAATAATTACCTGGTCAAAATCATCTCCGCCAAGACGATTATCCCCGGCAGTGGATTTTACTTCAAATACACCATCGCCCAGCTCAAGGATAGATACGTCAAATGTACCGCCGCCAAGGTCATAAACAAGGATAGTCTGGTCTTCATCCATTTTATCCAGTCCATATGCCAAAGCTGCAGCAGTCGGTTCGTTGATGATACGTTCAACTTCCAAGCCGGCAATTCGGCCTGCATCCTTTGTAGCCTGACGCTCAGCATCGTTGAAATATGCTGGAACTGTGATTACTGCTTTAGTAACTTTCTCGCCAAGGTAGTCTTCTGCATAAGATTTCAAATATTGAAGAATAATAGCAGAAACCTCTTGCGGAGAGTATTCCTTTCCTTCAACCTCTGTTTTATGATCTGTACCCATATGGCGTTTAACGGACATGATGGTGTTCGGGTTTGTAATAGACTGGCGCTTTGCCACCTCACCAACCTGACGCTCGCCGTTTTTAAACGCTACGACTGATGGCGTTGTACGGTTGCCTTCCGGATTTGGAATTACTTTCGGTTCGCCGCCTTCAAGTACAGCGACACATGAGTTTGTTGTACCTAAATCGATTCCGATAATTTTGCTCATGTTCTTTACCTCCCCAAATATGTAGTTATTGATTTACTTTAACCATTGATGGACGAATGACTCGATCCTTTAACTTGTAGCCTTTTTGGAACTCTTCGACCACGATATTGGAATCAAAATTCTCATCTTCTACCTGCATCACAGCCTGGTGCATATGAGGGTCGAATTCTTTCCCAACTGCCTCAATCTGTTCTGCGCCTTCTTTTTTTATAGCCTCCACCAAGCTCCGATAAACCATTTCCATTCCTTGAAGAATAGATTTAGCCTGTTCATTTTCAGCTTCCATCTGAAGTGCTCTTTCAAAATTATCAAGCGCAGGCAGCAAATCAGAGATTAAGCCTTGTGCTCTATACTTTTCAGACGCTTCAAGGTCCAGCCTTGCACGGCGCCGGGAATTTTCAAAATCAGCCTGTAGGCGGTAGATGCGATTTTCAGCCTCTTCCAGTTTGCCTTCCAATTCAGCTATTTTTGCATTTGCTGCTGTAAGCTCAGCATCGGTTCCCTCATCAGGACCTGCTTCTGCTTCATCAGCCTCTGCAAATACCTCTTCAATAGGAGCCTCATTTTCAGCTCCTTCAGGTTCGTTGGTTTGTTCATTTGATTCATGGTTCAATGTCTCTTTCTCTTCTGCCAACATGTTCACCTCCCTTAAAGAATGGCTGCAGTATTGATATAAAAATACATAAGGAAAGGAGTGGAAAGGTTTTTCCACCCTTAATCAATATCTCCACCATCATCTGTTTTGATACAGCTTGGATAAAACAGATGATAAGTCTGCACTGATATAGTTCAATAAGCTGATAACTCTTGAATATTCCATTCTGGTAGGGCCCAGAATGGCAATTGTGCCGAGCTGCTCGGTGCCGATTGAGTAGCTTGCTGTTATCAGACTGCAGTTTTCCATTGCTGAATTATTATTTTCCCTGCCGATTTTAATATTGATCCCTGACTTGTTTTTACTGAGTAAATCATAGATGCCTTTTTCCTGCTCGATCATATTCATGAGGTTTTTAACCTTTTCAATATCATGAAACTCCGGCTGGCTGAGCATATTTGTTTTACCGCCAAAGAAAAGCTTATCATAGGCCGGTATCTTTATTGTATCGGCAATTGAATTCAGCATTAAATCATAATTATTGATATGATGCCTTAAAAGCACGGCAACCTCTTTATATATCTTATTGTTCAGACTTTCCAACGGGGCACCGGCAAGACGGTCATTAAGGATATTAACGACCTTTTCCAAATCACCTGCATCAATGTTTTCCGGCAAGTGGAACATTCTGTTTTCCACATGGCCTGTATCTGTGATAATAATTGCTATCGCTGTTTCTTTATTCAAAGGAACAATCTGAATTCTCTTCAGCTTGTTATCCCTTACTGCAGGCCCGAGGACTATGGATGTATAATTAGTCAGCTCAGATAAGATTTTTGCCGATTTTTGAACAATTTTCTCCAGCTCATAAATTCTTTCCGCAAAGATCGATTGTACTTTGTGGATATCATGCTGATTTAATTTTTGCGGGGATAAAAGGTGGTCCACGTAATAGCGGTACCCTTTTTCAGATGGAATCCTCCCCGATGAGGTGTGTGTTTTCTCAATAAACCCAAGTTCCTCTAAATCAGCCATCTCATTTCTGATCGTTGCGGAACTAAAAGAAATTTCTTCTTTTTTCGACAGAGTTCTCGACCCGACAGGCTGTGCAGTTTGAATAAAATCATCAACAATTACTTGAAAAATTAATAATTGACGATCTGTTAACACAGTTATCACCTCTGTTAGCACTCTTTGTCCCCGAGTGCTAATTCTACTAATAAATTATCAAATCATACGTGCAGTGTCAATAATTTGGCTTCCTTTTTTCCAGAAGCAATCCTCAGGCAGATTACCCTATAAAGGACTGAAATACTTCATTTCCAAGAAATCGTCCTTGCTTTGTCAATTTAATATGCTCTTCCCCGGCAATAATTAATTTTTTTTCGGTGTGCTGTTTAATTTGAACTTTAAAGTGCTCCAGCGGGTTTTTGCCAAATTTCTCTTTAAAGCGACTAATTGAGACACCTTCAGTTTTTCTCAGCCCAAGAAACATTTCCTCTTCCATCTGCTCTTCCAGGGGCACCTTATGTTCTTCGAGGATCGGAAGCTGGCCCTTTTCAATAGGCTCCATATATTTTTTCAGGGGTCCGTGGTTTGAACGGCGAAGCCCGTTTACATAGCCATGCGCACCTGCCCCAAAGCCGAAGTACCATTCATTATCCCAATAAGTCATGTTATGCCTGCTCTCATAGCCCGGTTTGGCAAAATTGCTGATTTCATATTGGGCAAATCCATGTTTGTCCATTTGTTCCATCAATAAATCATACATCTCAGCTTCCACATCTTCTCCGGGAGTCGGCAGTTTCCCTCTCCTCATCAGATTATAGAATACTGTCTTGGGCTCAATGATCAGCGAATAGCCCGAATAATGAACAATATCCAATGTGAATGATGTTTCGAGTGTATCTTTAAAGTCCTGAAGTGTCTGGCCGGGAAGACTGTATATCAGATCGATGCTGATGTTATCGAAGCCTACTTGTTTTGCAGCTTCAATTGATTGAAAAACGTCTTTTGCCCGGTGTGACCTTCCAATTCTTTTTAAGAGTTCATCGTTGAAGGTCTGGACACCAAAGCTCAGCCTGTTGACTCCGGCATCATGCAATATTTGAAGCTTTTCCTTAGAGAGATCTCCCGGGTTAGCTTCAAATGTATATTCTGTGAAAGGGTCATAGGGAAGCTGCCGTTTAATAGTGCTGCAAAGCTGTTCAAGCTGTTTCCCGTTTAGCGCAGTGGGCGTGCCGCCTCCGACAAAGATGGAGTCCAGCCGAGATGCAGGTGTATCTTTCAAAGCAAGATTCATCTCTTTATCAAGAGAATCAAGGTATTCTCCAACTGGCTGGTTCTTTAAATACACTTTATTAAAATCACAGTAATGACAGATATGTTCACAAAATGGGATGTGTATATAAGCTGCTTTAATCATTTATTTCACTACTTTCATCATTCAATCAACATTCAAATACAGCAATTTCCTAAATAAAAAGAGGCTAGTGCTGTTATTATTATGACAGCATATCTAACCTCTTAAAACAAAGCAAATATTTTACTTTTTAGGGGTGTTATCGTCCATCTTCAAAACGGCCATGAAGGCTTCCTGCGGAACTTCAACAGAACCAACCTGCTTCATCCGCTTTTTACCTTCTTTCTGCTTCTCCAATAATTTACGCTTACGGGAAATGTCTCCGCCGTAACATTTAGCCAATACATTTTTGCGGATGGCTTTAATGGTTGAGCGGGCTACAATTTTCTGGCCGATCGCCGCTTGAATAGGAACCTCAAACTGCTGACGGGGAATAAGCTCTTTTAACTTCTCAACGATTACTTTTCCTCTTTCATAAGCAAAATCCTTATGAACGATGAAGCTCAATGCGTCTACCTTTTCTGCATTTAACAGAATATCCATCTTAACAAGTTTTGATGGCTTGTATCCAATTAATTCATAATCAAAAGAAGCATATCCTTTTGTATTGGATTTCAGCTGATCAAAGAAATCATAAACAATTTCCGATAAAGGAATTTCATATATAATATTTACTCTGGTTTCATCCATGTATTGCATATCAATAAAGATGCCGCGTTTTTGCTGGCAAAGTTCCATAATGGCTCCCACATAATCATTCGGCGCCATCATCGTAGCTTTTACATAAGGTTCTTCAACACGGTCAATCTTTTGAGGATCAGGCATATTGGATGGGTTATCCACTTTAACCTCAGTGCCATCTGTAAGAATAACATCATAGATAACACTAGGCGCTGTTGTAATCAAATCTATTTTGAATTCGCGCTCAATGCGCTCCTGGATGATTTCCATGTGAAGCAATCCAAGAAAACCGCAGCGGAATCCAAATCCGAGGGCCTGTGAAGTTTCCGGTTCAAACTGAAGGGCAGAATCATTCAGCTCCAGCTTTTCAAGCGCTTCACGCAGGTCATTGAACTTGGCGCTATCAATTGGATAAAGTCCGCAATAAACCATCGGGTTCATTTTTCTGTATCCAGGAAGAGCTTCGGCCGCACCGTTTTTCGCACTTGTAATGGTATCACCTACACGTGTATCACCAACGTTTTTAATTGCAGCAGTCAAAAACCCTACGTCTCCAACTGACAATTCAGGCAATGGCGTTGATTTTGGCGTAAACACACCAACCTCTGTAACTTCAAACTCTTTGCCGGTTGCCATCATTTTAATTTTATCCCCTACTTTTACCGTACCCTCAACCACCCGGATATAAGCTACTACACCGCGGTAGGCATCATAAAGAGAATCAAATATAAGAGCCTTTAATGGGGCATCCGGATCCCCTACTGGAGCAGGTACTTTTTCAACAACCTGCTCAAGGATTTCTTCTATTCCGATTCCTGCCTTTGCTGAAGCAAGTACTGCTTCAGATGCATCCAAGCCGATAACTTCTTCGATCTCATTTCGAACCCTTTCCGGATCCGCACTTGGCAGGTCGATCTTATTAATAATTGGAAGAATCTCAAGATCGTTATCCAGGGCCAGATAAACATTAGCAAGGGTTTGCGCTTCAATACCCTGAGCCGCATCCACAACCAGAATTGCGCCTTCACATGCTGCAAGGCTTCGGGATACTTCATATGTAAAATCGACGTGTCCCGGCGTATCTATTAAGTGGAAAGTGTATATCTCTCCATCTTTAGCTTTATATTTTAACTGAACGGAATTCAGCTTGATCGTAATGCCGCGCTCCCTTTCAAGATCCATGGAATCAAGGAGCTGATCCTTCATTTCGCGTGAAGTCAGCGCATTGGTTTTTTCAAGGATCCTGTCGGCCAAAGTCGACTTACCATGGTCAATATGGGCGATGATCGAAAAATTCCTGATTTTCTCTTGCCTTTTTAGTCTCTCTTCTTTGTTCATTATTAATATTTCAACTCCTACTATAGAAAAGCGCAAGCGCCTTTAAATAGGCGCCTGGAGCTAAGTGTGGTCAATTTTAAAATAGTCTTTTTAGTTTATACACTATTTTTGATTATATCAGTAGGTTTGTGAAGATTCAATGCTAAGCTTTAAGCCGCTTATTTTCAAAAAAATAAGGCTGCCCTCCTGAGCAGCCTATTTCCCTGTTATTAAGTCTGTGATGATTGCGACCGATTTTTCTGTCAGCTCTGATATGCCTTCGGATATGCTTTTTCCTAATGATGAAAAGAAATTATATGCTTTCATTTCTTCAAGTTTTTCTCTTTTCTTCTGAAGATCATGGCTTGACACATCATTCCCCAGGACAGAAGCCTGAACTTCGCCTTCATTGGTTTCATTTATGGTCAGGGCACTTTTGAAATTTCCGTCATGGAATCCCTTCATTCTGTGAATTCCTTCATTTGCCTGCTGCATTCCGAATAATACAGAGACAAACATAATCGCTGCCAGAAAAAGAGCTTTAAGCATAAACATTTTCATTCCGCATCATCCTATTACTATTTCTTTTCTGATTCACCGCCAGCCGGTGAATTCACTTCCTCTGCCTGCCAGTAATATTCACTGAACACTTCCGCGAGTGCTTCGGCCGAGCGGTTTAACTCCTCAAACGTATTATCGACTCCCCCAAACTCAATGAGTATGGCATTGCCTGATAAATCCTGATTAAAGTTGCCATTTGTCCCTGCGCCTTCTTTTTTCATTATTCCCCTGCTTAATCCTTTGTACTTGACGCTCAATCTATCATGCAGCTCTTTTGCAAATTTTAAGTTCTTCTCGTAATTCGGATTATTTCCTCCAATTATAAAAGCCAGCTTGGCATAAGACTCTCCGTTAATTTCTTTTGTAGTATCTTTTTTTCTTTTTGAATCACGATGAATATCAATTAAATAAGTGAGATCCCGATTGGAAGTGATTGCTGCCTGGACCACCTCTCTGGATTCCTGATAGGAGCGTCCATATGATAAGCCCTTTTTGTTTAAATTCCCCTGAACATCCGTTTTATCTACAAATGTGCCGATTCCTTTGCTCTCCATCTCTTCCTTAAGCTTGTCACCGATTTTAGTAATATTAATTTTTGAATGGTAGGCCGCATCAGGGTTGGTGACACCCTTGAGATATGGAAGATAGGACTCAGTATTATGCGAAAAATATACATAGACAGGTTTTTTATCACCTGTAGATACCGGCGGGGCATTTGATTGTTTTTTATCTCCAGATGGCTCAAGCCCCTCAGTGTTTTGCAGGGCTGCCTCCTGTTCGGCCATCAGTACTTCTAAAGGGGGAGAAGATTCTACAGGCATATTTGTATAATCCGTTCCTTCACCTGCAACTAGAATTTTACTGTCATAAATCGAGAAAAAGGGAAGCTCCCTTCCCAGAAGACTTCTGGGATCATCCAAATTGACATTTGTGGATAGCTTAAAAATTAAATTGGCAAAGGCCGGGGGAGAACTGCTTTCAGAAACTCCCTGGAGAAATGAGTGGTTTTCCCATCCGAGAAAATGATAAAGCATTTCTCCTGTCAGGCTGTTCGCGGCAGAATTTACTGAAGATGAACTGATTCGGTATTCAGGCTTTAAGGAAGTTAATGCCCCGCTTATTGAAAATATCATAAATAGAAAAAGCAGAAATCCCCCAATAGCCTTCAGCAAGCTTGTCCCTTGGATAGTTACTACAAGTCCGTTCGCTTTAAAAGGTTTCATTGCTCCACCTCTCCTTGCTAGTCTAGTAAATGTTATGACTTTGCTAGAGAAGATAGAACAGGATATTTTCTATCTTGTATAAAATCCGGCATTATCCTGATTCACTTTCTGGTGGAGCGCAGCGTTTAAACCGTTAGCAATTAAGTTTGACATATCTTCAATAAATACATCCACTTCCTTTGGCGTCACCATAAGGTTGTGACCCAAAGGCGAGAGTACTTCATAAATAAGCTTCCGCTTCTCCTCTTCAGGCAAGGTTCCGATCATGCCAAGAAAGGTTTTTCGATGATGTTCCTCCGGCAGATCATCATCTGTCAGCTTTCTCTTCTCCCCAAAAGTCATTCCTGCAGGGGCAAGAGCACGTGATGGACGGCCTCCTTCTTTCATTTCCTTGCCAAAATGCTTCAGGATGTAATCAATTGTATCGCTTGTTATGGATACGGCATCGACAACTGTTGGGATGCCAATCGCTATAACAGGTATTCCTAAAGTCTCCTTACTGATTTCTTTTCGTTTATTCCCTACACCAGAGCCAGGGTGAATCCCTGTATCCGAAATTTGAATGGTAGAATTGACTCTTTCAATTGATCGGGAAGCAAGAGCGTCGATCGCAATGACAAAGTCAGGCTTTGTTTTTTCAACAATGCCATGAATAATGTCACTTGTTTCAATTCCTGTCAGGCCCATCACCCCTGGAGAAATAGCACTTACCGGCCGGTAGCCTTCTTCTACGCTTTCAGGCTGCAGCTGATAGAGATGTCTTGTAACAAGCAGATTTTCGCAAACTTGCGGCCCCAATGCGTCGGGAGTGACATTCCAATTGCCCAGTCCGACAATTAAGCAGGATGCATCTTCATTAATGCCCAGCTGCTTTATAAATTGGGAGAATTCACTTGCGAATACAGTCTCCACTTTGTGCTGGAGCTCGGTATCCTGCTGGCGTATGCCCGTCACTTCGAGGGTCAGATATTTGCCCTCTTTTTTCCCTAATGCTTCTGCTCCTTCCTTTGTTACTTCAACAAAGGAAATTTTAATATCGTTTTCTTCTTTTTCTTTAATTATGACGCCTTCTATTTGGGAAAGATTCTCCTGTTCGTGAACATTGTCTTTCTGCCTGCCGGAAATCACCATTTCCCTGGCTTCAATGGCAAGATCCGTTCGAACTGAGTACTGGCTTAAATCTATTGATTCCTTCATATGTATCCCTCACAATCTCAGCTTATTAGGTTGGAAAATAACAGACAAATTACTAAAATTCAGATATATACTATCTTTGCCTTTAAAATGAAAAAACATGCAGAATAAAAATGAACTTCCCGATTTATCCTTCAGTAATTTTGAGTACAGAGTATTGCATTATCACCCCGTGTTTGATAAAATATCACTTGTTCTGAATTTGTTAATGAACGTGAATGTCGAGTTATAGAATCTCGATGCTTTTTCAGGAGGTGAATGGAATGCCAAACATTAAATCTGCTATCAAGCGTGTTAAAACTAACGAAGCTCGCAACGCTCAAAACGCGACTGTTAAATCAGCAATGCGTACAGCTGTTAAGAAGGTTGATGCTGCAATCGTAAACAACGATTCTGCTGCTGCAACTGAATCTTTCGCTGATGCTGCTCGTAAACTGGACAAAGCTGCTGCAAAAGGTCTTATCCACAAAAATGCTGCTGCCCGTAAAAAGTCTCGTTTAATGAAAAAAATGAACTCTTTAAATGCTTAATGTTTAAAGATATCGGCTATCTTAAGGGATAGCCTTTTATTTTACATAAAAAAGCGGTCCAAATTGTGGACCGCTTTTTTTATGTAATCAGAATTTATAACTTTGTACTTCGAGAACTGTCCAGCTCCAGCGCCTACCCCCTCGAGGTCACAAGCTTGTCTAGTTGCGGCTCCCAGGGACTCGGGGTCATAAGCCGTTTCCGCTTTTCTATTTTCTGAGCGCCTGACTTTGCAGACGAAACAGGAACATTTCAATCAGCATGGTTTTATTCATGCCTCCTGTTTTCATTTGGTAATCCGCATCAGCAAGCAAGCTTATGATCGCTGCCAGTTCTTCGTCTGCAAACAGCTGAGCCTGTCCGGCCGCGAGCTTTACCCGAAAAGGATGAATCTTTAAATAGCCGGCAATCTGCTGCTGGCCGTAGCCTCTCCTGGCAAGCTCCTTCACCTGATAAATCAATCTGAACTGCCCTGTAATAACAGATAAAATCTTAATGGGCTCTTCATTTTGCTTTAATAAATCATAATAAATTCTCAGGGCTTCTTCTATTTTGCGGTGAACCACCTTATCTACTAGGGAAAAAATGTTTTGCTCTAAAGACCGTGATACCATTTTTTCTGCCATTTGTTCATCTATCCGCTTTGTGTCATTCGCATATAGGGCTAATTTATCGATCTCGTTGGTCAGAATAAACAGGTTGGCGCCTGCCAATGTCAAAATCAGCTCAACAGCCGATTCATCAATCTGCACACCGTTCAATGCTGCCCGTTCCCTGATCCAGGCTTTCAATTCACCTTCATTTAATTTCTTGGCTTCAAGGACTGCAGCCGTTTTTTTCAATTGTTTGGTTATTTTTTTCCGATCATCGAGTTTTTCTGCCGATGAGGAAAATACCACCACTGAATATGGGGCAGGCTCTTTAATATAGGCTTCAAGCTTAGCCAGGTTATGCTCCTGTTTAGCTTTCGATTTCTCTGATGTTAAAAAAACCGGGTTATGTAAAAAGATCAGTCTCTTTTCACCCATAAACGGAAATGTCTCCGCATCTTCAAGCGCTGTATCAATGGGGGTTTCCTCAAGGTCATAAGAGGATAAATTAAAATCAGCTTCCTCTTCGCTTAGCACATTGTTGATCAGAAGCTGCTTCGTTTCGTTTATAAGATAAGGTTCTGTTCCGTATAATAAGTAAATAGGAGCAAAACTTTTCGCTTTAATTCTGTTCCAAATATCAAAAACCAATTTCTTCTCTCCGTTCGCCAAACAATATATTCACTATATATCCTAAAGAAGCGATGGCAATTTGACAAGACATAAGAAATTGGCGTCCAAATGAACGCCAATTTCCAATCTATATAGAACGCTGCATCCCTGAGGCCCGGGAAACTCAGGAAGCTGCGGTGCACCTTTGTTTATTATTTTCCCCTTGTTGTTTCGTCATATTTGTGACAACTCCTGCTAATGCAGGAAAAGGGCAGGCGAACTCTAGATTTTTTCATTTGAATGACTTATACTATATAGGAAATAGGAGGGGTAGACTGTGAACGAATTTGAAAAGAACGTCCAAAGCAAACGTAATGATGCAATCGACTCTGGTGTAGGATTCATCGTATCATTCGGTTTCTTCGCAACGTTATTTATTATTGCAACAGTCATTAAATTTTTAGGAGCTTAATGGCTACATACAGCAATGTGTCACAATACCGCTGACACATTGAGGCTGCTGAGGCAGCCTCTTTTTTTTGGCGGAATTTCGATTAAGCATTATCATGTCTGGAAGCTGATGCTTTCTAACATATACTATGGAAGCTGCACTGAAAAGGTTCCTGAATCCTCTTTAAAAAAATAGGTAACCGCCCCTTGCTTATCGGTTCTCAAAACTTTGACATTATAATCATTCAGCCTGCTCATTACATCATTATGTGGATGCCCATACCTGTTGTTTCTGCCTGCAGATATAACGCCAATCCGCGGCTTTACTCCAGCGAGAAATAATTCTGTTGAAGAGGTTTTGCTTCCATGATGCCCAATTTTTAAGACATCAGCTTTCAACTTGGGATAAGACTTTATGAGCTGACCTTCCCCATGTTCCTCCAAATCTCCGGTAAACAGCCAGTTTAACCCTCCCACTTTGGCAAAAAGGACAATAGATCCATCATTTTTCTCCTCACCGTCCCCCATCTCCCCGCCAAACGGGGACAAAACTTGAAATACGGAATCTCCTATAAGCCAGCTATCTCCGGCTTTAGTAAAAACAATTTCACTTTTGTTATTTTTAGCCTGTACAATTAAATCCTTTTCAGCCTCCGAGAACTTAGCTCCCTGTGGAAACACTACAGACTTTACCTTCATTTCCCTCAGAACAGCTGATGCGCCGCCAATGTGGTCCATATCCCCGTGAGTGAGAAAAAATTTATCTATTTTACTGATCCCTTTGCTTTTCAGAAAAGGCACTACTGTGTCCTTTCCTGTTTCATATGGATCACTTCGCATCTTCCAGTCCTCAGTCTCAACCATGAGCGCGCCCCCTGCATCTATTAAGTAATTCCCTCTCCCATACGGGAGCTTTATCAGTATGCTGTCACCCTGCCCAACATCAATAAATGTAATTTCACCAGCTGGTGTAAACACATTTGACAAGTAATGAAATACTATTGCAAGGATGGGAAGCACTCCGTTCTTAATAATGGCTTTTTTGTTTTTTGACCTTTCCCAGCCGGCAAAGAATGCGGGAATCAGCAGAAGATATATGATCAGCATTAAAACGGATGGCCTGCCAAGTATAAGGGTCGAATTAGGAATGGCCGAAAGCATTTCAGCAATCCAATTAAGAAAAATAATCATTTTTTCAAATACATGAAGTAAGAAATCTGCCCTTCCCCCTGTTAATAAATCAATAAAGAATAGAATTAATACCACTGGAAGTACAATGGAAGAAAACAAAGGCACAAAGACCAGATTGGCAATTATGGAAATGATCGATACCTCATAAAAATGCCAAAGGAGGATCGGAATGGCTGCCATCTGGCAAATAAAGGAGACAGCCAGGAGGGCAGCGAAGGGATGAGTGAATTTTTTGAAGATGGCAGGAGCTGAGAGAATAAGCGATAAGGCAACAGCAAAAGACAGCTGAAACCCGGCATTATATATAATAAAAGGGGAGATAAAAAGATAGCCTGCAAACACAATAGAAATAACATCAGCTAATTGAATAGGGGCCTTCAGCTTCTTTGCCAGTAAAACCAGAAGCATCATAAACACAGCCCGCAGTACAGACGGTGCAGCTCCGGTCAGTATTGCATATACCGGCAAAACCATTATTAGGATGCTGGTCATATTTTCTCTGGTGATACCGGCCCGTATTCCGGCAAGAAAGAACATTCCAGCAAGCATACCTACATGAAGTCCGGATATTGCAAGCAAATGGATAATTCCGATTTTCTGATAAGAAGCAATAGTATCCTCATCAACAAAATTCCGATCGCCGAAAACAAGTGCAATTGCCAGTGGAGCTGTCTGTTCAGGGAAATGCTCTAAAATATGATTAGTGCCCATCTCCCTCATTTTTAAGATAGGTAATGTGATGCGGCTTTTATTGCAGGTGCAATCAGAGAGGTTTAACTGTTCCAATTCGAGGATCCAAAAGATACTGTTGTGGTTTAAGTAATCCTTGTAGCTGAAGGAATTAGGATTAGTAGAAGTTGGAGGATTCTGTAAGGTGCCATTAACCCGGCATGTCATTCCTATCCTCAGATGGTCTGAAAGGATTTTTTGTTCTGCTTCGGATTTGATCTTATAACTGGCAGCCAGCTTTTCTTTTTTTCCGGTCAATTCAATTAGGACTGTGAGAAGATCTCCATCTATCTTTACTGATTCAGACAGGGTAATTTCAAATTCACCCTCATTTCCTGTAAGACTTGTCCTGTTATAATCTGCCGCTAATTCACTCCTTATGATTAAGACAATGTAAATCAAAATCAGGATAGTCATGTTGTTTTTGGTCAAGATATTTCTTTTCAAGAGGAAAAGGGCAAGAAGAGAAAAAATAATAGCAATTGCCGGATGAAGTAATGATGTCAAATTCCCCAGGAGTGAGGCAGCAGCTGCGTAGATCCATCTGCCTTTCATATCATTTGCTCCTTTAGTTTTTTGAAATAGAGCAGCACCTTATCATTGCAGGTGCCGCTCCTTGAGTGGTTTATTTTTGAAAAAGCTTGTCCTTTTTTTCTTTATAGCTTTTCATTACGTCCTGATTTTTACCGCTTTTTTCAAGCTCATGGATTAAATCTTCTATAAACTCACGTTTTTCCTGCATGCTGTCATCAAAGGATACTTTTTCAGCTGCCACCTGGACAGTTTTCACTCCAGCCTTCTCAAAGAGTTCAATTCCATAAGGGTGATTTTTATAGTCCTGTGCGTAGTAAACTGTTTTAATTCCCGCCTGTATAATCGCTTTGCAGCATTGAAGGCACGGAAAATGAGTTACATATATTTCTGCTTCACTTGTCGGCACCCCAAATTTTGCACACTGTAAAATCGCATTCATTTCCGCATGAATGGTCCTGACACAATGGTTATCAATAACATAGCAGCCTTCATCAACACAATGTTCACCGCCGGTAATAGATCCATTATAGCCGCCTGCAATGATTCTCTTATCCCTTACAATGGTTGCCCCGACCGCAAGTCTTGTACATGTGCTCCTCAAAGCAAGCAAATGGCTTTGTGCCATAAAATATTGGTTCCAGGAAATCCGGTCCATCTGTCTCTCCCCTTTACATAGGCATGAATGCCCTGAATTCAAATATAGCTTTTTCTCTCAATAAGTGTAAGCCTCAAGCTTGTGCAGGTCAATGGAATGAAATTAGTTTATTCTAATATGCTCTTTGAGTTTTTCAAAGGTTTTATCCCCTATCCCTGATATTAATTTCAAATCCTCAATATCCTTAAAGGGTCCATTTGTATCCCGGTGTTCAATTATCGCTGCAGCCTTAGAGGGGCCAATCCCAGGCAATGTCTGCAATTCTGTTTCATCTGCCCTGTTTAAATTTACCTTTCCGCTATCCTGCTGTCCTTTAGCCTCGACATTTCCGGCTCCCGTTTGGGTCTCTTCAACAATTTCACCCTCTTCCGGAACATATATCACCATTTCATCTGTAATTTTGAGAGCAAAATTAATTTTAGTGCTATCCGCTTTTCCCGTCAGTCCGCCTGCTTTTTCCAGCAGGTCTATTACCCTTTCACCCTCTTTTGCTTCGTACACTCCCGGGTTTTTTACTGCACCTTTAATATCTGCTTTCATTGCCTGTGGCACCTGTTCAGCCTGCATATCACCAGCTGTTTCTTTACCATTTTCTTCGTTCAATGAAATTGACTGTTCAATCTCAGGAAATACTTCAGTCTCCTGAACGGGTGTCAAATAGTGATAGAGGAATGCAGCCAATGCAATCGCACCTCCTGCAAAGTAAAATTTATATGTTTTTATCCATTCGGGCACTATGAATCCATCCTTTCTTTTTGGAATAAATGTTTTTTTGATACATATCGTTATATGAGAGAGCCTGCTTTTAAGGGAGGGATATAGCATTGAAGATCGGAATCATTGGCACAGGTAATATGGGGAGAATTTTGACCGAGGCCTTCCTGGATGGAGGAGCCGTTTCCCCGGCCTCCATGACGATAACCAATCGGACAGTGGCAAAAGCCATGGAAATAAAAGAAACACATCAGGAAATTACCGTTGTAAATAATGCAAGAGAGGCCGCCCATCGTTCTTCGCTGATCTTTATTTGTGTAAAGCCTCATGATGTGTATAATGTCGTTCAAAATATTTTGCCGTTCCTGTCAGAAGATAAATGTGTAGTGTCCATAACCAGCCCTATTAGTGTAAAACAGCTTGAATCAATTGTGCCTTGTTCAGCAGCGAGGGCGATTCCAAGCATAACTAACCGGGCCTTATCAGGAGTTTCATTATTATCATTCGGTGAACAGTGCAGCGAACAATGGAAAGGGGAACTTAACAAGCTTTTTGAAAGCATCTCCACGCCTGTCTTTATAGAGGAAGCCATTACCAGGGTTTCTTCAGATATTGTCAGCTGCGGCCCTGCCTTTTTCAGCTACTTGACACAGCGCTTCATCAATGCGGCAGTTGCGGAAACGGAGATTGATAATGAAACAGCTACAAAGCTTGCAGGAGAAATGCTGATCGGGCTTGGGGAATTACTGAAAAAAGGTTTTTATACTTTGCCTACATTGCAGGAAAAGGTGTGTGTCAAAGGAGGAATTACAGGAGAGGGAATTAAAATTCTCGAAAGCGAGCTCGGCAGTGTATTTGAACACTTATTCCAGGCTACACACTCCAAGTTTGACGAAGATCTTGTCGAAGTAAAAAAACAGTATTCTCTCCATTAGCTATTCGATGCTAACGGAAAAAATCCTTTATTATTTTAAAAAAACAGCCGGAATGAACCCGGCTGTTTTTTACTAGTGTCTTTTCTTTGCAATAAAAATGATTCGTTCAGCCTTGCTGCCTGGTGGTCCTGCTTCAAAATCTGCTGAAACATCAACAAGGTTAAAACCGCATTCCTCAAGCCAGCTTTTATATTGATCAATAGGATAAGTACGCTGCAAATGAAGTTCGTCATAGCGGTCATACTTTCCTGTTTTTTCGTCAAGAACAAAGAATGAAAGATCATGCTCTACAGAATTGGGGTATTCGCCCTGAAAGCTGTGCCAGATATATGAAATTTCCTCGTCATTTTCAGCAAATGTCTGGTTCATAAATATCTGCATAATTTTATAAATGGAGTGAACATCAAAAATAAACAGACCATCGTTTCTTAAATGGCTATGGACCCGCTGGAAGGTCTTCTTCACATCTGATTCTGTCTCCAGGTAATTCAGAGAATCACAAAAGATGCCAATAATATCAAATTCACTAAACCCTTCAAGCTCTGCCATGTTCTGCAGGAAAAAGGGAATTTGCAGACCTTTCTGTTCCGCCTTTGATTGGGCTACAGCCAGCATATCCTCTGATAAATCCACACCGGTTACATCATAGCCCTGCTCACTTAACCTTATTGAAAGCTGTCCTGTGCCGCACGCAAGATCCAGCAATTGTTTGCCTGGAACATTGAATTCCTCATGCTTTTCATTGACCAATTTAATCCAGCTGTCATAAGGAACATCTTCCATCAGCCTGTCATACAGATAAGCGAACTTTCCATAGCTCATTGGTTAAGAATGCCCTGAACGTTCTCGACCGGGGCATCTCCCCAAAGTCTCTCAAGATTATAGTAGCTTCTTTCATCCTTATGGAAAATATGTGCAACAATATCACCCATATCCACCAGAATCCACCTTGCTTCATCAAAGCCTTCCATTCGCTTAACCGTAAATCCGTGTTCTTCAGATTTTTCTTTCATTTCCCGAGCAATGGCCTGCACTTGTTTATCAGAGTTTCCGTGGCAAATAACAAAGTAGTCCGAAATCAGGGAAATCCCCTTCATATTAAGAACCGTTATATCTTCTGCACGTTTATCATCCGCTGCTTTTACTGCCGTCATCAGCATTGTATTTTCTTTCATTTAATCAATCCTCCTTATTCATTACAAGGTCGTTATAAGTTTCGAAGGAAGCCGGAAAAACAGGCTGCCCTTTTTTCATTAAAAACATGATGGTATTTTGGACAGATTTTATTAATGCCTTGTTCAAGTTCGTCTGTGCTAAATCACGCACTTCGTCAACTCCCGGAAAATGCCTTCCAGGTTCAATATAATCTGCAAGATAAATGATCTTTTCAAGAAGTGCCATTCCCGGCCTCCCTGAAGTATGATATCTTATTGCATCCAAAACCTCTTTATCATGGATTCCCGCTTCTTTCTCAGCCAAAAAAGCACCAACAGGAGCATGCCAAAGTTCACTATTGTAATCCAAAAGCTCGGCTGGCATACCTTCCTTAATGATAACTCCCCTCATTTCTTCCTTAGGGCGGAACTTGGCATAATCATGAAAAATGGCTGCCAATTCAGCTTTCTTACTATCAGCGCCATATTTCTCTGCAAGTTTAATGGCTGTTTCCATCACTCCGACTGTATGAAGGTAGCGATGTTCAGTCAGCTTCTCCTTTACTATAGCAAGAGCTGTTTCACGATTCATATAAATGATTCTCCTTTATATAACTCCTTATAGAATCCGGTACCAGATATCGTATAGTACCGCCTTCCTTTACACGGCTTCTGATCATACTTGAGGAGATCCCCATTTCAGGAACGTCAGCATAAAGAATCGGATACGGAGTCTGCAAATTGTAAGATGGCCGCCTTACTCCTATAAAGGTAATCAATTCAAGAAGTTTGTCAATGTTATGCCACTTGGGCAAATATTCAACCATGTCAGCTCCAATAATAAAATAAAATTGCTTTTGAGGATAGTGTTCCTTCAAAATCCTGATCGTATCGTAGGTAAATGAAGGACCTTCCCGCTCCAGTTCAATCAGCTCCAATTTAAAGCCGCGATGATTCTGCAATGCCAGTTTCAGCATTTCTATTCGATCACTGCTGCTGACATTATCTGACCTTTTTTTATGGGGAGGCTCATGGTTCGGCATAAACCAGACTTCATCCAAACCATGAGAAGACATTACCTCATTCGCAATAATGAGATGGCCTAAATGAGGCGGATTAAAGGTCCCTCCAAGTATGCCTACCTTTTCCATTTACACTCCTCCATACATTCAGTTTAGTCCCTGGAAGCTTACGGCAAGTTGATTTGTTTGTTTTCCTTCGATTCTTTGAATAAAACAATAATATTTCCGATGATTTGTACAATATCAGCCTTCGCGCCTTCTGACAGCTGCTGTGCCACCGTATCCCTGTCTTCTTCACAGTTTTGAAGGACTGAAACCTTTAATAACTCACGGGCTTCCAGCGCTTCTCCTACTTGCTTAATCATATTTTCATTTACCCCGCCCTTTCCCACTTGGAAAATCGGGTTTAAATGATGCGCTTTTGATCGTAAAAAACGTTTCTGCTTTCCTGTTAGCATGATAATCCTCCCAGCTGATTTAAAACTTTTTGTCTCATTCTTTCAATGTCAGGTTCGATGCCAGTCCACATTTCGAAAGCAAGTGCACCCTGATATACAAACATATCAATCCCATTCTGAATACCCGCGCCATTTTCAACAGCATCTTTTAAAAGCCTGGTTTGCAGCGGATTATATATGATATCACTGACAAAGGCTCCTGGCTTTAGCTTATGTACTGAAAGCGGGATCCTGCTAATTTCCGGATGCATCCCGATTGATGTAGTCTGAACAATTAAATCGTATTTCTCAAGGCTTTCCTCTGCCTCCTGCCGGTTCAGCACACGAGCAGGAACCTTAAAAGGGCAATCATTCAAAATCTGTTCTGCCCTTTGTGGAGTCCGGTTGCAAATATCCATAAGCTCCGGACCTTCTTTAGCAATTGTAAAATAAATCCCTCTCGCAGCTCCGCCTGCCCCCACTATCAGCACCTTTTTGTCATTAATTGATTGTTTTTGGTTCAGCAGGCCTTTTACAAACCCGCTTCCATCCGTGTTATAGCCTATTAGCTTACCATCCTGATTTTTCACTGTATTAACTGCCCCAATTGCCTCCGCCAGAGGATCCAGTTCATCTAAAAGAGGGATGATTGCTTCCTTATGGGGGACTGTAACATTAAATCCCGCAATGCCGATTGCTCTGAACCCTTTAATAGCGTCAGTCAGATTCTCACTGGATATATGGAATGGCTGATAATGTGCATCAATACTGTAAAACTCAAATAAATCATTGTGCATAGCGGGGGACATTGAATGGGAAATTGGATCCCCAATCACCCCAAACAGCTTTTTCAAAAACCCTCACCCCTTTTGAAAAACGTAAAAATGCAAGTACACAGCCTAAATTAATGACTTCCTTATCATGGCATGGACACCTTTAGGAACATATGCAGCTACTTTGGCCCCGCCCTCATTTACCGTAATCCAGCCAAGTCCTGAAAATACTATATCTGTTTTCGGTTCTTTAATTGTGAATTCATGTTTCACAAGTTCCGGAAAGGTTTCCATCTGCTCTTTTCTTGGCGGTGTGAGCATCTCTCCCGCATGATTTTCATATAGCTCATCCGCCTTTTCTGTTTTTGTGCGGTGGATATTTAATTCATTGGAGAAATGGCAAACAAATGAACGCCGGCCGCCTGCAATGTAATCAAACCTTGCCAAGCCGCCAAAAAACAGAGTCTGCTCTTCATTCAGCTGATAAATCTTAGGCTTAATCTCCTTTTTAGGTGTTATCACCTTTAAATCCCTTTTATCTACATAATGGGCCATCTGATGATGGTTTATTATACCTGGAGTATCCACCAAAGCCTTTCCGTCAGATAGAGGTATCTCGATAATATCAAGAGTCGTCCCAGGGAAGTGAGAAGTAGTGATAACATCGCCTTCACCTGTTACTTCTTTTAAAATGCGATTGATGAAAGTGGATTTACCTACATTAGTACATCCTACTACATAAACGTCTTTTCCGTCCCGATAATGATCGATGGCTGATGCAATTTCATTAATGGAGTACCCTTTTGCAGCACTTGCCAAATAAACTTCTTCCGGTTTCAGCCCCAGCTGTTTTGATTCCTGCTTCATCCAGTTAATCAGCTTGTTTGTCTTCACGGACTTTGGAAGCAGGTCAACTTTGTTTCCGACAAGCAGGATTTTATTGCTGCCCACAAAACGGTGAAGCCCTGGAAGCCAGCTGCCGTTAAAATCAAAAATGTCCACAATCTTCACAATAAGCGCATCACTTTGTCCAATTTCATTCAGGATCTTCAGAAAATCATCATCAGTCAAGCTTACATCCTGAACTTCATTATAATGCTTCAGCCTAAAACAGCGCTGACAAATAATTGTTTCCTTCTGCAGAGCTGATTGAGGAGCATAACCCAACTCATCAGGATTATCTGCCTGAACTTTTACTCCACAGCCTACGCAAACAAATTGTTCTTCACTCACTTTTTAATCCTCCCACTGAATCATTCCTTTTTTTCTGAACCAATTTAAAATCCGTCTCTCCACCAGACGGTTGAATTTCGTAACAAATCCGTCAGTTTGAGCTACAGGTACAACCAAAATAGTATGGAAACCGCTTCTGTTTCCTCCCAGCACGTCAGTCAGCAATTGGTCACCAATCACCACTGTTTCTTCTTTTCTCAGTCCCATTTCGGATAGAGCTCTCCGGAAGGCCCTGCCCATTGGCTTTCTAGCCTGATAAATAAACGGAATATCAAGGGGATCGGAAAAAGCCTTAACACGATTTTCATTATTATTAGACACAATGGTAACCTTGATGTTGCTTTGCTTCATTTCTTCAAACCAGCTAATCAGCTTCGGTGTTGCATTCGGCCTGTCCCATTCGACTAGAGTATTATCCAGGTCCGTGATTATCCCTTTAACTCCCTTTTCCTGTAAACTGTGTGGAGTTATTTCAAAAATACTTTTAACATGCTGATTAGGCAAAAATTGCTTTAACACTATAGTTACACCTCAATCATTTATTCATATTGTCCGGCAATAATGTTTCTAATGACCTCAACTAATTCCCGGTCTTTAATGACAATTAGGGTCTGCAGCCTTTCACTAGGTAAACACCGACTTCATCATACCCAATTTCATCCGCTCTTTCAAAATAAAGAATGACGGATACAATCTGGCCGTTCTATTTTATACGATTCCACAAAATGGGGAAAGACACTCAAAACTCAGTAAATTTCCACGGAATAGTTATTATTTACCCTTAAAATAAAAATTTTTCGACAAAAACCATCCGCCCCTCACACCTGTGGATAACTTTATGCACATAATCCAATATGGTTTTAATACTTTCTCCCTTTTTATAAACAAAATAATCACAGGTTATCCACGGTTTCCTGTGGATAAGAGAACAGTTGTTCTAATCGTTTTAATTTGCTAGAGTAGGGGTACAACATAAAATCTTACATTATATGTATAAAATAATCCTTTTAGAGCTGAAATATCAAGTACCTGGAGGTGGGACAGGAATGCGTAAACTGTCAGATGAATTATTAATCGAATCCTATTATAAAGCAAAGGAACTGCAGCTAAGCAAAGACTTCATCCGTTTAATTGAAACAGAAATCCACCGTCGTTCACTATCAAACAGAATAAAAGTTACATCCTAAAAATGGACAAGCCCTGCATAGGGCTTTTTTTATTCTCCATATTTAAAACCTGAAACAATTGGCCTGCACAATCACAATAGGGTTCCAATCCGCTCCCCAACTTTAATGTGAGCAGGAGTCTTAATTGACTTTTCAAGTTGGAATTTCCCCTTCTCAAATAAGAGAATGACGGTAGAGCCAAATGTAAAATAGGCCATTTCCTTTCCTTTTTCAAGCTGGTCCCCTTCATGGGTAAGCTCAATGGAATTTACAAACATAGCACCAACCTTCACAATCGCAATTGCAGCTTCACCATGCCTTACTTCAGTTATACTCCGGAAATTTTTAGAAAGCGTTTCTCTTCCATATTTTAAACCCCATTTGTTAACCGGAAAAGATTTTAAACCCAGAATCCATTGATCTGCTACTTTTCCAGTGACCGGGCTGTGTATTCTGTGGTAGTGGCTCGGACTTAAATAAAAGATCATGTAAGTGCCGCCTGCATATTTCCCTGCTTTATTTGCACCAAGCATCTCAGAGATGGAATAGTTCTTCCCTTTTACTGTAATTATACGATCCTCCCGGATATCCCCAATATCTTCGATTACAGCATCTACAGGACTTACTGCTGAATTAGGGTTTTCGTCCGTTACTCGTGCACCTTCCTTCAGCCTTCTAATGAAAAACTCATGAAGTGTTGGATATTCATGCAGTTTTTTTTCCATTTCACTCTCATTAATATTATAAATTCTTGAAAATGAAGGAATGACCCTCCTGCTTAAATTTGATTGTGCAAATTTCTGAAGTATACCGGATGTCCATCTTCCATTTGTCAATTCAATCAGCAGTCGATATACAGGTTTTAACAAAAGAAATGCCCCCTAACTAAATATGTTCTTTACGAACAGGCATAAAAAGCATAGAATAAAATATTATTATATAACATATAAAACTAAGTTTGCCATAGACTTCCTCAGATTTGGCTCTTTTTTATTATTGGCTTCAGTAAATTTGCGGATTACTTCTTTTTCTACCCTTCCTGATAGTTCCCAATTTCCAGACATTAACACATAGCTGTTAGAAAAACTTCCTATAGTCTGCAAGCTGTGATTCCCCGTTGCAAGGAGTGTTTGATATGTTTTTTCAGGATGTTCTTGATTTAACCATCAAGAAGCTAAAGGCACAGACAGCCAATATCTTAACTCTGTCTAACCTGTTCTTAGGGTGCTTTGCTATTTTATTTTCTATTAATGACAATTTGAAATTGAGTGTGCTGCTGATCTTTATCGCAGCTCTTGCTGACCGGTTTGATGGGATGACAGCAAGGAAAATGAATATTGAATCGGATTTAGGAAAACAGCTGGATTCGATGAGTGATATTATTTCGTTTGGAGTTGCACCTGCATTGCTCCTATACACGAGAGTACTTTATGAATTCGGGGCACCCGGCGCCTTCCTGACTGCTCTATATATAGGATGTGGAGCTTTGCGGCTAGCGCGTTTTAACATTAGTGAGAATAACGACGGCTATTTTACCGGGCTGCCAATAACAGCTTCCGGATGCCTCGCCACTTTATGCTTTCTGGCGGTTCCATATTGGCCTTCACCAATATTCCTTTTCATAATGCTGATACTTTCAATTTTAATGATAAGCCCTTTCAGGCTGAAAAAAATGTAAAAAAGCCGTGCTCAAAATAAGAGCGCGGCTTCTATATTTACTTATCTTCTGTTAATGCCAGGAACTCTTCCACATCATCCATGCATAATTGAACAGCGCTTTCCCAGAACTCAGGCTTGGTTAAATCGGCATTTAAATGCTTCATCGCTAAATCTTCAACTGTCATCGATGCAGTATCCTTTAATAATGCTATATATTTTTCTTCATACCCTTTCCCCTCTTTTAGTGCCTGTGCATAGATTCCAAGCGAGAATAAATACCCAAAAGTATATGGGAAATTATAGAATGGCACGCCAGTAATAAAGAAGTGTAGTTTTGAAGCCCAGAAGGATGGATGATACTCATCAAGTGCGTCGCCATAAGCCTCTTTTTGGGCTGCCGTCATGATGTCATTCAGACGGTCGGCACTCACATTTCCCTGTTTTCTTTCTTCATAGAATCTGTTTTCAAACAGGAATCGTGCATGGATATTCATTAGCAATGCAACAGATCTTTGAACTTTATCTTCTAAAAGTGCCAGTTTCTCTTCTTCTGACCCTGCATTTTTGACTGCTGCATCAGAGACAATCATTTCTGCAAAAGTAGAAGCTGTCTCTGCAACATTCATGGCATAATTTCGATTCAGCAAATGAAGATCTCTCATGGCATATGTATGAAAACCATGCCCGAGTTCATGTGCCAGAGTAGAAACATTGGATGGGGTCCCTGAGTATGTCATAAAGATTCTTGATTGGCTGTCCTCAGGGAAGTAAGTATGAAAACCGCCTGGCGCCTTTCCTGGACGGTCCTCTGCTTCAATCCACTTTTCTTCAAAGGCTCTTTTAGAAAAGGAGGTCATCTCTTCTCCGAAGTGGGCAAACTGCTCAAGGATAAATTCTGCGCCCTCCTGATAGGATAATTTCGTTTCTGACTCGGAGAGCGGCGCATCCAGGTCATACCAGCTTAATTTCTCTAAACCTAAAAGCTTTGCCTTTCTCTCCAAATATTTAACAAAAGGTGCTTTATTTCGTGAAATTACCTCCCACATTGTTTCCAGAGTTTCTTTTTTCATTCGGTTTAAATCCAGAGGTTCCTTTAGAAAGTCATTCCATCCTCTTAATTTATATACATTTAATCTAAAGCCTGCTAAGTGATTTAGTGTCTTGGATAAATAGTCAGACTGGCTGTTCCATGACTTTTCCCAATTGTCAAAAACTTCCTTGCGCACCTTTCTGTCAGGACTTGAAAACTTATTGGCGGCCTGTCCTACTGAAAGCTGTTTTAACTCCCCATTTTCAGTGCATGGAATCTTTATGTTTCCTACTATTACGTCATACATTTGGCCCCATCCGTGGTAACCATCAACGGCAAGAGCATTAATAACAGTCTCTTCCTCCTGCGAAAGTTTTTCTGAGGCATTTTCGCGGCGCTCCCTTAATACAAATGAGAGTTCATTTAAATCCTTATCATTTATTATTTGCTCCCATGCATCGCGCTCTAAACTTGCCAGCTTCTGATCAAATACAGTTAAAGCGTTTTGAAAACCTGCACTCAATTCCGTAGTAGACCCTCTAAGGTCTTTCGCTTTTTTGTCTTCGGTATTTTGAGCCTGTAGACAACTCACAAAAGCTCCGGCCTGGCGCACTTTTTTTGCCGTCTGCTGAAACATCTCAATAATTTTACTTATTTCAGCTGCATCTTCGGCTGAGTTAGAAGGCTCCCAATTATGTATTAGATCTGAAAATGAATCAATATGTTTTCTTGTTTCCTGTAAATGCTGTTTAAATTCAGCTGAGTCGCTTCCACCCTTAAAAAAAACATCTAAATCCCACACTGACGAATATGCTGTTGCAGTCATATTATCCCCCCATAAAAAGTTTCGGCTGCAGAAATATTATACCTTGATTTTTCCGAAATTTCTATTAAATAACACAATTAAAAGAAGCCCATACCCTAAGATATGAGCCAAATGCTGGTTATCGCTACCTGAAATAGCCGCCATAATAAGCAAATCCCCCAAAAACAAGCAGCAGGATCAGCAGGACAACTGCAAGGGCCAGCCAGAAACCGCCCCCTCCATAATAACCGCATGGATAAGGAGGGGGAACAGGATAACCGCCATAACCATAAGGCATAACCAATTACCTCCCTTCGCCTTCTATTACTAGGATATGTAAAAAATGGACAATCGCTTAGGCTTTTGTACTAAATTACTGCTAAAAATCGATGTTTTCTTAGCACCTCTATTAGAGCAATTCATAGAATATAGCAGAAGGAATTTTATGGGAGGAGTGTTAAATGAAGATTATCTCCATCTGCAAGAAATGCAAAGGCACAGGCAGCATAACAGCATGTAAATTCATAAAGAAAACCTGCCCTGCCTGTAAGGGGTCAGGCAAAATGACAAAACACCTTTCTGATATCAAGTATAAGGAGAGGAATAAGTTTTTTCTTCACTCATAGCAGCGAGCCATTAATCTGAACCCTTCCACAGGCAAGGGTTTTTTATTTTTTGCTGAAATACTATATAATGACATCGATAATTATAACTATTGAAATGTTATGGATTGGAGTGAAACGAATGAAACAAGGCAGAACAATTTTGGCGGTTCTCCTTTTATTGCTCATAGCAGGCTGTTCTGTTGAGGATGAGCAAAGTGAGAAAACTGCTGATGTACCTTCAAATAAAACTTCAGAGGCGACTGACTATACTATTGTTGAGGCCTCAGCTCAGCAAATCGAGCATATTCAAGGAATTGGCTATCCCGGAAATGATACCGGACTTTACCTTTCATCCAGCGAAGGCTTAAAGTTTTTCAGAGATGGCATTTGGCACGAGACCACTTCTCTTAACCATGACTATATGGGGTTTCAGGCAGTCAAAGATGGATTTATTGTCAGCGGCCATCCTGATAAGAACTCCGTTATTAAAAACCCCCTAGGCATTGTGAAAAGTACAGATAACGGAGCTTCTTTCAAGAAATTGGCTTTTAGCGGAACAAGTTCCTTTCCTTTTTTAGCTGCCGGATATGATACCAAAATCATCTATATGATTAATCAGGAAAATAACGATGAGCTCAAGGCAGGTGTATACCGCTCTCAGGATGCAGGAAAAACATGGGATCCAATAAGCTTAAAAGGACTTGAGGCCGACACACTTGGTATGATCGCAGCACACCCAACTAATCCGGAAATCATGGCAATGTCAACAAGAAGCGGCATCTTTTACTCACAGGATAAAGGAGAAACTGTAAAATTAGTATCTGAGCCAATTATGGCTACAGCCCTCGCATTTACGGAAAACAGCTTGTATTATGCGTTTGCAGATAAGGAAAAGGTTCAAATGAGCAAAATCGATCTCAAAACGATGGAAAACTCACAGATTGAAATCCCTTTTCTAAGCTATGACAACCCTATTACATACATTGCTGCCGATCATAACTCTGACGGAAAGCTTGCTGTTTCAACTTATCTCAAAGATGTATATGAATCTGCAGACAGCGGTGAGAACTGGAAGCTATTATTGAAAAACGGCAGAATTGAATAACTAAAGGGACAGTCAAACTGTCCCTTTAGCTGTTATTTTTCCTTTTTTCCTTTTCCGCCCGATAAAACTCATGAAACATTTTCATTAATGCTCTCTTTTCAATTCTGGAGACATAACTTCTTGAGATGCCAAGCTCTTTGGCAATTTCTCTTTGTGTTTTTTCTTTTTGCAGGTCAAGTCCGAACCTGCCGACAATGACTTCTTTTTCTCTGTCATCTAAAACATCAATGTACTCCTTCACCTTTTCCAGCTCCATATTTAGCTGAATCGTATTAATAACATCCTCAGATTCCGACTTAAGAACATCAATAAGAGATATTTCATTGCCTTCTTTGTCCTGCCCGATAGGATCATGAAGGGATACATCTTTTTTAGTCTTCTTCAGTGCCCTCAAGTGCATCAGTATCTCATTCTCAATACAGCGGGCTGCATAGGTGGCAAGCTTTGTGCCTTTCCCTTCCGAATAGCTCTCGATGGCCTTTATCAGTCCGATTGTCCCAATTGAAATCAGATCCTCGGAATCCTCTCCTGTATTTTCGAATTTCTTTACAATATGGGCAACCAGCCTTAGATTATGTTCAATAAGCATATTACGGGCATGCGAATCGCCTGCAGCCATCAAACGCAGGTATTTCTTTTCATCTGCAGGAGACAGCGGTTGAGGAAATGCATTATTTTTTACATAAGATACAAGAAACACTATCTCCTTAACCAAAAACCCGAGTGCAGTTAAAATACCGGACATCGTTCCACCCCCGCTTATAATGCGTTCAAAAATGCCTATAACTAATTCCTATGTATGGATGGAGTTGTTTTTGTCTGTCCAATTCAGATAATTTCCTCAGAAAAAATTCCGTCCCTCATTTTTTCAGCCAATAGACCTTCATTAAAGCTTTTCGCTATGATGATAGGATATAATCATTCATGGTATAATTTTTATCGCCGGCATGCGGTATACATAGCTCCGTTTAAAGTTATATAAATAATCAGGAAGAAAGAGGTCTTGATGATTTGAATGGTCAGAGAATAATTTTAGCCCTCGTATTTTTTATTGTTTTTCTTGACAGCCTTGCAAAGTTTATTTTTGAAGGTTTTTCTTTAAAGACCTTGCTGATATTGATCGCAGTTTCTGTAATTGTCCTATTTCTCTGGATTTACCCGAACAAAAAGGACTGACTTCTCAATCTGGAAGTCAGTCCTATTTTTAATATTTCATATTACTCTGTTACGCTTACCTCAGCAGAAATGATGCAGCCGACAGTACCGCACACAACCAATCCCATTACGATCCAGAACATCTTCCACACCCCTTTTTTAAATCCTTCTTTTCTTTAATGTAACATGGTTTTTGCTTCAGAAAATGGGAGGAATGTGAACATTCTGTTAATCCGCATCAAGTGGATCAGTTCCTTTTTTTTCGGAATTTCAAGGTTAAAATTAAAATATGCAAAGACACGCTTCTTACCTCCTAACCGGTTACAGCTTTGTTAGGTGGAATCTTTCTCCACCCAGAAAATTGCCTGACGTCCTTGTAAAATGTAAATCATTTAACAAACCACCTTTCTTGATTTTTTGTCACTGAAATTAAAATGGACGATAAATAGAGAATTGACGATCACGATTTTGTTCAATAATTTTTTTAGCCATTTGTTCACGAACAACATCTTCTGCTGATACGTGACGTTTTTTTATCGTGACTGTCAAAAATAAGATATTTAATGTCATTAGATATTCCACCTCCTCTTTCATATCCTGCCAAAAGGCACAAAAAAGCCGCAAAGAGATATACTCCCAGCGGCCTGCCATTTAGGCATAAAAAACCGCAGGGCACAATTCTCCCTGCGGCATGGATATATAATGTCAATAAAGTAAATCTAAGCGATCCATTCCATGTAGGTCGAATTTGTACAATATTTATTTAGCTGTGTTTCTAATACAATTGCAGTTAGCATCATTTCATTCGACCTCCTTTTTAGAATTTTCACTTACACTGGTAATTATATCCACGATTATGCAGTTTGTAAACCTTTTTTATTCATTTTTATTAAGAATTTTAATTTATGAAAAAAACGCCCGGGAATCCGGGCGTTTTTTTCATTATTTTCTCATGAGGTATTCCTGGCCTTCATCCGTTTCATTCAATTTCGTTCTGCATCGCTTGGAAAGGATAAAGAAAAGGATTGAGCCTATTAGGAAAGCTGAAGAAGATCCAGCCATTATATATAAATCAGAAACTGTATTTGCTGTGTCAGGGATAATTAAACCAATGTAAAAAAACGATCCGACAGCGAGCATTGAAATTGCAAACCGCTTGAAATCCACCATTTTTTCATATAAGTGCTTTGCTTCGTTCATCATTTATTATCACCTTCTAAGAAAGACTATAATTCTACTTTAACATACTTAGCAAGCGTGAAGGTGATGTAAATAATGTAAGATTGGAAAAAAAGGGAAAAGCTGATTCATGTACAAGCGCCTGACCTTTTTTATTTGTTATTCTTAATGGCATCTACTATCTTCATTACAAGTGTAGCAGAATGAAGTGCTGCCTTCTCCAAAAATTGCTCAAATGAAACATCGGATTCTTTTCCTGCTATGTCTGACAGGGCACGGATGACAACAAAAGGAGTCCCAAACTGATGAGCAACCTGCGCAACCGCTGCTGCTTCCATTTCTACTGCCTGAAGGTCTGTAAATTTATCACGGATATAATCCACTCTTGCCGGATCATTCATGAAAGAGTCACCGGTGGCAATTAACCCTCTGACAACCTGAATATCCCCAATTTCCCTGGCGCATGCTTCAGCAATCTGCACGAGGCTGTGATCGGCTTCGAATGCTGCAGGCAATTGAGGTACCTGTCCATATTCGTAGCCAAAAGCGGTCACGTCTACATCATGATGTCTAACCTCAGTCGAAATTACCGTATCTCCTACATTCAGTTCAGGATTAAATCCTCCAGCTGAACCGGTGTTAATGACATAATCCGGCTTGTACCGCTCCAAAAGGATGGCAGTCGACATCGCTGCATTTACTTTGCCTATTCCAGAACGGAGCAGCACAACATCCGCGCTATTCATTTTCCCTGCTGTAAACTCGCATCCGGCAATAGTTTCCTGGTGCTTATCTTCTATTTTATCTCTAAGTAAAGTAACTTCCTCTTCCATTGCTCCGATAATAGCTATTTTCATTTTAAAACCTCTTTCTGATTTTCTATGCTTTGATTACTTCCTGGTAATAGCATGCCCATATGATTTATGCAAACTCTATTCTACCATCATAGACGGGATGTTTGCCATATTCGTAAATAATTCATGCATTAACCTCTCAGGTTTTGAAAGTTGCCAGACTAAAACTCACCCCATAAAATAAAAGATAGTATCGAAGGGAAGGGGGAATCATGATGAATTTCCAGTTTGATTTGATAGAAGATAAGGTTGAGTTTTATGAGGCGCCTACTATAAAGGAGCTTGAAAGGAAGATAAATTTACAGATTGAGCATAATAAAGCCATCCTATTATCTGTCCACCATGTATCGCATCAAATGCATCTTGATGAGAATGGAAGGACTTATTTCTCGGCGGTAGTCCACTTTAAAGCAAAAAAATAAGGACGCCTTGGCGTCCTTATTAATTAATTTATTTCATTTAAGACCTCTACTCTGGATGGCTTCCATCCTTCTCCGTCAACCCAGTCTATATAGACACGGTACTTCTCACTTTGATCTTTTGTGGAAATTGTCCCAACAGAGCTGTTTGGCCCATTATTCCCAAGGAACCAAACAGTCATATTGCCCTGATCAACACCTGTAGCATAAGAAATGGCACTGAGCATTTCCTGCCAATCTGCATGATTTTGATCGTAGACAGCAGTATGCTCTCCGGTTTGAGAGGTTCCGACTGGTTTCCATGCTGGATTTTCAATCGTTTTTTCAACGTCAGGCCCGCTTCCGCCTTCTGTTACGACTTGTTCTTTATCTTCTTCAGGCTCCTCTTCAGCATTCTCTTCTGTTTCTTTTTCTTCTTCTTCAGACTCTTTATCTGCTTTCTCTTCGCCTTTATCCTTGTTTCGCTCTATATCATTGCCATTATCTTCCTTGTTTTTCTCATTTTGCTTCGATTCAGATGCTGTCTGTTCATCGGCAGGAAGTGCCTGGTCATTATTACCGCCTAAGAATATTTTGGCTGATACAACAATAATAAGGATGATGACAAGTGCAATAAGGCTATTTAAGATGATATTGGTTTTTTTTCTTTTTTCCCGTTTTCCAAAACGGGATTCTCTGTTATTCCCTTTCAAGACTTTCTCCTCCCCAATCTATTATCAGACTTATAGGTTTAATAAAAAATGAGTAGAAATTATTTACCCCCATCCGCACAAGGGCTATTGCCCAAACAGCGGCTGTCAACATTCTAACATGGAATCAGGTTATGTTAAAAGAAATAACCTATGGACACCTGTACTCGCGGCAATTAAATGGACGACAGCAGTATACGGAAAGTTACACTATACCATATTTGTTTACTGGTCTGCAGAGCCCAATGGAGGAGTTTCTTGTTTATGATTATAGTTATAGATTTCTTTCACAATATCAGCAAAGAGCGAATTCACTCCTCCTGTGTCTTCAGTAACTTCCAAGTTTACAGTTACAAGGGCATATTTTGGATTTTTATATGGGAAATAACCAGCGAACCATTTATTGTGAAGCTGCTTTCCATCTGCCATTATGCCTGTTTCTGCAGTGCCGGATTTGCCTGCAACTTCGTAAGGAAGTTCTTTAAACCATCGGCCGGTCCCATCTTCATTGATTACTACTTCCCTTAGCAGCCTTTGAAGCTTCATAGCGGTAAACGGGGCAATTATTTCTCCCTGCAGCTTCTGTTTCTCGAATTCTATAAGAGATGTACTGTTTTTATATTCAATTTCTGACGCAACCCGGACCATTTCTTTCTCTCCTCCTTTGGCTATAGTTGCCATCATGTTGGCAACAGCGAGTGGAGTAGCCCTCACTTCATGCTGCCCAATCCCTGTCAGGCCTGCAAAATTACTGTCTTTTTTAGCATCTTCAGACAGAAACACCCTTCCTTTTTCTTCGTCCTGAAGCTGTTTAAAATCGCTGAAGTGATAAATATCCCCCTCCCAGCTTACAGGACCTATTAATGACAGTTTTTCCGCATATTCCTCAAGGAGATCCGGGTTAATATCTTTTAATTCCTTAGCAATGGAAGCAAATGTATTATTACAGCTTCTGGCAAAGCTCTCATCGAAATTCAGCATGCCATGCTGATATTTAAGATCTGGTTCCCCATTTATTTTCCTGCTGCAGTCAAATTGCCTCTTAGGATCGTCCAGACCATGATCAATTGCGGCTGCGGCGACCACCGTTTTAAAAACCGATCCCATGATCTGCTGTTTAATCATATGATTAATCGTCCCTCTGCTTTCTTCATCAAATGGATTATGTTTATTAAGCGATGGACGCGACACCATTGCCAAAATTGAATTAGTATCTATATCAAGAAGTACAATACCGCCTTTTTTTATCCCATGCTGATCCGCCAATTTTTCAGCCATCATCTGCAAATCGTAGTCCAAAGTTGTCCTAATATTGACAGGATAAAAGGGATTTGCCGGCTCAACATATTTTACATCGATTCCAAACAGGGGCCCGCCTGTTCCATCCACATGATAAACAAGTTTTGATGCCCCTTCAGGAAGCAGAAATTCATCAAAGCTCTTCTCCATACCAGTAATGCCGATCATTGTGTCAGGAGACAGATCTTTGTCCGGGTACCTTTCATTAAGGACGTCCTGATTTTGACCGGTAATACCAATTAGCTGGGATGCAGGTTTTTCGGAGCGGCTGTATTTCTTTTCAACAGCAAAGACACCCGGAATTTTCAAGTCATTGATTTTATCCATTTGATCGTAAGACAGCTGAATGGGCTCCGGACTTCCAAATGCAAAAGGTTCTTTTGCATTCTCAACAGAATGCCGCAAAGAATACTCCGAAGCACCCGTAATTTCAGATATTTTTTTTATATCCCAATCCATTCTTGCGAGGAAAGGGAATAATATAAGAACAGATTTATTTTCAAATGTCATGGGATTACCGCTGCGATCAAGAAAATCCCCTCTCCCGGCATCGATAATCATTTCCTGGGACCGCTGCCGGACACTCGCTTCCAAAAGGTTGATTTTCCTGCCTGTAAAATGCTCTGTTGAAACAAGCTGCAGCTGTATAAGCCTTCCCATTAAAAAACAAAGAATAATGAAACTAACAATTAGCCAGCCAACTGCTCTTTTTCTCCACATAAAAAACACCTCGTCAAAAGTCTTGACGAGGTTTTCTGATTTCAAACCAGCTATTCTTATTTAATGGAAACAATGCGTACGTTCATTTCTCCTCCAGGAGTCTGAACGGTCACTTCGTCTCCAACTGTACGCCCAATCAGGCTCTTAGCAATTGGTGAATCGTTTGAGATTTTTCCTTCAAAAGGATCCGCCTCGGCACTTCCTACGATAGTGTAAGTTTCTTCGTCTCCATCCGGAAGCTCTACGAACGTAACGGAACGGCCAAGTCCAACAATATCTCCGGCCATTTCTTCCTCTTGGATGATCTTTGCATTGCGGATCATATTTTCAAGAGTGGTAATCCGGCCCTCAACAAATGCCTGCTCTTCTTTCGCTGAATCATATTCTGAGTTCTCGGAAAGGTCTCCGAAGCTTCTTGCGATCTTTATACGTTCAACCACTTCTTTGCGTTTAACCGATTTTAAATATTCAAGTTCCTGCTCAAGTTTTTCTTTACCTGCCTGTGTCATTGGGAAAACCTTTTCTGTAGCCAAAACCTTCACTCCTTCGAATTACACATTCTTTAAAAGTATGTGTTCTATAATGTATGTACTTCTTTTTATCATATTTTCAAGAAAATGAACAGGAGCGCGTCCTTTGTTAAAGGGCGCGCAGATCATCTTTTTCTATTGATTGGCTCTGAAAGATTTAGCTGGCGGTTATTATGAACCGGGTAAGTAATGGATCTTACACAGCCATTCGGTAAAAGGATAAGTCCTATAGAACATTTTCAATGCTATTGTTTCATAAAAATGACTTTTGTTCAAGAATTGTTTGAATTTTTGTGACCATTAAATCGATGGCCACGTAATTATGCCCGCCTTCAGGAATAATGATGTCAGCATATCTTTTCGTCGGCTCAATAAATTGATTATGCATTGGCCGCACAACATTTACATATTGTTCAATGACTGAATCCATGGTGCGCCCCCGCTCTTTTATATCCCTGAATAAGCGGCGGATGATCCGCAGGTCGGCATCTGTATCTACGTATAATTTCATGTCCATCAGATTACGGAGCCTCTCATCCTCAAGAATCAGAATGCCTTCTAAGATGATGACATCCTTTGGTTCGACTTCAATTACCTCTTCCGACCTTGTATGCATGGCATAATCATATACAGGCTTGTTAATCGGTTCATATCTCAGCAGGCTTTCAATATGTTCAATTAGCAAATCGTTATCAAATGCAAGCGGATGGTCATAATTCGTTTTCAATCTTTCTTCAAAAGGAAGATGAGTCTGATCCTTATAATAATAATCCTGTTCGATCATAAGGATTGAGTGCCCTTTGAAACGGTCGTAGATCGCTTTGGTTACGCTCGTTTTTCCTGAGCCGGAACCGCCGGCCACCCCAATTACAACGGGTTTGCGTTTCATTGATTAGAGCTCCTTTCGCATCATGTTGTCAGGGTATACCGGCTTATCAACTTTAAATTGAACAATTTGAAGCGGATGGCGCGCAGCATCCAGCTCATTGCCTTTTTCATCCCAAATTTTATCAATGACTTGTGTAAAGTTTTCAATTTCAGGTCCGAAGAATTCGACTTCCTCTCCAGGCATAAATTTGTTTCTCTGCTGAAGGGTAACAATTTGTGTTTCCGGATTGTAATCCAGCACAAGCCCGACGAAATCGATATTCGTCTTTTTGCTATGATTTCCAAACATTTGCTCTTTATACCCAGGAACCCCTTCAAAGAAAGCGGTCGCTGTTTCGCGGTTTGCACATTTATCAAGCTCTTCAAGCCATTCCTGCTTAATCTGGAAGTTGTCCGGATCTGCACAATAGGCATCAATCACTTTGCGGTACACGCTTACTACTGTTGCAATGTAATGGATGGATTTCATGCGTCCTTCAATTTTTAAACTGTCAATTCCCAATTCGATCATACGCGGAATTGATTCAATCAGCTTAAGATCTTTAGGACTCATCGCAAATGGAGCATCTCCTTCGCTGTATAAAGGAACTTCATTTTCTCCTTCAAGCTGATATAAATCATAATCCCAGCGGCAGGATTGACAGCAGCCACCCCTGTTGGAATCACGTGCAGTCATATGGTTGCTGAGTGTGCAGCGCCCGGAGTAGGCAATACACATCGCCCCATGAATGAAGGTTTCAATTTCAATATCAACCTTCTCCTTCATTTCTTTGATTTCTTCCGCACTTGTTTCACGCGCAAGGACCACACGCTCCAATCCTTCTTCCTTCCAGAACTCGACTGCCTTCCAGTTGGAGAGGGATTGCTGTGTGCTTAAATGAACTTCTATCTCCGGTGCAACACGGCGGCAGGTTTCAATGATCAGCGGATCTGCCACAATGATTCCTGCAACTCCTGCTTCTTTAAGGCCCAGCAAATAATCCTCAAGACCATCAATATTTTCGTTATGAGCAAAAATATTGGTTGTAACATAAATCTTAGCTCCGTATTTTTTGGCGAATTCGACGCCTTCTTTCATTTCTTCAAAAGTGAAGTTGCCTGCGTTTGAACGAAGGCCGTATTCCTGTCCGCCGATAAACACAGCGTCGGCACCATAGTGAACGGCAATCTTCAGCTTTTCAAGGTTTCCAGCCGGAGCAAGCAATTCAGGCTTTTTTACAATAACCCGTTTGCCGTTGACAATTTCGGAAATTTTTACTTTTACCGCTGCCATAGAGCTTCCTCCTCTTTCTTTTTAATATAGTCAAATTAGTAGACAGTTTCCTTAAAGAAGAATCCGGTATCAAGCGGACGATTCGCTGGCTGTATTTCTTCAACTTCAGTGAGAAGACCATCTTTTATTTCATCGTATTGGCCCGAATCTTCGACACATAGATCAATAGCTTTTCTATAGAGTTTAGTCACTTCAACAATATACTCAGGAGTTTTTAATATCCCGTCAATTTTAAATGAATCAATGCCTGCTTCAATCATTTCCTGCAGTTCATCTATAATGCAGATGTCATTAGGACTCATGATATGAGTGCCATTTTCATCTTCAAAAATCGGGTATTTATTTTCCCGTTCCTTATCGTGGAGGAACATATTTTTTTCCTGTTTGCGGTTTTCCACTTCCAGGGCTTTCCCCTGGTATTCATAATAGTTGCCCAGCAGGGAGCGCTTTGATTGGAACATGGCAGTCATGCCATGAACCTGCACTTCAATTTCCACATCGGCATTTTCTTTTATTTCAATGATGGCATCCATATTTATCTCTCTTGCCAGGACTGCGCGTTTTGCACCTTTTCTGCCCCAGTAGTTGCATGTATACCAGTTTGTTGCAGTAGTTTCTGTATTCCAATGGAGCTTCATGTCCGGCGCAGCCGAGCGGGCGGCCATTAATACAGCAGGATCTCCAAATATAATTGCATCAGCATTTATTTCTTTCAGGAAACTGATGTAACCTTCAAGTTCAGGCACTTTATCATTATGAAATAAAGCGTTCATCGCCACATACACTTTTTTCCCATGCTTGTGTGCAAGTTCAACCGCTTCTTTCACATCTTCCCGTGTGAATTCCCCTGCAAGTCTCAGTCCATATCGCTGTTCTCCTACCACAAAAGCATCTGCACCTGCATACACAAGGGGCCCGATATCCTCAACACTTGTTGGCGTTACCAACAGTTCAGGTTTTTTCATTATAATCACCTCTTTTTACTAATTGCCACGCCATCCCCAACAGGCAAAATAACTGTATGATATTCAGGATGACTCATTAACCATTTATTAAACACATCAATTTTTCTTACCATATTCCGGATACGTTTATTTTCTATATCTGCTTCACACACAAGGCCTTTGAAAAGGACATTGTCTGTTATAATCACGCCGCCATCTGAGAGAAATCGTGAATAGATTTCAAAGAACCGCTGATATTGGCCTTTTGCTGCATCAATAAATATAGCATCATAGGGTCCGTGCTTTTCAACGTCTTCCCCGACTTCCAGGGCATCTCCCTTAATGATGATGATTTGCTCCTTTTTCCCGGCTTCTTCTATATACTTTTCGGCAAGCTGGTAACGTTCCGCATCGCGTTCAATTGTAACAATTTTCGTCTCTGGAACTGCGAACGCCATTCTGAGTGCTGAATAGCCTATTGCCGTGCCTACTTCGAGAATCATTTTCGGTTTTTGAATGCGCAACAGCTGAAGCATCGCCTCGATTCCTGCCAGCTCCATGATCGGAACATTGTGTTCTTGGGCGTATTGCTCCATTTTGTCCAGCAACTGGGGCCTTTCAGGTATTATTTCCTCTATATATGCATGCAGCTTATCGTTCATCAAGCTGGCATCACCTCGATCAGATGAAATTTTATTGTCAAACTGCGGTTTTTAGCCGCTTTTCTATTTAGACATGAAAAAAATAGCGTTCACAGATAGGATGTGAAAATGCGCTGTGCTGCATTCCGGCTTAGATGAGCCTGTATCCATGCTTGTCCGTGATTTACGCTATCGCGAAGAAATATAAAACACCTGATCTATTTTACCATAAGTAAAAGGGGAATGCTATATCTGCACATTCCCCTTTTCCTAATTTAATTATTTGATATATGCTGTGCTTTTTTTTGATTATGCTCATCCAGTGTCTTTGAGAAAAGCACTTCTCCTGTTGATGTGGCCAGGAAGTAAAGGAAATCTGTTTCTGCAGGCACCAATGCTGCTTCAATTGAGGAAACCCCGGCATTTGCAATAGGTCCGGGCGTCAGTCCAGGGTACTTATATGTGTTGTATGGTGAGTCGATCTCTAAGTCTTTATAAAGGACCCTTGATTTATGCTCACCATGTGCATACAGGACAGTTGGATCTGTCTGTAAAGGCATTCCTGTGTCAATCCGGTTGTAGAAAACACTCGCAATCTGATCACGGTCTACTTTCGCCGTTGCTTCTTCCTCTATGAGCGATGCCATTGTCAATAATTTGTGCGGAGTGTATTCCTGCTTCTCCATATCACCGCTATACTTTTTAATAACTGAAGCCGTTTTATCAAGCATAACTTTGACAATTTCCTCTATAGTCGGATCTTCTTTGTAAAAAGGATAGGTTGCCGGGAATAAGTATCCTTCAAGGGGATACTTAATATTCTCTGCAAGGATTTCCTTTGTCAGCAATTCAGGATATGCTGCCATTAAAGACTCAATAAAAGCTTTATCATTGAGTTTCTTCAAAACGTCTTCAGGTTTTTTATCAGTCTTTTCGGCAATAATTCCTGCGATCTGCTCAAGCTGTTTTCCCTCTGGAATGGTGATCTTGAATGCTACTTCTTCCATTACCTTACCTGTTTTCAAGCTATCCAGAATCTCCTTCATATTCATAGAAGGCTTCAATTCATATTCTCCTGCCATAAATCCAGCTTCATTTTTGAATTTCACATAGTATTTAAAAACACGTGCATCCCTGATAATTCCATTTTCTTCAAGAACAGTGCCGATTCCTGTAACAGATGACCCGATTGGTATCTCTACTTTCTTCGGCTTATTATTATCCGGATCTACAGGCTTTAAAGCTGAATTAATATAAAAATATCCGCCGCCAATCACAGCAGCAGCTGAGATTAATAATATGATTGCAACTATCAGTACAATTTTACGGACTACTTTTGCTTCGCCTTGGCGCTCAATCATTTTTTCACGTATTATTTCTTTTTTTCCTTTTTGATCGTCTGCCGACATCACATATCCCCCCGTTAAAGACGTTGGCTTCTTTGGAAATTAACTAGCATGTTTTCTTGCCAACTGGCCAAAGAAATCGTATATTCTTATTGTTTCCTCATACATCACGGGCTTATTATACTATATTTTCTTTTGGAAGTCGCAGGATATTACAAAAACCAAAAAGATTCGCCAATCATTTCCATATTTTGCACTTTCGGTTTATTCAACTCCTGCCGAAAAAGAAGCAAATAAAAAACTGGCCCGCGGGCCAGTTTTATTAATCTTCCTGCTCATCAAGGAATGTGTTTAGCATTTCTTCAATTAGATCCCATTCTTCTTCTGTCTCGATCGGCTGCAGTTCGCCATCCTTGCTATCTTCGCTTGGGCTGAATGCTGATGCGTGAATTTCAATTTCTTCATCATCATTTTCATCTGCTCCCACTGGGTAGTAAAGGACATATGACTTGCCGAATTCTTCCGAATCAAACGTGAACAATACTTCGCAAAGCTGCTCGTTGCCTTCCTCGTCAATTACAGTAATGTTGTTATCTCCATGGTTCATTTCTGTTCACCTCATTAAATTTGGCTATTTAAAAAGCCTTGTAAAATCATGACGGCTGCCATTTTATCAATGACTTTTTTCCGTTTTTTGCGGCTGACATCCGCTTCAAGCAAAACTCTTTCAGCTGCCATTGTTGAGAGACGCTCGTCCCATAATACGACCGGAAGGCCAAATAGCTTCTCCAGCTCTGAAGCAAAGAACTGGCTGGCTTCACCGCGGGGGCCAATGGTTCCATTCATATTTTTAGGCAAGCCGACAACAATCTTACTGACTTCATGCTCTTTTATTATTTCACCAATTCTTTCAAAACCAAACTCTTTTTCTTCCTCGTTGATTTTGATGGTTTCCAAGCCCTGCGCTGTCCATCCAAGCGCATCGCTTAGAGCGACGCCGACTGTCTTAGAGCCGACATCCAGTCCCATAGTCCGCATGTTTACCCCTCACGCTGCTGTTTTAAGTATGATTTAACCAATTCTTCGATGATCTCATCCCGTTCAAGTTTACGGATGATATTGCGTGCATCCTTATGGCGGGGAATGTAAGCCGGATCCCCGGACAGCAGATAACCGACAATTTGATTTATAGGGTTATACCCTTTTTCCTGGAGGGCACCATAAACTTGAAACAGAACTTCATTAACATCTTGTTCGATTGGTTCTTCAGGAAAATTAAACCTCATTGTTTTGTCAAATGAGCTCATATCTTACACCTCGCTTTTCTGTATGAAGGATAGGATAGCTTATATTTGCCGGATTAAATCCGGTTCACTGCCAGCTTGTCCCTCTCTTCATAACTGTTTGGCCTGCCGCCTGAATAAACAGAGCGATCAATAAATGATCTTGTTCCTGACAGGAAAACATGGTGAAGAACAAGCTGTTTCTTCCTGATGATGAACAATCTCTCTTGGTTACCTCCCATTTTACACTACTTTACAGGGATATCAAACGGATTTAACCCATTCTTCTACAAATTGCAGAGCACTTTCAAGTTTTTCCGGGTCTTTTCCGCCAGCCTGAGCCATGTCCGGACGGCCTCCGCCTCCGCCGCCGCATTTTGCTGCAACTTCTTTGACCGCTTTGCCTGCATGGAAGCCTTTTTTGATCAGATCATCTGTCACTCCGGCAATAATATTCACTTTTCCCTCGTTTACACTGCCTAATACAACAACTGCAGATCCAAGCTTTTGTTTTAAATCGTCAGCCATATTGCGCAGGTTATTCATATCTGATGCCTGGACCTTCGCAGCAAGAACGGTAATGCCATTGACTTCTTTTGCCTTGGATACCAGGCTCCCTGCTTCAATATTGCCCAATTTCGCTGCTAAAGATTCGTTCTCACGCTGAAGCTGCTTCATTTCTCCAAGCAGCACATCAATTCTTGCGGACAAATCTTTTGGATTGGTCTTTAATTTGCCTGATGCTTCTTTTAAAACAGTAATCTGATCATTCATTAGCTTGTATGCAGATTCACCAGTTACTGCTTCTATTCTGCGAGTTCCAGCGCCAATTCCGCTTTCCGATTGAATCTTGAACAATCCGATGGAAGCAGTATTCGGAACATGGCACCCTCCGCAAAGCTCAAGACTGTAATCCCCAACCTGAACAACACGGACTATCTTGCCATATTTCTCACCAAATAGAGCCATAGCACCCAGTGCTTTTGCCTCGTCAATATCCTTGTAATTGATGTCAACTTCAAGGCTTTGCCAAATTTGTTCGTTAACAATCGCTTCAATTTTCTCAAGCTCTTCAGAAGTAATTTGCCCGAAATGAGAGAAATCAAAACGCAGACGATCCGGCCCTACTAAAGAACCAGCCTGGTTAACATGGCCACCCAAAACATCCTTTAAAGCCTGATGCAGCAAGTGAGTTGCAGTATGATTTTTGATTACCTTTGAACGGATTTGCTCATTTACCGCAGCCAATACAGATGCTTCAGCCTTCAGCGTTCCTTTTTCAACGACAGCTCTATGAAGGTTTTGGCCATTTGGAGCTTTTTGAACATCCTTGATGACAACCTTTAAATCTTCTGCTTCAAGAGTTCCCTGGTCAGCAATCTGCCCGCCGCTCTCTGCGTAAAATGGTGTTTCATTCAGGATCAGCTGAATCTCCTCACCATCATGAGCTTCTTCGATTAATTGCCCATCCTTCACAATTGCAGCTATTTGGGCTTCTGTCTGAAGCTTATCATATCCGACAAATTTGCTTTCGATTTTCAGCTCTCCTAATACACCGCCCTGGACCTGCATTGAATCTACATCCTGACGCGCTGAACGTGCACGCTTACGCTGTCCTTCCATTTCCTTTTCAAATCCGGCATGATCCACTTTCATACCCTCTTCTTCAGCATATTCCTCCGTTAACTCAACCGGGAATCCGTACGTATCATAAAGACGGAAAACGTCTTCACCCTGAATCGTATCGCTGCCTTTTTCCTTTTCTTTCTTAATAACAGATGAAAGAATGGCAAGACCTTCATGAAGTGTTTCATGGAAACGTTCTTCTTCATTTTTGATGACCTTTTGGATAAATTCTGTTTTTTCTTTTACTTCCGGATAGAAGTCATGCATAATTTCTCCTACCACCGGCACCAATTCATACATGAATGGCTCGTTTATATTGATTTGTTTGGCATATCTGACAGCACGGCGAAGCAATCTTCTCAATACATAGCCCCGACCTTCATTAGAAGGCAACGCACCGTCACCCACTGCAAATGCCACTGTGCGGATATGGTCAGCAATAACTTTAAATGCAACATCCGTTTCTTTTGAAGATCCATATTTCCGGCCTGAGATTTCTTCTGTTCCCCGGATAATCGGCATAAATAAGTCTGTATCAAAGTTGGTAGGCACATTTTGAACGACAGATGCCATCCGCTCAAGCCCCATCCCGGTATCAATATTTTTCTTAGGAAGCGGTGTATAAGTACCATCAGGATTATGGTTGAACTCAGAAAACACAAGGTTCCAGACTTCTAAATATCGGTCGTTTTCACCGCCGGGATAAAGTTCAGGATCTTCTGTGTCATTTCCATATTCAGGTCCGCGATCATAGAAGATTTCTGTATTTGGACCGCTTGGCCCTTCTCCGATATCCCAGAAGTTTCCTTCCAGGCGGATAATTCTTTCTTCCGGCACTCCCACTTTTTCCCTCCAGATGTTGAAGGCTTCATCATCTTCGGGGTGAATCGTAACAGAAAGCTTTTCTTCTGCAAAACCGATCCATTGTTTATCAGTCAAAAACTCCCAAGCCCAAACGATTGCTTCTTCTTTAAAGTAATCACCAATTGAGAAGTTGCCCAGCATTTCAAAAAATGTATGGTGCCTTGCTGTTTTTCCTACATTTTCGATATCGTTGGTGCGGATGGATTTTTGGGCATTTGTAATCCTTGGATTCTCAGGGATGACACGGCCGTCAAAATATTTTTTCAGAGTGGCAACACCACTATTAATCCAGAGCAGGGAAGGATCTTCGTGCGGAACGAGAGATGCGCTCGGTTCAACAGCGTGTCCTTTCTCCTTAAAGAAATCCAGGAACATTCTGCGTATTTCAGCACCTGACAATTGTTTCATTCTAACCAGCCTCCTAATGTATGTAAAAACTTTAAAAACAACAAAAAAAGCCCTCATCCCTGGACAGGGACGAGAGCTTGCTCGCGGTACCACCCTGATTATGGAAGTTAAAAGTATAATGACCAGATCCTTATCCGGTTCATTAGACAATCTCCCATCTCTCAGATCCTTAACGCGGAAATACGGCAGGGATTAGCTGCACTCAGGATTAGCTTTCTGTTATCCTTCATCTGGAAGTTCTTTCAGCCATGGAACTCCCTCTCTTTTATGAATGCAGCAATGCATTCACGCAGATGGCCTATAACATACTCATTCCGTCAAAATGTTTAATATATAACTTTATAGACGCATTATAGCGATTTATCTTTATTGTTGTCAACATCATGATGAGGTTCTGCTGATTTTTGGCTGTTTATTTTTTGAAAAGTGTTTTTTTGCATGTATGATACTTACTTTAATAACAGCTAAAATCGGAACTGCAATAATCAAGCCCAATATCCCTCCAGCTTCTCCGCCGGCCAGCAGTGCGAGCATAATGAGAAGAGGGTGCATATGAAGACTTTTTCCAACAATCAGGGGTGATAGGATATTCCCCTCAAGGAACTGAAGAACCATAATAATCCCAATTGTTATTACGACCATTTTAACCGATAAAGCTGAGGCAATGATGACAGCCGGGACCGCTCCGATAATTGGACCAAAATAAGGGATTACATTAGTAACACCTATTATAGTGCCGAGCAAAAGAGGATAGCGCATATCAAAAACCCAGAATAGCAGAGAAGAAATGGCCCCAATGGCTGCACATACCAGAAGCTGCCCTCTGATATAGCTTCCGAGAGACTTATCTATATCTCTTAAGAACAACACGCCTTCCTTTCTCCATTTTCTTGGCGTCAAATACCAGGCAGCTCTTTTCATAATCGAAAAATCTTTAAGGAGATAAAAGGAGATGAAGGGGATAACTGCGATAATCACAGCATAGTTCAATACATTAAGAAAAAATGTGATTACCTTCGATAAAAGATTATTTAACCGCTGCTCTACAGCTGCAATAACATCATCAATCCTGGTCTGCAGGCCATCAGGCCATGTTGAAGTTTTACTCTGTATCGTGTCGATCCACCCGCGGTACTGATTTGCAAAATGAGGAGCATTTTCCGCCAGATCTCGCAATTGATGAATAAAAGCCGGAATCCCTTTATACAGGGTAAGGCCAATTCCCCCGAAAAATAAAAAATAAATAATAAAAACGGCAAGCCCCCTGTGAAGGCCCGTTTCATGCAATTTTTCCACGATCGGGTGTAGAAGATATGTAATAAATGCACCAATGACAAAAGGAATGAATACGGCAAATACGATTTCCAGAATGGGCATCCATAATGCCTGGAGCTTTAGAAAAACCAAAATCACAATAAACAAGAGAAGCAGAAATCCAAGCCGGTAGTACCATTTCATTTGAATATTCAATATGGCCCCCCTCCTTGTTTTTATTGTGATAGCTTCCCTGGGATTTATGCATCTTACTTAGTAAGAAAAGCCTGGAGCTGCGCAAAAAAAGCTGGCCCCTTTTTTAAGAACCAGCCATGATCATTTTAAAATAAAGCTTTTGTTATTCTTTTTTGGATGCGTTTCATTTTTCGGCCTGATATCATATTATTCTTTTGGGCGTAATTATAAGCAGCCATGCCTGCCCCAAGCATCATTGCAGAGGTTAATATTCTGTTCACACTGGCTCACCTCTTTCGTTAATTCTTACGAAAGAAACCGGCGCTCATCTTCTGCAAATAAATCATCAAGGGAGCTGAGCGTACCATCTTCCTCTACTTGATGGGTGTTAATGATCCCTTTGGACAAGGAAAGTTCTATAAAGCAATTCCAGCAATAATATTGGTTAATCCCGATTTTACCAATATCTTTGCTCTGGCAATTTGGACATTTCAGCACGAAAAAGACACCTCACTATTTTACATTTACAATTATGGCGTCTTTTCCAATTGCAGGCGGGTCATCGGTTTTTATGACACGTTTTCCTTCCAGCACATCTGAAAAGAAGCCATCCGACAGTTCGTACCCTACAATCGTGCCCAATTCTTCCTTAAAGTATACATCCTCAAGCAAACCCAGCCGTTCTCCTTCCCGGCTCATAATCATTTTGCCGGTTAACCGGTTATGGGTCTCACATGTATAATCATCATGTTTAGGAATTGCCTGAAGAACAGAGGTATCTTCAATCATCACTCCATCCCAGCCGAAAGATGCCACGTCTTCAATATTGATGATATATGTCTTTTTCAAAAGTGCGCCCTTTCGCAGCAGTAATCCCTGAACTTTTCCGGTGCCTGAAATGGATAAATCACAGATATCGCCTGCTTTATTACCGGTTTTCAACTCAAAAACCGGCAGGCCTTTTAATAAAGAAAATGTCCGCAAAGAGAGTCCCGCCTTCCCGAACATTTATAGTTTTCACTGTCCCTAAAAAAACATAACGGAAAACCATTGCCATAGGAGCCAAAAAGTATTGTTAAGAACGGATTAGAAAGCCTGCATAAGCCTACTTTCTGCTGTACCTTGGCTTATTAAAACGCTCGCTGCGCTCCCCGCCGTCTGACAGTTCCTCTGAAAACTCATATTCCTGCCGAGGCTGTCTGCGGCGTTTTACTCCATGGAGATTGAGAAGAGAAGTTCTGCTTTTCTTTTCCACATTTATCTCTCCTTTTTATATTTTAGATTTAACCGACAAATTGCATGTCTATTGTTTAGATATACAAAAAGAACAGTCTTTTATTGTAGACTGCTCTTCTTAGCTATATTCTTTTTCCAAAAAATCATACGGTGTTATATTTCCCATTCCTATCATTGGGTCGGCTTGGAGAAGCTTTTCTTCGAGAGAAAGTGTTTCCTCAAGAGAAGACTCAGCTATATCTTCAAGCCCTGTTTCATCATTAGATAGGATTGCATCTCTCAGCTTTTCAGAAAGAGTGGTCAGGCGGGCCTGTTCATCCGCACGTTCCACACCGATTTTTAATGCATCTTCTTCTCCGCACAGTATCAAAAATTGTCTGCTGCGGGTAATGGCGGTATAAAGGAGATTTCTTCTCAGCATCCTGTAATAGCTTTTAACAACAGGCATAATGACGATCGGAAATTCACTTCCCTGCGATTTATGGACAGAGCAGCAGTAGGCATGCGTGATCTGATTCAGATCCTGCCTTGTGTATGTAGCTTCCGCACCATCAAAGGATACGACAATCATATCCTGTTTTTCCGTATTTTCCTTTGCGTAAAAAATAGAAACAATTTCACCCATATCTCCATTAAAAACATTGTTCTCAGGCTGGTTGACAAGCTGAAGGACCTTATCGCCAATTCTGTATTTCACATCGCCAAAGGACAGCTCTTTCCTTGTTCCATCGGGATTTGGATTCAGTATTTCCTGCAGTATTTCGTTTAGTCTGTCGATGCCTGCAGGTCCGCGGTACATTGGAGCAAGCACCTGAATATCTTTTGAAGAATAACCTTTTTTTTTGGCATTCAGGACAACCTTTTCAACGACATCCGCAATTTGGCCCGGCTGGCATTTGATAAATGAACGATCCGATTGCTGCGCAGAGATGTTCGCAGGAAGCTTGCCTTTTTTCATTTCATGGGCCAGTTCAATAATTGAGGATCCTTCAGCCTGCCTGTATATATCTGTTAAACGGACAGTTGGAATGCGTTCTGAGCGCAAAAGATCCTTCAAAACCTGGCCGGGACCCACAGAAGGCAGCTGGTCTTCATCACCAACCAGGATTACTTGCATATTTTCTGGAAGAGCCTTGAAAAGCTGGTTTGCAAGCCAAACATCAACCATTGATGTTTCATCTACAATTAAAATCCTGCCTTCTAATGGACTCTCCTCGTGCCGGTCAAATCCTTCAGACCCATTCCAGCCAAGAAGACGGTGAATTGTTACCGCGGGCAGTCCTGTTGATTCTGCCATCCGTTTTGCAGCCCTTCCTGTAGGGGCTGCCAGCAGGAAGGGAAAGGGCTCTTCCTTTTTATAATCTTTCGGTTCCAGAGAGCAGCCATGCAGCTCGGCATATAACTCAACAATCCCCTTAATAACGGTTGTTTTTCCTGTCCCCGGCCCGCCGGTCAATATCAGCATAGGAGACATAAGAGCTGTTTGAATGGCTTCCTTTTGAGTTGGGGCATATTGGACACCCAGGCGCTCCTCCAAATTTCCAAGGGCCAAAAGAAATTCCGACTCCGGGAACTGTTCATCATACTGGGTTTGCTTAAGGATCCGCTTAATATTGGTTACTAGACCCTTTTCGGAAAAATAAAGAGATGGAAGGAAGATTTTCTGGCCTTCAGCCATGATCTTCCCTTCCTCTTCAAGCTTAATCAGTTCATTGGATATATCCCTGTATTCAATCACATCACGCTTATTTTCTTCCAGCAGCTTCTTCACACTTTGCAGAAGAGGCTTTGCTTCAATATAAACATGGCCTGCCTGCATACTCTCCGTTTCAAGTATGTAGAGGCAGGCAGCTTTTATACGATCAGGATGACTGCCTGATATGCCAATTTGATATCCCAGTTCGTCAGCACGGCCAAAGCCGACCCCTTCTATATCCTCAACCAGCTTATAAGGGTTATTTTGGACGACTTCAATCGTCATTTCTTTATATACCTGATAAATTCTCATGGAAAGCTGCGGGCCAAATCCATATTGATTAAGAGCAATCATGGCCTGCTCAAGACCCTGGTGTTCCATAAGCGTATCGTAAAGCAATTTAGCTTTTTCAGGTGACAGTTTGGGAACACTATCGAGCAGGGACGGCTTGTTTAGAATACGAGTAATCGCATCTTCTCCAAGTGTCTCCACGATTTGCTCGGCGGTTTTCTTGCCAATCCCTTTAAATAATTCACTTGATAAATAATTGGCTACACCTTGTTTGGTCTGGGGAAGATCTTTCCTGTAATGGCTTGCATGGAATTGGATTCCGAACTTAGGGTGGTCTTTGAATTCACCATAAAAAATATAGGTTTCATGCTCATGCATCTTTGGCAGATAGCCTGTAATGACCGCTTCTTTTTCATCATAAGAGTCATTCGTTTCATCAACCCGAATGCGCACAACCGTATATAAGTTTTGCTCATTATGAAAGATTGTGACCAGATGTCTGCCTTTTATGAACTTCCCCTGTTCGGCAAAAAGATCCATGGAATCCTGTTTTTCCATTTCCATTCCCTCCCCCTTAAAACCACTTTAATTCAATTCGCTGCCGCCCTTTTCAATCAGCTTTTTTCCATAGCCCGCAAGCATATGGTCCGGCTGAATTTCCAGTGCCTTATTAAAGTAAGTAAGTGCTTCATTTTCGTCTTCTTTAAATCCATATGCTACCCCAAGATTGTAATAAGCATCTGCATGCTCCGGCTCAATTTCAATGCACTTTTCCATCTGCCCGATAGCTTCATCAATGTAATCCAGCTGTGCCAGGCATAATCCATATTGGAAATGTGCTTCGGCGTCATTTTCATTTAACTCCGCACTTCGCTGCAAATAAGGCAAAGCCAGTCTGCCCTGATCAAGGGCTGTAAGGGACATGCCCAGCATGAAGAAATTATCAGCGGTTTCCAGGCCTTTTTGCAATGCTGTTTCAAACATCTTTTTAGCTTCATCAAACTGCTGTAATTCATAATATAAATTTCCCGCACTGTAGTAAGCTGCACCGGCATTTTCATCAAGCCCTATTGCTTTCTCATAGAACTTCAGCGCTTTTTCGTTTTCTCCGACAGCAGATAGCACATTTCCAAAGTTAATATATGAAACTGGATCGGTTGGATTTTCTTCAATTGCTTCCATAAAAACCTTCGCTGCTTCTTCCCATTTTCCTTCTTGCATATATCGAATACCCATTTGGTTTTTATCCATAATTCATCACTCCATTCAAATCAAAGTATAGCATATTTGATTTCACCTTTTCCGCTGTCTTCTATTCCCGTAATAAAACCCCGATCCTTTGATAAGAATCGGGGTCCGTCTTTTCTTAACCGACATAATCCAGCTGTTTGCCATCCTTGAATATTTCATCAATTGTTCCGCCGCCAAGGCACTCGTCATTATTATAAAAGACAACCGCCTGACCAGGGGTAACAGCCCGGATTGGCTCCTCAAAAGTAACTTTGACCTTGCCATCTCCAAGTATCTGAACCTTTACCCTGCTGTCAGCCTGACGATATCTGAACTTAGCCGTACATTCAAATTCCTGCGGCTGTTCTGAATTTGTCACCCAGCTGGCATTAACAGCAATAATGGAGTCTGAATAGAGCAATTCATTGTGGAAGCCTTGTCCAACATACAAGACATTTCTCTTTAGGTCTTTACCAATTGCAAACCAGGGTTCACCTGCTCCGCCAATGCCAAGTCCATGCCGCTGTCCAATGGTATAATACATGAGACCATCATGCTTGCCGACAACTTTTCCGTCCATGGTTTCCATGTTTCCGGGCTGCGCCGGAAGGTAATTCCCAAGGAACTCCTTGAAGTTGCGCTCGCCAATAAAGCAGATGCCCGTGCTGTCTTTTTTTGCTGCAGTTGCCAAACCGGCTTCCTTTGCAAGTTCACGAACTTTTGATTTTTCAATATCGCCAATCGGGAACATCACTTTCTCAAGCTGTTCCTGTGTTAACTGATTTAGAAAATACGTTTGGTCCTTATTATCATCAATGCCTCTAAGCATTTTATATTCGCCATCCCTGAATTCAACACGTGCATAGTGTCCTGTCGCAAGATAGTCGGCGCCAAGGCTCATAGCATGTTCAAGGAATGCCTTGAATTTAATTTCTTTATTGCACATAACATCAGGATTGGGTGTCCGCCCTGCCTTGTATTCTTCAAGGAAGTAGGTAAATACCTTATCCCAATATTGCTTTTCGAAGTTAACTGCATAATATGGGATGCCGATTTGGTTGCATACCCGGATGACATCATTGTAGTCCTCTGTAGCGGTACAAACACCATTTTCGTCTGTATCATCCCAGTTTTTCATAAAGATGCCGATGACATCATACCCCTGTTCCTTCAAAAGCAGGGCCGCCACAGAAGAATCAACGCCTCCGGACATTCCAACCACTACCCGGGTATCTTTTGGATCTTTGTTCATCTCTTTCACCTCAAATCTTCAGAAAGCACGCTTAAATGTGCATGTTTCCATCATCATATCTATTTAGCCAGCCGCTTCACGATTTTGGCTGTTTGTTCTGCTGCTTTTTCGACTTGTTCTTTTGTATTAAAAAGGCCGAAGCTGAAACGTATGGAATTTTGCAGTTTATCTGACCCTTTTCCAAACATGCTGACAAGAACATGGGATGGATCGATGGAGCCTGCAGTACAGGCCGACCCGCTTGATGCTGCTATTCCAGCCAAATCAAGATTGACCAGCATGGCTTCAACATTTGTTCCGGGAAAGCTTAAGTTTAAAACATGAGGAAGGGAATAATCAAGCAATCCGTTCAGCTCAAAAACAGCATCTTCCTGCTTCAGTTTATCCATGAACAGCATCTTAAAAGAAAGCAGCTCTTCCCGCTTAGCTTCCATGTCCTTCTGAGTGATCCGGACAGCCTCCTGGAAGCCTGCAATAGATGGAACATTTTCCGTCCCTGCCCGGCGCTTCCTTTCTTGTTCACCGCCAAATAGCCTCGAAGAAAGCTTCACATCAGGATGGGCGTATAAAAAGCCAATCCCTTTTGGGCCATTGATTTTATGGGCGGAGACGGAAAGCAAATCCACTCTCAATTCCTGCACATCAATTTTTTCAAGCCCATATGCCTGAACAGCATCAGTATGGAATTTGGCAGGGTGCTCTGCCAATAACCCGCCTATTTCCTTAATCGGCTGAAGAGTCCCTATTTCATTATTTCCGTACATGATGGTTACAAGAATGGTATCATCCCGCAAGGCATGTTCTACGTCCTTTACCGAAACACGCCCATTTGGATCAACAGGCAAATACGTTACCTCAAAGCCCTGTCTTTCAAGCTCCTCACATGCATGCAAAACCGCATGATGTTCAATTTGAGTTGTGATAATGTGTTTGCCCCTATGGCGGCAGGATTCAGCCGTTCCAAAAATCGCATGATTATCAGCTTCTGTTCCGCCGCCTGTAAAAATAATGTCATTGGCTTTTGCACCAATACTGTTTGCTAAAGCAGATCTTGCTTCATCGACAATATGGCGTGCACTCCTCCCGAAATGATGAATGCTTGAAGGATTTCCATATTCAGATTTCATGACTTCAGTCATCCGTTCAATCACTTCAGGATGCATTGGCGAAGTTGCCGCATGGTCAAGATATATTCTTTCCAAATTATTCCACCTACTTCATTTCGTCCTGCTGCTTGTATTTTCCACGAAAATTATTCCCTGATTAAGGCCTAAATATAAAACATATAAGCATCCGATTCTCCGGTATCTGTATGGCTGGCAAGATCTTCAAGCGTTGTGTTATCAAGCACATCTTTCACAGCATCACGAATTCGCATCCATAGTTCTCTCTTTGCAGGCTCCTCATCTTCAATTCCTTCCACTGGACTGATGGGCCCTTCAAGAACTCTGATGATATCCCCGGCGGTAATTTTTGTCGGTTCTTTGCCTAAAATATATCCGCCGTATGCACCGCGGATGCTTTTAACAAGGCCGGCGTTCCGAAGCGGAGCAATAAGCTGCTCCAGATAGTGCTCAGACAGGTCATTCGTCTGGGCAATCGATTTTAACGAAGTCGGACCTTCCCCATGCTTTTTAGCTAATTCAATCATTATAGTTAAACCATAACGGCCTTTAGTAGATATTTTCATCAGCTTGCACCTCTATCCTTTTCTTTAAGCTTTTGATTCCCATATACATCCCTTTCTTTAAGCTTTGCCAAAAATCGGTCAGTTAAAGCCTGGCATTGCGGCAAAGATGAACCGACAATTGGTCCGACTGCCAAACTGAGTACAATGGTGCCCCAAAACACAGGTCCCCCTAACTGCCATCCAACAGTCAGCACAGCCATTTCCATTAAGGCTCTGACATTTCTAACCTTCCAGCCGGTTTTTTCTGTCAATGCAATCATCAGGCTATCCCTCGGCCCAGCTCCGAACTGAGCAGAAATATACAGTCCCATCCCATAGCAATAAACAACTATACCAAAACCAAACATGGCCATTTTCCCCGCCAGCCCATTAGGTGTCTGCATAAACGGCAAAAGCAAATAGGCGTCAATAAACAGACCAATCAGTATCATATTCAAGAATGCACCGGCCTGTGGAAATTCCTTTGAAATCAATGCTGCAGCAGCTAATATGAAGATACCGACAATGATGGACCAGCTGCCTATCGTCAGTCCAAGCTGGTAGTATAGCCCAACATGCAGAACATCCCAGGGGGTTGCCCCTATATCAGCTACTATTAACAAAACAATCCCCAGGCTCATAACAAGCAGCCCTATTAAATAAACCAAAAACCTGGGACCGATTTGCCCTTTATTTTTCAGTAACATAAGCCCAACGCTCCCAGCAAGACCAGCTTTAATATATGAAGATTAAATCCTTAGTAATATTATAGACTTTTGACATTATAGCATATTTTAGGAGGAAAAGGGCGGGCCGGGATTGAACTCGCCGACTGCCGCCTAAATGATTTCGCAGCAGGAAATGTTATGGTATCTTAAATAGAAAGCGAAAGCTTTGCTGAAAATTGATAGGCAGACTGCAGGCTGCCGGCAAAAGGCTGGAGTGATAACTTTGAACATTAAACCTCTTGCATTCCGGATGAGGCCGAGAATGATAGATGAAATCATCGGCCAGGAGCATCTTGTTTCAGAAGGAAAAATTATTTATCGCATGGTGCAGGCTAAGCAGCTCTCATCCATGATTCTGTACGGGCCTCCAGGTATAGGCAAGACGTCGATTGCAAGTGCTATTGCTGGAAGCACCAAATATGCTTTCCGCACTTTAAATGCAGTGACTAATAATAAAAAAGATATGGAAGTGGTAGCGGCAGAGGCAAAAATGTCGGGAAGGGTCATTCTGCTGCTGGATGAAGTCCATAGGCTTGATAAAGGCAAACAGGATTTTCTGCTTCCCTATCTGGAAAATGGCAGCATCACTTTAATTGGCGCCACAACCAGCAACCCATATCATGCAATAAATCCCGCGATCAGAAGCCGGTGTCAAATTTTTGAACTGAAGCCGCTGTCCGCAGATGAAATAAAAAAAGCACTGGCAAGGGCCTTGCAGGATAAGGAACGGGGCCTTGGCAATAAACAAACTGCTTTTACGGATGAAGCACTAACTCATCTGGCCACTGCTTCAAATGGCGATGTCAGAAGCTCGCTTAATGCCTTGGAACTGGCTGTGCTTTCAACAAAAGAGAATGAAGAAGGCATCATAAAGATTGACTTGTCCGTTGCGGAGGAATGCATTCAGCGCAAAAGCTTTACACACGATAAAGATGGGGATGCCCATTACGATGTATTATCCGGTTTTCAAAAGTCTATCCGCGGAAGCGACGTAAATGCTGCGCTTCACTATTTGGGCAGATTAATTGAAGCAGGCGATTTGCAGAGCATAAGCAGAAGACTTCTGGTTATCGCCTATGAAGATATTGGACTGGCATCACCCCAAGCCGGAGCCAGGACTCTCGCAGCCGTCGAAACAGCCGAAAGAATTGGATTTCCGGAAGCAAGGATACCGCTTGCAAATGCGGTCATAGAGCTTAGCTTATCTCCAAAATCCAATTCTGCATACAAAGCTTTGGATTCTGCCATTGCAGATATTCGTGCAGGCAAAAGCGGTGAAGTCCCCGATCATCTGAAGGACGCCCACTACAAAGGAGCAAAAGAGCTTGGAAGAGGCATCGGCTATCTGTACCCTCACGATTATGAAACAGGCTGGGTCAAACAGCAGTACTTGCCGGACAGAATAAAAAACAAGGTATATTATCAGCCTAAGAAAACAGGCAAATTTGAACAGGCATTAGCGTCAGTTTATGAAAAACTCCTTAAATAGCAATAGGTCTGGCAGCGATGCCAGACCTTTTCTTATTTACTTCTAAGCAGAAACATCTCTTTTATTAAATACATAAAATGCAAGCGCCTGGAAAAGCAGGAAGTAGATAAAAATAATCATGATCGAAAATCCAAGCGTCATTCCCTGAACCATTGGCACTCCTTCAAAATATTGAAGAAGATCTGTATTGGCAAAAAGGCTGTACTTTGCCCAATCATACTTCATGGCAATCAGCCTTGTGACTTGTCCTCCCATAAACATCAGAAACAGAGAAAGTCCTATTGCCAGAGAGCTATTCCTGAAAACTGCTGAAATCATAAAAGCCATAGTTGCAAGCATAAGCATATTAATAGATTTAAGGCCATAATAAGCTATCAGATGAAGTCCCATGCTTTGTTCTTCCACTGTTCCATTGTAATAATATAAATAAGGAATTGCTTTTTCAGGCAATCCAAAGAGGAGACTGCCCAGAAGTGCTGAATATCCGAAGAGGAGGGCCAGCAGCATCAGACCGAACAAAATCACGACGATATACTTTGCTCCCAGGATTTTCACTCTTTTAATAGGCCTGATCAAAAGAAGTTTGATGGTTCCCCATGTAAACTCACTCGCCACGATCCCCCCGGCAATGATGATGGTAAACAGGCCGGCAAATTCAATAAGCTGTGAGGTATCGGATACAAATCCCCAGACAGAGTACTCCTCATTCGGTGATATATCATGTTGAATTCGGTATTCATTAAGGGCAATCTCCCTCTGATACTGTTCCTTCATGTCTCTGGGAACCGTTTCCCCCATCTCATCAAGCTGTTTTTGATAGCTTTCGTTTTGAGTCTGCAAACCCCTTTTCCATTCCATATTATCCGGGACTGACCCTCCGCTTTCCTGATATTTTATAAAGGCACCTGCAACAGTCGCCATGATTAAAAGCAGTCCAATCATGACATAAGTCCCCGGACGCCTAAATATCTTCATCCATTCATTTTGAATCAGTCCGAGCATGTTCGGCACCTCCCTTGTACTCAGTAACTTCCAGGAAGCGATCTTCCAATGTTTTGGTAACTTCACGGACAGCAAATATTCTAATATCTGTCCGGACCATCTCCTTTACCATCTCAGGTATGCCTTCACGGACAAGTGGAAGGTACACGCTGTTTTCTGTGACCTGTATAGGCAATTCGGGGTATATACCCTTTAACATTCTTTCTGCTTGATCAGGGTCATCCACTTCCACTTCATAAACTTTTTCTTTTCCCTGTACAAAATCACTGATGTACTGAACATCAATCAATTTCCCGTTTTGGATAATGCCGATTCTGTCGCACATCATTTCCATTTCCGATAATAAATGGCTGGAAACAAAGACAGCCATTTCTCTGTCTCTCGCAAGCATCCTCAGGTGATCACGAATTTCCCTGATGCCTGCCGGATCAAGGCCATTCGTAGGCTCATCCAGAACGAGGATTTTGGGATCATGCAATAGACACTGCGCCAGACCAAGTCTCTGCCTCATTCCAAGTGAGTATGTCCTCACTTTATCATGAATCCGATCTGTCAGGCCTACCAGCTCGACAGTCTCATCAATTTTCTCTTTTGTCACACCTTTTGACATTCGTGCATAATGGATGAGATTTTGATAACCTGACAAAAACTTATACATCTCAGGATTTTCTACAATGGCTCCAATATGGGAAACCGCTTTTTCAAAATCTGTTTTAATGCTGCTGCCTAGAATTTTTATGTCCCCGGAAGTAATGCCGATCAAGCCCACCAGCATTCGTATAGTGGTGGTTTTACCTGCACCGTTTGGGCCAAGGAAACCGAATACCTCTCCCTTTTTCACGTCAAAGCTGACAGAATCAATAATTGTTCTTCCTTTTATCACTTTTGTAACTTCCTGTATTTCTACAAGAGTATCCATGTATTCATCCTCCTCCCAGCTGGAAATGTTTGTCCGTTTTACAGACATCTTTAAGGCCGGGATCAAAATTAGATTTGCTCCTTGCTATTTTACCTTTCACCAGCTGAGAATGGAATATTTTCATCTATTAAGGTGACGATAAGCCTAACAATCGTATTTTCGAGGTGATCAAAGAAATGAAGGAACGGAAAGACTTATGGAAGCCGGAAGAGGATCAATTACTCGAAGAGACAGTACTTGAATACACATCAAATGGCGATTCAAAAGCATCAGCCTTTAAGAAGGCTAGTACGGAGCTCGGACGTACGGTTTCAGCCTGTCAATATCGATGGAAAATGGTCATTACAAAAAGAGAAGATCATGGATCCGAAAAAAGCTCAAGGAATACTGCTGGCACTCAAACACCTGAAACTCCTGATACTGCTCCGCCCGCCAATTTGGCTCAAGTCATAAACTTTTTAAGAAATTTTGCTAAAACACGGCCTGATCCAGATCAAATAAAGGAAAATAAATGTTTGCACGAAGAACAAATGCAATTAAAACTTCAAAATGAACAATTAATTAAAAGGTTGAAGGAAAAAGAAGCGGAATATAAAAATCAGCTTTTGCAATATGAGGAAATGGCAAGCATCCTGAAAGAAGCAGACCAGCTGCTGAAGCATGACAGCATAGAAGAGAAAAGAGCTGTTCATTAATTGGGGCGCGATTTAAGAACATTTTAATGTGCAAAAACCGGCCTGCAGAAGGCCGGTCTCTTTTTAGTCATTTACACGTGCAATTTTTATATCGCTTAAAAGTTCCCTGGTTACATAGCTGGCCATGATTAAACCTGCAACAGAAGGAACAAATGCGTTAGAAGATGGCGGCATTTTGGCCTTTCTGATTTCAGCATCATCTTTTCCAACTGTTTTTCGGACATCTTCCCGGATAACAATCGGGCTTTCATCTGAAAATACAACCGGAACACCTTTTCTGATTCCTTCTTTCCTCAGGCGCGTGCGGATAACCTTAGCAATCGGGTCAGTATGAGTTTTGAAGATATCAGCAATCTGGAACCTGGTTGGATCCATCTTATTTGCAGCACCCATGCTTGAGATCATTGGAATCCCTCTATTCAAGCATTCTTTTATTAGATGAATTTTATAGGCGATTGTATCTGAAGCATCAACTACAAAGTCCAGACCGTAATTAAAGAATTGCTCATAGGTTTCTTCTGTATAAAACATTTTCAAAGCAATAACTTCACAGTCAGGATTGATATCCTTGATTCTTTCTTGCATTAAATCCACCTTTGGTTTCCCGACAGTGGATAATAAAGCGATGACCTGTCTGTTCACATTTGTAATATCAACATCATCTTTATCAACCAGCACAAGCCGGCCAACACCGGAACGCGCCAATGCTTCCGCTGCAAAGGAACCAACTCCGCCGATGCCTAGTACTGCAACGGTACTATTTTTCATTTTTTCGAGGCCTTCTTTGCCAATAGCCAATTCATTCCTGGAAAATTGGTGAAGCATATTTATATCAACTCCATCAGATGTTATTTAATAAGCATGTATTATCTTATACCCGATAATGAATATATCATACTAGAATATTAAAGCAAGTAGTTCTATGGGATTAATTATATTAACATTTTAAGCTGAAATCAAAACTTCTCTCCAATAGTGTTCACAGCGTTATCTTATTTAAAACTTACCTTCTATTCAGCCATCATACTAAAAAGGACAAAACAAAAAATCCATGCCCGCTGGCATGGATTTTCAATATCGTATGTACTAAAGAGTCCCAATCGTGCCGTCGCTGTTGATGCCCTCGTTTTGAACCCGCACTCAGCAGGTGGGTGTCCTGCTTCCTGCGTTTGTAAGTCCTCATCCATGAGGCATTTACGCTGCTGGAAAACTCCGGACTCCCGAAGGAATAATGTTGGTCAAAATTTCAGGTTTTACAACGAACACATCAGGACTCTTTATTTATTGATACGATCATATCACACGATTTCGACTTTTTCAAGCTGATGAAATGCAGCTTATATGGACAAATTATTCACTTCATTCCTTGAAATTAGACAGTCTGCCTAAAAAGTCAGGAGTAAATTCCCGGTTTAACTTTCTGAAAAATGAATTTTTTCTCCCGTTTATCCATTAAATAGGAAATTACTCACTTTTTTTCAAATTAAGTGCTAAGTGCAAATCATTAAGCTGTGACTGGCTGACTTCCCCGGGAGCTTCTGTAAGCACACAGCTCGCACTGGCTGTTTTAGGGAATGCAATTGTATCCCTCAGGTTTGTTCTTCCGGCCAATAGCATTACGAGTCGGTCCAATCCCAGGGCAATACCGCCATGCGGAGGAGTGCCATATTCAAATGCTTCTAGCAGGAATCCAAACTGTTCTACAGCTTCCTCTTTTGAGAATCCGAGAACACTGAACATTTTCTCCTGAACATCTCTTTCGAATATACGCAATGAACCGCCGCCAAGCTCGTATCCATTTAATACAAGGTCATATGCTTGTGCACGGACTTGAGCAGGATCCTTATCAAGAAGATCTAAATCTTCTCTGGCAGGCATTGTAAATGGATGATGGGCTGCATAATATCGGCCTTCTTCCTCATCGTACTCCAGAAGCGGCCAATCTGTAACCCAAAGGAAATTAAATTTGCTGTGATCGATCAGCTCCAGCTCTTTTCCAAGCTTTAATCGCAGAGCGCCAAGTGCATCAGCGACAACATTCTTCTTATCAGCAACAAAGAGGAGCAAGTCTCCTGGTTCTACCGATAAAGCGGAATAGAATGATTTTTGCTCGTCCTCAGTCACAAACTTGGCAATCGGGCCTTTTAATCCGTCATCTTCAGCTTTTAACCACGCAAGCCCTTTTGCACCATAAACAGCTGCAAACTCTGTTAGGGCATCAATATCTTTTCGTGAATACTTTCCTGCACCATTTTTCACATTAATGGCCTTAACCTGACCTTCGGCAGCTACTGCTCCGGCAAACACCTTGAAGCTTGATTCTTTCACTATTTCCGACAGATCCGTTAATTCCATCCCAAAGCGTGTATCCGGCTTATCTGAACCAAAGCGGTCCATGGCCTCCTGATAGGTCATGCGAGGGAATGGAAGCTGGACTTCATGGCCTTTTACTTCTTTCATGACCTTTTCCATCATGTTTTCCATCAGGCCGATGATTTCTTCCTGGCTCATAAAACTCATTTCAATGTCGACCTGAGTAAATTCAGGCTGGCGGTCTGCCCGCAGGTCTTCATCACGGAAGCATCGGGCAATTTGGTAATATCGTTCAAATCCGCCTACCATTAATAACTGCTTAAAAATTTGAGGGGATTGTGGAAGAGCATAGAACTCACCCGGATGCACACGGCTTGGAACTAAATAATCACGGGCTCCTTCCGGGGTGCTCTTCGTTAAGATCGGTGTTTCTACATCAAGAAACCCTTCACTGTCAAGAAATTCCCTCATTGCTTTTGTGACTTGATGACGCATTTTAAAAGTTTCAAACATAACTGGGCGTCTCAAATCCAGATAGCGGTATTTTAAGCGAACATCTTCGGAAACATCCGTTTTATCATCGATGACAAAAGGAGGTGTTTTTGCTTCATTGATGATCGTCACTTTTTCTGCTCTAATCTCAATGCGCCCTGTTTTCAAGTTCTCATTAATAGTGCCTTCTTCACGCGCAATTACTTCTCCCTCTATATCAAGTACAAATTCATTGCGGATTTTTTCAGCCGCTGCAAGAGCTTCCGGGGAAACTTCTGGATTGAATACAATCTGAACAATGCCAGTGCGGTCACGAAGATCCACAAAGATCAGACCGCCCAGATCCCGGCGCTTTTGCACCCAGCCTTTTAAGCTTACTTTTTCTCCTATAGCTTTTTCAGTTACTTCCCCGCAAAAATACGTTCGCCCAAACATACTAATTCCTCCTGTAAACACATGTTTATGATTGATAAAGTGCTGTGAATTTCTCTATAAACGAATCAAGTTCAACCTCTGTTTGCTCCCCTGATTCCATCGATTTTACATTAATTTTATTCGCTTTAAGTTCATCTTCGCCCAGGACAGCAACAAATTTCGCATTTGAACGGTCTGCTGCTTTAAACTGTGCTTTTATTTTTCTGTCAAGATAATCTCTTTCAGCAGAATATCCTGCCATCCGCAGTTTTTGAAGAAGGCCGACTGTGTAATCCTTGGCTTCCTCTCCAAGGGATACAAGGTAGCAATCAATGGTCTTAGCAAGAGGCAGATCGACCTTTTCCGCTTCAAGAGCAGCAATGAATCGCTCTATACTTAAAGCAAACCCAATTCCCGGCGCTTCAGGACCGCCAATTTCCTCAGTGAGGCCATTGTATCGTCCGCCGCCGCAAAGAGTAGTAATGGCTCCGAAACCTTCGGAATCACTCATAATTTCAAAGGCCGTATGATTGTAATAATCCAGGCCGCGAACAAGATTTGGATCGACCGTAAAGTCAATATCCAGGTTTTTTAAATACTTTTGAACCTTCTCAAAGTAGGCTTTTGAATAATCGTTTAAATAATCAATAATGGATGGAGCAGATTTCATAAGTTCATGTTCACGGTCTTGTTTACAGTCCAGGATGCGCATTGGATTTTTCTCAAGACGGTTCTGGCAGTCCTGGCAAAACTCACCAATCCGCGGCTTGAAGTGGTTGACCAAGGCCTCTCTGTGTGCAGTTCGGCTTTCTTTATCTCCCAGGCTGTTCACTATCAATTTAAGCTTTTGCAGGCCCATGCTTTTATAAAGTGACATTGCCAGTGCAATTACTTCTGCATCGATTGCCGGATCAGCACTGCCGATCGCTTCGACGCCGAATTGGACAAACTGGCGGAAACGTCCTGCTTGTGGGCGCTCATAACGGAACATAGGCCCCATATAATAAAGCTTTACAGGCTGGCTTGCATCGCCATGCATTTTATGCTCAACAAACGACCTTACAGTTGAAGCTGTTCCTTCAGGTCGAAGGGTCAGACTGCGGCCGCCGCGGTCTTCAAACGTGTACATCTCTTTTTGAACAATATCCGTTGTATCTCCAACACTGCGAAGAAATAATTCTGTATGTTCGAATATAGGTGTTCTGATCTCTCGATATTGAAACTTCTCACAAAGCTCCCTTGCCTTTTCTTCAATCAATTGCCATTTCTCAACTTCTCCCGGCAGAATGTCCTGCGTTCCCCTCGGTATTCGAATTGACATGAAAATTACCTCCTAATGCAAAATGATGAGTATGTATGAATTTTAGAGCTGCAATCGCAAAAATAAAAAAACCCCCGCCTCCTTGTATATTAAATACAAGGGACGAGAGCCTGTTTTTTCCCGTGGTGCCACCCTAGTTGAAGCCTATGAATAGACTTCCTCTTTTACAGTTAACGCCTGTTAACGTTCAGCTCCTACTAAAGATCAGGCCTTTTTCAGAGAGAAACCTACGAAGTGTTCTTTCGTTAAATCATCATGTGAGAATGCTTTCAGCCGGGCGGCATTCTCTCTCTATTCATGTGGGGTTTAACTACTCTTCTCCATCAATGGTTTATTATCGAAAAGCAGAAACGCCATGGTCTGGCGCTGCAGCTAGACATTTAATTGTTTTGTCATTTTATTTATATTATAATACGGAGCATTTCCGACAATGTCAAGACTAAAAACATGCTATGATCGTTCCAGCCTTTTTTTCAGTTTTCTTACATCCCTGAGAGAAAGTCCAAACTCTGACGCGAGTTCAATCATGTTTGAGTTCTGTTCTTTTTGTATAAAATCATGAAAATCTACCCCGAACAGCTGATTTTCACCAGATTGTGCAGACATCCCTTTTTCTCCAAATCTCATTGTGCTCACCCTTTTTTATGTAGTCTGTTCTATTCTTGCCATTTACAGATGAAATGTTTCATAACGGGACAAATAAAATCCCCAGCTAAAAATGATTGCTGATAAACCGATATTAGAAGGGATATTGAACAAGATGCAGAAGTATTTTAGGACCAAAGTTATCTTGACTGCCGGCACCTTGTTTGTTTTTCTTTTAATAAGGATTTTAATTATGAAAGGAGGCAGCCTGTTGAAAAAAAGAAAGCCACTTATTCTCGTGATATGCCTTATGCTTTTAGCTGGCATATCACAGACGGAAACTCAAGTTAAAGCTGAAAACAGTTCTGTAACAATCACCACCAACAATCTTAACGTCCGTCAAGGACCAGGTTTAAGCTACCCCATTCTGGGACAAGCCCAGAAAGGAGATCAATTTAATGCCCTTTCCCGTGAAGGAGAATGGATTAAAATTAATTTCCAGGGAGAAAATGGTTATGTCGCAAGCTGGCTTGTTTCCAATATGACTTCAAATCAGTCAGGAGAAAAAACGGCAGGTGACAATTCCCAGGCAGTTATCACAACAGATGGCCTTAGGGTGAGAAAGGGTCCTGGTACAAGTTACGGGGTTCTGGGGACTATCCAAAAAGGAACAGCCTATAAGGTCAAGAGCACAGAAGGAAGCTGGGTTAAGATTCAAACACCTTATGGAGATGGATGGGTGGCAAGGGAATTTGTCAAATTCAGCGGCACACGAAAGAAAAATTCATCCAGCAGCAGTCAAACCGGGAAGATCACGGCAAACTCTCTTAATGTGAGAAACAAGCCTTCTCTTCAAAGTGACATCATTGGCAAACTTAATTCGGGGGAGACAGTTGCGGTGCTTTCTAAAAATAACAGCTGGACAGAAATCTCTTTCTCGGGAAATACAGGATGGATCAGCAGCCAATATATTACTGTTCAATCCTCACAATCAGAAAGCAAACCAAAACAGTCATCATCCGGAAAAACCGGCACTGTAACTGCAACCTCTTTAACCGTAAGAAACAAAGCATCGTTAAATGGGAAACCAATTGGTTCAGTTGCCAAAGGCCAAGCTTTCTCCATTCTTGAAGAAGCTGATAATTGGGTAAAGATTGAATTTCAGCCTGGTTCTTATGGATGGGCTGCAAGCTGGTTCATAGACATAACAGCCGAAAAGAATTCCAGCTCATCTCAGCAAAACGTAAACGGCAGTTCTGCAATTATATTACATAACGGATCAAATATTAGAAAAAAAGCGAGTACCCAGTCAGCTGTCGTTTACAGGGCAAATAAAGGAGACAGCTTTGAAATTATCAGTCTGAATAATGATTGGTATGAAATTCGCCTGCCAAACGGCGGAAAGGGTTTTGTAGCCGGCTGGATCGTCACGGTTGAAGGATCCGCACCTGCAGTAACTAAGCCGGGAGCAGAAAAACATTTAAAAAATAAAACAATTGTACTTGATCCAGGTCATGGGGGCCGTGATAACGGGACAACAGGAGCCAGAGGGACACGTGAAAAGGATATTACAATCAGGACCGCTCAATTGCTCGCCGAAAAATTAAGGGCTGCCGGGGCTAATGTCATTCTGACCAGGAGCGGGGATACCTATTTGCCGCTGCCTTCGAGAGTAGGGATCTCACATCATCATAATGCAGATGCTTTTATCAGCATTCATTATGACAGCACTCCGGACCGGACTGCAAGAGGAGCAACAACCTATTACTACCATCCTTTCCAAAAGGAAATTGCAGCCAATATCCACTCCAATGTAACAGCAATGACAAACCTGAGAGATCGGGGTTATAGAGTCGGAGATTATCATGTAATCAGAGAGAACAAACGAAATGCCGTTCTGATCGAACTTGGATACCTGAGCAATCCTGCAGAAGAAGCCCTGATAGCTTCTGCAAAGTATCAGCAATCAGCAGCAGCAGGAATTTATCAGGGGCTTGCACGATATTTTAAGAATTAGCAAAAAGCCCCGGCAATGACGCCGGGGCTTTTTGCATTCATTAATAAAGAGTTTTAATTACTTTCTAGAATTAAGGTTACAGGCCCGTCATTGGTTAATTGGACATCCATCATAGCTCCGAATTTACCTGTTTCCACTTTCAGACCTTTAGCTTCTAAAAACCGGTTGAAAGCATCATAGATTTCCACAGCATGATCAGGCTTTGCCGCTTCCATGAAATTGGGCCGTCTGCCCTTTCGGCAATCTCCATATAATGTAAATTGCGAGACCGAAAGAATTTCACCTTCCTGATCGAGCAGTGATAGATTCATTTTGCCGGCATCGTCTTCAAAGACGCGAAGATTGGCTATCTTATCAGCCAGAAAAGCTGCATCCTCTTCTTTATCTTCGTGGGTGACTCCAACGAGCAAAACAAACCCCTTTTTGATGCTTCCAACGGTTTCTCCATCCACCGTTACGCTGGCCTCTTTGCTTCGCTGCACTACAACTCGCATTCTTTCTGCTCCCTTTAGTTCATAATCCTTCTTACCGCATAAATATCAGGGATTTGCTTAATCCGCTCTACAACCCTTTGAAGGTGGCTTACATTGTGTATAGCAATGGACATATTGATCGTTGCTGATTTGTTTCGGTCCGAACGGCCTGATACAGCTGAAATGTTGGTTTTCGTTTCATTAACAGCCTGAAGAACCTCGTTCAATAAACCTCTGCGGTCATAACCGGTAATTTCAATTTCAACATTATATTCTTTCCGGTCATTTAATGCTGTTTCCCACTCTACCGGGATGAGCCTTTGTTTTGCATCATCCGTTTCGATATTAGGGCAATCATCACGGTGTACAGAGACACCTCTGCCCTTTGTAATAAACCCGACGATTTCATCCCCTGGGACAGGATTACAGCAGCGGGAAAGGCGAATGAGCAGGTTATCAATACCGGAAACCCGGACACCGGATTCGCGCTTTTTAGCTGAAGTAAATGTCTTAAGTTCCGAAACAGCATTTGTAATATCGGAGGTTTGTTCAAGGTCGCGCTTTTTGCGCCATTTTTCTGTAAGCCTGTTGGCAACCTGAAGGGCTGTTACCCCATTATAGCCAACAGCAGCATACATATCTTCCTCAGTAGCGAAATTGAATTTCTCTGCAATTCTTTTGACATTATCAGGTGTCAGGATTTCCTTCAGCTCGAAATCCATATTGCGAATTTCCCGCTCAACAAGCTCTTTCCCTTTTTCCACATTTTCTTCTTTTCTTTGCTTTTTGAAGAACGTCCGAATTCTATTTTTTGCCTGTGAAGTCTGAGCCAGCTTCAGCCAGTCTTTACTTGGCCCATAGGAATGCTTGGATGTCAGAATTTCAATGATATCTCCGGTTTTCAGCTTATAATCCAAGGTTACCATTTTCCCATTCACTTTGGCGCCGATAGTCTTATTTCCTATTTCCGAATGTATCCGGTAAGCAAAGTCAATTGGGACTGATCCGGAAGGAAGCTCAATGACGTCTCCTTTAGGAGTAAAAACAAACACCATATCGGAAAACAAATCAATCTTCAGTGATTCCATGAATTCTTCGGCATTGGCTGCATCATCCTGGAATTCCAGAATTTCACGGAACCAGGTCAGTTTCTCCTCAAAAGAAGAGCCTTCATTCACTCTTTTTCCTTCTTTATAAGCCCAATGGGCAGCAATACCAAACTCTGCAATTCTGTGCATATCCATGGTGCGGATCTGGACTTCCAGAGGGTCGCCCTTTGGTCCGATAACCGTAGTATGAAGTGACTGATACATATTCTGTTTAGGCATGGCAATATAATCTTTGAAACGGCCGGGCATTGGCTTCCAGCAAGTATGAATAATCCCGAGAACCGCATAGCAATCCTTAATGCTGTTAACAACAATGCGTACAGCCAGCAAATCATATATCTCATTGAATTGCTTATTTTGAAGGGCCATTTTACGGTAGATGCTGTAAATATGCTTAGGGCGTCCCGAGATTTCTGATTTAATTGAGACCTCTGACATTCTGCTCCTCATAACATTGATTACATCATCTAAATACTCTTCCCGCTCCGCCCTTTTTTTCTTCATCAGGTTTACAATCCGATAATACTGCTGCGGATTTAGGTACCTCAAGGCTGTATCTTCAAGCTCCCACTTAATCTTGGAGATTCCAAGCCTATGGGCAAGAGGTGCAAAGATTTCAAGTGTTTCATTTGAAATTCGGCGCTGCTTTTCAGCCGGCAGATGCTTAAGTGTCCGCATATTATGAAGGCGGTCAGCAAGCTTAATCAAGATTACACGGATGTCCTGGGCCATAGCCACAAACATTTTCCGGTGATTTTCAGCCTGCTGCTCTTCCTGAGATTTATATTTAATTTTCCCCAGCTTCGTTACACCATCGACAAGCATGGCCACTTCTGAATTGAAGGTTTCTTCGATATTCTCCAATGAGACTTCGGTGTCTTCAACCACATCGTGAAGAAAGCCGGCTGCAACCGTAGATGGATCCATCTCCAGATCAGCAAGGATGCCTGCTACCTGGATCGGATGGATGATGTATGGTTCACCGGATTTTCTATATTGTTCACGATGGGCATGCTTGGCAAACTCGTATGCCTTTTTAACAAGCTCTGCATGCTCATCGTTTAAATATTCTTTTGCCCTGTTGATGACTTGCTCGGCGGTCAGAACTTGATCGTTCGCCATGGAATCACCTTTATCTCCCTGAATTTTATGCAGTTGCATAATATAATTATTTTGAAATTGATAATGAATAACAAGTTATTAAAAAAATTAATATTGCTACTATTATCGAAAAAAAAAGTGAAGATGTAAAGGGATAGACTGTTATTTTTATGGGAATACCAAAAATTTTGTCGTTTTTTGTCCGAATTCCTTTATTCTTTTTCCATAAATGGATTTGGAAGCCCTTTAAATACTATTTTCTTATAAATTAAAAAGAGCGCCATTTCGTCTGGCGCTCTCTTTGTATAAGAAAATTAATACTGCATCAATGTCAGAATGTCATAGTTGTCCAGCTTTTTACGCCCGTCAAGGTATGTTAACTCGATAAGGAATGCAATTCCTGCCACAACTCCGCCAAGTTCTTCAACCAGCTGGATGGTTGCATCAATTGTTCCGCCTGTTGCAAGGAGGTCATCAGTGATCAGGACTCTTTGCCCTGGTTTGATGGCATCTTTATGAATGGTTAATACATCTTTGCCATATTCAAGGCCATAATTAACCTTGACTGTTTCACGCGGAAGTTTACCTTCTTTGCGGACTGGTGCAAAGCCTACACCTAAAGAATAAGCCACAGGGCAGCCGATGATGAATCCGCGGGCTTCAGGGCCAACAACCAGGTCAATTTTCTTTTCGCGTGCATATTCAACAATTTGATCAGTAGCATATTTATACGCTTCACCATTGTCCATAAGTGTTGTAATATCTTTAAATTTAATGCCTGGCTTCGGCCAATCTTCTACAATTGTTATATACTGTTTTAAGTCCATTTTTCTTCCTTTGCCTCCTCAAGTTTTACAGCCCCTTGCATAACTTCATCAAACCAGTCTTTGAGCTGCTGAAAGGATGAATAGAGCAAATCGCTCTCAAGAGTGTATTGTGCCTGTTTAAGCTGATAAGTTCGTGAATCAGCTAAATCCCGTTTAGTGGATGTATGGTTTAACGAAATGACACCATTATTTATTTTAACAAATTCCAATTCAAAAAACACTTGAGACATAAAATCTACCGTCTCCCTGCTCCATCCCTTATGCTTCGCTATATCATTCCCATGACGCCTGATATCAATTGAACCTTTTTTAGCAATCAGTGCAAAATACCATTTAAAATGGTCTCTTGTTGGTATTGTGCTGAAATAGTCACTGTCTTCTTTATAGAAATGAGCATAAACTCTGGCAGGTTTTTTGCCGGAGAAGACCTGTGCAAGGATTTCCTTTGAAGGCGGCAAATCAGCGAGTACAACGTTTGAGCCTTCTAGTTTTATGGATTCTGCATCTTCGGCAGATGTTATTTTCACCATGTTTTCCCCTGCAAATGTCTTATATTTAGAAATATATTCCTCATTAAAAAATATCCAGGTTGTGTTTGCCTCAGGAATGACACTTTGAAGCCTTTCAAGCCGTTTTATACTCCGGATATCAAACAGCTGCCAGGAGTTTACAGCCATATCCTGCAGGAAAATTTGCGGTTTTTTAATATTATTCCATTCATTAATGGATAATTCACCAATAACGGACAGCTTGGAGTATGGTGAAATATGCTCATGCAAATGCCCAAGCCCAAAACCGATGCCATCAAGTGAAGATCCATCATTCTCGATTGTGACTTTAATATGGTTCTGTTCAGATCCGATCTTTCTCATAGCTGCAATATTAGCATCTTTTATCATTACTTTCGGTTTTGCATTCCCCATCCCGAATGGAGCAAGCAGCTGCATCTCTGCAATAGAAGAAAGATTGATATCTTTTAAATGGAAAACCCCATCAATGGAGGTTACAGGAATAAAGTCTTCCTCAGTCAGCTGTTCATTTGCAAGAGTATTCAGTCTGTTTCTCAAATCATCAACCGAATCAATGGATAAAGTCATACCCGCTGCCATCGGGTGCCCTCCAAAGTGAGGCAGGATATCCCGGCATTCAGATAGATTCCTGAACAGATCGAAACCCTCTATACTTCTTGCTGAACCCTTCGCCAGCCCTTTTTCGCTGTCATAACTAAGGACAATGGCCGGTCGGTAAAACTTTTCAACAAGCTTCGAAGCTACTATTCCGATTACCCCGGCGTTCCAGCCTTCTTTCCCAACAACAATAACTGAATTCTCACTGATCGGGAAATTTGTTTCAACCTCTTGAACCGCTTGTGCTGCAATGTCATTGACAATAGCTTGCCTCTCTTTATTCAGCATTTCAATTTCTTCGGCAATGGCTTGTGCTTCATAAGGATCCTTTGTCAGAAGCAAATCCACAGCAGGATCCGCGCTTTCAAGCCTTCCTGCTGCATTGAGGCGAGGGCCGATTGAAAAGCCGATCGTTTCCTCACTAATGGATGGAAGCTCGATGCGTGCGGCTTTAAACAAAGCATTCAAACCTGTATTTTTAGTTGATTTCAGCTTTTGAATCCCGCGCTTGGCAATAAGTCTGTTTTCTCCTGTTAAAGAAACAAGATCAGCAATTGTGCCGATCGCAGCTATTTCCAAAAGGTGATCAGGCATTTCACCATACAGCGCATGTGCAAGCTTAAAAGCTACTCCAACACCGGCAAGTTCCCGAAATGGGTATCTGCTTTCCGGATGCTTAGGATGCACAATGGCCAATGCTTCTGGAAGCTCAGGGCCGGGCTCATGGTGATCTGTAATGATCAAATCCATTCCAAGCTCTTTTGCAGCTTTCGCTTCATTTACAGCAGAGATTCCAGTATCTACAGTAATAATTAAACGGATGCCGGTTTCGGCTGCATGTTCAAAAGCTGGGATATTTGGTCCATAGCCTTCAGTAAAACGATTCGGTATGTAGAATTGGACGTCAGCACCGAGATCTCTAAGTGCCATCATCATGACAGAAGTGCTAGTCACACCATCCGCATCATAATCACCAAAAATTAAAATAGGTTCCTGTTTTTCAATAGCTTCTTTTATTCTGGAAACAGCAATTGACATATCTGTCATTAAAAAAGGATCATGAAATTCCTGCTCATTATCTATCAGAAAATACCGTGCTGAATCAACGGTATCCATTCCGCGATTAATTAACAGCGATGCTGCAAGAGGAGAAATATTCAGTTCCTTTGAAAGCCGCTGCACTTTATCCTCCTGTGTTTGCCGAACAATCCATCGCGTTCTTGACTGTAACATACGTTCACCCCTCAGCTTATTAATTATACAAGAGGGGGAGGTGCGTTTCAATAAGTTAAAATCGGGATAAACCATACAATTCTGGAAAGAAAAACAGGAGCTGCAGGTCACTTTTTGAGATCAAAAGAAAAACTTGAGCAAAAGCTCAAGCATGTTCATTTAATGTATATCCCTATCCAGCTCTTTTTCAAGTTCTTCTTTATCAGCATTATCTTTTACTGCATTTCCTGCTTTCAGCTTTTCATTTTCCTTTTTTAGTATTTTCACTTGCCTTTGAAGTGAGTAAATGCGGACAATGCCCACAGAACCCACAATCAGTCCTCCCATAAGGACAGATCCTAAAATCACTAGAATCAGCGGCCACTGGCTTTCCCCAAACAAGTAGTTTACCGTTACATTATCGACATTGATCACTGCAAAAACAGCCACTATTAATGCAAATAAAAAACCAAATAATAAAGTCCATTGAAATTTCATGCTATCCTCTCCCTGATCATTCTCTAATTTATCCGCTCCTTGCTATAAGGATTAATGTGCACAAAGACATTTTGCACATTTTCCAATTGGAGCAGCTTGCGTTTTACTTCTTTGCCGACCCGGTGGCCATCCTCGACAGTCATATTCGGGTCCACTGAAACTTTAATATCAACAATGACATAGTGTCCGTGTTCCCTGGCATGCAATTCATCAATTCTTTTAACCTCATCGACAGATTCAGCCGTTTTGCGCATTTCAAGTGTATCTTCCTCATGAAGCACATGATCAAGCGTGCTATGAATGGATTCTTTCCCAAGCCGCCATGCCATCTGGAGAATCATAATGGAAACAATGAGGCCAGCCACAGGATCTGCATACTCAAGCCATTCAATTCCCATTTTCCCGCCAATAATCGCACAGCCAATTCCTATTAAAGCTGCAATTGATGAATAAACATCTGAACGGTGTTCATAAGCATTTACAATTAAAGCATCACTGTTTAGTTTCTTTCCCAAATTATACTTATACCGAAACATTGCTTCTTTCACAATGATGGACACCAGTACTGCAGCGATTGCAATTGCTTTTGGAGGTTCAATTGGCGAAAAGAAAGATTCAAATGATGATTTGCCAATTTCAATTCCCACGAGGAACAGCAGTACGGCAACAATAATGGCTGCTATCAATTCTGCTTTTCCATGTCCGTATGGGTGATCTTCATCCGGCGGCTGTTTGGCAGCCCTCAGACCCAAATATACAGCAAAGGATCCGGCAACATCAGAAGCTGAATGGACCGCATCCGCCACCAGCGCTTTACTTCCTGAATAAACGCCAATTCCCCATTTGAGAGCGGCAAGAATAATATTGCCCACGATGCCAATTATAGCTGCAAATTCAGCTTTCTTAAAACGATCGTTATTTTCCAAAGCGATACTTCCTTCCTCCCTGATCTTGCTATTAGTTTATCCTATTTCCCGGAATCATTAACCAAATTCGTAAAATAGACAGCATCCTGATTTAATGAAAAAAACTCAGGCACTCGCCTGAGTTTTTTTCATTATTACACTTGAGGTTCGTCACTGACTTTGCGTTTTTCTTTAACAGTATGAATAACGCCTTTTTCTTTCAGTTCTTTGCCTTTCCATACTGCCCACATCTGTGCAGCAAGGAAAATGGATGAATAAGTACCTGCGATTAAACCTATCAGAAGTGCAAAAGAGAAGTTTCTGATTGATTCACTTCCAAACACGAGCAGAGCAACGACTGTAAATACAACCGTTAAAACAGTATTTACAGAGCGGCCAAGCGTTTGGCGAAGACTCTTGTTTACAACATCTGCAATATCTTCAAAGGATTTGAGCTTTTTCTTTTTCTGCATATTCTCACGCATCCGGTCAAACGTTACGATTGTATCATTTATTGAGTAACCGACCACAGTCAGAATTGCTGCAATGAAGGTAATATCCACTTCCAGGCGTGTAAAGCTAAATACTGCGATAATAAAGAAGGCATCATGCAGAAGTGCCAGTACTGCAGGAATTGCCATTTTGATTTCAAAACGGATGGTTACATAGATAATAATGCCGATCGAGGCAATAGCCAATGCTATCAATGCGTTTTTGGCAAGTTCCTTTCCAACAGTCGGTGAAACCGTGCTAACATTTGGATCGGCACCGAATTTCTCATGAAAATGAGTCTTTAAATCGGCTATTTCAGTTTTTGTCAGTACACCTTTTAATCTTGCAACGCCAATATCTTTATTATCACCAGAAATGACAATATCATCGGTTTCTAAACCTACGGCTGATAATTCAGTTTGCAGCTCTTCTTTGGTTAAAGGCTCATCAGCAAGCTGCTCGATACGCGTACCGCTTGCAAAATCAATTCCGAGGTTCAGCCTGAATATGGATACAACGATAATCCCTAATGCAATTAATGCTGCAGATAGAATGAAAAACTTCCTGCGGTGCCCTACAAAATCAAACTTATCGAATTTCGTCGGCAAATCAAGGGTATCGTAATTTTCAGCAATATTTTTGATCTCGCTTTTCTTAACACCAAACCAGCCTGGCTTTTTATCAAGAGCTTTACTATGGACCCAAAGCCCCATAAGCAGCCTTGTACCGTATACAGCAGTAATAAAGCTGGCCAGGATGCTTATTATAAGCATGGTAGCAAATCCCTTTACAGAACTTGTCCCATACATGAATAATACGGCTGCTGCCAGAATAGTGGTGATATTCGCATCAAAGATTGTAGAAAGGGAGTTTTTCTCACCAGCCTGGAAAGCTGATTTGACTGTTCTGCCCACTTTCATTTCTTCACGAATTCTCTCATAGGTAATGATATTCGCATCAACAGCCATACCAACCCCCAGAATGAGAGCAGCAATACCAGGCAGCGTCAATACGCCATTCATCCAGTCAAATACGAGTAAAATCAGATAAATATAGAAAGATAATGTAAGTGTTGCTATAAACCCAGGGAAACGATATACGGCAATCATGTAAATAAAAATAATTGCAATGCCGATGAGACCGGCAAGAATGGTTGTTTCCATTGCCTGCTCACCAAATTTAGCACCTACTGAAGTTGAATAAACTTCATCGAGCTGTACAGGAAGGGATCCTGCATTCAATAAATCTTTCAGTGTCTGTGCTTCTTCAACCGTAAAGTTCCCTACAATGGACACAGTATCCTGATTAAAGATCTGGCTTACCTGAGGAGCAGATAGATATTTGGGATCTTCTTTAGCCGATTCAGCCTTGAAAGAATCCTTGCCTTCTTCAAAATCAAGCCAGATGACAAGCAGGTTATTTGGCGCTCCCATATTCACAATTTTTTGAGTTACATCTTTAAATTTGCTTGCACTTTTCAGCTTCAATGAAACACTTGGCTTTCCATTTTCATCAAATGTCTGCTTTGCACCATTTTCAGCAAGATCTGAACCATCCATCATCAATTGATCATTAACATCTCTAAATGATAGATTCGCTTCTGTGGATAGAATTTCCCTTGCTTTATTCTGATCTGTTACACCAGCAAGCTGGACACGGATCCTCTTATCTCCCTCAATCTGGATATTCGGCTCACTGACTCCAAGCACATTGATACGCCTGTCCAGGGCTTCAGCAGTACTGGCAAGGACATCTTTATTTACCTTCTGCCCATCTTTTGGCGTTACCTCATAAAGAACCTCAAATCCGCCCTGCAAATCAAGTCCAAGCTTAATATTTTTTAAGATGTTGTTTGTCGTTGCCCCAGCCAGGCTTCCCAATAATAAAACAATCAGGAAAAAAGCAACGATACGGCTGCGTTTTACCATTCTGAATAAATCCTCCTTAGCTATCGCCCGCTACTTAAGATAACAGGACCGCATCAGCGACTGTGATGCATTATTTACCATACAGGCTTGCATGGTCATGCTGCATATCTATAAAATGCAGCCTGACCGTTAAATAAAGCTTCCATTGAACCATTGCGATTCTTAACACTCGTTCTTAAATTTCATTCTATGTATGATCTATGACAAGAAAAAAGACCGAATACTCCGCTTTTCATTATGAAACAGATTGTAAAACCTGTCAATTTGTCTTATATCATGTTAAACCTTGAAAAAATCGGAAAAACCTTGCTACTTTAATAGTTTTCTTCGTTCTTCTTCATTCTCTAAAGAAAAATCAGCCTCTTTAAAAGCCTCAATGGTAACATAGTGAATGTATTCACTCACCTTTACCTCCATGACTTCTTCCACAATTTCAAATAGCCTGACATTTTCTTTTGGTTTTTTCCACTTTTTCTTTGTCAGATATCCCCAGAGCTCCTGTTCAGACACTTTTTTATATCCCAGAAGCCGAAATTCATCCAGTTTGCTTTCCAGTGCAGGTTTTACCGTAGTTCGAAAATAATCATATTCATGGCCGATTTTCATTTTCAGCCGCCTCCCCGCCATTAATAACATGGAAATTATGATAGCTTGTCATGCTTTGTCCTCTATCTTGCATATAGATAATTGTATATGATATTACCCATTTTGAGAAGGCAGGGAGTTGAATGTCCAAATTTCTGAAAGGTACCATGATCCTGCTCGCTGCAGGCCTGGTAACCAGGGTCCTTGGCTTTATTAACAGAATTGTCATTGCCCGATTTATTGGAGAAGAAGGTGTTGGCCTTTATATGATGGCCTTTCCCACCATGATTCTTGTCGTCACCATTACACAGCTTGGGCTGCCGGTTGCTATTTCTAAAAATGTAGCAGAAGCAGAGGCAAGAGGCGATACAGCAAAAATCAAGAAAATTTTAATTGTTTCCTTAGCGACGACCATCTCGCTTTCCGTTGTTTTTACTCCCGCTTTAATTTTGCTCGCTCCATTATTATCAGAGACGCTCTTTACTGATAACCGGACACATTTGCCTTTGATGGCAATAGCTCCAATTGTGCCAATCATTGCCGTCTCCTCTGTCATTCGGGGGTATTTCCAGGGCAGGCAGAACATGAAGCCTGCTGCCTATTCCCAAATGATTGAGCAGGTAGTCCGAATCAGTCTGATCGCTTTAATGACTAAGGCATTCCTGCCATATGGAATTGAGTATGCGGCGGCGGGAGCCATGCTGGCAGCAGTTATCGGGGAGCTTGCATCATTGCTTTATTTAATGACCACATTTAAGCTTAAAAAGAAATTTAGAGTCAGGAAACAATTTTTTAAATATGTGTCTTCCGGGAAAAGTACATTCAATGAATTAATGACCGTTGCCCTTCCAACGACAGGCAGCAGAATGATCGGTTCTGTTGCGTGGTTTTTTGAACCGATTGTGGTAGCGCAAAGTCTGGCACTAGCAGGTGTGGCGGCAGCTGCAGCTACGAAGCAGTATGGTTCTCTTACGGGCTTTGCCATGCCTCTTCTGATGCTGCCATCTTTTATTACTTATTCTCTGTCAACTTCTCTTGTTCCGGCTATAAGCGAGGCAAATTCCCAAAATAATATGCGTCTGATCGAATACCGGCTTCAACAGGCGCTTCGATTTGCATTTATTACCGGCGGCCTGGCAGTGGTGGTTCTTTACGTCCTTTCCGATCAATTAATGGAAGTGATGTATGGCTCCTCAAGCGGTTCACATTTTATTAAACTGATGGCGCCCTTTTTCCTGTTTTATTATTATCAGGGACCTCTTCAGGCAACTTTACAGGCATTGAATCTTGCCCGTGCTGCCATGATCAACAGTTTGATTGGTGCTGTTGTAAAGACAGCCGTTATTTTTCTCCTTGCCAGCCAGCCTGCATTCGGGATTAACGGAGTTGCGATGGGGATTTTGACAGGCACAGTCCTGGTGACAATGCTTCACTTTGCAACCGTTCTGAAAGCTATTTCTTTTACTTTTTTCGTAAGGGATTATATAAAAACGTTTATTGCAATGGTTATGTCAGGAGGCTTAGGGTTCTGGATGCTAAAAGACATCCTTGGCTCGGACATGAATACAGCCTTAAGAGTTATTTTGATATCCACTGTCATCACAATAGTCTATATCATCCTTTTATTATTCTTAAAACTAATTAAAAAGAATGACTTAGTCCGAATTCCGGGTATCGGCAAAGTGTTATCCAGGCTTGCATTTAAATAAAATGAAACTTCAATCAGTAGGGTGGGTTCCTTATCCCCAACTGATTGTTAGTTGAGGCCCACAGGAAGTGGGTCAGACGTTGCCACAGGATGTGCCGTTCTTAGTCTTTGGCCTTTACATTATACCGAGGCGGCTTGCCCCTAGGAGCCTCAGCGGGATCGGGCAGTTTGACCCCCACTTAACCTCCTTTGATTCCTATGAGTCTTGAAGTGGGGTCATATTGCCCGCTATACTGCGATAAACAAGGTCAGCTGAACTGTCCTTGTTTATTTTCTTTCATCAAGCAGGTCCACATAAAATTGGCCATTTTCATAACTGCAGAATGAAATATTGGAAATCTCTTTATACCCCTCTTTTCGAAGTTCCTGACGCAGCCAAAAGTCACTTTTATTTATCGTTTCCAGATTAGTTTTCTGAATCGTGCCATCTATAATTAAAGGGATCGTTATCCCTCCCTCTTTACTGTCTTTTCTTTCAAACACTGACAACGTACCGGAGGATTCAAGGATGGCAAATTCCACCTCGGAGATTTTGGCAATATCTTTTTCTCTTAACTGCAGAAGCAGGTCATCAAAGTTATACCGCTGCTTCCTCATGGCATTTTCATCTATTTTTCCTTTATTAATAATAATGGTCGGCTGTCCATCAACTACGTCCCTGAATGTTTTGCTCTTCAGGGAGAATAGGGCCAATACAATTTGTACAACCATCAAAAGGAGCATGGGGAGCACATTTTTCAAAATATTTGAATCTGGAGTTTCAATCGCGACAACTGCAAGTTCAGCAATCATGATATAGACGACGAGGTCCAGGATGCTTAGTTCACCAATTTCCCTCTTGCCCATAAGTCTAAAAATGAGAAGAATGACTGCATATAGAAATAAGGTTCTTACGACGATGATTAGATATTCTTCCACTTCTACAGCACTCCTTTTAATGCAATCCTTTATATTCTTCCGCATATTTGAACTTTTATGAGTATATAAGGTTTTTTCTTTGAACAATTTAGATTCTATTTTTTCATTGTCTGAATATGCTTGTACTAAGGAAAAGGCTGATTACCCCAAGGGTTAAAAGCTGTTCCTATTCACTCATTAAGAAGGGAGAGGGTCCATATAGAAGAATCAAAGAACTTAGGAGGCGCTGTACTTTATGGTATTATTGCGATTTTTGCCTTTGCTGTTGCCGGCAGTCTCATTTTTTCACTGCTCCTGAAGTTTACATCACTGCAGGAGTCATCCTTGCAGTATATTATTACTGCTGTTTCATTCATTTCTCTTTTTGCAGGCGGGTTCATTTCCGGAGGCAAAGGCAAGCAAAAAGGCTGGCTGCTCGGAGGCTTAACCGGCCTAATTTATTCAATCGTTATTTTTCTTTTTCAATATTTGGGACATGACAGTTTATTTAATATGGAGCAAATGATATACCACACCTGTTTCACGCTTACAGCCATGATGGGCGGTATATTGGGAGTGAATCTCAACACAAAAAGAACCGCATAAAAAAAGAAGGTCCTGAGATCCAGGACCTTCTTTTTTATATTAAGATTTTGCTAATGTATCGCCAGTTGCCTGCGTTACTTCGCGGATCGCTGCACGATCGTATGTAAGACGGCTTCCGTCACCACATTTAATAACCACTTTGTCTTCGTCGATAGCATCAACGAATCCATGAAGGCCGCCGATTGTAACAACCTTATCTCCCTTTTTCAAATCACTCTGCATTTGCTGAACTGCCTTTTGGCGTTTCTGCTGCGGACGAATTAACAGGAAATAGAATAAAACAAACATCAGCAATAATGGTCCTAATGTTCCTAAAAGCTCCATTGTTTTCCCCCCTTTCAAAGAACGGCCCGATTTAAGGGAAAGCTGCTCCTTAAATGAACTCTCAAATTTTATTATTAAAAGTTCTTCGCGTCAGGCTTATTAAATCCATACCTTTCGAAAAACTCTTCTCTAAAGTCACCCAGGCGATCTTCCCTAATTGCCTGTCTTACCTGCTCCATTAATTTTAACAGAAAATAAAGGTTATGGTAAGTTGTAAGCCTTATTCCAAATGTTTCATCACAGCGGATCAAATGCCTGATGTAAGCACGGCTGTAATTTCGGCATGTGTAGCAATCGCAATTCTCATCTATAGGGCCAAAATCTCTTGCAAATTTTGCATTCTTAACAACCAGCCGGCCATTACTTGTCATCAGCGTTCCGTTCCTCGCAATCCTTGTAGGAAGAACACAGTCGAACATATCGATTCCTCTGATCGAACCATCAATCAAAGAATCCGGGGATCCCACTCCCATGAGGTATCGTGGCTTATCAGACGGCATTAGCGGTGTTGTGAATTCAAGCACACGGTTCATAACATCTTTAGGCTCGCCTACCGATAAACCGCCCACTGCATACCCCGGGAAATCAAGAGATGTTAAGTCTCTCGCGCTTTGCTTGCGCAGCTCCTCATATTCTCCGCCCTGTATAATACCAAAAAGCCCCTGGTCATTCGGGCGCTTGTGAGCTTTTAAGCATCGCTCAGCCCATCGGGAAGTCCTTTCAACCGACTTCTTCATATATTCAAAAGAAGCTGGATAAGGCGGGCACTCATCAAATGCCATCATAATATCAGATCCAAGCGAATTTTGAATATCCATAGCTTTTTCAGGAGATAAAAACAGTTTGTCACCATTCAGGTGGTTCCTGAAATGAACGCCTTCTTCTTCAATTTTGCGGAATTCACTCAGGCTGAACACCTGAAATCCGCCGGAATCTGTCAGAATGGCCCGGTCCCAATTCATAAACTTATGAAGGCCCCCTGCTTCTTCCACGATTTCCTGACCCGGCCGAAGCCAGAGATGATAGGTATTGCTTAGAATGATGCCCGCTCCCATTTCCGCCAATTCTTCCGGGGACATGGTTTTAACTGTAGCGAGTGTTCCAACGGGCATGAACACGGGGGTTTCAAAAGAACCATGCGGTGTATGGACCCGGCCCAGACGCGCACCTGTTTGCTTACATGTTTTAATTAATTCATAACGAATTGCAGTCAAGTTGCAGTTCTCCTTCCATTTAAAAGCACATTATTCCTGCCTGGGAAAGGCAGAATAATATTACAAAATGAGCATAGCATCTCCAAAGCTGAAGAACCGGTAACGCTCCTCAACTGCCTGATTATAGGCATTCAGAACGTTCTCACGGCCTGCCAATGCACTCACAAGCATAATTAAAGTTGATTTAGGCAGGTGGAAATTCGTAATCATTCCATCAATCCCTTTAAAATCATAGCCTGGATAAATGAAAATATCAGTCCAGCCGCTTGCTTCCTCAAAACGTCCATTATGCGCAGAAGCAATGGTTTCCAAAGTCCTCGTGGAGGTAGTCCCAACACTGATGATTCTTCCTCCCTGCTCACGCACTTCATTTAATAAACGTGCAGTTCCTTCAGTTACCTGGTAAAATTCAGCATGCATTTCATGCTCATCTATATCCTCTACACTAACAGGCCTGAAAGTTCCAAGTCCAACATGCAGAGTAATAAAAGCAATATGCACACCCATTTCTTTTATTTCTTCAAGAAGCTGTTCGGTAAAATGCAGTCCTGCTGTCGGAGCTGCAGCAGAACCGCGCTCACGGGCAAACACAGTCTGATAACGGTCTCGATCATCAAGCTGCTCTTTAATATAAGGAGGCAGAGGCATTTCTCCCAATTGCTCAAGCACCTCATAAAATATACCGTCGTATTTGAACTCAAGTACCCTTCCGCCATGATCTGAGGTTCCAGTGCAGACAGCAGTCAATTTGCCGTCTCCAAACGTTATCTCAGTTCCTTCTTTTACTCTTTTGGCTGGTTTAACCAGCGTTTCCCAGGAATCCCCTTCAGCCTGTTTAAGAAGAAGCACCTCTATTTTCGCACCAGTGCCCGTCTTTTCTCCAAAGAGCCTTGCAGGAAGGACCTTTGTGTCATTTAGGACAAGGCAATCTCCGGCTTTAAAATAATTCTTAATATCTTTAAAAACACTATGCTGAATATCCCCGTTTTTTTTATCAAGGACCATTAGCCTGCTGCTTGTCCGATCAGCCAAAGGCGTTTGTGCAATTAATTCCTCAGGCAAATGAAAATCAAACCAATCTACTTTCATGATGTCACCCTCTGTTATTCATATAGACTACCGGAACCTGCCAATAAAATAAAAGATGGCAGAAAGGATAATGCTCAGCAAAATCGACGTAACGACTGGAAAATAAAAAGTCGTATTGCCTTTTCTGATCACTATATCCCCAGGCAGCTTGCCAATATTAATAAACTGGCTTATAAATCCTATGGCAAAAATAATCGCACCAATGACCATCAGCCACTTTGATATGCCGCTCAATCAGCAGGCACCTCCATTTGAAAATGACGGTACACCAGGTCCGTTACAATTCTTCCTCTTGGTGTCCGCTGAAGAAACCCAATCTGTAATAAATAGGGTTCATAAACATCTTCAATCGTATGCGATTCTTCCCCAATGGTCGCTGCAATGGTTTCAAGGCCAACAGGTCCGCCGCGGAATTTTTCTATTATCCCTCTTAATAATTTATGGTCAATATGGTCAAGGCCTAAACGGTCAACCTGCAAAAGCACAAGGGCTTCCTTAGCCAGTGTTTCATCAATTTGGCCATCTGCTTTGACCTGGGCGAAATCCCTGACCCTACGGAGGAGCCTGTTTGCAATTCTAGGCGTGCCTCTTGACCTTCTGGCCACTTCAATGGCTGCTTTTTGATTTATACCAGTATCCAGCACCTCAGCTGTACGGACAACAATATCCGTCAACTGCTCTTCTGAGTAGTATTCAAGTCTGCTGAGCACACCAAAACGGTCTCTTAACGGAGCCGATAATGACCCTGCTCTTGTTGTCGCGCCAACCAGTGTAAAAGGCGGCAAATCCAGCCTCACTGATCTGGCACTTGGCCCTTTTCCGATAACAATATCCAGACAGAAGTCTTCCATTGCCGGATAAAGAACTTCTTCAATAGACCGCGGCAAGCGATGAATTTCATCAATAAACAGGACGTCACCCGGTTCCAATGCAGTCAGGATCGCCGCCAAATCACCAGGCCTTTCAATTGCAGGGCCTGCAGTAGTTCTGATATTTACGCCCATTTCATTGGCAATAATAGCAGCCAGAGTGGTCTTCCCTAAACCCGGCGGCCCATAGAGAAGGACATGATCCAAGGTCTCCTCGCGTATTCTGGCGGCTTTGATAAAGATCTCGAGGTTCTCCTTTACTTTATCCTGACCAATATACTGCTTTAATGTCTGCGGGCGCAGACTCTGTTCAAATGAAAGATCCTGAAGATCAGCTTCACCGGATATTATCCGCTCTTCCATACTTAATCACCTTCTTAATTCAGCATAAAACGAAACGGCTTTTTCCAACAAATTATAGTTTTAAAAGCTTTTGCAGAGCCTTCTTTATGTATTGGTCCGTTGTAAGCTTTTCCTTCTTCAGTTCCGGTGTTATCTTTTTCAGTTCCTTGTCTGAGTAGCCCAGCGCTTTTAATGCAAGCAAAGCTTCTTCCAGGTCCCCGGCAGCCCCGCTTTCAGCCTGAAGTTTATCCGCTGAAAACAGATTAGGGAAAAAGTCAGGTACAATATCCGGAAGCTTCCCTTTCAGATCAAGAATCATTTGCCTCGCTGTTTTCTTTCCGACTCCAGGAAACTTAACAAGGAATGCTTCATCTTCATTTTCAATCGCCTGCACCACCTTCTCCGGTTCACCTGAAGCCAGAATCGCAAGAGCTCCCTTCGGCCCAATGCCGGTAACATTGAGCAGCCTGGTAAACAGAGTCTTCTCCTCACGAGTCTGAAAACCATACAATGCTATGATATCTTCCCGTACATAATGATACGTGAATATCCTGACTTCCTGCCCGAACTCCGGTGTATAACTAAATGGATTAGGCGTTAATATCTGGTATCCAATTCCATTGTTTTCAACAACTACATATTCAGGTCCGATAAAATCGAGCCTGCCTCTTACAAATTCAAACAATGCCTTTCTCTCCTCTGATTCAACTGTACCTCATTGTACCACAAACTATTTTGGCACGAAGAATAAAATGCTGAAGACACTTTTCTGGAGACTTGGTTTAGGAATCTCCTTGTTCTTTCCTTAAAGCATCCTTCAAATCATCCTGGACACTCATTTTGCTCATTTCTACACTTGAGCGATAAGCAGCACGGCAAATTACATGTGCGGAAATGGGTGCAGTCAGGAATACAAAAAATATTCCAAGCAGCAATCGAATACTGAAAAAATCATCTGCAAACAGGAAGAACAGGAATGCTCCAAACAATGTGAACAATACACCCAGAGTGGAACTTTTTGAGGCGGCATGGGACCGGGTATACACATCCGGAAGCCGAATAATGCCGATTGCACTTAAAAAACTGAAAATGGTGCCTGTCAGTATTAGAATTGCCGCCACCAATTCACTTGAGACGTCTGCGTTCAATGACAACACCTCTTTCCATAAAGCGTGCAAAAGCGATAGTTCCTATAAAGGAAAGAATGCCAATTAATAAAATGACTTCCATGAAGGCATGCGTTTTTAGTAATACCGAGAAAATGGCTACTGCTGAAATTAAATTTATCCCCAAAATATCCAGAGCCTGTACCCTGTCAGGTGTCGTTGGTCCTATAACCAGCCGAAATATTGTTGCTATCATTGAGAGAGCGAGAAATCCCAATGATAGCATTAAAATAATTTCTATCATTTGCGGGTCACCTTCTTTATAGCCTTTTCAAACCGATCCTTTGATTTTATGACAGATTCACTTGATTCGGGAATGTCCATGGCATGAATATAAAACACTTTATTATTATGGGATATCTCCACAACTACAGAACCGGGTGTCAGTGAAAGAAGCAGCGCAAGCAAAGTTACTTCAATTTCTCCTTCAAGCTCAGTTTCAATTGTGAAAATCCCGGGTGTGATATTAATTCTTGGCCTTATTACCTGCCGGATTACAAGTATGCTTGAAGTGAATAATTCCCAAATGAACACAAAAAACAATTTAAGGATGGCAACGAGAGATCTCAAATATAAAGGGGCTTTGAAAAATTTCTCTAAAACGATCAAAACAATAATCCCCACCAGATAACCGCTGAAAAAGGATAATACGCTCCAGTCATCTTGAAGAAACATCCATAAAAAAGCTATAAAAAGATTAATTAATACTTGAATGGGCAAATTGATAACCCCTTTCGAAGAAAATCTGTTCATTCCAGGTATTAAGGCGTAGTCTGGCCTCCAAAGACAGCATGAATATAAAACTCCGGATTCATTAAGGTTTTAACTGCCAGTTCGGTATATGCTGAGATTCCTTCAGCTCCCAAGCCCAGCAATATGGTCAGCAGGCTGAGACAGGCTATCGGAACCATCACCCCTTTAGTTGTACCTGACTCCATATCTTCACTTAAATATGTTTCTCCCCAGAAACAATTCATAAAAATTTTAATGACTGAGTATAAGGCCATCAGACTTGTCAGCAGGCCTATTCCGCCCAGCCAGTAATAGCCGGCTTCAAAAGTCCCTTGCGTTATAAATACCTTGCCTAGGAAACCGCTTAAGGGAGGAATTCCTGCGAGGGACAAAGCAGCAATAAAAAACATCCATCCAAGGTATGGGTGATTACGAATGAGGCCGCTCATATCTTTTAATTTCCCGGTGCCTGTAAGACTGATTATTGTCCCGCCTAATAAGAAAATAAGCGCCTTAACAATAATGTCATGAATAATATAGTAAACAGAACCTGTTACTCCCTCGATTGAGAAAGAGGCCAAACCAGCAATAATAAAACCAACGCCGATAATAACGTTATAAGCAAGTATGTTCTTAATATCCCAATAGGCAACAGCTCCAATCGCGCCCAGGATCATGGTTGCCGCCCCCAAAATACCGATTAAGAGATGGGTAACTTGCGGCTCGTGGTAGAAAACCAGGGTAAATAAGCGAAAAATCGCATAGATGCCAACCTTTGTTAGTAGCGCGGCAAAAACCGCTGCGACGGCCACTGGTGGTGCACTATATGAGCCTGGGAGCCAAAAGAATAGAAAGAGTGCAGCTTTAAGGCTGAATATGACCAGCAATAATATAGATATAATGGTCAATAGCCCGCTCTGGCCTGTCTCTGCAACCCTCACTGAAAGATGGGCAAGGTTTAAAGTACCTGTAATAGCATAAATATAGGCGATTGCCACGAGGAAAAGAAATGATGAAATAATATTGGTAAGTACATATTTAATAGACTCCCGGAGCTGCACCTTAGTGCCCCCCAATGATATCAATACGTATGAAGAAATGAGCATCACTTCAAAACAGACAAACAGATTAAATAAGTCCCCAGTAATAAAAGAGCCATTTACTCCGGTAATCAGAAATAAAAATAAAGGATAAAAATAATGTCTCTCCCTTTCTTCTCCTATTGATCTGAAGGCATAAAGCAAGCAGCATACAGCTACAATACTTGTTGTTAAAAGCAGCATGGAGGAAAACATATCAGCGACCATGCTTACCCCAAATGGGGGCTGCCAGCCGCCTAAATGCAGGGTCTGAATCCCATCGTTTTTATTTTCGCCCATTAACATCACCGCAATGATTCCTGATGCTGATAATGCAATGAGGCTGAACATTTTATGAAGTTTTATATTCCTCCTAAAAATCACCATGACCATTCCTGTAATCAGAGGGATGATTATGGGCAAAATAATTAAGTTATTCATCATGATTACCTCTCATTTGATCCGTATCGTCTGTGCCCAGCACTTTATATGCACGATAGCTCAACACTAAGAAAAGGGCAGTTGTTGCAAAATTAATAACAATCGCAGTTAATATAAGTGCCTGCGGCAGCGCATCGGTAAATGGAAGGTCCTGCAAACCCAATAATGGAGGACCTCCCGTCTTTAAACCGCCCATAGTGAGAATAAGCAGGTGGACCCCATGGCTGATAATTGACGTTCCCAAGATGATTCTAAGCAAACTCTTGGTTAAGATTAAATAGGTTCCTATAGTAAAAAACAGACCGACAAGCAATGACATTAAAGTTTCCATTCTTAGTGATCATCACCTATACTCAGAATTATGGACATCGATGTCCCAATAACTGCCAGCGCAACCCCGACATCGAAGAGAACTGCAGTAGCCAGTTCAGTCTTTCCGAAAACCGGAATGTCGAAATAATCAAATGTCTGTGTTAAAAAGGGCGCCCCAAAAACAATGCCCCCTACCCCTGTAAAAACAGCAATTAAAACTCCAATGGCTGTAAGCACTTTAAAATCAACGGGTATGTTTTGACGGACTGTTTCAATATCGAAAGCAAGAAACAGAAGCGTCAGAGCAGCTGAAAACCCTAAACCGCCGATGAATCCTCCGCCAGGGTTATGATGTCCTGAGAAGAATAGGTTAATCGAAAAGGTAAGTATGATAACTACTGCAACCTTTATAACAGCATGCAAAATGATATCATTTGGTTCTTTCACTTCTATCCCTCCCCGATATTCTCAGTTTCACAAGTGTATACACCCCTAAGGAAGCAATGCCAAGAACAAATATTTCAAGCATTGTATCGATCCCCCGGAAGTCTACAAGTATGGCGTTAACAATATTTCTTGCCCCGGCAAGTTCATATGAATTTTCATAATAATAGGCGATAGGCTCGAATAACCTTGTCCCATTAGCTGATAGTGCAAGAATTGCCACTATGGCCCCAACACCAAGGGAAATCACTAAATTTGTCATTTTGAATTTTACTCTGACTGCTTCCCTCCGTATTTCGGGCAAATGGTAAAAACATAAAAGGAAAAGGGCAGTTGTTACTGTCTCAACCACCAGCTGTGTTAAAGCTAAATCCGGTGCGCGGAAAATGACAAAGAAAAGTGAAACCAGGTATCCAAGAGCACCAACTGCTACTATAGCCGTCAGCCTTGATTTGGAAAATAGAACGGTTAAGGCTGCTGTTAACATACTAATGATTAACACACCTTCATATATGCTGACAGGTCCATTATTGCTCACATCAAAGGCTGCTCCATCCAAGAACAATATAGAACCGCCAACAATAATAATTAGAAAAGTGAAGATATAAACAAAATAATCACGTATAAAACCTGTCATATAACTCTTTGTTAGAGAAAAGGACATGTCTTCCATTTTGCCGAGCCCTTGATTATAGAAGTTATTGAAGGTCATGCTATAAGGATAGATTGAATAAATGCCAATCCACTTTTTTAGATATAAATATAAAAGAGCTCCTGCTGCGACGACTCCCATGGTCATGAATAATTCGGTATTCCAGCCATGCCAGGCACTGATCTTGATCTCAATTTCCCCAGGCTGAGAATAGGCAGGCAAAACGGCTCCCATTGCGGGCTTAAGAATGTATTGAGAAAGTACATTAGGGAAAAAGAAAATAATAATAACCAGGGAAGATAAAATAACCGGAGGCACTAACATTCCAACTGGTGCTTCGTGAGCTGCTTTTTCCAGCTTTTTCGGCTTGTATTTCCCGGTAAAGGTCTTGAAAATCAGGATCATACAATAGATAAAAGTAAACACACTTGCTGCCCAGGCGATAACAGGGAAAATTACCCCTAAGGATTCCATGCTGAATATAGACATATCAGAAGCATTCAAAACAGCGGTAAAGAACATTTCTTTACTTAGAAATCCATTAAATGGAGGAAGGCCAGCCATTGAAAAGCCGCCAATTATAGCCAGGGTAAAAGAAATTGGCATGAGGTGCATCAAACCGCCAAGTCTTCTAATATCCCTTGTTCCGGTTTCATGGTCAATGATCCCCACAACCATAAACAAACTTCCCTTAAACGTAGAGTGATTGATTAAATGAAAGATTGCAGCGAGGACGGCTACTGCGTACATTGAAGCTTCATCACCTGTACCGTAATACAGGGAAGCTGACCCCATGCCAAGCAGACTCATGATCAGCCCGAGCTGGCTGATGGTTGAGTAGGCTAATAAAGCCTTTAAGTCTGTTTGTTTTACCGCGTTAAGAGAACCATACAGCAATGTTACAAGCCCTGCACTGGTTACGAGCCAAAACCACTCTGCAGAACCTCCAAAAATCGGCGTCATACGCGCTACTAGGTATATTCCCGCTTTAACCATTGTTGCTGAGTGCAGGTAAGCACTAATTGGCGTTGGAGCTTCCATTGCATCCGGAAGCCAAATGCTGAATGGGAATTGTGCAGATTTTGTGAATGCCCCAAGAAGAAGAAGAATCATTGCAGGCAAAAATAAGGAATGATCATATATTGAGTCAGTTTGATGGATTATTTCACGAATGCTATATGTTTCTGTCATCATTGACAGCATGATAAATCCGGCAAGCATGGCAAGTCCGCCAAAAATCGTAATATTCATTGATTTCTGTGCCCCATACCGCGATTTTTCCCTTTGATACCAATAAGCAATTAATAAGAAAGATGAGATGCTTGTCAATTCCCAAAAAACATATAAAACAAGAATGTTATCAGAGAAAACCAAGCCAAGCATGGCTCCCATAAATAACAGCAAATAAACATAAAAGTTATGCAGTGATTCTTTCAGCTTCGACATGTAATAAATGGAATACAGCACAACCAAAGCGCCGATTCCTGTAATAACCAATCCAAAAACTAAGCTTAACCCATCAATATATGTTGTATAATTTATTCCATAAGAGGGTATCCAGGGTACAGAAATAAAAATCGTTTCACCATTTGAAATAACTGGAATATACCTTAGTAAATACAGAAAAATGACTGAAGGCACACAAAGCACAAACCAGCCCGTATGTATGCGTGGAGTGAAAACTCTATAAATAAGCGGAACAATTATTGCAAATAAAAATGGAATTAAAACCATTATGTGAAGCCAAGACAAATAGGTCCCCTCCCTTTTTTATGAATTCAAGGTCACTTTACTGTTTTAAAATTTCAGGGTATTTTAATTGGTCTCTTAGAGTATGCTCTCATACTCATAAAACCATTACCTTAGAGATTGATTAAATTTCTTGAATGACATTGACTGTTCAGGTTGCATAAGCTATAGTCATACATAGTTTAATTTATGGACACTACTATTTTTCACATCTATTCGAGGTGAGTTTACAGTGAAGAAACTAAAAGGACGAATGGACGAAAGCATCCTTGTCTGCGTTTATTACGGCCCAAATGGTGAAAAGTTAATTCGCCGCGGATGCCAAATAGCAAGTATGCTAGATTGTCCTTTATATATTTTGACCATTGATCCAAAACCTTTTGATGAAATGGATGCTGAGAAATCACATTACATCACTAGGTGGAAACAATTAGCCGAACACTTTAGTGCTGATGCTTTCATTTTGAAGGATAATGATAAGCGGCCAGTATCAAAAGTTATCACCGAAGTGGCAAGAGAAAAAGGCATTACACAAATAATTCTTGGCCAAACAGCTCAAAGCCGCTGGGAACAAATTGCCAAGGGATCCATCATCAATACACTTCTTCGTGAAATTCCATTTGTGGATCTTCATATCATTTCTGTGTCCCGTTACCTGAAAGATCAGGAGGGGCAGTTTGAAAAAGGCGTCCGAGCATACCTCGTTAAGGATGGAAGCAACTATCGTGTGACATTCAAACATACGAAGGATGCTGAATATGAAGGAATCTTTTTTAAAGATCAGGGCACTGACTTTAATAATGGGGTTTTTAAATTTATGAAAGACCAGAAGACACTTCAAGTCATCGTAACTGAAGACATTATATCTGACTTAACTAATGTTGATTTAGATGATTCCTTGAATGATGAAGATGAATAATGAATAATTCCTCCTCTGCTGAAATGCGGAGGAGTTTTTTTATGCTTTCAAATCGGACTAGAGATTAACATCCACTTTGATTAATTGCTTTTGGCCTCTCTCAATTCCTAAATATCGCAATGTTTCAGCTGAGGAGTGGTGATTATATATGGACATAATGATCGATATGGCAATCCCTTTTCTGTAAGCATGATAACCAAAGGTTTTACGGAGTGTGTGTGTTCCGATTTTCCCCTGTATTCCCGCTTCCTTTGCAGCACTATTTATGATCCGATAAGCCTGCTGGCGGGTTATTGGCTGGTTATTCTTCTTGGATTTGAAAAGAAAATCGCACTCAGTAAAATCATGCTGGGAAAAATATTTTTTTAATTCTTTTTTTACACTGTTATTTACAAAATACGCTTTTTGTTCATTGCTATTTTTTGATTCAGCACCATTGTTTAAATCATCAATATAAATAAATTCCTTTATTTCTTTCCCATCTGAAACATCACTGATTCTTAAAGAAAGCAGATCACTGACTCTAATGCCCGTATTTATTCCCAATACAAACAGCAATAGGTCCCGCTGTGATTGTTTCTTTAGTATCTCTTTAATTTTATTGATACTTTTGATGTCCTTGATAGGATCAACATACTCCACTAGATTCCCTCCTGCATCTAATGTTACTTAACTATATGCTATCAGAAACTAAGTAACATTACAAACATTTCATATGTCTTTTTGTTTATAACAGAAACATGCAAGAGAAGTACATTCCCTTGCATGTTTCAATGCTTTTTCAATTCGCCTGCTTTTCACCGGCAGTATAGCTTTTAAAGGTTTCAAGAACTTCCACATATCGATCTTTTGAAACAATAGGTATTCCGTTTTTTAATTCTTCACATTTTGTGCTTTCTAATTTTCCTAAGTCGATTTGAAAGAATGACTGAATAATATTCGTTTTTTGCGGCTTTCCATTGAAAATGGTCAGGGTTCCGTCCTCCGTTACACCGAAATACCCATTTGCTTTTAATAACGGTGAAATATCATCCATTTCCCTGCGGAATACCATATAATCTATATCCATATCAACAAGCTGCCATTGATCATATTTAGCCCAGAAATCTTCAAGAGTCCATATGGTTTCCTCTATCGTTTCCTGGCTCACTTCCCCATCCAAATACTCCCTTTCCAAAATGACCTCCATCTTAAGCGGACCTTCAATTTGTTCCTCTGCTGCCATAGCATATAGAGATGTGCTGTTAGATAAAAAATTGAATACATCCGGATGGAAGAAGAGATAAAAGGAAGCAGCTCCTGCTATTAGCAAGCCCCATATGGATCTCATGATCGATCACCTCGATTAAATAGTAACTTCTTCACTATCTGCCTGAGCCTGTTTTTCCCAGATCTTTATGATTAGTGTGGCCAAAATTTTCATGTTTATCCTGAAATAATTTTATATGTGAAAAGGGGCAAAGCATAGCTGCTTTACCCCTTGCTACTTCGTTATTTTTCCCTGCGGAATAAGTTTTTCAAATCCCAATCAATTTGCTCTCTTGGGCCTCCATCACGAAGATTGTTATCAATGTTTCTTAAACGGCTGAATGTTCCTTCGTCTGTTACCACCTTTGCAGATCTTCCACGCAAATATGGCTCAACAGCTTCATGAATCGCTTCTTTCGTTTGTTCTTCCTTATCGTAATCAGTCAGATCTACAGCAATCAAAACATTGCTGCCATACGTAACAGATCTGACGTCTTCAACATTCGGAACAGATGCTGTAACGTTGCCGATTTTTTCAGCAAGCTCACCTTCATAAGCCTGATAATAGGAATTTTTAGCTTGTCGCGTATTATCATCGAGATGCCCGTGATAATTTGCATCGCTATGACTAAAACGATTATCTTTCATGAAAAAGCTGCGATCTCTGTCTGCAATAGGAATAGTAGGGTTTCCGGTATTTTCGTTCCGGACTCTCCCGGCATTATTGCCCACTTGGTTATAACGGGTACTTTTCCCCTCGCCTCCAAGCGTATGATCCATCATTTCTGTCAGCGGCCCGTCATTATCTGTACCATCTTCCACCCGGACATTTCCGCCGCGGTTTCCGTGATTCTCATTCGAGTAATATCCCATGGGCTGACCAATTTCATTGTTCCGTTCGACACCTGCTTCTTCGTTCGTTCCGCATCCTGTCAATCCCATTGATAAAATGGCAGCCATCGGCACTGCAAGCAGTTTCTTGTGCAAGCGAAAAACCCCCTCGCTAATATTACAAGCCCTGAGCATTTCTGCTCTTATTTAGCTTGTGAGCGAAGAGAGGCTTTCATTCTGTCCATTTACGTCCAATTTTTTAATGAGCATTATTTGTTTTTGTCATTTGCAGCATATTTAAGAGCTTTAATAAAACGCTGTCTTTCAGCAAACTGGCCTACAGTTAAGTCCAGAACAGGACGGATTTTCACAGAATCAAGATACGATCTATCCCTTATTACACGATTCCATTCCCTGAATATATCAGTAGGAAATGCCAAAGCATGAAGAAAGCCCTTTTCTTCAAGATTGGATTTTAAGATGGGGTATTTTCTCAGATCTTCAAAGGACCAATTCATATAAGGAAGGATGCGATTTGCATACTGCAGATAATCAGAATGAGGAGCCCCTATTGCTACCAGGTCAAAATCGAGCAAATATAAAGATTGATCTTTTGCTCTGAGAAAATTATGATGTGCTACATCACCGTGCAGAATTACCTGCTTCCCCGACTGAAAAAGCCAGGCTTCGTCTTCAATGCCTTTTAAGGACCAATCTGCCCAGGCTAATAGCTCATTAATAATTTCTTTTTGGACAAAATATCTTACTACAGGGAGATTATTAAGGAAAAGGGTTGCTCTTTCTCTCCACTTGTCCGCTTGCCTATATGCCGGCACAACCGTTTGATAGCGGCCGACCAGCCTCTCTGTAGTAACGTGGAATCTCTTCAGCAGCTCCAGCCCTTCTAAACGATCTGTCTTCAGGTAATAAGTAAAAACTTCTTTCGAAGGCGGTAAATACTCCATACAGCCGTAATAAGTCCTGTCAAAAAACAAAGGCGGTTCCTTGGCAAGTTCGTAAAAGATATATGTTTTGGAAAATCCTTCTTTCATTAATGAAGAGGTGAATGCTTCCTGAAGCTTTAGACGGTGATAGGATGAAAACCCTTTTAGTATATAGGATCTTTCCTGTGTCCTCAGTAAATAAACCTTCTTTCGGATTGGCTTTAATTCTTCAATTTTAAATGGCAGCTGATCCTGCAAATAGGAGAGGAGACGATTTTGAACTAAATCGTCTCCTCCATTATTAACCGTCGTATTCACTGCTTTCGTCTATGTTTCTTGGCATTCCGAAAGGCGCTCCGCCCATTGGGCCAAAGCCCTGACCGAACCCTGGTCCCGGGCCATAGCCGAATCCCGGACCATACCCCTGCCCTGGGCCAAATCCTGGTCCTGGTCCGTAACCTCCAGGAGCAAATTGCGGTCCTCCACAGCCGCAATCATTGGAAGCTCCCATCACCGAGCCAGGCATTAATGGCTTTTGAGACATGTCTGGGGATTCTTCCATTCCCTGCACCTGTGGCATCTGATGCGGCATTTGCATTCCCATGTCTTCTGCCCCCATCACACCCGGTGGCATCTGGTGCGGCATCTGTGGCATCATCGCTCCCTGTACCTGCGGCATCTGGTGCGGCATCTGGTGCGGCATCTGCGGCATCATCGCTCCCTGTACCTGCGGCATCTGGTGCGGCATCTGCGGCATCATCGCTCCCTGTACCTGTGGCATCTGGTGCGGCATCTGCGGCATCATCGCTCCCTGTACCTGTGGCATCTGGTGTGGCATCTGCGGCATCATCGCTCCCTGTACCTGCGGCATCTGGTGCGGCATTTGCGGCATCATCGCTCCCTGTACCTGATGTGGCATCTGCTGTCCCATATCTTCCGCTCCCATCACACCCGATGGCATTTGAGCCATTGGCATAAACGGCGAAGATTCATCATAATCCGGACTTTCTACTCCGGCCATCATACCCATATGAGGCATTTGATGCTCAGGCATCATTGCTCCCTGTACCTGTGGCATCTGGTGCGGCATCTGCGGCATCATCGCTCCCTGTACCTGTGGCATCTGATGCGGCATCTGCGGCATCATCGCTCCCTGTACCTGTGGCATCTGGTGCGGCATCTGCGGCATCTGCGGCATCATCGCTCCCTGTACCTGTGGCATCTGGTGCGGCATCTGCGGCATCATCGCTCCCTGTACCTGTGGCATCTGGTGTGGCATCTGCGGCATCATTGCTCCCTGCACTTGAGGGAATGGCATTTGCGGGTAACATGGATTATAAGGATACATCGGCTGATATTGACCTCCTTGATGTGTATAAAGAGATGATTCGCTTTCCGGCGATTCAGGGCTTTCTTGATTTGAATACGGCTTTACCTGCGGAAGGATATTAACTGGTTTAGGCGGGAGCTGGGGCTGCGGCTTAGATTCTGAAATTGGCAACGGTTTTTGCTGTGGTTTTGTTTCTGCAGGCTTCACTGGTTTTTCCTTTGCTTTAACCTCTTTAGCAGGCAGAGGTTTCTGCTGCTGCGGTTTAACCTCTTTTGCCGGCAGCGGCTTTTGCTGCGGTGCCGGCTGTTGAATATTCATCATGTAATAATTATTTATATCAATTTCCGGCATAATCGGCTTTGGCATTTTTGGTGTATAAGGTTTTTTTGGAACTTCCTTGGGTGCTTCTGCTTTTGGGGCAGTTTTAGGCACTTCTTTTGGAATTTCCACCTTTGGTGCCGTTACTTTTGGCATTTCCTTTTTTGGCGCTACTTTTAACGGCTTCTCCTTTGGTGCTTCAGCTTTCGGCATGGTAATAGGTTTCTCTTTGGCAAAAGGCTGTTCTGCTTTTGGCATCTCCTTTTTGGCACCCAAATTTATTTTTGCTTCCGGTTTTCCTCCAATAGGAGCTTCTTTTTTTATAGAACCTCCACTTGCAGGAACTTTTATTTTCATACCGGGCATAATCATATCAGGGTTGCTGAGCTGTGTATTCATCTTTTTCAGCTCTTCAAAATTCACGCCGTACTTTTTGGCAATCTTCCAAAGAGTATCCCCTTTCTGTACGATATGGATTTTCACTCTGAATTCCCTCCTATGCTTAAGGTGATGCTTCCATCTGTGATGGCTGGCCTGAGGTCCACAAGATGTGGGTCACACAGAATTTGCCGCATGCGCGGCTTTCTCAGTCTGTGCCCTAATCAGCATTTACGGGCATTTCATCCATTTATGCGAAAGGTGCAGATTAGTGCCCGTTAATCTCGATGAGTCCATATAGTGTATGAAGGATTGGGCAAATTGCTAACAATCTACACAAAAAGATATGCTTTTTTTCCGGGAATTATGATTCATCGTTTCATACAGATACCCATCACAGCAATGGGCAGCAAGGCAATAAAAAAATCCTCCTGCAGTGGAGAATTTTTTTATTTAGGCATACCTTCAGCGGAGTATATTTTACGCTGCGCGCTAATTTTCAATTTTAGCGGCCTGCAGACTTTATGCCACAATTATGGACGTTCAAGCATCCTGTCAAGTGCCAGTTTAGCATATGCCGCAGTTGGCTCTTCAACCTGAATCAGATTTTGGCTTTCACCCTCCCCGATTGCTTCAAGAGACCAAACCAGGTGCGGCAAATCGATTCGGTTCATGGTCAGGCAAGGACACATATGCGGGTTAAGTGAGATAATTTTCTTATCCTGATGCCGTGCGATAATCCTTTTAACTAAATTCATCTCTGTACCGATTGCCCAGGAAGATCCAGGCTCTGAGTGTTCAATTGCATCGATAATGTAATTGGTTGACCCGGCCATATCGGAAAGCTCCACCACTTCTCTCCTGCATTCGGGATGAACAATGATTTTCATATCGGGATAATGTTCGCGAACTTCTTTGACATTTTCAATAGTAAAGTTTTCATGAACAGAACAATGGCCTTTCCAAAGAATCACTTTTATGTCCTCCAGCTCTCCTTCATATTCCAGCTGATCTGTAATAGGGTTCCAAACAGCCATTTCTTCAAGAGCTATTCCCAGGTTATATGCTGTATTTCTTCCAAGATGCTGATCAGGCAGAAAAAGAATTCTCGGCTTCTGCTCAAAGGCCCAGCTCACCATTTTTTCAGCATTCGATGAAGTAACTGTAGCTCCCCCGTAACGGCCAACAAAAGCCTTTATGGCCGCAGTAGAGTTTACATACGTTAGAGGAAGCATAGTATCGCCAAACATATTCTGCAGCTTCGTCCAGGCTCTTTCTGTTTGGCTGATATCAGCCATATCAGCCATGGAACAGCCTGCACGCATATCAGGCAAAATCACCTTTTGATGTGGAGATGTTAATATATCCGCCGTTTCAGCCATAAAGTGCACTCCGCAAAATACAATATATTCCGCCTCGGTATTCTCCTGTGAAAGCTGTGCAAGCTTGAGGGAATCACCTGTAGCGTCCGCAAATTGGATGACCTCATCCTTCTGATAATGATGACCCGGAATGAACAGCTTATTCCCAAACCTTTTTTTTATTTCTCGTGCCCGATCCTCCAGTTCCTTTACAGTCATCATCCGATATTTTTCCGGAAGAATTTTTGCTTGTTTTTCTGCTGTCTGAAAAATATTCATTTGCTCCAAACCCCTTTTTCGACAATTTATTCCACAATAACCTTCACGCTTATATCAAGTGATTTCACAGAATGGGTAAGAAAGCCGAGGGAAATGAAATCAACCCCTGTATCGCTGTAAGCTTGCAGGTTATCCAGGGTAATTCCTCCGGATGCTTCAGTCACTATCCCATTCGGCACGCTTCTGATCCACTCTTTTATCTCTTCCGGACTCCTGTTGTCAAACATGATTACATCTGCACCTGCTTCAACTGCTTCCAGAACTTGTTCTTTTGTTTCCGTTTCAACTTCGACTTTTACCATATGCCCAATTTTTGAACGCACTTCTTCCACAGCTTTCGCAATTGAACCGGCAAAAGAAATATGGTTGTCTTTAATCATGACTGCATCATAGAGGCCATATCGATGATTAAATCCCCCTCCTGACCTGACTGCATATTTTTCAAGCATTCTCAGGCCTGGAGTAGTTTTTCTTGTATCACAGATTTTTGTATATGAACTGTTCAGAACCCGGACAGCCTCACTTGTTTTTGTGGCTATTCCGCTCATTCTTTGGAGCAGATTCAAAATAACTCTTTCTCCTTTTAATAAATCCGATACCGGCCCTGCGGCTTCAGCAAGGATTTGACCTTTCTCGATCCATTCTCCATCCTTTACTTTTATATTGACTTCAGCCGCCGGGTTCAGCACCTTAAATCCTGACCTGACTATTTCTTCACCGCAAAAAATCCCATTGTCTTTTGCCAGAAAAATGACTTTTCCTGTCTGGCTCTCTCCAAAAATAAGTTCACTTGTCAGGTCGCGGTCACCAATGTCCTCAAGAAAATATTGTTCAAGTTGCAATCGCAGCTTTAATTTGTTCATTTTCACCATTCCTTTCAGCTTTTCGGCAGTGAATAATCCTTTTTCCAAGCCATTCCGGGCTTTCGAAAGGATAATCCTGCCGGAAATGACCACCCCGGCTCTCTGTTCGCCTTAATGCAGAATCTGTGATTAGATAGGCTGCAATCAGCATAAAAGCCCGTGTTATTTCCTCTATTGAAAAATGTTCAAGATCTGCTTTTATCCATTCTTCAATTTTGCAGCCTTCAAGCCAGGCCATCTGAGCGAAAAGCCCTTCCTTTGTTTTGATAATCCCGGCATTGTTCATCATGTTCATTTTAATTTCTTCAATGGAAGGTAAATCTTCTTTAAATGGCCACCTTAATTCCAGGTTATGAATTTGCTGTTCTTCAGCAGGTTCACTATAAGGCTGTTCATTAAGCCAATCCGCAAGCCTCTTGCCGCAATACAGCCCTTCCAGCAGGGAATTGCTTGCAAGCCGGTTAGCGCCATGTATGCCTGTGCAGGCAGCTTCACCAATCGCATACAGGCCGGGAATGCTGGTGCGGCCAATTAAATCAGTTTTTATTCCTCCCATTAAAAAGTGACTTCCGGGAGAAACAGGAATTTTCCCAAGGTCTAAATTTACGCCGTTTTCTTCACATATTTTTGTTATGGTCGGAAATCGGGATTTAAAGTTTTCGATTGAAGAGATATCCAGGAACACGGTCTTCCCCTTCCCCAGCGAATGATAAATGGCCTGTGACACTATATGTCTAGGCGCTAAATCACCCTGTGGGTGAAGACCTTCCATTACAAGGCTCCCGTCTTCTGTAATAAGACGGCCGCCCTCTCCCCTTACAGCTTCAGAGATCAGCCCCAGTGCTTTGCCGTCTTTATAGAGAAGTGTGGGGTGAAATTGTATGAACTCCATATCAGCTATTTCTGCCCCGGCCCTGTATGCTAAGGCAATCCCATCTCCTGTTACGGTGGCGGCATTGGAGGTATATTCATACAGCTGGCCGCAGCCCCCCGTAGCAAGCACAACATGAGAGGAAAAGAATCGATGAATGGCACCAGCAGAATCTTTTCCTTTTAGCCCCATACACCTGCCGTCTTTTTCATTTATGAGCAATTGGAATACAAGAATATCTTCTAAGATTCGTACGTTAGGATTTTGCTTTAACAGCATAAAATCGATGACTGTTTTTCCTGTGCTGTCTCCGCCCCCATGAACAATTCTATTTTCTGAATGAGCCCCTTCCCTTCCTAACGCAAGGGATCCATCAGAATCTATATCAAACAGGCATCCCTCCTGATTCAGCTCTTTTATCAGGGATGGCGCCTCACTGGTCAGGGACAGCACTGCATCAGAATCATTATGAAATCTTCCTGCTTCGAGTGTATCCATGTAGTGTTTTGATGGGTGATCATTTTTTCCCAGGGCAGCTGCAATACCGCCCTGCGCCATATATGAGTTTCCATTTTTCACAGTCGACTTTGTGAGAATAATCACATTTAAGTCCTGGCGCAGCTTTTTTGCCAACTGCAGAGCGGCTACCCCGCTTCCAATAATTAAAACGTCGGCATTCATTATTTTTTACCTCCTGTTTTTACAGGTGTCTTGACACCTATATTTACACAGATTTAGAATTATGACAAGAGGTTTTCATAGTTTAAGAGGAACTTCTGACTTTTTGAACGATTTAATTAGAAAGCGAAAGCAGGTGGGGAGCATTAAATATTTCGATTATGCAGCATCTTGTCCGCTCGACAGAGAAGCGGCAAATGCCTATATAAAAGCCTCAACTGAATACTTTGGCAATTCGAGCAGCCTTCATGATACCGGGAGCGCAGCAGAAGGGCTCCTTGAAAATTGCAGGAGGGAATTGGCTGGAATTTTAGGCGTTAAGAGTGAAGGAATCTATTTTACCAGCGGAGGTACGGAAAGCAATTTTCTTGCAATAGCAGCGTTGCTGTCTGCTTCTGAAAAATCAGGTAAACATGTCATAACGGGAATCGCTGAACATTCATCCATTCATAGTGTTTTAGAGAAATTACACATTGAGAAAGGCTATGAAATCACAAAAATTCCTTTTGGTGAAGATGGCCGTATAGACCTGAAAAAATTAAGTTCCGCCGTCAGGGATGATACCGTCTTAGTTACCATACAGCACGGCAATTCTGAAATCGGCACATTGCAGCCTCTCCTTGAGATCAGCGGCCTTTGCAGGGAAAGGCAAATATTGCTGCATAGTGATTGTGTCCATTCTTTTGGCAAATCAGATTTAAAAGAGGTCGCCCGCTTAGCTGATAGCCTGTCCTTTTCTGCACATAAATTTTATGGGCCAAAAGGGGTCGGAGGAGTTTACTTAAAACCAGGCATGCGGTGGAGCTCATTCTTACCCGGAATTTCACATGAAAAGGGATTCAGGCCAGGCACCGTAAATCTTCCGGGAGTTGTTGGGATGACAGTCGCTGCACAGAAAGCTTATGTAAATTTAAACAAGCATAACAGCCATTTCCAAATGCTGCGAGAAGTACTGCTGAAGGAACTTGAACCTGCACAGGAGAAATTCGTAATATACGATTTTACAGGCTCTCACCAGCTTCCTTCTACATTGGGGCTTCGGCTAAAAGGAGTGGAAGGACAATATATCATGCTCGAATGCAATAGGCTCGGATTTGCCATATCAACAGGAAGTGCATGCAGCACAGGCTTGCAAACTGTTTCTAAAACGATGGAGGCACTGGGAGTTGCAGATAAAAAAGGCAAAGAATTTATCAGGATTTCTTTCGGATGGAATACATCTGCTGAGGATGCAAAGGCATTGGGGGAAAAGCTGGCTATCATGGCCCGTGAACTCGTACTGCTCTAATTTTTTCTTCTGCCGTTCCTTATGTTAGAATGAGACATTATCGGATTATAAGGGTGAGAAAATATGAATGAACAAAAAAAGGTGCTCGGAGAAGAGCGGAGGACCTTTCTGCTTCAGCTGCTGAAAGAAAGCGGACAGCCCATTACAGGAGGCGACCTTGCAGCAAAAACAAATGTAAGCAGACAGGTAATTGTTGGGGATATCACCCTTCTAAAAGCTAGAAAAGAGCCAATCATTGCCACGAGCCAGGGTTATATGTATCTTCATCAGGCTTTTTCTGCATCATCAGCCGAGCGGGTCATTGCTTGTCATCATGACCCTGCGAGGACTGAAGAAGAATTGAATTTGCTTGTCGATCATGGAGTTACTGTAAAAGATGTAAGAATTGAACATCCCGTCTATGGTGACTTAACTGCATCGGTTATGGTATCTACCCGCCAGGAAGTCAAGCAATTTATGGATAAAATTACTTCCACAAAGGCTTCTTTCTTATCAGAATTAACAGATGGCATCCACCTCCATACTCTTTCTGCAGCCTCAGAACGAAAACTCGATGAAGCTGAGAAATTATTAAAAGATGCGGGATTTCTTATTAACCTGGAATAGCTTTAAATACAAAAAGGACCCGGATATGTATTTGCCGGATCCTTTTTTTTATTCCTGCAGAACTCTGCTGTTCTTATTCCGAAGCTGAAAATACGGATAGCTGCCCAAAACCTTAACACTGCAGCCCAATGCCTCCAATTCAGCAGCTGCCCCAGGGATCAGGACGTCATCCAATTTCATATCCACGTCAATGATAAAGAAATAATTTCCCAATCCCGTTTTCATCGGTCTTGATTCAATCTTAGTCAAATTGAGCTTCCTCCAGGCAAATGCCGAAAGCACCTGATGAAGTGCCCCTGACCTGTCAGCCGGCAGCGTCACCATAACAGTCGTCTTGTGCCCTGCAAATTCCTTGCGTTCTTCGCTGATTGACAATTCTTTATTGGCTAAAACAATGAACTTTGTATGGTTATAATCGAAATCATGGATATCCTCTTTAACGATCGTCAATCCATATACTTCCGCAGCTAATTCATTAGCTATGGCACCTGCCCGCAAGTCTGGATTTTCTTTTACAAATTGAGCTGCTGCGGCTGTAGAAGTAGTGCTTTCACAAGGGATTCCTTTCAGCTCTTTATGCAGAAATTTATGACATTGTGCAATAGCATGGGAATGACTATAAACCACATCGGTTTTATCCCACTCCTTAACATGAGCTGGATGAACCATAAAATGCTGGCGAATAGGAGCTGTCAGTTCGCCGATAATCGGAAAATCCGCTTCATGGATTAAATAGTCCAATGTAATGTTCACTGAGCCTTCCAATGCGTTTTCAAGAGGAACTACCGCCAGCTCTATTTCATTCTCATTTAAAGCATCAAAACAGGCAGGTATCGTTGGGTAGGCAACGGCTGTCTCATTAGGGAACAAGCTCCTGGCTGCAATATCTGTAAAAGTGGCTTTAGGTCCTAAAAATCCTAACTTCACGGTAATTACCTCCTTTTTATTCAGACTTATTTTAAATGACTGAAAACTCCCTTCATTCTTTATTACTTTAACATATGTATGTGATTTACAAAATAAAAAATGAAAAAAGGGCAGGGTACAGAGCACATTTTCTCATGCACCCGTTCCCAGCACCTCTACTTTTTCCACAAACTCCAATTTTCGAAGCCTTGCCAATAGTTCCTCAATCTCGATGCCCATTTCAGTTACATTCAGGGAAAGCGTGACATTTGCCCTTCCCTGAAGGGGAATGGTCTGGTGAATTGTTAAGACATTGCACCCCGATGAAGCCACAACGCCTAATAAATGTGATAAAGTCCCCGACCTGTCTTCCAGGTGAAAGAATAAAGTGATCAGCCGTTCTTTGACAACAGTATGGAAAGGGAACACAGTGTCTCTATATTTATAAAAAGCACTTCTGCTCAAATCAACTTTCTGGACAGCATCCCAAACCGATTCGGCTTTTCCCCTTTCGATCATTTCCTTCGCATCCAATGTTTTCTTCATGGCTTCAGGCAAAACATCTTCGCGAACCAAATAAAATTTCTTATCGAATCTATCTTTTCTCATTTCTCCACCCCGTCAATCGAGAAGGTTAGTCAATAAACTCGAATTCATAATCAAGCAGCTTAACGGTATCACCGTCTTTTGCTCCTTTTTCACGAAGAGCATCATCCACACCCATTCCGCGCAGCTGTCTGGCAAACCTGCGGACAGATTCATCTCTTGAGAAGTCAGTCATCTTAAAGAGTTTCTCAATAGCATCGCCTGAAACAACGAACACTCCTGCAGGGTCTCTCGTAATGACAAATTCAGTCTGTTCAGCTTCATGCTTGTAAAGAACGCGGTGGACACCTGTGTCTTCCTCTTCTTCATGTGACAGCGGGAATTCAGGGGTTTCTTCAACCTTATCTGCAACGGCAAATAATAAATCCCTTAACCCTTGTCTTGTTAGAGCGGATATCGGGAAAATCGGATAATCTTCATCAAGCTGTTCCTTGAATTTATTTAGATTTTCCTCTGCATCAGGCATGTCCATTTTATTAGCCACAATGATTTGCGGCCTTTCTGTGAGACGCAGGTTATATTCTTTTAATTCTTTATTGATCGTTAGGTAGTCTTCAAAAGGATCTCTGCCCTCAACTGCAGCCATATCGATAACATGAACAATAACCCTTGTTCTTTCAATATGCCGCAAAAACTGATGGCCAAGTCCTACTCCCGAATGGGCGCCTTCAATTAATCCAGGCAAGTCTGCCATAACAAAGCTGCGTCCATCTTCAGTCTCAACCATTCCCAAATTGGGGGCAATTGTCGTAAAGTGGTATTCTGCAATCTTCGGTCTTGCTGATGATACAACTGACAGTAAAGTCGATTTTCCGACGCTTGGGAAACCCACTAAACCAACATCAGCTAAAAGCTTGAGCTCCAGCACAACATCTCGTTCCTGGCCCGGTTCGCCATGTTCGGACAATTCAGGAGCAGGATTAGCAGGTGTCGCAAATCGGGTATTTCCCCTGCCTCCGCGGCCCCCGCGTGCTATGACAGCTCTTTGCCCGTGCTCAGTCAGATCGGCGATTACTTCCCCGGATTCAGCATCTGTTACAACTGTTCCCGGCGGTACTTTAACAATCATGTCTTTTGAATTTCTTCCATGCTGGTTTTTGGACATGCCATGCTCACCGCGTGGAGCTTTAAAATGGCGCTGATAGCGGAAATCCATTAACGTGCGCAATCCTTCATTCACTTCAAAAACAACATTGGCGCCCTTGCCGCCATCTCCGCCGGCCGGGCCTCCGTTCGGCACATATTTTTCCCGGCGGAAAGCAACCATTCCGTTGCCCCCGTCCCCGCCTTTAACATAAACTTTGACTTGATCGACAAACATATATTAATTCCTCCCGTCTGCAGTATGTCCCGATTGTCTGGCATTCAGCCAGATTACCGGCACTGACCGGATCCGCTTCTTACAGTTAAGAAGTGCCCAGCCTGCAGAGTTTCACACTTAGTATTGCTTTTTTTATCAGATATCACTCTCTGCCATTCGCAATGAATGGCACAAATAATTCCAGTGCCAGCTCCTCTTCAGCTAATTCCTGAAGAGCGGCCGTTATGTCAGTGTTCTTCTTTTTAAAGAACTTCTCCAATTGATCCATATCTGTTAGTATTCCGCTAAAATCAAAAAAGAAACGAGCCCCATCTTTTTCATGCCTGATGGATACAGATAAATGATTATCATGGTAAGGCTTTACTGATGAGTCCAAAATGGCCAAAAAAGAGCCTGTCCACTCAGAAAGGACAGAGTCATCCAAACGCCCGGCAATGGGATCATCGAGCACCTCATATTCAAGCTGAAAGTAGTGGTTCTCCCAATTATAAGTTAATAAAAGCGAAGCAAACCCAGGAAGATTCAAATTTGAAAGTCTTGCTTCCTGCTGTGCTTCCACCACAATTTCATCTATGATTTCCTTAGCCCTGTCTATCTTATTAAGGGAAAGGTTGCCTTTAATTAATTGTATTTTATTCAGCCAGTCATGCCGGGCATGACGCAGCACTTCAATCATATTCCAGTCTTTTTCCATATATGCACTCCTGTATGGTTATTAGGCTGTCAGAAGACTGTGCTTGCTGTAAGTATATCAAAAAACATAGGTACAGTAAGCAAATTTATGATAAATAAGAAAATATTGCTTATGCGATGAAGAGCTGCTGTCTTCTGCTGCTATAGATTCATTAGATAAAATATGAAGTGCACCGGCGGTTTTTTTTGCCAAAAAAAGAAAACCCTAACCTTGTGGGGCTAGGGTTTTCTCGAAAAGGCTTACGCCTCTTGAGCTGCAGGATATACGCTCACTTGCTTGCGGTCACGTCCAAGACGCTCGAATTTAACAACACCGTCAACTTTCGCGAATAGTGTGTCATCGCCGCCTTTACCCACGTTTACACCTGGGTAGATCTTAGTACCGCGCTGACGGTATAGGATTGAGCCGCCAGTAACGAATTGTCCGTCCGCACGCTTAGCGCCAAGACGCTTAGAGATTGAATCACGGCCGTTCTTTGTAGAACCTACTCCCTTTTTAGAAGCGAACAACTGAAGATCTAATTTTAATAGCATTTATTCCACCTCCTGCTTTTTGAAGGTAATTTTTATATACTTTCCGTAGTCCTCTTCAATCGTCTGCAATGAAACAACCATGCCTTCAAGCAGAAGCTGCACTTTCTCATTCATGTCATCCTGAAGATCAGGAAGGACACAGCGGAGAAAGCCCTCTCCATGGCTGATCTCTGGTGTCACGCCGGTTAGGGCATGGACAGCATTAATGGCACCGATGGAAACGGCAGATACGCCTGCACAGACGATATCCTTGCCTCTGTTTGCGAAAAATGCATGACCGCTTATTTCAAACAAATGAATATTACCGGAATCTTTACGAATAATCGTAATTTCAATCATCTTAAATCGCCTGATTAAGCGTTGATTTTTTCAATCACAACTTTAGTGTAAGGCTGACGATGACCTTGCTTCTTACGATAGTTTTTCTTCGCTTTGTACTTGAATACAGTGATTTTCTTTTGACGGCCTTGTTTTTCAACTTTAGCTGTAACAGTAGCACCTTCAACTACAGGGCTTCCTACTTTTACGCTGTCTCCGCCAACGAAAAGAACCTTTTCAAAAGTAACTGTTTCGCCTGCTTCAGCGTTAAGCTTTTCGATGTAGATAGCTTGACCTTCTTCTACACGTAATTGCTTTCCGCCAGTTTCGATAATCGCGTACATGAACTGCACCTCCTCTTAGACTAAGACTCGCCATCCCAGGCGCCGACACGAAATGCGGGCTTATGTACCTGTTCTGTGCGGTTGTAGCACGGGTGCGCTACAAACATAACATAAAAATCCTATCATATAATGATTTATCATGTCAATAAGAATTATATGATTCTCTTTTTTTGCACCTGAAAGTAACTATTTTGCGTGCCTATACAATTATAATGTTAATGGGGCTATTAGGGAAGTGGGAAATACTGCACTTAGAAAAGCGCATGCGCCTTGATCACGAAGGAACGCAGACTAAGGTCGCCACGTCCTGTGGCAACGTCTGCATGACCTGCATCCTCCCAAAAGCTGACGCTTTTGGTCGTGCGAAGATTATGCTGACGAAGCCTTCCTTGTCCTGCGGGAATCAAGCACAAGACGAGCCTCACGGAAAGGTGTTCTTTGCCTTTTTGGGAGGCTTGCCCCAAATGTAGAGGCGACTGCCCAGGGACGACAAGCATAAGACGAGCCCTGCAAGAAGGTGTTCTTTCCTTCTGGAAGGGATTGGCTAGTCTTTCGTCCCTGGGAGCCGCAACTAGACAAGCTTGTGACCTCGAGGGGGTAGGCGCTGGAGCTAGACAGTTACCGAAGTTCAAAGTTATACTTTCTTATCTGTTAAAAAAGCAGGCGGGTCGCTTAACCCAGCCTGCTTTGAACTATTCCAGCTCATTAGCACTGCCAAACTTTCGGATTTCATAAAACGGCCTGCTATTTTCCTTAATGGAAAAAATAATCTTTAAGCCAATACTGTCTTCGATTCTTTTTTTATGGTCATCATTTTCCCCTGAGAATACCGCTGCTGTGTCTGTGGTGGTTTCGATCAGGACAGCTTCATGGTCATTGCCGCGATGTTCCCACAGTTCTCTTTCCAGCCTGAAGGCAATGGTCTCAGCACTCAGCACTCTTCCGGTGCCCTCGCATACTTGGCACCTTTCGGTAAGTGATTCCGAAATGGCCGGTCGTGTTTTTTTGCGGGTCATCTGAAGAATTCCAAGGGGAGAGAAACCAACAAGATTCGTGCGTCTTTCATCTTTTTTCAGCGCGTTTTCCATTATGGCAAGAATATGCTTCCTATCGGATGCTTCTTTCATATCGATAAAATCGATTAGGATCATGCCGCCAATATCCCGGAGCCTGATCTGTCTTGCAGCTTCTTCGGCCGCCATTTCATTGGTTTTTAGCACAGTGTCCCTGCGGTCCTGTTTACCGGCGAACTTCCCGGTATTGACATCGATGACTGTTAAAGCTTCTGCTTCATCAAAAATAAGATATGCCCCATTTTCAAGCCATACAATTCGTTTCAGCGCCTTATCAATTTCAGCTTCGGCATTAAAAGCAGAGAAGATATTTTCCTTGCCCGTGTACAGCTGAATTGGCAGGCCCGTGTTTTTTACGAGCACATTCTTCAGTGATAAATCGTCCACGGCGATTTCACCGTCAGCCATTTTCTTCGCTTCTTCGATTATTTCCTTAATAAAAGAATCCGCTTCATACACTTTTCCCGGTTTTTTTTTCATTTCCGCTTCCCTTAAAAGGTCCCTGTACTCCAGCCTGAGCTTTTCCAGTTCATCCATAAGTTCATTCTCTTTCCTGCTGACGCAGGATGTTCTGAAAATCAGACCTTCATTCTCTTCTTTAGCGCGATAGCCAAATTGACGCCAGTTTTCTCTTGCTTTACTATCCTCAATTTTCTTGGAAACAGCAACATAACGGCCGTTTGGCATATATATCAATGACTCTCCTGAAAATTCAATCAAACCTGACAATCTTGGTCCTTTCGTTCCCGCAGCGTCCTTTTCAACTTGAACAAGTATTCTTTCTCCCTGATGGACAAAGGAAGAAATACTCCGTTTTTCCTTTACTTGCAGATCCTCGGCAGAACTAACATAGGATGCCAGTTTGTCGCGGTGAAGGAATCCGCTTTGATCTTCACCTATCTCTACAAAAGCTGCATTCAATCCAGGCATTACTTTTGCAACGGTGCCTAAGTATATATCCCCAACTGATGAACGATGCTTCGGCTGGTCAATAAATAGCTTTTCGACCCTATTATCTTTTAAATGCACAAACCGTCGCTCTCTTGATGCATAATTTACAACTAACTTATTCAAAACGATTTCCTCACTTTAAAACATTATTTATTCATGTTAATCAAAAATTGCTCTTCAGTAAACATAAAGCAAATCCCCTATTTTAGCTGTCAGCACTTTTTCCGCAAAGCATGCGTGCAGCAGTTCATTTTCATCTAATGCACCCTTTTCTTTCCCGTCCTTTTCAACAATGATGGGGTGCTTGCATCCTCGCTGAAATCTTTCCAGTACGTCAATAACCAATTCCTCTTCCCGGACAACGATTGGCTTCAATGTCCGAAAGTCGCTGTGCTTCCCATAATACCTTTCGAGAAGAAAACGGATAAACACGAACCGGCTCTGCTTCCATTCATGATATAGCGAAAACACCAAAAAAGCGAGGATTACCCATATATTCAAGTTAACCGGAGAGGTCAGCAAAGTTATTATTATGAAACTGATTAGACCCGCAGCCGAAACGTAAAGTGTTTTTCTGTGCGCTTCCGGAAATGCCTGATTAAGAGAAAGCCATAAGAAAACAAGCTTTCCTCCATCCAATGGCCAGACAGGGAGCAGATTAAAAATTAATATCATCAAATTAAATTGAATAAACAGATGAAAAATATCAGCAGACAGCCAGGATAGCTCATAAAATAACAGCGCCGCCCCCATCATCCATATATGCTGAAGCGGCCCTGCTATAATGACTATAATCTCCTCTTTCAGCGGCCGGTTCCCGTGTTCATCCATTTCCGCTACACCGCCAAATGGCAGGAGGGCAATCTTTTTTATTCTCCATGAATAAAAGGATGCAGCAGCGGCATGGCCCATTTCATGAACAAAGATAATCAGGAGCAGCATGCATAATTCCATAAAATGAGCAGTCGCAACAGACAGTCCGATAATCGCCCATAACAAAGGATGAATATGAATATGTGTAATTAATCCTGTTATTTTATTCAAATGGGATCACCTGGATCGGATCTATAAAATCATCATCTTTTTTAATCGCGAAATAAAACGACCCTTTTTCTCCATCACCAGCATCACCCGCCGTACCAATACCGGTTCCTTTTTCGACATATTGATATAAATTCACATTAATTTCAGCCAAATTGCCATACCAGGACTCACTTTTATCACCATGCTGAATAATGACCGTATTTCCGAAACCATCTTTCTTTCCAGCGAACCGCACAAGTCCTTCACTCATTGCTTCAATGGAAGCTTCCTTTCCTGTTTCGATTGTTATTCTCTGTCCATTATCATCAAATTCTTCCAGGATCTTCGCAGAAGCAGGCAATGCATATTCGCTGTTTTCTTCAACGTTCTTCTCATCACTTTTGCCATCTGAAAATGGCAGCAGGGCCAGCGGTTTGCCAAATTGTTCTTCATACCAGCCGGAAACTGCGGCGAATTGAAAATCTTTCTCCATTGCTGTCTTTACAAAATCTCTTGCAGGATCAAAAGTCGCTGCCTGGTTTTTAAAAAGAATGGCAGCGAATAAAAAAATACAGGCAGAAGCAAGCAATTTGAAAAGAAATAATTCCTTGCGAAATAATGGATGGTTTCCCTCTTCAAGCTTGCTTTCGTATGATGGCAGCTTATTAAACCCGTACCGCTCTTCATCTTCTGTCCAAAGAACCGTTGAATCTTTCTTTTTCGAGAATCTCTCTTTGTCCTTTTTTCTCCGCTCGATTCTCTTGCGTATTTCATCCGCTCTAGAATTCATGATATCCCCACCATTTCTATATAACTCTATTTGTACAAGTTTATGAGTTGTCCAAATAGAGTATGACTTGAAGTGGTGTCTTGAACAAAAAATAAACCGGAGATGGCTCCCCGGCTTTGGTTCAATAGTAATTATTATTTTACTCCAAAAAACTTTTTTAGTTTTGAAAATACACCCTTATTCTCTTCTTCCAGAGGCTGAAGGGGTACAGCTTCACCAAGGATTCTGCGGGCGATATTACGGTAGGAAACCGAAGCCTTGCTGTTAGGGTTTAAAGCAATAGGCTCACCATGATTCGATGCCTTGATTACTTCATCATCATCTGCCACAATTCCGATTAAATCAATCGACAAATGCGCAGTTATTTCATCCACATCAAGCATGTCGCCATTTTTCATCATATGGCTTCTTATTCTATTTATTATCAGTTTAGGAGCCTCTACATTTTCTTCTTTTTCAAGCAAGCCGATAATCCGGTCGGCATCACGTACTGCTGAAACTTCCGGAGTGGTTACAACAATTGCTTTATCTGCACCGGCAACCGCATTTTTGTACCCCTGCTCTATTCCAGCAGGACAGTCTATGACAATATAGTCATAATCCTGCTTTAATTCGTCGACCAGCTTTTTCATCTGTTCTGGTGTAACAGCCGTCTTATCACTTGTTTGAGCAGCAGGAAGCAAATACAGCAGATCTTCAAACCGTTTGTCTTTAACCACAGCCTGATGTATTTTGCACCGGCCTTCCACTACATCGACCAGATCATAAATAATGCGGTTTTCAAGCCCCATTACCACATCAAGATTTCGAAGGCCAATGTCTGTATCCACCAGGCACACTCTTTTTCCCTGAAGGGCCAGAGCAGTACCCACATTTGCGGAAGTAGTCGTTTTTCCGACTCCGCCTTTTCCGGACGTAATGACAATCGCTTCTCCCATCCTAGCTTCCCCCTTGCAATCTAGTTATATTTGGTCTCAGATGCATCAAAACTTGTAATCTATCTACTGTAATTTGATCATTTTCATCAATGTAAGCACATTCCATTTCCCGTTTTTCTTCCTCCTGATCATTGTCAGGGGCACGGTTAATACAATTGCTGATCCTTAACTGGGACGGCTTCATAAGCGAAGCTACCACCACGGCTTCATTATTTCCATGGCATCCGGCATGGGCTATGCCTTTAAGCGCCCCCATAACAAAGATGTTTCCTCCTGCCATAACAGTGCCCCCTGGATTTACGTCTCCGATAAGAAGCAAATCTCCAGGAGTTTCGAGAACCTGCCCCGAACGAATCACCTTCGCAACAGATACAATTTCGTTTTCTTCCTTCTGTTTTTCAGCTTCTTCTTTGGTAATGACATTGGAGCTTATAGACTCAACGATCAGGTTCTTCTTTTGCCTGATTAACTCCTTCAATTCTTCCTGCTGCTCTTCTGTGAGATAACGGTTGCCGACTTGCACCCTCACGGAAAGAAGCCGGTCTTCAACAGATCTGGAGTTTTCTGAAAGCTTTCTGTCAAGCTCTTTCTTCAATTCTCCATAAGAGCAGGAATCATCAAGATGCAAAGTCAGTCCATCTTTCGTGCCTTTTATAGTAACGTTTTGGTTTTTTTTCATTTCAAGATGTTCACCTCAATGATAAGAAACACATTCGTGCTGATGCACTCTATTTTAAGCAGGCTTTAACTTCAAATACAGCCTGCGGAGAAATTTTATAAGAAATATGTCGATTTTCCTTATCCTTATTTACCCATAAAGGTAGAATTCGACAGAAACCTTCTAAATCCCTTTTTTACTGAAAATTATTCATTTAAAAGAAACCGGAGTAAATCCGGTTTCTTTGTCTCATTGTGAAATTATATCACTTCAAACAATTATTCGTTTAAGCTGTCTGCAAATTTTTCAGAAAGTCTTTTTAATGGGTAGACAGCTATAATAATAAAAATGGCATTCAATATCAGAGTGGGCAAGAGACGGGACGAAAGAAAGACTGCAAATTCCATATCCGTATGGTGAATTAGTAAGTTCATCTGGTAGACACCGGCCTCAAGGAGGGTGATGCCCAAAAGCACAATTATGGAAGCCATCACTATATTCATCTGAAGAATTCTCATTAGTTTGGTTGTAATAAAAGCAATGACCGGAAATAGAAACAAATAAATGCCGATAATTTCAACATACACAATATCAAAAAGCAGCCCGAATAATAGGCCGTAAATAATTCCGTGCTTTTTTGAGCCAAAAATAGTCAAAAAAAGCAATGCAGCCATCAGAAAGCGGGGAACTGCTATTTTTCCGCTGCCTAATAAATCATGCGGAGTTACTTGAACAAATATGCTTTCACCAATAAATAAGGCCAGGAGAATGAGAGGAAGAAGGAATCTTCTCACAGTTCCTCCTCCTTCTCATCAACCATTTCCATTAGTTCAGGCTGTGATGCCCCTCTTTTAACGACCATTACATGTCCGATATCATAGAAGTCTGCTCCTGGCTTAACATATGCGGTTTGTGTCAGACCAAATTCATCTGGAACAACATCTACAACCTTCCCAATCGGAAGGCTCTCAGGGAAAACACCGCCCAGACCTGATGTAATAACGTTTTGATCCTTTTCAACCTTCGCATCATAAGGAATCTTCTTAAGCAAAAGAAGACCTTTATCATCATCATAGCCTTCAATCAGACCGAAAAAGTTTTTCTCGCCTGCCTGAATCTTAGCTGAGATGCGATTGGTCGGATCCATTGAACTAAGAAGCTGGACGGTTGAAGTAAATGTATTGCTGCTTTTTACTTTGCCAATCAGGCCTTTTGAGGTAATGACCGCCATGTTCGGTTCAATTCCGGCATTTTTCCCCTTATTGATAATAAGCAATTCATGCCATCTGTCGGGATTTCTGCCTATTACTGTTGCCTGCTTTGGTTCAAATTCACTTAAAGAATCTTTCTTATCCAAAATCTCTCGAAGTTCTGTGTTATCCTTTTTCAGCCTCTGAACCTCAGACTCAAGTCTTGCAAGTTCATCCAGCCTTGTCTTCAGATCTTTATTCTCTTTGTATGTATTTTGCAAGTCTTCGACATTTTCAAAGAATCCCGCCACATAATTCACAGGGCTGGAAACAGCATTTTGTATAAACCCGGTAGTATCTTTTAAAAATTGTTCAGGCCAGGTCAAATTTTCTCTATCCTTTAAAGAAAATCCAATCAATGCCACGAGAATAATAATGCTGACAAGCAAAATAATCAGGCGTTTGTTCAGAAAGAACTGTGGCATTCTTTACACCTCGAATAGTATTTTTTCAGGAAATCATGTGCCATTTAGGCACTGCTCAACAAAATATAACATATATCTGCAAAGATATCATTTGAAGCTCAATAAAAAACCAAATTTGAGCCCATACACTTTAAAGAAGTGAATGGGCTTTATTATTTTACTTATTCAGAACTCTATTATCTGGATTCTTTAGCTTTTGTTTTGAATAAATCGATATGGTCAAGAGCTTTTCCGGTACCTATTGCAACACAGTCCAATGGGTTTTCTGCAATAAGGACAGGCATTTTCGTTTCTTCGCTGATCACCTTGTCCAGATTGCGCAAAAGCGCTCCTCCGCCAGTCAGGACAATGCCCCGGTCCATAATATCTGCTGCCAGTTCAGGAGGGGTTTTTTCAAGAGTATTTTTTACTGCATCCACAATCGCATATACTGTATCATTCAATGCTTTTGAGATTTCTTCAGCAGTAATTTCAATTGTTTTTGGCAAGCCTGTCAACAGATCGCGCCCGCGAATTTCCATGTTTTCGACGCCTTCCGGATCACCGGCAGAGCCTACCTCCACTTTAATTGTTTCTGCTGTACGGTCACCGATCATCAGGTTGTAATTTTTGCGGATATAATTGATAATCGCATCATCCATTTCATCACCGGCAATGCGGATCGATTGGCTAGTAACAATTCCGCCCAAGGAAATGATCGCTACTTCAGTAGTTCCTCCACCAATATCAACTACCATGCTTCCTGTAGGTTCCCAAACAGGCAGATTAGCTCCGATTGCTGCGGCAAACGGCTCTTCGATGGTATAAGCATCCCGGGCGCCTGCCTGGCGGGTTGCATCGACAACAGCGCGCTCTTCAACGGCTGTAATGCCTGATGGCACACAAACCATTACATACGGCTTCCCTGAGAAGAAACCCTTATTTTTATTGGCTTGTTTTATATAATATTTCATCATGACAGCGGTGGTCTCATAATCCGCAATAACGCCATCCTTCATTGGACGCAGCGCAACAATATTGCCGGGAGTACGGCCGATCATATTTTTAGCGTCATTTCCGACGGCTACAATATTTTTAGTATCTGTCTGCAGTGCCACTACTGACGGCTCTCTGACAACAATTCCTTTTCCTTTAACATAGACAAGTGTATTAGCTGTTCCTAAATCTATTCCAAGGTCTCTAGTACCGATTCCAAACATAAATGGTATCTCCCTTTCTGATACAAATTGCTCATTTTCCTAAGTAAGGTATTTTAATGGAATTTTCTTTTATTTTTCTAGTACAATCCGCCTCCAAAATGCAAGGCATCTCAAAAATCATAACCAATATTATAGCGTAACGTCAAACAAAAACATAGTGTTATAAATACCCTTTTTCCTTTAAACTGACAAATTTATTTTCACCGATGATCAGATGGTCCAGCACATCGATGCCGATTATTTTTCCGGACTCTGCAAGTCTTTTGGTTACTTCAATGTCTTCCCTGCTTGGAGTCGGATCGCCGCTCGGATGATTATGAATGCAGATGATCGACGCAGCCGATCTGCGAAATGCCTCCTTAAAGACCTCTCTGGGATGAACAATTGAAGCGTTCAGGCTCCCAATAAAGATGGTCTGCTTATGAAGCACCTGATTTTTTGTATTTAAATAAAGGCATACAAAATGTTCCTGAGACAAAAATCGCATTTCATGCATGACATAATTTGCCCCATCCTCAGGCGAACGGATAATATATCTGTCATCATATGTGAGCTTTGAAATCCTCCGGCCAATTTCAACTGCTGCCAGCACTTGAATTGCCTTTGCCGATCCTATTCCTTTAATGGCTGTTATTTCATCCAGGGATGCATCCTTTAACAGCCGAAGTCCTTCAAAATGGGTAAGAAGCCTATTGGCTAATTGCAGAACAGATTCATCTTTCGTGCCTGTTCTGAGTAATATCGCTATCAGCTCATGATTGGACAAGCTCTCTGGACCATTTTGGACAAAGCGCTCACGAGGGCGCTCATCCTGTGGGAAATCTTTAATTAATAGAGAATCTGTTTGCATATTGTCCTCCCTAAACTTTGGGGTCAGGGAGCTGAAGATGAATGAAGTATATTAAGGAAGCGAATACCCCGCTTTCCTCAGTTCACGAACCGTTCTGGAGACAGGAAGACCGACAACAGAGAAATAATCTCCGCTTATACTTTTTACAAGCATGCTGCCAATGCCTTGTATCCCATATGCCCCTGCCTTGTCAAAGGGTTCACCGGTGCCAATATAAGAGTTAATTTCTTCATCTGTTAACTCCCAGAACACCACATCGGTTTTTTCATAAAATGTAATTGCATTTTTTTCAGGCGTCATGATGGATACACCTGTGTAAACAGAATGAGTGGTTCCAGACAGACTTTTCAGCATAGTGAAGGCTTCCTTGCTGCTGCCTGGCTTTCCTAAAACAGTGCCTTCCTTAACAACAACTGTATCTGATCCAATTACATATGAATCAGGATGGTTATTAAATACAGCCTTTGCCTTTCTATGGGCAAGCTCCTTCACGATCTCTCCTGGTTTCAGCACTGGATCAAAACTTTCATCGACATCACTGCTGGAGACTTCAAATTGCAAATGAAGATTTTCAAGAAGTTCTTTTCGCCGCGGGGAAGAAGAGGCTAAAATGAGGTTTTGCATATAATCACCTTACCTTTATTGTATCAAATTGGGAGATACAGGTTAATCGTATCAAAAAAATGCCAGACAAACAATTTTAAAGAAGTAATTTACGAAATTTTCATCATAAAATATCGAATAATGACAAAAAGAAAGAGTCTGTCTAAATTTCCCGAACAGACTCCACTTAATATGTGATATTTCCCAGAAAATATTCGAATCGGATAACATTATGGCACAATATGCCGGGTCCTTACTGCCCGCCTGACTGAAGCAGTGACTGATAAGCTGCAAGAAACCCCAGCAGGTGCTCCTGAATTTTACCTGCTGATTCAGCATCACCTGACTGCTGGTATATGTCTATTTGCTTTGAAGCATTCAATAGTTCTTCTCTAACTGAAATCAGGCTCTTATTTTGAATTTGATCGGCCTTAAGTTCATTCACTGTCTTGATGTGGCTTTCTATTTTCTCAGCCGTTTCTGGAGTTATAGAGCTGCCGAGAGAGGCACTGGCTGCACCTTCTGAAAGGCTTTGATATAAAGCAGGAGCCTTTTCAGCCATTTTTTTCTCTTCGGCATTCATCCCTGCAATTGCTTTACCTTCAAAGGCAACTTCTTTTGCAAAAACATCAATTCCTTCGCTTTTCAGATCGGCGCCTATTTCCTTGGCCTCATCAAGACTGCCTGATACCCCTAAAAAAAGAAAAGTCTGCTCTCCCATTTTTATTGATTGGCTATAAATCCCTTTTTGAGAATTGGCTTCCTGGATTTGCTGCGCTGCTTCACTGTTTGAAAAAACGCCGCCTTGAACTACATATGTTGTAATTGTTTCTAAATCTGCTGCTGCAGCATGTGTCTGCTGATTTTCTGCTGCAGGCGTTTCATTAATTGGAGGCGCCACAGTTTCAGCTGCCTGATCAGTAAATACCAGTTTTAGCATGATGAACCCGAAGCTAGTCCCCAGCAGAACAGCAAAAAAGACAGCAAAAAAAATGGATGTTAAGAATCCTTGCTTATTTCTTCCCCGGAATTTCCTGGCCAGTGTACTCAGCCCATTTTTAGCTGGTGATTTAGGAGGAGCTGCTATTTTATATTCCTTTATATCCGCATCTTCCGTTTCCTCAGGAAGAATCCAGTCAAAGCTGTCATCCGCCTCTTTGCCGGCCGCTGTTTGTATGGAAGCGAAAAATTCAGTTTGTTCCTGTTTTTTCTGCTTATCCAGCTGTCTCAGATCCCATGCTTTTTCCATTATTTCTTCCTTTTTCTCCTGAAACGGACGGTCCTTGCCATTTATCTTAATCGTGATTGTTTTTTCGCTTTTAGGCTTGTCCACATCTCATCCTCCCTTCCGCACCGTTTCCTGAATTGTTTTCATCCTAACATAATGAAAAAAAAAAATAACAAGACTTTTGTCGTCTTGTTAAGGAAGGATTTCGTCAAATTTTTCATTTGGATTTTCAGTTAATCAACTGTTATTAAATAAGGATCTAATTTATTTATGGGGATTCCTTCATTGCCAATAGAAAAAATGACAGATTTTTATACTCAATAACTTCTTGAATACTGAGAATCTCTATAGAACTGCTTGAAAGTACCATTCTATCAATTCATTTCCATAAAAATATGCAATTATTGTTCCCAAACCAATAAAAGGACCGAATGGAATTGGTTTCCCCTTTTTCACAACCCCTATTAGCATACCTAATCCACCTAGAAATGCGCCAAACAAAGTGGCTAGAAAAAACGAAAGCAAAACAAGCTTCACACCTAAAGCGATACCAATAACTAAGTATAGCTTAATATCACCTCCACCCATGCCTCCATTACTGATTACAGCTATAAATAAAAGCATTAAAAAACCAAATATCCCACCTGCCAAACTGTCCCACCAAGGAGAAAGAGGAATAAGAATACGTTCTGCTGTAAGGATTGCACCAAAAACTAAGAGAATTTTATTTGGAATAATCATATAATTATAGTCAGATACAAATATAATGACCATTAGAGAAATTAGTGTCCAGGCAACAATCAACTCGGAAGTCCACCCTAAAATTAATGGAGCAGCAGCAAACAAAATACCTGACGAAAACTCTACTGCCGGATATAAGCCTGAAATTGACACCTTACAGCGCCTGCATTTTCCACCTAGAAATACAAAAGAAAGAATTGGGACAAGCTCCAAATATGATAAAGTATGCTTACAGTGTTTACAATGTGACCTCGGTTTTACTATTGATTGATTTTCAGGAACTCTTAGGCCAACTACGTTGAAGAAGGATCCAAGTATGGTACCAAATAAAAATAATAGTATTAAGAGATTTTGCATAAATATTAACACGTCGGCGCAGGCAAAAGAAAGCTGATTTCCTCGGTTCCCTATTTTATATAGGGGTCCTCAAAATATTGTTATATGCCCGCAGCTTGCCCCTCCTCTAAAATTCGTAAAACAAAAATTAGATCAATTGAATATGACTAACAGTATATGTGCAATCTTTATGAACTTCAATGATGTATATCACTAACTATCCATACACTATAAAAACAATATATTTTATAGTAAAAGGATTTATTTCTGCATAAAAAAATCCTTTTGACAGGCAAAAGGATTTTACTTCACATATTCCGCAACCCTATTCCTCCCAGCCCGCTTAGCTCCAACATATAATGCTCTGTCAGCATGGCGTATGAGGGCCAGTGAATCATCGGCATCTTCGGGTGCAGCAGCTACCCCAATAGAAGCGGTTATATATACTTTTGTGCTGCTGTTTCTTCCATCGATGTTCTGTTTGAGTATAAATGGACGGTTGGCAATGGTCTGCCTGATAAGCTCGGCCCAGCCTATTGCATCTTCCTTGCTGGTATCAGGCATCAAGACAATAAATTCCTCGCCGCCATACCGGGCAGCAATTCCGGCCGTATCAATCAAATTTGTCAGCCGATCAGCCAGTTCACAGAGGATTTCATTTCCGCTCTGATGCCCATAAGTATCGTTCACTTTTTTAAAATGATCGATATCGAGTATGATGAGTGAGAGGAGGTCCCTTGAACCATTTTGCAATCTGCTGAACTCTTCCTTTAGTTTCGCTTCAATATAACGGTAATTGTATAGTTTCGTTAACGCACAGCGCTCGCTTTTGGCTTTTGTTTCTTCATAGTGCCTGGCATTCTCAATGGCAATTGCAAAATGCGAACATAATATATCGACAATCATGAGCTGCGACTTTTCATATGCCCTCTTTTTTGTTGAGGAAAGCAGCAGACCCCCCAATACTTCATTACTTCGGACTATCGGAACACAAAGGATGCTCTCAGCATCTTCAGGCAAGAATTCCTTAGCAATGTTTTTCCATTTCTTTTTCGAATGAAAAAGGGCAGATTTTCTGGTATCTAAAACCAATCCGCTGATTCCCTCATTTTTTTTGGTAGGCATAAGATCATTCGGCTTAATTAGTTCATGCTCTATCCGGAAAATGGAGTGAAGTTCACCATTATCTTTAATATCAAGGATATAGGCATAATCAACAGGAATCATGTCGCTCAATTTCAAAATAAAAAGCTCCATAACCTCATTCACATCAAGGCGCTCGGCCATTTGATGGCTTATTTCTGAGGCTTTTTGAAGGTAATCAATCACCTTTTCACTTGAGTAATAAAGATGAAGTATGATTGAAAGACTTACAAATGGCACACCTACAAACAGGAGTGCAAGAATTCCCACTTCAGAATAAAGTATGTAAAGGATAAGGCCAATCGGGAATGTTATGAGTGAAGTGACTGTCTCCCATATAAGGTCTTTTTCCAGAAAGGATATTCTCCTGCCGTACAATGCAGCCTGAATTACGCTGATTAATATCTGATTTAGTGTAAAGTGAATGACCGGGTAGGCGGCCGCAACCCAGAAATACTGAGGATTGGCAATTAGATCTATGCCTGTTTTGCCTCCCATCGCAAAGTAAGCCAGCCCGCTCAAAAAAGAGACCGTAAAGAACAAAAGTGAGTTAAGCGGCAGACGAAACAGCTGATCTTTCTGTATTTTAAGTCTTAAAAGAAGTACCAGGACACCCATCTGGACCATGATCATTTCAGCAAGAAGACCAAAAGTTAAGAATACTGCCATGGAAACCCATTGAATCAAAAAGATGGGTGTATTATTGACAACCATCGGCATGGAAGAAACGAGAAACATTAAAATAAAGAAGGCAAATAAACTGATTCCCTGTCCTGAAAGGCCGGGAGGGTAAAAATGATAGGTTAGCATGGAACCTGCGGGAAATAACAGTATCCATAATAACCATATTATTTTTTTGGCTCGTGAACTAACTATCTTTTTCCCCTCCTCCAATTTATTCAGGAAAATAGTCGGATAATAAAAACATTTTATCAAATTTTCTAACTTTTGTCATATTTCCATTGATTGTTTTCCAAAAGTTTCAAAAGAGCAGGCTTCACTTCTGAGAGGAAGTAAAGGGATCCGGTTATGACAAGGACGCTGTTTTTTCCTGATTTGCACAATTCAGTCTCCAATAGCTCTTTCCAATCTGAATGAAATTGTTTCCTGCTGTTTTTGCTGAGATTATATAAATCTTCAGCTGATGCTGCTCTCGGAAAGTTAAATTCTGTAAAGGTGATGCAGTCTGCAGCAGAATCAAGCTTACTGATCATTTTATCAAGCTTTTTATCAGCCAGCGCAGCAAATACAATCTTTTTGCTTCTTTCCCCAAAACGCTTTTCCAGCTCAGCAGTTAATGCAGATATACCTTCTTCATTATGAGCTCCATCTATTACCACCAGCGGGTCATGAGATACAATTTCAAATCTGCCAGGCCAGAATGCTGTTTTCAATCCGCCTCTTATGTGTTTTTCATCTATTAAGAAAGAATAAAACTTATTTAATAGCTCTGCTGCCATTACAGCAAGGGAAGCATTTTCTGTCTGGTGTTTCCCGCTCATTCCTGTCTCAAGATCACGGAAATCCTGAAAGACTGTCTCAAGTGAGAAAAACTCACCCTGGACGAGGGATTTATGATTCGAAATAGCAAATTCCTTCCCCAGCTGATAAATCGGGGCCTTTAGGCCTGAAGCTTTATCTTGGATAACAGCGAGTGCTTCTTCCTGTTTGACAGCGGTAATAACACTGATTCCAGGTTTAATGATTCCCGCTTTTTCAAAAGCGATTTTCTCATATGTATCCCCCAGTATGGCTGTATGATCGAGCCCGATGCTTGTTATGATTGATAACACGGGATAAATGATGTTAGTGGAGTCATATCTGCCGCCAAGCCCCACTTCAAACAATACAAGATCCACCGGTCTTACATGACCAAAATATTGAAAAGCCATGGCAGTAATGATTTCAAACTCAGTTGGACCGCCAAGTTCCGTCTGTTCCAATTCAACAGCCAGCGAATATATATCATTGGCAAGCTGAACAAGATCTTCATCTCCAATTGGAGTTCCGTTTAGGGAAATACGTTCATTAAAATTCTCAAAATATGGCGATGTAAAAGTCCCGACCGAATAACCCGCCTCTTGAAGAATGGATCTTAAAAACGTAACTGTTGAGCCTTTTCCATTCGTTCCGCCAATATGAACAGACTTAATTCTTCTCTCCGGATGCCCGAGTTTTTCCATCATCCATTCCATTCTCTGAAGTCCCGGCTTCATCCCCAGTCTCAGCCTTGAATGAATCCATTCCAGTGCTTCCTCATAAGCAGTAAACATATATATGCACCTCCGTTATACAGGAAGGAAGACGAATCCTTGATGTGGACCCGCCTTCCGCAACTATTAATTATTCTCCTTTTAGCTCTCTAATGCGAGCTTCTACAGCTGCTCTCTTCTCGCTGTAGTCTTGTTCTTTTGCTTTCTCTTCTTCAATTACCTTTTCAGGCGCTTTTTTAATGAAGCCTTCGTTTGAAAGTTTCTTTTGAACACGTTCTACTTCTTTATTTAATTTATCCCATTCTTTCTGCAGTCTGGCCACTTCTTCTTCGATATTAATCAGGCCCTCAAGCGGCAGGATAATTTCTGCACCAGTCACAACTGCTGTCATCGCCTTATCAGGTGTCTCAACCTCTAAAGCCAGCACCAGTTCCTCAGGATTACAGAAGCGTTCAATATAGGCACGGTTATTTTCCAGTGTAGCAAGAATCTCCTGGTCCTTAGCCTTTACCATCATTTTAATCTTCTTGCTCATCGGCGTGTTCACTTCAGCACGGCTGTTGCGGACAGAACGGATGATTTCAACAAGCAGCTTCATTTCATTTGCTGCCTGGTTGTCTGTGTATTCATCCTTTACTGCCGGCCACTGGGCAACCGTAATGGATTCGCCTGAATGAGGAAGGTTCTGCCAGATTTCCTCTGTGATAAATGGCATAAATGGATGAAGGAGACGCATTGTGTTATCCAGAACATATGCCAGGATGGATCTCGTTGTTTTCTTGGCAGCCTCATCTTCTCCATACAGCGGAAGCTTCGCCATTTCAATATACCAGTCGCAGAAATCATCCCAGATGAAGTTGTACAGCACTCGGCCAACCTCTCCAAACTCATAGCGGTCAGACAATCTTGTAACAGTCTCGATTGTTTCATTCAAACGGGTTAATATCCATTTATCAGCAACAGACTTTTCACCGCTTAAATCAATTTCTTCGAATGTTAATCCATCCATATTCATTAGAGCAAAACGGGATGCGTTCCAGATTTTATTGGCAAAGTTCCAGGTTGCCTCTACCTTTTCCATAGTGAAGCGAAGATCCTGTCCCGGCGAGCTTCCTGTTGAAAGGAAGTAGCGGAGTGAATCGGCACCATACTGGTCTATTACATCCATCGGATCAACGCCATTTCCAAGTGACTTACTCATCTTGCGTCCCTGTGAGTCACGAACAAGACCATGAATTAATACATCCTGGAATGGACGCTCTCCTGTAAATTCGAGCCCCTGGAAAATCATTCGTGATACCCAGAAGAAAATAATGTCATAGCCTGTTACAAGGGCCGCAGTCGGATAATATCTCTTAAAGTCAGCAGAGTCAGTATCCGGCCAGCCCATCGTTGAAAACGGCCATAATGCTGAACTGAACCATGTATCTAATACATCTTTATCCTGTTCCCAGTTTTCACTATCTTCAGGAGCTTCATGACCTACGTAAACCTCACCCGTCTCCTTGTGATACCAGGCCGGGATGCGGTGTCCCCACCAAAGCTGTCGTGAAATACACCAGTCACGGATATTTTCCATCCAGCGCAGATAAGTTTTTTCAAATCGCTCCGGAACAAAGTTCACTTTTTCCTCTTTATCTTGAAGCGCGATGGCTTCATCCGCAAGAGGCTGCATTTTTACAAACCATTGTGTTGAAAGGTATGGTTCAACTACTGCACCGCTGCGCTCTGAATGGCCCACAGAATGCATATGCTCTTCAATTTTGAAAAGTACTCCTTCTTCCTGAAGGTCCTTTACGATCTGCTTGCGGCATTCAAAGCGGTCCATACCCTGGTATTTACCGGCTCTCGTGTTCATCGTGCCGTCTTCATTCATTACAAGGATTCTTTCAAGATTGTGGCGGTTTCCAATTTCGAAATCGTTTGGGTCATGAGCCGGTGTAATTTTTACTGCACCTGACCCGAAGTCCATTTCAACATAATCATCAGCAATAATTGGAATTTCCCGTCCTATGATCGGCAGTTTAACCGTCTTGCCGATCAAATGCTTATAACGGTCATCTTCCGGGTGTACTGCTACAGCTGTATCCCCAAGCATCGTTTCAGGGCGTGTAGTGGCAATTTCGATATGTCCCGAACCGTCTGTCAGTGGATATCTCATATGGTAGAAAGCACCTTGAACATCCTTATATATAACTTCGATATCAGAAAGCGCTGTTTTCGTAGACGGATCCCAGTTGATGATGTACTCGCCGCGGTAAATCAATCCTTTATTATATAGTGAAACGAAAACCTCTCTAACAGCTTTTGATAAGCCTTCATCAAGGGTGAAGCGTTCACGGCTGTAATCAAGCCCTAATCCAAGCTTTGACCATTGCTGGCGGATATGGCTGGCATATTCCTCTTTCCATTTCCATGTTTCTTCCACAAATTTTTCACGGCCTAAATCATAGCGGCTTTTGCCATCATTGCGCAGCTTTTCTTCAACCTTTGCCTGAGTGGCGATACCTGCATGGTCCATACCAGGAAGCCATAAAACATCGTATCCCTGCATACGCTTCATTCGGGTGAGGATATCCTGCAGCGTCGTATCCCATGCATGGCCGAGATGAAGTTTTCCTGTTACGTTCGGAGGCGGAATCACAATAGTATACGGCTGCTTCGTTTTGTCATCTTTTGCTTCAAAGAACTTCCCTTCCAGCCACCAGTCATATCTTCCTTTTTCAATCGCCTGCGGATCATATTTCGTCGGCATTGATAATTCATTGTTATCCATATGTCATTCTTCCTTTCTAAAAGCAATCAGCAAAAATAAAAAACTCCACTCGCCATAAAAGGACGAATGGAGTTTGCTTCGCGGTACCACCTTTTTTTCAACCAATAAAGAAAATCCGGGAAAGACATTCTTATAGTGGTTGACACTTAACCAGATAACGGATTTCCCGTCTTTTACTACTTGGCTTAAGCCTTTCGCAAAAGATGCTCTAGGGCGACCTTCCAACGGTTCTGCCTGGATAACCTTTCAGCTGCTGGTTTCCTCTCTAAAAAGGCAAATGGCCATTGTACTCTTCCCTGTCCTAGCATCGATATAAAGTTATATATAAAATATACTACCGAAAAAATACTGGTATAGTCAATAAGGATACCCCAGTTTTTTATATATTATTCACCGTCTCTATTAGAGTGCTAATAAATTTGCCCTTATTCATTGCCTGGTGCGTGGACGTTATAGAAAAAAAATGAAAATAGGCACTTTACGGAAAAATTAATCATAGGATATATAATAACATTGGGGAAAGGGGTATGCACAAATGAGAAGAAAATATAATCCATACACACTGCCTCCCTGGTTAAGAACTTTCAGGAATGTATGTGCACAATTCATTATCCCGTTCTGTGTTTTTCAAGGCATAAGAACAATATTATTGCCTACTACCTTCGATGTACTGCTGCTTTCGCTGTTCATCCTGATCGCTATCGCCTTTCATCTTCAATTGGTTTAGGAGCCCGCATCCTTCAGCTTTGGGCTCCTTCCTGTGCTTGAGCTTCTGCTGCCGCTTTTTCTTCCTGTTTTTGCCTCTCAATCTCATCGATTCACATAACAGCATATTCAATATTTTTCAAAAGCCAATACTGCCTTTGCAGATGCTGGACAGCCTTTCTTTCTCCTCTCTTTCCTTCCCCTTTATAATATTGTTCGCAAGCTTTGATAATAGGACCCGGATGAGCAAAGTAGCTTTGAAACAGCAGCATCTCGTCATCCCTGAAGGGAAAGTACTTCATATAAGTGTAAATCCATTCTACACATTCTTCCGATCTTTTTGGATATGTTTTCAGGGTTCTTGATAAAAACGGTAATAAATCATGGAGCGGCGACCCCTGTCTTGCATTTTCGAAATTTGTGAAGTAGCCATATCCCCTATCATCGTATAGAAAATGTTCAGTTGAAACTTTTCCATGAATGATGACCGTACGTGCTTTCTCACTTTCCTTTGTTTTTTCATACCAATCTTTAAATTTGTTTGTGGAGAATTTTAGTGCCTGGCTGACATCATGGTAATATAGGGAAAACATTAGTTCAAAAGGAGACATATACTCTTTTCTTTCGCAGGCTTCGATGAATCCCTCCAAAAACTCCTTTTCTTTCTCCCATTCCTGTAAGGTATTTTCGTAATGTTCGGTACGGTCTTCCTTTTTTATAGGAACTTCCCTTGAAGACAATGTGTGCAGTCTTGCCAATTCCCTAATCATCTGCTGATGCCGCTCAAATCTGTCCTCCTTTTCCTCATTAGACATCCAGGGCATTAAATAAAATAATTCATTCTGATGGAGCACAGCGTACCTTCCGTCCACCGTTGGGTAAATGGGAACTATTCTGTTATAGCCTTTTTGAAAGAGTGTTTGTACATGCCTTATGAAATCCGCTCCAAGCTGAGGCTTTATTTTCTTCAAAGCAAACACGCCTTTACTGCTGTAAATCTTCTGAACTCTCCCAAAATCCTCTACAAAATGCGGCTCTAATGAATAATGATTTAAAATGGGAGAGACTTTCTGCAGCCGATTTTTTTCTTCCACCTTAACCACTCACTTTCCAGAATGAAAAAAATATATGTTGGTAAAACGAAAATAGCTGAGCGGGTTATCAATACCTGCTCAGCCTTTTAACCTTTTAATGGGCTACCGCAACAGGAATGTACAGCACTTGCCCTTCATAAATATCCTGATTAATTTCCAGATGATTCACCCTTAATAGCTGCTGGGCCGGTATATCATATCTTTCAGCAATGGCATCAATTGTGTCGCCATTCTGCACAATGCAAACCTTGAGTTTAACATGTTCTTCTGACTCTTCCTTGCGGGCAAAAAACTCCGTTAACGACATGCTTTTCTTTTTGGAGAGTTTCTTTTTCTTAGCTTCCAGTTCTGAAGAGGATGATGATTCCTCTGTTTCCTCACCACTTTCCTGTGCAGCTGCCTGGACAGGTTTCTTTTCAAAAGAGGGGCTATCTGATTCAGATGCTTCCGTCATTTGATAAATTTCCTGTGCAGTTGGCGGTGTTTCCTCTTCACTGCGCTGAGAAGAGAACGATATTTCCGGCGCAGTTTTCTGCGTCTGTTCTTCTTGTGGCTGCTCTTGTATTACTTCAAGTGCTGCCGTCACTGCCGGTTTAATGACTTCCTGTTCTTCCGCTTCAGGTTGCTTTCTTGCTTCTGCCTCAAATGGAATATATACTTCAGCTGTTTCCAGCTGCTCTTCCTGCTGTTCCTCTTCCCGTATATCTTCCTCGGCACCAGCGAATACCTGTTCAGCGGATACCTGTTCCTCCCTTTCTTCCTCCTGTTCTTCCTGCTGATAAGATGGCCGTTCCTGCAGAATTGGCTCTTCTTCCTCTGTCTCCTCCACCGCTTCAGGAGATCTGTACAGAGGCTCTAATTCTTCAGTTTCAGTTTCGGGTTCAGTTTCTTCCTCCCATACTTGAACAGGCACATGCTGCTGATCACCATATAGTCCAGTTATGGTTAAATTAGCTGTCAGCTTCATACAGCTTCTTTCCGGCAGAACATAATCGAAGGACTCTACCGCAACGTCAATATCGTAAATGCTTTGGATTCTATTATTCGGAATGGTGATATCGACAGGAAAATAGTGTTTGAATTCACAAATTCCTTCTCCCCGTTCTTCGATGGTCTGAACGAATTTGGTAACTGCAAAATCCTCTTGTTCTTCCTCGGATGCTTCTTCATCGCTGCGTCTATACTCACCCGCCAGTTCCAGTGCTCCCTGGATTGTTACATATTGATCACTTTCCTGAATTGTTATATTGGGGTCTAACGAGATGGAAATCAGGTCTGATACTTCCTGTCCTTTTTGAAACCATACTGATTCTTCTAAAGAAAATCGTAAGCACGATGGATTCCCCTGAGACAAAGCGACTCCTCCCTTCGAATCTTTGCGTTTAATCACTATGTCATTAACAATCCTATGAGGGATGAAGATACTTTATGATTAGAAAAATAGCGCTTTAAGGGGAATATGACTAATTTAAAAAAGGTTCTTGGAATATACAGAGTAATGGAGTCTGAGATTGGTGTGTCTTCAGACAAGAAAAGCTGAGTCTGTGTTTGTGAGTCTGAAATTGGTGCACCTTCGGACAAAGAAAGCAGAAATCAGAGTTTGTGTGTCCGATGTTCATGTTGCCTTCTGACAGAACAAGCTAAAATCCGGGAAGGCTAGTCAGAACCTCGTGCTCCCATATACCAGCAAAGGGAAACACCTTTCATGATACATAACGACAAGATAAATACAAAAACACTCATCATATATGATGAGTGTCAGGTTATGCTTATTTTAATTTGGAGAATGCCTGTTCAGCAGCCAAGATTGTTTTTTCGATATCCTCATCTGTGTGGGCAGTTGAGAGGAAGAGTCCTTCGAATTGGGATGGCGGCAGGAACACTCCCTGGTTTGCCATTTCCCTGTAGTATTCAGCAAAGAATTCCAGGTTGGATGTTTTGGCTTTTTCATAGTTAATAACGTCATCATTTGTAAAGAAGATGCCGATCATGGATCCGGCACGGTTAATGGTGTGCGGGATATTATATTTTTCAGCAGCTGCTTTAAGCCCTTCTTCCAGTCTGTCCGCTTTTCTTTCAAATTCTTGGTATGAATCCGGTGTCAGCTGGCTTAAAGTTTCGAAACCGGCTGTCATGGCAAGAGGATTTCCTGATAATGTCCCTGCCTGATAAATTGGACCGCTTGGTGCAATCTGCTTCATAATTTCCGCTTTTCCGCCATATGCACCAACTGGGAGACCGCCGCCAATAACTTTTCCAAGACATGTAATATCCGGTGTCACCCCAAAGTAGCCCTGCGCACAATTGTAGCCAACTCGGAATCCGGTCATTACTTCATCAAAAATAAGCAAGGATCCGTTTTGTTCTGTAATTTCCCTTAAGCCTTCAAGGAAGCCCGGCTGTGGAGGAACGACTCCCATATTTCCAGCTACCGGCTCCACAATCACACCTGCAATATCATCTCCGAATTGCTCAAAGGCATATCTTACGCTATCAAGGTCATTATAAGGAACTGTAATTGTGTTTTTAGCAACACCTTCAGGAACTCCCGGACTGTCAGGCAGCCCCAGAGTTGCTACACCGGAGCCAGCTTTGATTAAAAGGGAATCGCCGTGGCCATGATAGCAGCCTTCAAATTTCATGATTTTATTTCGGCCGGTATATCCTCGGGCAAGTCTTAAAGCACTCATGGTAGCTTCTGTTCCGGAAGAAACCATCCGCACCACTTCTATGGATGGGACGCGTTCAATTACAAGCTTAGCAAGCTCATTTTCAATTTCAGTAGGAGCACCGAAACTTGTCCCCATTTCAGCTACCTTCTTAATACCCTCGACCACACGTTCATTAGTATGGCCCAGAATTAATGGGCCCCAGGACAATACATAATCGATATATTCATTGCCATCGATATCGTAGATTTTAGAGCCGCGTCCGCGTTCCATAAAAATGGGATCCATATTAACTGATTTAAAGGCACGTACAGGAGAGTTTACTCCTCCAGGCATCAATTCACTTGCCTCTTTAAAAGCCTTGTTGGATTTTTCATATGAGCGCATGTCATCCCTCTTTTCTATTTAATAAGAAGTTTTCAATACCTAACGGTCTATAGTTTTAGCCTTGTTCCTTAATCCACCTTGCCGCATCTTTTGCATGGTAAGTAATAATTAAATCACTTCCTGCACGCTTCATGCCTGTAAGCATTTCCATAACTATTTTCTGTTCATCGATCCAGCCGTTTTGTGCCGCAGCTTTAACCATTGAATATTCACCGCTCACATTATAAATCACAATTGGAAGATTGATGTTGTTCTTAACGTCCCGTACAATGTCCAAATAAGGCATTCCTGGTTTAACAATCAGGAAGTCTGCCCCTTCCATTAAATCAGATTCAGCTTCGCGCATTGCTTCCATGCGGTTGGCAGGATCCATCTGATATGCTTTCCGGTCGCCAAATTGCGGTGTGCTGTCAGCTGCATCACGGAAAGGACCATAGAATGCAGATGCATATTTAACTGCATAAGACATAACAGGGATATCTTCAAATCCAGCTTCATCAAGACCTGCCCGGATAGCTGCTGTAAACCCATCCATCATATTTGAAGGGGCAATAATGTCTGCTCCTGCTTTAGCCTGGCTTACAGCCGTCTGTACAAGCAGTTCCAGAGATGCATCATTCAGCACTTCTCCATTTTCAATCAAACCGCAATGGCCATGGTCGGTATACTCGCAAAGGCAAGTATCAGCAATAATGATGATTTCCGGATATTTAGCTTTAATAAATCTTGTAGCTTCCTGTACGATTCCATGATCATGATAAGCCTGCTGCCCGCAAGCATCCTTCTCTTTAGGAATTCCAAATAAAAGAACGGACTTTATTCCAAGAGAAACAACTTCGTCCATCTCCTCTTCCAGATGATCCAGCGATAAGTTGAAGATGCCCGGCATTGAAGGTATTTCTCTTTTAATGCCTTCTCCTTCTGCCACGAAAATCGGATAAATTAAATCCTCTGTACGCAAGAAGTTTTCACGGATAAGCGCTCTCATATTCGGACTTTTACGAAGGCGTCTATGCCTGTTAAATTGAAGATCCATCAGTTTTCCCTCCTGGTTTCTGCTAAGTATTTAATAATGCTCTTAAGCATGCTATGTACTGTATATTCTTCCGGAACTGCATGTACCTGCAGGCCATATTCCTCTGCACGTTCTTTAGTCACAGGGCCGATGCAGCCAACCACACTATCTTTCACAGCATTCTGAAATCCAAGCTCCTTAATAGCCCCCATAAAATGATCCACTGTGGAAGGACTGGTAAAAGGAAGAATGTCTAACCCTTTTCCTGAAAGCTGATCTCTTAACAGAATGATGCTTTCACGTGGAAAAACAGTTTTATAAACAATGATTTCATCAACATTTGCACCCTTTTCTGAGAGAGATGCTGCGATATAGTCACGTGCCAGATTTCCTTTAGGGATCAATACCTTCATCCCTTTTTCCACTAATGGCAAAAAATCCTCAACAAACCCTTCAGCAACATATTCTCCGGGCACAAACTGCACCTTTAATCCCTTATCAGCAAGCATTTTTTTTGTTTTCTCACCGATAACTGCTATTTTAGGGAAAGGGCTGCTTAGACTAAAATTCTCAAAAAAAGCATCTACAGCAGTTTTGCTGGTGAATATCACCCAGTCATAAGTATGAATTTCCTTATGGGCCTGAAATAAAGCTATATTCCGCAAAGGCTCGAAAGCAATCAGGGGGATCTCAACCGGCATCCCCCCATAGCTTCGGATAAGAGCTGAAAAGGACTGAGCCTGTTTTTTCCCTCTTGGCACCAGAACATTCATGCCTTCTAAAGGGGAAGTGCGTTTCATTGCCCGTCAAGCTCCTCTTTTACCCTGTCGATAAGTTCTTTAGCTCCCTGTTCGGTTAACTTAACAGCCACCTTTACGCCAAGCTCTTCCGGGTTTGAACCTGTCAGTGTCTCCTTATAAATCACTTTTCCATCCGGAGAACCTACAAGTCCTGTTAATTCCATTTCCCCTGTTTCATTAATTGTTGCAAACCCTGCAATCGGAACCTGGCAGCCGCCTTCCATCTTATGCAGGAACGCACGCTCTGCACGTACAGTCTGGTTCGTCTCAGTGCATGTGAATTTATCCAGCAATGCCCGAAGCTCCTTATCACTTTCACGGCACTCTATGGAAAGTGCTCCCTGGCCAACAGCCGGCACACATATTTCCGGCTCCAGGAATTCCGTAACAACATCCGATGCCCAGCCCATCCTGGATAGACCTGCTGCCGCAAGAATGATCGCATCATATTCTTCTGTTTCCAGTTTGGATAATCTGGTATCTATGTTTCCTCTGATCCACTTAATCTCCAGGTCCGGACGCTGCGCAAGCAGCTGTGCCCCTCTGCGCAGGCTGCTTGTTCCAATTACAGATCCCGGCTTTAAGTCATTCAGTTTGATATGTCCTTTTGAAATGAGTGCATCCCGATAGTCTTCTCTTTCAGGAATGCTTCCGATTGTCAGACCTTCCGGAAGAACAGCAGGCATATCCTTCATGCTATGTACAGCCATATCAATTTCTTCATCAAGCATGGCCTGTTCTATTTCCTTTACGAATAAACCTTTTCCTCCGACTTTTGAAAGAGTAACATCAAGAATTTTATCACCTTTAGTGACAATTTCCTTCACTTCAAACTCATAGGATGGATCAATGTTTTTCAATTGGCTGATCACCCAGTTGGTCTGGGTTAATGCCAGCTTGCTTCGTCTTGAACCTACGATAATTTTTCTCATGACAGCCTCCTGCAATTATGTCTGGCAGCTGAACAGCCGCCTCCGCTTTTCTATGAATACCAAAAATGGAAAGATGAAAGTTTGCCAAATAAAAAGAAGTTAATTAATACAATTAAAAATGATGCTAAATTCCAGAGTGCTAAAGATTTTCCATATAAGCCCTTTCCGACTTTCATATAGAGATAAATACTATATAAAGCGAGGACAATGAATGAACCGATTACCTTAGAGTCATACCAGACCATATGCGGCAGTTTAATGTATGCCCACTGGATGCCTAAAATTAAACTTATCATCAGCATAGGTACACCGATTACATTTAATACATAGGACATATGTTCAAGCTTTGACAAATCCGTTATCCGGAGCAGCCTCGTTCCCCACTTTTTCCTTTTCAGCAAATCATATTGAATAAGATACAGCAATGAAAAAACGAATGATAGCGAAAAGGCCCCATATGAAAGTATCGCAACCGTTATATGAATCAGCAGCAATTCTGATATAAGCTGCTGCGCTTTGACAGCCGAATCAATCTGCACAGGTGCGAATGTATGGATAGCCATTATGATAAAGCCAAGAACATTTGTAAAAAAGACGATAAAATCAACTCTGAGCAGCCTGTTAATTCCCAAGGAAAGAGTAATAAGAACCCAGGCATAAAAATACAGGCCCTCAAAAATGGTCAATACGGGAAACCTTCCTGTATTAATCATATAAAGTATTAGGAACACCGTTTGAAGCACCCATACAAATGCAAGTAACCAGAAGGCAATTCTATTCGCCTTCCGGTTATGATGAAGAAAATCAATAAAATATAATAAGACACATAAGGCATACAGAACCACCGTGAATTCATGCAGCCGTGTCATATAGATGTCAAACATGTACAGAACCCCTTTTATGATTGAAAGGAAGTCTGCTGTGATTGAGCGAATGCGTGCTTTGGTTTGGCTGCTGCGTGCACGTTCTGCTGATCTGAAACAAGTTCTTCTATATTAAAGATTTTTACAAATAAATCTAATGCCTGTTCGGAATCTTTCTGTCCAGCCATTTCTTTAGCTTGTAAAATAGGATCTTTTAATAGCTGATTGATAATGCTCTTTGTATGCTTGTTCAGCACTTTTTTATCGCGATCACTCAAATGCGGCAGCTTTCTTTCAATGCTTGTCATGGTTTCACTCTGTATAGCCAGTGCTTTCTCACGCAAGGCGGAAATGACCGGAACAACACCAAGCAGGTTCAGCCATTGCTTGAATTCAACAATTTCTCCTTCAATCATCAGCTGAATCTTTTCGGCTGCCTTTTTTCGCTCCTGAAGGTTGGCTTCTACAATGCCTTCTAGATCATCAATATCATATAGGAAAACACTGTCCAGTTCTGCCAGTTTCGGATCCAGGTCTCTTGGGACAGCAATATCAACCATAAATAGAGGCTTGCCTTTGCGCATTCTTTCTGCGTAAGCCATCATATCCTTTGTGACAACAAATTCTTTGGCCCCGGTGGAACTGATTAAAATATCCGCTTCAACAAGAGCACATTGAAGCTCATGCAGCGTCTTTGCCTGGCCCGCATAGCGGCTTGCAAGATTCTGTGCTTTTTCAAATGTACGGTTAATAACCGTTACTTTGCTGGCTCCGTTGGCATGAAGGTTTTGAATTGCCAGCTCACCCATTTTACCGGCTCCTAATATTAGAACATGTTTATTTTCAAGTGATCCAAAAATCTTCTTAGCCAGTTCCACTGCTGCATAGCTGACAGAGACTGCATTTGCCCCTATTTCCGTTTCGGAGTGTGCACGCTTAGCAAGAGTTACTGCCTGCTTAAACAAGTGGTTAAAGACGGTACCGGTTGTATGTTCCGATTGAGCTCCCAGAAAACTGGACCTTACCTGTCCTAAAATCTGTGTCTCGCCAAGGATCATGGAGTTTAGGCCGCATGCTACTTTGAATAGATGCTCTATGGCCCCATCCTCTTCATAAATAAATAGGAATGGAGAAAATTCATTCTGATCCATATTGAAATGTTCTGCCAAAAATTCCTTTATATAATAGCGGCCAGTATGAAGCTGGTCCACAACTGCATAAATTTCGGTCCGATTGCAAGTAGACAGAATGACATTCTCTAAAATGCTTTTTTTGTCATTTAAAGTCTTCATTGCCTCGCCCAATTGTGAAGGATTAAAGGTTAGACGTTCACGGATTTCAACAGGGGCAGTTTTATAGTTAAGACCGACGACTAAGATATGCATTGAAATTGACACCCCCATAATTATTGCCTAGTTCATTAATATTAATTATATCATTTCTATTTTTTCAATTAATGCTTAAATGTGAACAGATAATGAACACATATGATACTATATTTTAAACAGGAGCCTGTCTAAGGTAATCTTAAAATAGACAAATACTCCCTTATGTACAGTAACAAAAAAACTTGCCGGATTCAAGTGAACCTTATTGGAAGTGGTGTTTTTCATGAAAAATCAGCGTATTTTCCCCGGAGTTATTTTACTCGGATTTGGAGCCTACTTTTTTCTCCAGCAGAGCGGATTTACTGCCTTACAGTCTTTTTATTCCTGGCCGACTCTTCTCATTATCGTCGGAGCAGCCTTTTTAATTCAGGGATATGGCGCAAGGGATAATGATTCCATATTGCCAGGGGTTATTTTAACCGGATTTGGCCTGCATTTTCATGTGGTGAACCGCCTCGAAATTTGGCCGGATCATATTGGTACATTCATTCTTATAATTGCTCTCGGCTTCCTCCTTCGGCATCAGAAAACAGGTGCAGGATTATTCCAGGGCATCTTATTCTTAATTCTTGCCGCATTGCTCCTGTTTTATGACAGAGTAGCTGAGTGGATGGGACTTCTTGAAAATGGCGTCTCTGATGTTTGGCAATTTTGGCCAATCCTATTAATGCTAATTGGATTGTATTTTTTATTATCAAAGAAAAAATAAAAGACAGGGATATTTGGCTTTTCCCTGTCTTTTACCATTCAAACTGTTTAGAGAACCGAATCCAAGAAATTTTTGGTTCTCTGCTCTTTTGGATTGTTAAACAAATCCTCCGGGTGTCCCACTTCTACAATTCTTCCGTCATGCATATAGACAGCCCAGTCTGCCACTTCTCTTGCAAAGCCCATTTCATGCGTGACGACGACCATTGTCATGCCTTCCAGGGCCAGCTCCTTCATTGTGAAAAGCACTTCCCCCACAAGTTCCGGGTCCAATGCCGATGTCGGCTCATCAAAAAGCATGATATCGGGCTTCATTGCCAGTGCCCTTGCAATGGCTACACGCTGTTTTTGTCCGCCAGAAAGTTTTGATGGGTATACATTCTCCTTGTCAGAAAGCCCAACTTTTTTTAATAGCTCCTGGGCATCTTTTTTCACTTGATCCTTTGGAAGCTTTTTCACATGTAAAGGTGCTTCCATCACATTTTCGAGAACAGTCATATGAGGAAATAAATGAAAATGCTGAAAAACCATTCCTACTTTTTCTCTTACTTTATTTAGGTCATGTGTTTCTTTTTCAACCTTTTCACCCTCAAAAATGATATTGCCGCTGTCTTTTAATTCAAGAAAGTTCAAGCAGCGGAGCAGTGTGCTTTTTCCGGACCCGCTGGCACCAATCAGGCAAACTACATCGCTTTCCTTCACTGTTATGTCAATGTCTTTCAGGACGTGGAGATCTCCGAAAGATTTATTCAATTTTTCAACCTTAATCATGTACGATTCACTCATGCCTCATTCCCCCTTAATCACTGCTTGCCATTCTTTTCTCAATCATATTTACAAGGATTGAGAAAATAAGTACAAGTACTAAATAGTAAACAGCTACGATCAGCAAATAGCTCATGTAGTCATATTCATTGGAACCATATGTTGTGGCCACGTTAAAGAGCTCGTACATGCCGATGAAGGAAGCCAGTGAGGAATCCTTCAATGCAATGATAAACTGATTCCCAAGAGGCGGCATAGCCCGGCGGAATGCCTGAGGAAGAATGATTCTTCTCATTGCAAGGCCGGCAGTCATACCCAGTGAACGTCCTGCTTCCATCTGTCCCTTGTCGATGGATTGAATGGAGCCCCTGAAAATTTCGGCTATGTAGGCACCGTTGTGAAAAGCAAGTCCAAGCACAACCGACCAAAACTGTGAAATATCCAGCGCCGTCAATCCGAAATAGAAAATGAATATCTGAACAACAAGAGGTGTTCCCCTCACAAGAAAAATATAGATGTCTGCAATCCATTCCAGAACTTTCACTCTTGATATCTTTAAAAAAGCAAAAAACAACCCGATAAAAATAGCAATAAACACCGATACAATGGTTAATTGAAAGGTTAAGAGCATCCCCTTTAAAAATACGGGATATGTATCAATAAACTTTGTAAATAAATCCACAAAAATCCCCCTTCAGATGGCAATTTCATTTTGTGTAAAAAAACAAAACAGGCGAATGTCTAATACACATCCGCCCGCAATGTTATTCCTTCTCAGGATCAACTGTTATATCTTCACCGATATATTTTTTGCTGATTTCTGTGAGTGTTCCATTCTCGCGAAGTGTTTCAAGAGCTTCATTCACTTTTTCGAGCAGCTCTTTATTATCCTTTGCAACTGCAATTGCCTGCTCACTGCGGCCAAGCAGCTCTTTGCCTTCAATTTTCATTCCGGCGCCAATTGCTTCTTTGCCTGTAACAAAATCAGTGATAACAGCATCATGTTTTCCCTTGCTCAATGCTTCCAGGGCGACAACATCACTGTCATAAAACTGAATGTTATCTGTCACTTCCTCTGCATTTGAAGTGTATGTAGATCCTTTTGATACTGCTATCTCCTTGCCTTCGAGATCAGACAGTGTCTCAATCGTGCTATCCGGACGCACATATATTTGCGGGCCTGAATAGTAATATGGAGTTGAAAAATTTACTGCTTTCAAACGTTCTTCGGTAATGGTGTGGCTGGCTACGGCTGCATCAAAACGGCCTGACTTAACTCCCTCCACTATACCGCCAAACTTAAATTTATTCTGAACTGGCTCAAGCCCGAGTTCTTTTGCTACAGCCTCGGCTACATCAATATCAAAGCCGCTCATGCTTCCATCATCATTTGTATAACTAAAAGGTTTGAACTCTCCCGAAGCCGCATACGTAAATTTGTCTTCGTCTACTAGATCCATTCCGCTTTTAGACGCTTCCTCTGATCCGCATGAAGCCAGGACCAATACAAAAGCAGCTGCTATGATTCCTTTTAACCAATGTCTCACTAGTCTAAATTCCCCCTTCAGTATCTCTCTTTTTTATGTGCCCTTTAACTCTATCATTATTTATGAATATTCTCAAAATTCATATTTTATGATAACTTATGAAATTAAAGTATATAAGCTGTTCTCATTAACTGAACGTCTGTAAACTCCAACATAACTCCATATTCTCCCGTATCCTTTAGATTCCTTACCTTTCGACAAAAATTATATCCAGTTAATACCAAATGAATAACGAACTGCAGGATATCGCACATAACCATTTCCAGGAAGAAAGACCTGAATGGAGAAAACAAAAAAACCCGCTGCAAACGCTGCGGGATTTTTATTTACATATAGCTTTTTAATGCCGACCAGGCCTGGTCTTTCCCATAACCTGTTTCAGAGGAAAACATAATGATCTGATCATTCGGATCGATATCCAATGTTTCTTTCGTGATTTTCATATGTTTTTGCCACTTTGATTTCGGTATTTTATCAGCTTTTGTGGCAATTACTACACAAGGAATTTCATAATGCTTTAAAAAGTCGTACATCATGACATCATCACTTGTAGGGGGATGGCGCAAATCAACAATCAGCACAACTGCTTTTAACTGCTCCCTGTTTGTTAAGTATGTTTCTATCATCTTTCCCCAAGCTTCACGTTCTTTTTTGGATACCTTTGCATACCCATAGCCCGGAACATCAACGAAGTGAAGAATTTCGTTTATAAGGTAAAAGTTCAGGGTTTGTGTCTTCCCCGGCTTAGAGGATATTCTGGCAAGTCCTCGTCGATTAAGCATTTTATTAATGAAAGAAGATTTGCCGACGTTCGAACGGCCGGCTAGGGCAAATTCAGGCAAATCGCTTTCAGGATATTGATCAGGCTTAACAGCACTGATGACTATTTCTGAGCTGGTTACTTTCATGCTTGAGCACCGCCATTCAGGGCATGTTTCAAGACTTCGTCCACATGTGATACTAAAACGAAATCAAGTTCTTCCCTGATGCTTTCAGGGATATCTTCAATGTCTTTTTCATTATCTTTAGGGAGGATGATCTTCGTCAATCCTGCACGATGGGCGCTCAAAGATTTTTCTTTCAAGCCGCCAATAGGAAGCACCCGGCCTCTTAAAGTAATTTCCCCTGTCATTCCCACTTCTTTACGGATTGGTTTTCCTGAAAGAGCAGAAACCAGGGCGGTTGTAATTGTTATTCCGGCAGATGGGCCGTCTTTCGGGACAGCACCTTCTGGAACATGGATATGAATGTCATGCTTTTCATGGAAATTCTCATCAATGCCCAGTTCTTTAGCTTTTGATCGAACATAACTGAATGCCGCTTGAGCAGACTCTTTCATCACATCCCCCAGTTTGCCTGTAAGAACGAGCTTTCCTTTTCCGGGAGAAAGGGATACTTCTATTTGAAGGGTATCGCCGCCAACTGTTGTATAGGCCAGCCCTGTTGCAACGCCAACCTGGTCTTCCAGCTCAGCCTGACCGTAGCGGTATTTTGGCTTTCCAAGAAACTCTTCAGCATTTTTTGTGTTCACAATCACTTTCTTCTTTTCCCCGGATACGATAATTTTAGCCGTTTTTCTGCAGATAGTAGCCAGCTGGCGCTCCAACCCGCGGACTCCTGCCTCCCGGGTATAATAGCGGACTACCTTCTGAAGTCCATCCTCACGAATCTGAAGCTGGGATTTGGAAAGACCATGCTCTTTAATTTGCTTAGGCAGCAGGTGGTCTTTTGCTATGTGAATCTTCTCCTGCTCTGTATAGCCTGCAATCGTGATAACTTCCATTCTGTCCAGCAGCGGGCCAGGGATCGTGCCAAGATTATTGGCTGTGGCTATGAACATGACCTTTGAAAGATCATAGGTTTCTTCAATGTAATGATCACTAAAATTATGGTTTTGCTCAGGGTCTAAAACCTCCAGCATCGCAGATGAAGGATCCCCGCGGAAATCAGAGGACATTTTGTCGATTTCATCAAGCAGGAATACAGGGTTAATCGTCCCTGCCTTTTTCATGCCCTGAATGATGCGTCCTGGCATGGCACCAACATAAGTTCTTCTATGTCCGCGAATCTCTGACTCATCCCGGACTCCGCCGAGGGATACACGGACGAAATTGCGGTTTAGCGATGTTGCAATAGAACGTGCAAGACTTGTTTTACCAACACCTGGAGGCCCTGCAAGGCATAGGATAGGGCCTTTAAGGGAGTTTGTCAGCTTTTGCACTGCGAGGTATTCCAAAACACGTTCCTTTACTTTTTCGAGGCCATAATGGTCTTCATTCAGGATTCTCTCAGCCCTCAGAATATCCAGGTCATCTTCAGTTGACTTCGACCATGGCAATGTGACAAGCCACTCAATATAATTGCGGATAACCGCGCTTTCGGCTGAACTGGATGGAACCTTTTCATAGCGATCCAGTTCTTTTAAAGCAGTAAGCTGAACATGCTCAGGCATGCCGGCGTTTTCAATCTTTTCCGTCAGCTCAGCGATTTCTCCTGTCTTGCCTTCCTTATCCCCAAGTTCTTTTTGGATTGCCTTCATCTGTTCACGAAGATAATATTCCTTCTGCGTACGTTCCATTGATTTTTTCACACGCTGGCCAATCTTTTTCTCAAGGTTCAGAACTTCTTTTTCATTATGGATGATTTCAATAACCTGATTCATGCGCTCTTTAACATCAATGGTTTCAAGTATTTCCTGTTTTTCTTTTAGCTTTAAAGGCAAGTGGGAAGAAATGATATCTGCCATACGCCCAGGCTCTTCAATATCTGCTACAGAAGAGTATGTTTCGGCTGATATTTTCTTCGATACCTTTATGTATTGCTCAAAATATTCAAGCATAGTCCTCATCAATGCCTGATCTTCTACATCCTTTGTCTCAGGATCCTCAAAAACCTTCACACTAACGGTATAATGTTCAGTTTCGTCCTGAAAATCAATGATTTCCGCTCTCTTAAGCCCTTCAACAAGAACACGGATGGTACCGTTTGGAAGCTTGAGCATCTGCTTGACACGTGTGAGCGTGCCCATTCCATATAGATCATCTTCTGATGGTTCATCTATAGATATATCCTTTTGTGTTGTTAAGAAAATTAAATGGTCATCTACCATTGCTTTTTCCAGAGCCTGAACCGATTTCTCACGGCCTACATCCAAATGCAGAACCATGGTTGGATAAACCAGCAAGCCCCGAAGCGGCAGGAGGGGGACGATGATTTCTTTCTTTTTCGCCATTCCATTGCACCTCCAAAATGCATCTTTTTAACCCCATTATTGCTAATAATTTCTTTGTACAATTCTATCGTATTTAAATAGCAGTGTCTATTAAAGAGAAATAGCGGAAAGCCGTATTTCAATGATATTCATTTATAATTACACTTTATCCTTCTTTACGCAAATAAAACTTCGGTTTGTAGCCTAAACTGCAAACCGAAGTTTCTGACCGCGATTAGCGGAGGCGTTTATACAGCGGGCTTTCAGCAACTGCAAACCGGGCCACACATCATATGCTTTCTTTTTTCTTTAATTCGATTGAAGCAGTTACAGCCTGCTCTTTGAGATACTCTTTTTGCAGTGCTGCTTCAAATACCTCATTCAAATGAGATACCGGGATAATCTTAATTCCTGTTATCTCCTTTAAGATGGATTGCATATTTTCTTTTGGAATGATTACTGTCTGTGCTCCCGCTTTTTTGGCTGCCTTCACCTTTGGATATACGCCTCCAATTGGCTTGACATACCCATGAATGCTGATTTCCCCGGTCATAGCAACAGTATTGTCAACTGGCCGTTTATAAATGGCAGAATAAATCCCTGTCGCCATGGCAATGCCGGCAGAAGGACCGTCAATTGGAACTCCGCCAGGGAAGTTGACATGAATATCATATTCGTCAGCCGGGACGCCCATTGATCTCAGAACTGTAATAACATTTTCAATTGAACCCCTGGCCATACTTTTTCTCCGGATTGACTTTCCTTGGCCGCCAATGCTTTCTTCTTCCACTATGCCTGTAATATTAATGCTGCCCTTCTCTTTTGCAGGAATCACAGTAACTTCAATATCAAGCAAAGCACCTGTGTTCGGCCCATATACTGCCAGCCCGTTGACAAGGCCAACAGCAGAATGGGAATTGATTTTTCTCTCCATTCTCGGTGAAAGCTGACTCGATTGGACAACCCACTCAATATCTTCATCTTTTATGTAATCACGGTCCTCAGTAATTGCTAAACCCGCAGAGATTTGAATCATATTTACCGCTTCGCGTCCATTTCTTGCATAATTAGCAAGAATGCCGAGACCTTTTTCACTAACAGCTAGATTGACCTTTTCCGCAGCCTTTCCAGCTACAGCTATTATCTCTTCTTCAGCTAACTCCCTGAAGAATACCTCCATGCATCTGGAACGAATGGCTGGCGGAATTTCATTAGGAGTTCTGGTAGTTGCTCCGATCAGGCGGAAGTCCGCAGGCAGGCCATTTTTAAAAATATCATGAATATGGGTTGGTATTTGAGTGTTTTCTTCATTATAATAAGCGCTTTCCAGAAATACTTTCCGGTCTTCAAGCACTTTCAGAAGCTTGTTCATCTGAATGGGGTGAAGCTCACCGATTTCATCAATAAAAAGCACGCCGCCATGTGCATTTGTAACAGCACCCTGTTTAGGCTGCGGAATTCCCGCCTGTCCCATCGCCCCTGCTCCCTGATAGATAGGATCATGTACAGAACCTATTAAAGGATCCGCAATACCCCTCTCATCAAATCTCGCCGTAGTGGCATCCAGCTCGATAAAAACAGAAGCTGCCCTAAAGGGTGATTTTGCATTTTTCTTGGCTTCTTCCAGAACCAACCTGGCCGCAGCCGTTTTTCCCACGCCTGGTGGACCATAAATAATAACATGCTGAGGATTGGGTCCGCACAATGCTGCTTTCAGAGACTTAATTCCATCCTCCTGCCCCACAATGTCAGCAAAACTGGATGGACGAACTTTTTCTGATAAAGGTTCAGTTAATGAAATGGAACGCATCTTTTTTAATACATCCATTTCCTTCCTTGATTCACGGTCGATAGAAACTTTCTGTGTCCGCTGGCTCCTAAGCAAATTCCAAAAGTAAAGCCCAATGACAATTCCAAAAAACAATTGGATAAATAAAGCGATCCCCGTCCAACTCATTGTGTTCCCTCCTGCATTATTTGTTCTCGTTAATAATGCTAGTATCTCCCTGACTGAGTTGGAATAAACAAGGAATTCATTTAAAAGTAAGGTAAGAAAAAGGGTCAGAAAGGCACAAAAAAATGGCCATGCCCCGCAGGGACTGGCCATTTTTCAATTACGCTGAAGTCTTGCGCTCTTCTTCTACGACTGTACCATCCTCCAAAACAAGTTTAGGAGAACCGTTATCAATAACCGTTTCTTTCGTAATAATGCATTTTTTAATATCTTCACGAGAAGGAAGATCAAACATTACATCCAGCATAATTCCTTCAATAATGGAGCGCAGTCCGCGGGCACCTGTTTTTCTTTCAATTGCTTTTTTAGCAATTTCCTCAAGTGCGCCTTCTTCGAAATCAAGCTCAACATCATCTAGTTCAAGCATTTTCTGGTATTGTTTGACAAGTGCATTTTTAGGTTTAGTTAAAATCTCAATCAGAGCCGCTTCATCAAGCTGGGAAAGGCTTGCAATAACTGGAAGACGTCCAATAAATTCTGGAATTAATCCGAATTTCAGCAGGTCTTCAGGAAGCACTTTTGCAAGAAGATCCTTTGGCTCGATTTCTTTTTGATTCTGGTCTGAACCAAATCCAATTACCTTTTGTCCTAAACGGCGTTTAATAATTTGCTCAATGCCATCGAAGGCACCGCCGCAAATAAATAGGATATTGGTCGTATCAATCTGGATAAATTCCTGATGAGGATGCTTGCGGCCGCCTTGTGGCGGTACGCTTGCAACTGTTCCTTCAAGAATTTTCAACAGCGCCTGCTGCACACCTTCACCTGATACATCACGAGTGATGGACGGATTTTCCGACTTACGTGCAACCTTATCAATCTCATCAATATAAATGATTCCTTTTTCTGCCTTTTCCACATCATAATCTGCTGCCTGAATAAGCTTTAGAAGGATATTTTCAACATCTTCCCCGACATATCCGGCTTCAGTCAAAGATGTTGCATCTGCAATGGCAAATGGAACATTAAGAATACGGGCCAATGTCTGAGCCAGCAGGGTTTTACCGCTTCCAGTCGGACCGATCATGGCAATATTACTTTTTGATAGTTCAACTTCATCAATCTTGCTGTTGGAATTGATGCGCTTATAGTGATTATATACTGCAACAGACAGCGATTTCTTCGCCTGCTCCTGGCCAATTACATATTCATCCAGAATATCGCGGATTTCAGCCGGCTTTGGCACATCTTTGAACTCTACTTCTTCTTCTGTTCCCAGTTCTTCTTCCACAATTTCAGTGCAAAGCTCAATGCATTCATCACATATATATACTCCAGGCCCAGCAACAAGTTTGCGGACCTGATCCTGTGTCTTGCCACAGAAGGAACACTTCAATTGCCCTTTTTCGTCATTAAATTTAAACAAATCCTTCACCCCTTGAAAAAACTTCAAAACGATATATAAAGCTTGCGAATTCACATGCAATTAGTTCTTTATTCAGCCATATAAAGGTTGGGAATTAAAGAGGACACTGTATAATTGCACTTGCAATTAGGCCTCTTTAATCATTTACACTTTCGTAAAAATCAAAACCTTCAGCAGTTATGTATTGCATTGTAACACATTTTTACAGTGGACAGGAAATGATAACTCTTAAAACATTTTAATTATGTATGCATGCATGTGATGGGTCTTCGCAAAGATAAGCCAGGCTGAATTTTATATGTACTTTCATAAGCTTAACCAAAAATGGCTAAATTAAGTCGGCCCTCTGAACCGATAATTAAATTATCTATTTATATGTATTTGTATTCCTGTCCATGTGCAATATGCCGTAAAACTTTTCACCAGGCAAAAGATACAAGGGAGATTTTCTTTATGTATGGTCTTGATGGTATAAAACAAGGCACGATAAACTCGCGCCTTGTTTACTACTACTTCTATTATGCAACAGTCTTGCTATTTTCCACAAGGAAATCTACTGCTTTTTTAATTTGAAGATCTGCTTTTAGGCCTTCAAGGCTTCCAAGAGCTTGTGTGATCTGGTCAGCAGACATGTTGTACATTTCTGCCATTTTGTTAAGTTCTTCTGTAACTTCTTCATCGCTTACTTCGATGTTTTCAGCTTTTGCGATTGCTTCAAGAGTAAGGTTAACGCGGACGCGCTTTTCAGCTTCCTCTTTCATTTGCTCGCGCAGTGCAGCTTCATCCTGTCCGGAGAACTGGAAGTATAGTTCCAGGTTCATACCTTGCATTTGAAGACGCTGTTCGAACTCCTGCATCATGCGGTTAACTTCAGTATCAACCATTGCAGCCGGGATTTCCATTTCTGCATTAGCAGCAGCTGCTTCAACAGCAGTGTCGCGGATATGGTGCTCAGCTTCATGCTTTTTGCTTTCTTCTAAGCGAGTTTTAATTTTTTCTTTTAATGCATCCAAAGTTTCCACTTCTTCGTCTGCATCTTTAGCAAACTCATCATCCAGCTCAGGAAGCTGTTTTGTTTTGATTTCATGTACAGTTACTTTAAAAGTTGCAGGCTTACCAGCTAACTCAGCCGCATGGTATTCCTCTGGGAAAGAAACTTCAACATCCTTAGATTCTCCAGCAGCAGTACCAATCAGCTGCTCTTCAAATCCAGGGATGAATTGTCCTGAACCAAGTTCTAAAGAGTAGTTCTCAGCTTTTCCGCCTTCGAAAGCTTCACCATCAACGAATCCTTCAAAGTCCATAACAACTGTATCGCCGTTCTCTGCTTTTCCTTCTTCTTTAACAGCTAGCTCAGCTTGTCTTTCCTGAAGGGAAGTTAACTCATTGTTAACATCTTCATCTGTAACGTTTGTATCAAGCGGCTTAACTTCAAGACCTTTATATTCGCCAAGCTTTACTTCAGGCTTAACAGTTACTGTAGCTTTGAAGATAAGGCTTTTTCCTTTTTCGATTTGCTCAACATCGATTTCAGGGCGATCAACAGGCTCAATGCCAGTTTCATCAATTGCATTAGCATATGCTTCCGGAAGAAGATAATCCACTGCATCCTGGTATAAAGATTCAACTCCGAAACGCTTTTCAAACATTCCGCGAGGCATTTTACCTTTACGGAATCCAGGTACATTTACCTGCTTAACTACTTTTTTGAATGCAGCGTCCAAACCTTCGGTTACTTTCTCTGCATCTACTTCAATTGTAAGAACCCCGCGGTTCCCTTCTAACTTTTCAAATTTAGCAGACATACAATCATTTCCCTCCAAAAATCTATTATCATTTCATTCATGACAGAATGTTATGAATATCTCTTGATTTTCAAGCCATATCCATTTAATAAAAATGTATATATACACATAATACAACCATTATATTATAACACACACTCCCTGTCTTTCAACATTGAAGGCTAAATATTGGGATAAGAAATTTCTTCTATCTTTCTTATAAAGGCAAGAGCCTCTTCTATTTCCTCTTCGGGAGCATCATAAATATCACCCAGCTTGCTTATCGAACTGTTTAAGCCATGATACTCATTTAAGAGCATATGGTATGCCGCTGCCCAGGACGCAGCATTCTCCGGCGGGGCTTCATGCGGATAAAGCAGGAAAAAGTGCCTTTCTGCAATGCTCTTTGTATTTTCAAATAGTACCGGGTCTTCCTGCTCGAGCTGATTCTCCAGTTTATTGACTATTTTTAACAGCATCGGCTGCTGATGAACAGGTGGCAGTTCAACAGGATTTACCCGAAGGCTTTTATCAAACTTCCGAATCGTTACATGTTTTTCATACCCATGCTCAGAAAGTACATTTAACAGCATCGTTTTAAAAAAAAGACTTCCATCCTTCGCTTCCAAATAGGCTTTAATATCTTCTAGATAAGGCCTGATATTATGTTCTGCCAGCTGTGCAGCAATCTGCATTTGTTCATGCTGTTCCTGGCAGGAAAACAGGTTTAGCTTCCTGCTGTTAAATTCCTCCGGATCGGGTGCTTCGATCTCGGTTTCAGAAGGTGAAGCAGCCATTTTTCTGCTGAACTCAAGCATTCTGCTAAAATGCTCAAATTTCTCCTTCGGGATCTCCCTTTCTTCAAGCAAAACCTCGATCGTTGCTGCAATCTCACTGTATTGATGCAGCTGCACAAGGATCATTAAATAAAGATCCATTACTTGTATGTAATCCCCTATGCCTGTCTGGAGCATTTTATTAGCCAGTTCTTTTGCCTTTTCCAAAGCTCCGGCTTCATAATATGCCAGAACGAGCCCAATATGAACATCCGTATTCTCAGGCTCCATCTCCAGTGCTTCTTCAAAGAACCGGATCGATTCCTTATACCTTTTCTGCTGAAAGGACTCTAGCCCCTTTTCCAGCAGTCGCTTCTCAAGGCCGGGAAATAGAATGATTTTATTGTTTTGTTTTCTCTGTTCCCGCTTTCCCATGCTAAAACCGCCTCAACTAGTATTTTTGAAGTTAGTGTAGCATGAAATAGCACAAAAACAAAAAGATTCATGGTTTCATGCCATGAATCTTTCATACCTACTGTACCGTAAACCGTTTTTCTTCAAAACTTGAAATGCTGCTTTCCAATTGAAGGGTAATCTCTATTTCATCCCATCCGTTTATCAGCATTTTTTTCCAGTATTCATTAATTGTGAATGATGCTGAAAAATTATATTTATCTTCAATTATTCCATTTTGCAAATCAACCTTTAGGTCATACGGCTGGTTTTTGGCACGTTCGAGCAAATATTCGACTGTTTCAGCCGGCAGAGTGATTGGCAAAAGCCCATTTTTTAAGCAATTTTGATGAAAGATATCGGCAAACGAAGGCGCAATAATTACTTTGAAGCCATAATCCGCTAAAGCCCATGGCGCATGCTCCCTTGAAGATCCGCAGCCGAAATTCTCATTTGCTATGAGGATGGCAGCACCCTGATTTTCAGCCTTATTCAGCTCAAACTCCGGGTTAGGCAGCCCTTCTATCGTAAATCTCCAATCATAAAACAGATATTGTCCAAACCCCGTTTTCTCAATTCTCTTTAGAAATTGTTTGGGGATAATCTGATCAGTATCCACATTGGCTCTATCCATTGCAGCTGCTTTTCCATGAAGTGTTTTAAATCCGCTCATTTTGTTCTCCTCCTTCTTAATGGACAGTCTCTTTACTTAGCAAAGCACCTACGTCCACAAAATGTCCGTATATAGCTGCCGCTGCAGCCATTAAAGGGCTGACAAGGTGTGTTCTGGCCCCTGATCCCTGTCGTCCTTCAAAATTACGGTTTGATGTCGACGCACAATGCTCGCCGTTTGGCACAATATCATTATTCATGCTCAAACACATGCTGCAGCCTGATTCCCTCCATTCAAACCCAGCCTGCTTAAAAATAAGGTCCAGTCCATCTGCCTCCGCCTGCTTCTTGACCTGCTGTGAACCTGGAACAACAAGTGCACGGACATGAGGATGAACCTTCTTCCCTCTAATCATTTCAGCTGCCTGTCTTAGGTCTTCCAGCCGGGAATTTGTGCAGGACCCGATAAAAACATGCTGAATTTGAATATCTTCAATTTTTTGGCCTTCCTGCAGGCCCATATATTCTAAAGCTCTTGATAGTGATTTTTGCTCAAGCTCGTTTTTACAATCTGCAAGTTTTGGAATTTGTTCATTCACCTTGGAAGTCATAGATGGATTTGTGCCCCAGCTGACCATGGGCGCAATATCTGCGGCATCAATTTGAATGATTTTATCGTATTGTGCATCAGGATCGGATACAAGCTCCTTCCAATTCTCGACCGCATCCGCAAATCCTGCTCCATTTGGCGCATACTTACGTCCTTGAAGATACGCAAACGTTGTTTCATCTGGACTAACAAGTCCCGCTTTTGCGCCTCCTTCAATGGACATATTGCAAATCGTCATTCTTTCTTCCATTGACATTTTTGCAATCGTCTCCCCGCAATATTCAATAATATGGCCCGTACCAAATCCGATTCCATTTTTGGCAATAATATAAAGGATGACATCTTTTGCAGTAACACCTTTTTTCAGCTCGCCGTTTATCTCAAGTTTTAAAGTTTTAGGCTTGCTCTGCCATAAAGTCTGGGTAGCAAGGACATGCTCAACTTCACTTGTGCCGATGCCAAAGGCTATTGATCCAAAAGCTCCATGGGTGGATGTATGGCTGTCCCCGCAAACAATCGTCATGCCTGGCTGAGTCAGCCCCAGCTCCGGCCCGATCACATGAACTATACCCTGTTCAGGACTATCCAGCCCGGCAAGAGGGATGCCGAATTCCAGACAGTTTTTTTCCAAAGTGGTCATTTGGTTTAATGCAACAGGATCATTGATGACTTTTCGGTTATCAGTAGGAATATTGTGATCAACTGTGGCAAATGTTTTATCAGGCCTTCTAACTTTTCTGCTTTTCATTCTTAAACCGGAAAATGCCTGAGGGGATGTAACTTCATGCACTAAGTGGAGGTCTATGTACATCAAATCAGGCTTTCCTTCTTCCCTGTGGACTACATGCTTTTCCCAAATCTTATCTATTATTGATTTTCCCATTCGTCTCCACTCCCTTTTTAAAAGAAACACGGCCGATGATGGCCGTGTCTCAAGTTTAAAATCAGCTGAACCAGTGTACACCAGTCATCTCTCAGCTCTTATGCATAAGCCCCCATGATATTAAGAATAGCCTCGTTATCCAAAAGGGTAGCCTTCACCTCTTCAATCATTTCAGAAGTAGTGACAACCTTTTTTCCAAATGAAACAATATCTCTCGTGCGATAGCCGGCTTCAAGAACTTGATTAACAGCATTCTCAACTGCTTCAGCTTCCTCTTCCATTCCGAAAGATAAACGGAGCATCATCGCTGCTGATAAAATCATGGCAATTGGATTAGCTGCATTTTTCCCTTGAATATCTGGTGCTGAACCATGAATTGGTTCGTATAAGTAAGGCCCGTTTTCCGAAATGCTGGCAGAAGGAAGCATCCCTAAAGAACCGGTCAATACAGAGGCTTCATCGCTCAGAATATCACCGAACATATTCTCTGTTACGACAACATCAAACCTTTTCGGGTTTTTAATCATTTGCATAGCTGCATTATCAACAAGCATATGTTCAAGAACGACATCTGGATATTGCTTTGCAATGTCCTCTGCAACTTCTCTCCACATTCGGCTTGATTCCAGGACATTAGCCTTATCAACAGAAGTCACTTTAGCACGCCGCTTTCCGGCAAGTTCAAATGCCAGCTTAATGACACGGCGCATTTCTTCTTTTTGATAAAACAGAGTGTCAACGACAGCATCTTTTCCGTTTTGCTGTGTCCTTTCGCTTGGCTTTCCAAAATAAAGTCCGCCGGTTAATTCCCTGACCATCAGCATATCCACGCCTTCAATTACTTCATTTTTTAATGGAGAGGTATCCGAAAGGCTTGAATAATATTGAGTTGGCCGCAAATTGGCATATAGATTTAATTCCTTGCGGATCCTTAAGAGACCCTTTTCTGGACGAAGGTGGGGAGGCTGCCGGTCCCATTTAGGCCCGCCAACCGCTCCCAGCATGACCGCATCGCTTTCTTTGCAAAGCTCCAGCGTTTCATTAGGCAGCGGTGTTCCGGCTGCATCAATAGCAGAACCGCCGATTTTACCATATGAAAATTGGAATTGATGTCCGAACCGTTCACCAACAGCCTGCAGGACTTCAATTGCACCCTTCACCACTTCTTTGCCGATCCCATCTCCTGGAAGTACCGCGATACGTTTTTTCATTTTTAATCCCTCCGTCTGATTTATTGTTTTATAGATTTTTTTCATATTTTATTTCTGTGGCGCATTTGCTTTTCGAGGGAAGGAACAGGAGGCTTTCCGCCTTCGTCTGCGGAATCTCCTGCTTCCCGATCAATTTGCCTCTACCGCCTGCGCTTTCTCTCTCATATATATGACTCTATTAACAGCGTTCAAGTAAGCTTTCGAGGAAGCTTCGAGCACATCCTGGGCCAAACCGCGGCCGCTGGTTTCCATTCCTTCATAGTTCAGCTTTACATAAACCTGCGCTAAAGCGTCTCTTCCGGCCCCTACGGATTGGATACGGTAATCTAGAAGGCTAGCTGTTCCATTCAGGCATTTTTCCAATGTGTTATACAGCGCCTCAATGCTTCCTGCTCCAGTACCGGCTTCCTGGATTACTTCGTTGTTTGATCCTGACAGTGTAACAGTTGCTGTTGGAACAGAGTTCGTGCCATACTGGATTTGGATTCCGATCAAATCATAGAACCGCTGCTCCTTGGAGAGCTTCTCTTCAAGTACTATTGCTGCAAGGTCGTCGTCTGTCATCTCTTTTTTGCGGTCAGCCAAATCTTTGAAAACTGTGAAAAGCCGGTTTGCTTCTTCATCTGCTACTTCAAGCCCCAGTTCATTCAGGCGGTTTTTAAATGCATGTCGTCCAGAATGTTTTCCAAGCACCATGGAATTGGATTGGAATCCGACTAGGTCAGGGGAAATAATTTCATACGTTGTTTTTTCCTTCAATACCCCATCCTGGTGTATTCCTGATTCATGTGCAAAAGCATTCCTGCCAACAATTGCTTTGTTGGCTGGCACCACCATACCTGTCAGCTTGCTGATTAGACTGCTCGTTCTGCTGATTTCCTGAAGATTCAGACGGGTCGAAGCCTGATAATGATCATTCCGGATGTATAGGGCTACTGCCAGCTCCTCAAGTGCTGCATTCCCGGCTCTTTCACCAATTCCATTAATCGTGCCCTCAATCTGTGTTGCTCCATTTTCTATAGCTGACAGCGAATTCGCTATGGCCATTCCCAAGTCATCATGGCAATGAGCTGACAAGGATACTTTATCAATAGAAGGAACATGATTTCTTAAATATTGAAAAATTTCTCCGTACTCCTGTGGTGTTGTGTATCCAACTGTATCCGGTATATTGATGATTCTCGCACCGGCCTGGATGACCTTTTCAATGATCTCTGCAAGGAAAGGCAGTTCTGTCCTGGAAGCATCCTCTGCAGACCATTGGACGATCGGGAATTTGGAAGCAGCATATTTTACAGTGTCCACTGCTGTTTCAACCACTTCATCCTTCGTCTTCCTTAACTTATACTGCCTGTGTATTGGAGAGGTTGCCAGGAATGTATGTATCCTTGGCTCAGCTCCATCCTTTAAAGCTCCCCATGCAGCATCTATATCAGAGATAACTGCTCTTGCCAATCCTGTGACCGAGCAATTTTTAATCGTCTGAGCAATATTCTGTACTGATGCAAAATCCCCTTTCGAAGCTGCAGGGAAGCCTGCCTCAATAATATCAACGTTCAAGCGTTCCAGCTGCCTGGCGATTTCCAATTTTTCCGAAAAATTTAGGTTTACACCGGCAGATTGCTCGCCATCTCTTAATGTAGTATCAAATATCTTAATTGTTGCCACTTACGACCACTTCTTTCTTCTTGCTGCTATTTACAAACGGCATCATTTTGCGGAGTTCTCTTCCCACCTGCTCGATCGGATGCTCATTTTCTCTCTGATTTACGGCATTGAATACCGGTCTATTTGCCTGATTCTCCAAAATCCATCCTTTTGCAAAATTCCCTTCCTGGATATCTTTCAGCACTGCCTTCATTTCTTCTTTCACTCTTGCGTCAACTACACGCGGGCCGCTGACAAAATCTCCCCATTGAGCTGTATCTGAGATGGAATAGCGCATTCCTTCAAGACCGCCCTCATACATAAGGTCAACAATGAGTTTTAGTTCATGTAAGCATTCAAAGTATGCCAGTTCCGGCTGATAGCCTGCTTCTGTCAGAGTCTCAAAACCTGCTTTCACCAATGAAGTCAGCCCTCCGCACAGCACTGCCTGTTCGCCAAACAAATCTGTCTCGGTTTCTTCTTTAAAAGTCGTTTCCAGGGCACCTGCGCGAAGAGATCCAATGGCTTTAGCGTAAGCAAGGGCCAGTTCCTTTGCTTCCCCTGTAACGTCCTGATGGACTGCAAACAGGGCTGGAACACCTGCATCCTGTTCATATGTTCTTCTGACTAAATGGCCTGGTCCTTTCGGTGCTACAAGCAGTACATCACACTCTTTAGGAGGCACGATCTGATTAAAATGAATATTAAATCCATGGGCAAACATTAATGCCTGGCTTGATAGATTAGGTTCGATTTCTTCCTTGTATACTTTTGGCTGCAGTTCATCCGGCAATAAGATCATCACTACATCAGACTGCGCAGCTGCCTCACCGACCGGATATACCCGGAAACCGTCTTCTTCTGCTTTTTCCCATGACTTCCCTTTCCGCAGGCCGATGACAACCTCAACCCCGCTGTCTCTCATATTTAACGCATGTGCATGTCCCTGGGATCCATATCCGATGACCGCTACCTTCTTTCCGTTTAAATACGCTGCATTTGCATCTCCGTTATAATACATTTTCGCCATGTTATATCTCCCTCTCCGAATAAGTATTTTATATTTATTATGATTTTTTTAAACAATAGAGTATGACTTGGACTGCTGGGAAGTACGCTGTGTTCCTCTAGGGAATGCCGTTGTTCCAGTCCTGGCAAGCTCTTTGATTCCATATGGTTTAATGAGTTCAATAAATGCTTCTACCTTATCAGATTCACCTGTAATCTGAACGGTCATGCTATCCTTGCTGACATCTATCACAGAAGCTCTGAAGGGTTCAATTAAAGAGTAAATCTCATTTCTTGTATACGGGACTGCCTGAACTTTAATAAGGGCAAGCTCTCTTGCGACAATCGACTGATCCGTGATATCCGTTACTTTTATCACATCGATTTGCTTGTTCAGCTGTTTCGTAATTTGTTCGCTGGCACCGGAGTCCTCAACATGGACCACACAAGTGATTCGCGACATCCCTTCATGTTCGGACAGGCCGACTGAAATGCTTTCAATATTAAAGTTTCTTTTGGAAAATAGATTAGTAATTCTGTTTAGAACACCTGGCCGATTCATCACAGTCAGGCATATGATTCGTTTCATGGTTTGACACCTGCCATTTCATGAAGTCCTTTTCCTGGTGCAATCATCGGATACACATTTTCATCCGGATCCACCCTGAAATCGATAAGCACTGGTTCACGGTTATGAAGCACTTCACCCAATAACTCTTCAGCCTCTGCTTCAGATTGAATAACATATCCTTTTATCCCGTAGGCTTCTGCTAATTTTACGAAAGAAGGCTGTACCGGGATTTTGCTGTGAGAGAAACGGGATTCATAAAAGATTTCCTGCCATTGCCGGACCATGCCTAGGGCCATATTATTAAAAATAATAATTTTCACCGGCAGATTCAGTTCCTGTATAATAGCAAGCTCCTGTGTTGACATTTGGAATCCACCATCACCGCAAATAGCGAGTACGCATGCTTCCGGGTCAGCCAGCTGAGCTCCGATGCTTGCCGGGAAACCAAATCCCATTGTTCCTAGCCCTCCTGAAGTCACCCATCTGTCTGCTTTATTAAATCGATAATATTGGGCTGCCCACATTTGATGCTGTCCTACATCTGTTACAACGATGGCATTCCCTTCCGTTTTCGAATGAAGCATTTCCATGACTTTCTGGGGTTTCAGCTGTGCCGATTCTTTATCATAGTAATATGGATATTCCTCCTGCCACCTCAAGATGGTTTCCATCCATTCTTTATGGGCCGGCGGTTTTCCATCCTGCAGAATCAGCTGCTCAAGAGCTTCTTTTGCATCTGCCACAATCGGAATGGACGTTGGAACATTTTTGCCGATTTCAGCAGGGTCAATATCAATATGGGCGACTGTTGCATATGGTGCAAAATGCTGTAAATTCCCCGTTAATCTATCATCAAAACGGGCTCCAATATTTATCAGCAAGTCACATTCGGTGAGTCCCATATTGGCTGCATAACAGCCGTGCATCCCCGCCATACCGATGAATAAGGGATGATTTGCAGGAAACCCGCCGAGGCCCAGAAGTGTGTGGATAACAGGTATTTGCTGCTGCTCTGCGTATTCTTTTAACTCTTTGGATGCTCTTCCATGAAGCACGCCGGCACCAGCAAGGATAACAGGCTTTTTCGATCTGCTGACTGCTTCAGTTAATTTCCTTATTTGCAGGTAATTTGGTTTTAATGTCGGCTGATATCCCGGCAGATTCACTTCCATTTCTTTCTCAGGCTGATCTGAAACTCCCGCAGCGATGTCTTTAGGAATATCGATCAGCACTGGTCCTGGCCTGCCGGTTGAAGCTATATAAAAAGCTTCTTTAACAATTCTCGGTATATCTTCAATGCTGCGGACCTGATAATTGTATTTTGTAATTGGAGTGGTTATCCCCAGAATATCTGCCTCCTGAAAAGCGTCTGATCCAATGACTCCTGTTGCCACCTGGCCTGTAAAAACAATTAACGGAAGTGAATCCATCATTGCGTCTGCAAGACCGGTAACAATATTAGTGGCTCCTGGTCCTGAAGTGGCAATTACAACACCCGGCTTTCCAGATATCCGGGCATACCCTTCAGCAGCATGAATTCCTCCCTGTTCATGACGCGGCAGCACATGAAGAATCTTTGAATGATACAGTTTGTCGTAAAGTGGAAGAACAGCTCCTCCAGGATAACCAAAAATCACTTCAACATTTTCTTTCTCCAAGGCTTTTAATAACAGATCAGCGCCGGTGACAGGATGTGTCTCCGTTTTTGTTTCTGTTAAGGCAGCTTCCTGCAGCATTTGTTGATAACCTCCTCTTGTTTTTAAACTCCAATATAAAAAGCCCTTCCACCCCTAAAGAAACCTAACGATTGTAGGTATAAGGGATGAAAAGGCTTTGATCACCTGTTCCACGGTACCACCCTGATTCACGCTTATGATGCGTGCACTCATGAACAGCGATGTGCTGTTCGTTTTGATAACGGGTGAAGAACACCCGGCAGCCCCTAGTCGATCATCTTTCAGGACTGCGCTCAGAGGTGAGTTCATTTTAAGAGGGCATTACCGGGTTTCAGCAGATCCGGCTCTCTGTGAATGCCTGTCATAAAACTACTTATCCTCTTCTACGCTTTTCCTATTCTGAGATTTAACCTCATTACAATAACGCTTTAAACCATTGAATTAATAGATTAAAAAAAACCAAAATTTCATATAGCGAGATAGATTTCACTTGGATAAAGCTTTATAATACCACTTAACTTGATGGTGTGAATTTCTTATATTGAGGACTATCTTACGCCCATTTTGATCAGCCGTCAACACCCTTTTTATGAATTATTTGATAATTTAGATTTATCTGTTATTGTGTATCCGCTTACATTGTTGATATATTCACATTCCATGGGACAAAAAAATTTTAAAAATTTTTTTAAAAAAAGGGAGATGATACAGCTGATGAGGTTTATAGAGGCAATTTAAAAACAACTGGCTGGTTCCTGCCATTAAAAATAGATTTAAAAACAAAAAAACCCACCAAAAAGGTGAGTAAAAATTCGGTAAGATATGTAGTGTTTCCAGATGTGTAAATGGCGTCCCAGGAGAGATTCGAACTCCCGACCGACGGCTTAGAAGGCCGTTGCTCTATCCGGCTGAGCTACTGGGACATTTTAAAATTATTTACCTGATTGAGATTTATTAACTCAACGACAAGATTTATTATATTAAACAAATGTTAAGAAGTCAACACTTTGTAAAATATTTTTTATTATTGAGGGAAGACTCACTTCCCTCAGTTATTATATTCAAATTAATCGCTTTTTACCAGTGAAAATTTTTGTGTCAGATCAGGAATCTTTCCTTTGGAAACGTCATACACATCCAGTGTAACATCTTTTCCCCTGTTTTCCAGTATGACATATGTCCTTTCATTCCTGCCTCTGGGGAGCCTTATGCTTCCAGGATTGATAAATAATATCCCCTCAGACATTTCAGCTCCCAGACCATGTGAATGGCCAAAACATACGATATCTGCCTTCAATTCACGTGCCCTGTATGACAGATTCATTAAAGTGGACTTAACGGAATATTTATGACCGTGTGTGACGAAAAAGCGGAACCCTCCAGCCTCTTCTATTCTGTCCTCCGGAAATGCCGAATCAAAATCGCAATTGCCTCTTACAGCAGCGTAGCCTTTTAATGATTCATGATCAGCCTGCAGCTCCGAATCTCCGCAGTGAATTATTATATCCATACCAGGATGCCTTTCACGTATTTGGCTGAGTTCAGAAGTTAACCCATGGCTATCGCTGACAATCAGAACCTTCATGAGTTTTCAGCTCCCGCCACGAAAGAAGGAAGCAGCTCCTCCAGCTTTTGGAGAGCATTCGCTCTATGGCTGATCTGGCTTTTTTCCTCAGGCATTAATTCAGCCATTGCTTTGTTTTTTTCCTCTGCAAAGAAAATAGGATCATAGCCAAATCCATAAGTCCCTCTTCTTTCTCTTAAGATATGACCTTCACAAGTTCCTGCAACTGTTGCAGTCGCTTTTCCGGGAGCAGCGATGGCAAGGGCGCAATAGAACCGTGCCTGCCGTTTATGATCCGGAATGCTTTCGAGCTCATCGAGAACTTTGTCCATATTTTTCTGATCGTTTTTTTCCTCTCCTGCATAGCGGGCGGAATAAATGCCCGGCTTCCCTCCAAGCGCATCAATGATCAATCCCGAATCATCGGCAATGACCATTCTTCCAAAAGCTTTAGACACGGCTTCCGCTTTAAGAATGGCATTCTCTTCAAACGTGCTGCCTGTCTCCTCAACATCCTGAAAATCCGGATAATCCAGCAGGGTTTTTACTTCATAACCAAGAGGCTTAAACATCCGCTCAAACTCTCTCGCTTTGCCTGCGTTTTTAGTAGCGATTATGACTTCCTGCATATTATGCCCTCCCTGCAAGCTTTTCTCTTTTGCTATGAATGCTTCCTGAGATATTCTCTCCAAGTGCCGACTTCTGAAGTTCAAGCAGCTCTGATATCCCTTCCTGTGCAGCACCAAGCATTTCCTGCAGCTGGGCATAAGAGAAAGTCGCTTCTTCTCCAGTTCCCTGAAGCTCTACAAATTCCCCGCTGCCAGTCATGACTACATTCATATCCACTTCAGCAGAGGAGTCTTCAATATAATTCAAATCCACTACAGCCTGCTTATCAGTAAGAATCCCCACGCTTGTGGCCGCTAGGAAATCATTGATTGGATAGCTTGAAAGCTTCTTGCTGCTGTAAAGCTTATCCATCGCCTGTGCCATTGCAATAAAGGCCCCTGTAATGGAAGCTGTCCGTGTCCCTCCATCAGCCTGTATTACGTCGCAATCAAGCCATACCGTTCTTTCACCAAGTGCATCAAGATCCACTACTGCGCGGAGTGCACGGCCGATCAGACGCTGAATTTCCATTGTTCTCCCTGATATTTTTCCTTTTGCTGATTCCCTGATATTTCTCTGCTCTGTAGCCCTGGGAAGCATGGAATATTCAGCTGTTATCCAGCCTTTCCCCTGTCCTCTCATAAAAGGAGGGACCCTTTCATCAATGCTTGCTGTACATATCACCTTTGTGTCTCCCACTGTAATGAGTACCGAGCCCTCAGGATGCTTTAAATAATCAGTTTCAATATGTATTGGCCTAAGCTGCTTTGGTTCACGTCCATCTGCGCGCATAAGCTGATTCCCCCTTCATTTGCTTATATTGTACCTGGGCATTTGCCCAGTTATATTGGCATGCCTATTTTACCAACAAAGAAGAGGCGGCATTAAATGCCAACCTCCTTTTCCTGTTACTATATAGTATAACAAAATCTGCTATATTAAAAACTTCCTGTATTCACATTTTCAGGGCGTGTTACAGGCTCGGATAGCTTTTCCCCATCCTCATTAACAATCTCTGCTTTGCCATCGACAGTTACAGCCACGCTTTCAATGCCCTTTTGTTCAGTGAGGGAAAGGACAAGTGCATTCAGCAAGTGCTTAGAAATCATTTTCTCTTCGAAGCTGCTGAAAACATTCTCATTGAAGTTTAATGTAACTTTTCCTTCTTCAACTTTTGGAGCTTCAAGCAGTTCTACATCCGGAAGGAAGTCTGTCACCAGATTGGATGCATAGTTCGGCCCTTTTATCAGTTCGGCTACAACTGCTTCAACTTTATTGTCCATATCATTGCTTACACGCTTGGTAACAGGCACGTAATAATAGTTTTCTTCATCCCCGCCCAGATAATAAACAGTCACCGGCTTCGTATTCGTGATATCTACTACTTCCGTTGTATCCATGTTTATTCCATTGGCTCTCGTTAACGCCGAACTGACCGGAGTGCCATTCACCGGCATCTCTTTTAATTCATGCCCGTTTAATGTCAGCTTAACTTTATCAATGGAATCAAATTGTGTAAGTGTCCAGGTAACTGATTGGAGAATTTTCTTTTCATCTTCCTTAGCATATTCCTTAAATTCTTTTGAAAAATCGACGGTAGCCACTTTATCTTTAATATTTACAGAAACTTTTGTATCTGCCGGAAGGACTGCCCGGAAATCATTAGGAAGAAGCTCTGTAACAGGCCCGTTTTCCACCAGGTACTCTAACGCCTGTGTAGCAACTGAGTTCGTTTTAGGAAGATCGATTGTCTGGGGAACAACATACCCATTTTTATCGATCAAGTATAGCTCTGTTTTAAGATTTGCCGTAACACCCTCTTCATTTTCAGCTGTTTCTTTTCCTGTTGTTTCTTCAGCAGCACTTTCGCCTTCATCGGTATAAGATACTGCTTTTGGCGGATCGACCTTTTCTTTCCCCTGGCTTCCAAACAATCCGCAGCCTGATAATAATACAGATGATACCAGCACAGCTGACACTATAGACGTTTTTTTATTTATAGACATACATAATCCCCCCTGAGACAGTTTGTACTACATGTATACGAGCCTATCTGTAATTTAGACCGTCTTTTGGGATAAAAGTGTGAATAGATTTTTGACAAATTTGGACAATCCGAGGAATGCTTGCTTCTCAGCCATATTAAAAGAAGCCCCAATTAGGGCTTCATGTCAATTTTGTTTCTGGAGTTCGTCTTTTACAAGGACAGCTTTGATTTTAAAATAATCTATTTCATCCGGAAGTTCTTCTTTAATTGGCTTAAGTTTATCTCTTCCAGCTTTTTCAGCTGCCTGTAAAACTAGCTTTTCTTCCGTTTCATTGAAAATATCTGACCAGTCAATTGCATTGCCTTCTTTGATCGACCGGAAGATATGCTCCTGAATAGTTATAAGTGAAAAGTTTCGCTTTTTGGCTATTTCCTTTATGGAAATTCCATCCTTATAATGATCAAAGGAAATCTGGTAGCTTGGGCGGTCATCCTGTGGTTCCTCTGACATTGAAGGCGTCTCTGCTGCAGGCATAGGAGAAATATTATGTTCTTCGGCAAATTCTTTAATTGCCTGAATAAAATATTCCCCATACTTATCAAACTTCATTTGCCCTACACCTTTTACATTTAACATCATGTCTTTGTTCACGGGAACATAACGGCACATTTCTTTTAATGCGGTATCAGCAAACACAACAAAAGGAGGAACATTTTCTTCATCTGCAATCTTTTTCCTGAGCTTCCTCAGGATCTCAAAAAGTTCAATGTTTTCATCTGCTTCCTGAACAGGTACAGGCAAACTAATTTTCATGAATAGTTTTTTCTGTCCTTTCAAAACAGGAATTGCATTTGCTGACAGCCTTACTGTCGGATATTTTCCATCTGTTAAAACCAGATAATCCTCAGCCAGCAGATAGTTGATCATCTCAGCAATCTCTTTTTCTTTGCGGTTTTTCATCAGCCCAAATGTGGAAAGTTCATTAAAATTAAGCTCATGGATTCTTTTATTACTTGAGCCTTTCAAAACCTGAGCAGTCAAAGTAACGCCAAATCTTTCTCCCATCCGCTTAATGCATGAAAAAATCATTAAAGCTTCCTGAGTAATATCTATGCTTGTCCGTTCATCCAGGCAGCTGCTGCATTTGCCGCAGAGGATAGGTTCGGCATTCTCATCAAAATAATCAATGATATAGGATTGAAGGCATTTCTCTGTGTGGCAGTAATTAACCATATCCTTTAGCTTGCTGTATTCCTGCTCCATTTTCCGTGGATCCAGACTGCTCTCCTCAATCAAAAATTTCTGCAGCTGGATATCCTGAGGAGCAAACATCAAATAACATATGCTATCCTCTCCATCTCTTCCTGCCCTTCCGGCTTCCTGATAATAAGCTTCAATGTTCCGCGGAAGATTATAGTGGATGACATATCTGACATTGGATTTATCAATCCCCATCCCAAATGCATTTGTTGCGACCATAATATCTGATTCATCGAATACAAACGCATCCTGTGCTTTTTTTCGTTCTTCTTCCTTTAAGCCTGCATGATATTTGGCAACTGAGCAGTTCTTGCCTTTTAAGAACTGGTACAGCTGGTCTGTCTCTCTTCGGCTTGAAGTATAAATAATTCCCGCTTCGTTTTTATGTTTATTTATGGTCTGCAATAGAAAATCTCTTTTATTAACACCTTTCAATACGTGAAAGGATAGATTATCCCTTGCAAAACCAGTTATAAACATATTTTCCTCGCCGATGTTGAGAAGCCTTCGGATGTCCTCTGCGACATCCCGTGTGGCTGTTGCAGTCAATGCAGCAATTACAGGTTTCTGGTGCAGATTGCTAAGTTCTGAGACAACGGAACGATAACTTGGCCGGAAATCATGCCCCCATTGAGAAATGCAATGTGCTTCATCAAAGACGATCGCATTGATTGAAATATCGTTTAACAATTGCAAAAAGGCCATGGACCCAAATCGCTCCGGCGCCACATACACGAGCTTATATTCTTCATTACGTATTCCAGCCACAATGTGCTGATACTCGGCAGAAGACAATGTGCTGTTTATATAAGCAGCCGGGATGCCTGCAGTGCTAAGGGCATCTACTTGATCCTTCATCAGGGAAATTAAGGGAGAAATCACAATGGCCGTTCCGGGGAGTACAAGAGCGGGTATTTGAAAGCAGATTGACTTTCCGCCTCCAGTTGGGAGAATGCCAAGAGTATTGGTTTGTGAGAGGATATTCTGAATAATCTCCTGTTGGCCGGGGCGGAAAGAAGTATATCCAAAATATTTTTTTAAATAATTTTCGGCTTGTGCCAGCAAATTGATCACCAACTCAATTAAGTATAGTTTTTCTTTCAGTTTCATGATACCAGAGCTTTTTTAAAAAGTAATCTAAAAGTAACATTCAGATTACTATAAAAAACACCTTCTGAAAAAGTTCAGAAGGTGTCTGCAATTATTAAAGCGAAATTTTTTCTACAGCATTTACAGTAAACCCAAGCCACTTTGAGGCAATTTTAGAAAAAATGGCCGTGGAGCCAGTTGTACAGAATTTATATTCAGGGTTCTCATCCACAGCTTTAAGAAGACCATGGTGGTGCAGAATGGTACTTGCTTCCCTTGCTGTTTCCTCACCTGAGCTGATCACCTTTACATTTTTACCCATTACATTTTTAATAATCGGTTCTAATAAAGGATAATGAGTACATCCAAGAATGAGTGTATCCATTCCTTTTCCTTTTAAGGGCTGAAGCGTCTCCGCCACTATTTTTTTGGCAACTGAGCCTTCATACTCCCCGCTCTCTACAAGGGGAACGAATTTTGGGCATGCCAGACTATGCACGGCAGACCTGCTGTTTATCTGAATTAGCGCATTTTCATATGCCTTGCTTTTGACTGTGCCCTCTGTGCCAATGACTCCAATTATATGATTTTTCGTCACTTTAATAGCTGTTCTTGCGCCTGGGAAAATGACACCGATAACCGGTATCGGCAGTTCCCTGCGTATTTCCTCGAGAGCGACAGCAGTAGCTGTATTACAGGCTATAACAAGCATTTTAATATTTTCTTTAAGCAGGTACTCCGTCATTTGCCAGGTAAAGGATTTTACCTCTTCACCAGGCCGCGGGCCGTACGGGCATCGTGCTGTATCTCCGAGGTATACAATATCTTCATTTGGCAGCTGCCTCATGATTTCTTTTGCGACTGTTAAGCCCCCCACTCCGGAGTCAATTATTCCTATTGGTTGTTTCAAAAGTACCGCCTCATTCTCCGCGCATATCATGGTGTAATTTCATTAAGTTGTCTTTTAAGAACAAGACCTCATTATGTGAAGAATTTTTAAGGACCTCTTTAAGGTAATCCTGGCGTTTTTTAATAACTTCTTCGATAATCCGCTCTCCTTCATCAAGCAGATGAATCCGGACTACTCTTCGGTCATTTGGGTCTTTCACTCTTTTCACAAGGCTATTTTTCTCCATTCGGTCAACAAGATCAGTTGTCGTGCTGCATGCAAGATACATTTTATTTGACAGCTCGCCGATAGTCATATCGCCTTCTTCAAACAGCCATTGCAAGGCCACAAACTGAGGAGGGGTAATGGTAAAATCACTTAGAATTTCCCTTCCCTTTTGCTTGATAATGCCGGATATGTATCTTAAGTCTTTTTCAATATCAGCTACAACATCATTTATTTCATTTGTTTTAGGATCTTCCAGCTTCATTCATAAACACTCCCATTTAAGCTTTTACGATGTTTTCTGCCCTTGTGCATTTATTTTCACCTTTTTCCGTATAAATTTCAAGACAGAAATAAATCCAATAATGAAATATTCCCTATATAAATGTGATAACCGGCCTCCCGAAGGATAGCCGGTCTAAATTAAAGTTCTAGCTCTCCCATTCGAAGGAGCTCTACAACAGCTTGTGATCGCCCCTTTACACCAAGCTTTTGCATGGCATTAGAAATGTGGTTCCTAACCGTTTTTTCACTTATAAACAATTCACCAGCGATTTCCCTTGTTGTTTTATCTTGTACTAACAATTCGAATACTTCTCTTTCTCGTTTGGTGAGTAACGGCTTGTGAGTATATTCATTCTCCTTCAAGTATTGTAACCCTCCTTGCCTTTCGCCAGCTATGAACCGCGGGATGGGTATATATTTAGTCACCATATCATATGTCAGCAAAACAGCCGAAGTGACTATATTTAGTGAAAGGAGAAAGTTATTTTCAGGAAATGTGCCATTGTGCAGCTAGGCTCGTACTTTAACCTCGCTTTTCAGCATTTCTTTCATTTTTTCAGTCCATGGCACACCCTTGCCCGTCACCTTTGATATCTGCACCATCGTCCCTCTGCCGGTGAAGCAAACTGAACCGTCTGATTTCCTGCCCATATAATGAAGATCAACAGAAGAATTCCCTATTGATGCAGCTTTAACGTATATTTGTATCTCTTCATCAAAGAAAACCTGGCTGATAAAATCGCATTGGAGGTCTGCTACGACTGGTATGGTTTCATTATCATGCTTTACCCAGTCCTGCATAAAGCCCTTGCTTTTGAAGAATTCTATCCTTGCTTCTTCATAATATGTAAATGGAATGGTATTGTTCAAATGTCCAAACATATCAGTTTCAGAAAATCTGACTTTTACTGGATGAAAGAAAATGAATTCTTCTTCCCATTTTTTAAAATCGTCTATATAGCTCAATTTTTTCATGCTGGTTCCTCCCATTTTTTATGAATGAGCATTCACTCTGTTGTATTTTATTATAGTTTTTTTTGAATTATTTGAAAACCAAAACATTAGCATTCAGCTTGGTTTGTTAAATTATAAAACCCCTCTCCAAAAGGAAAGGGGTTTTATCATGTTTATATCTGGTCGCTTCCAAAGAAGTTTTTGAAAGACTGAAATGTTGTATCACGGTTTAGTGCCGCAATGGATGTTGTTAAAGGAATGCCTTTCGGGCAGGACTGTACGCAGTTTTGAGAGTTTCCGCAATTGGCAAGTCCGCCATCACCCATGATTTGCTCCAGACGTTCAGCTTTATTCATTTCACCAGTTGGGTGAGCATTAAACAAGCGAACCTGTGATAAAGGAGCTGGCCCGATAAAGTCAGATTTGCTGTTTACATTCGGGCATGCTTCCAGGCAAACACCGCATGTCATGCACTTTGACAGTTCATATGCCCATTGGCGCTTTCTCTCAGGCATACGCGGTCCTGGTCCCAAGTCATAAGTACCATCGATCGGAATCCATGCTTTAACCTTTTTCAAGGAGTCAAACATACGGCTTCTGTCGACCTGCAGGTCACGGACTACAGGGAACGTGCGCATCGGCTCAAGACGGATCGGCTGTTCCAGCTGATCTACAAGTGCCGTACATGACTGGCGGGGCTTTCCATTAATAATCATTGAACATGCACCGCAGACTTCTTCAAGGCAGTTCATATCCCATGCGATTGGAGTAGTCTGTTCGCCCTTCACATTAACCGGATTACGGCGAATTTCCATAAGGGCAGAAATAACGTTCATATTTGGACGGTAATCTATTTCAAACTCTTCCTGAAAAGGGGCTGAATCAGGAGTATCCTGGCGGCTGATTACAAAACGGACTGTTTTAGTTTTTGTTTCTTGCATGATTTAGTTCTCCCCTTTCTTTTTGGAATAGTCACGCTTACGCGGTGGAATTAAGCTTACATCAATGTCTTCGTAATGAAATGCAGGAGCGGAATTTGCATCAACAAACTTCGCCATTGTTGTTTTCATGAATTCCTCATCATTACGTTCTGGGAAGTCCGGTTTATAGTGTGCACCGCGGCTTTCATTACGGTTATAGGCACCAATTGTAATAACACGTGCCAATTGAAGCATATTCTGCAGCTGGCGCGTAAAGCTTGCACCCTGATTGCTCCACTTCGCAGTATCATTAATATTAATGTTTTTATAGCGCTCCATAAGTTCAACAATTTTTTCGTCTGTTTTCAAAAGCCTGTCATTATGGCGGACAACCGTTACATTGTCTGTCATCCACTCACCAAGCTCTTTATGAAGGACATATGCATTCTCTGTGCCATCAAGAGACATGATATTATTCCATTTTTCTTCTTCCTGTTTTACATGGCGGTCAAATAATGATGATGGCAGATCTTCAGCACTCTTATCTAATCCGCTGATATACTTGACAGCATTCGGGCCTGCTACCATACCGCCATATATGGCTGATAGAAGTGAGTTGGCGCCAAGACGGTTGGCACCATGCTGTGAATAATCACATTCACCCGCTGCAAACAAGCCAGGAATATTTGTCATCTGGTCATAGTCAACCCACAATCCGCCCATTGAATAGTGAACAGCAGGGAAGATTTTCATTGGCACTTTACGAGGGTCTTCACCCTGGAATTTCTCATAAATTTCAATGATTCCGCCAAGCTTAATATCAAGTTCTTTAGGATCTTTATGGGAAAGATCAAGATATACCATGTTCTCCCCGTTAATGCCAAGCTTCTGGTTAACACACACGTCAAAAATTTCACGGGTTGCAATATCACGAGGCACCAGATTTCCGTAAGCCGGATATTTCTCCTCAAGGAAGTACCATGGTTTGCCATCTTTATATGTCCATACTCGTCCGCCTTCACCGCGTGCAGATTCACTCATTAGGCGAAGTTTATCATCTCCAGGTATAGCGGTGGGATGGATCTGAATAAATTCCCCATTTGCGTAATAAGCACCCTGCTGATAAACAATCGAAGCCGCTGAGCCTGTGTTAATGACGGAGTTAGTGGATTTCCCAAAAATAATTCCCGGTCCGCCGGATGCCATAATAACTGCATCTGCAGCAAAAGACTTAATTTCCATAGAAGTCAGGTTCTGGGCAACGACACCCTTACAAGCTCCGTCATCATCGATGACAACCCCAAGAAATTCCCAGCCCTCATACTTTGTCACTAATCCTGCCACTTCATGGCGGCGGACCTGCTCGTCCATTGCATAAAGAAGCTGCTGCCCAGTTGTAGCACCGGCAAACGCAGTACGATGATGCTGTGTTCCACCGAAGCGGCGGAAGTCAAGCAGTCCTTCAGGTGTACGGTTAAACATAACACCCATACGGTCAAATAAATGAATGATGCCAGGTGCAGCCTCTGCCATTGCTTTTACAGGCGGCTGGTTTGCCAGGAAGTCCCCGCCATAAATTGTATCGTCAAAATGAATCCATGGGGAATCGCCTTCCCCTTTTGTATTTACTGCTCCGTTGATGCCGCCCTGGGCACAAACAGAGTGGGAACGTTTAACCGGTACCAGAGAAAATAATTCAACCGGAGTCCCAGATTCTGCTACTTTAATTGTCGCCATCAAACCGGCTAGTCCGCCGCCGACAACTATAACTTTTCCTTTACCCATCGTGACTCACTCCCTTAATACTTGTAAGAAAAGCGCCAGCACCCGCTTACCGGCCCCCTTGAGGCCTTGCGATGGCGTTTATTCTGCCAAAAGTGCTGATTTTGCCTTTGCGCTTTCACTGATGCGGAGCCGGGCAGCTGCCCAATTCCCTTTTTATCCGATCAAGTCTAATAATCTCGCATGTCTATTAAATAAATGCTGTCAGAGCACGTACGCCAACAATAGATAATGCAATGAAAATTCCGATTGTTACGTAAGTGGAAATAACCTGTGAACGAGGAGATACTGTAAGTCCCCAGCTGACAAGGAATGACCAAAGCCCATTAGCAAAGTGAAAAATTGCAGAAATGACTCCAATAATATAGAACCAGAACATAAATGGATTCGACAGGATGTTCTCCATCATCTGAAAGTTAACTTCTGCTCCAAAGGCAGCCTGCACACGTGTTTCCCAAACATGCCATGCAACAAAAACCAGCGTAATGACACCAGAAACGCGCTGAAGCATAAACATCCAATTACGGAAATATCCGTATCTGCTTGTGTTATTTTTCGCAGTAAAAGCAATATAAAGGCCATAGATTGCGTGGAACAGCAAAGGTAAATAGATTACAAACGTTTCAAGGAATATTCTAAATGGAAGACTTTCCATAAAATGCGCTGCATTATTAAAAGATTCCTCTCCCCCTGTTGCAAAATGGTTCACTACAAGGTGCTGCACCAAAAACAAACCAACTGGTATTACTCCAAGCAATGAATGCAATCTGCGATTAAAAAACTCACGATTACCTGCCATAAACTTTCCCCCCCTGATTTTAAAAAAACGATGCTGAGCCCCCGCTCAGGACATCATCTCGAAAATGTTATTCATTTTCTTACAATTATGTGACATGTCCATTTTACTCCCAAGATAATAGAGCGTCAAGAAAACGGATACATAAAATGTTCCATATTAATAAAATTTTTAAAAAATATTAACGCGTTAAAAACATATATTATTCTGCGGTTCAATATGACCTAGTTGCTGGTCTCCAGTATACTGAAATAGTAATTATTTCTATGCAAATCGTTCTATTTTTTCCCGAATTGATATTAACTCCCACAGCATATTGTATATAATAGAAACATAGAAAGAGGGGAGACTATTGAGCGAATCAGCATCTGCGAAATCCACTAATGAAGATTACATACAGACAGTTCCGGTATTTGGCTATGAACTAATCCGGGAAGTGCTTTTGCATGACCTTTTAGGAAATGAAGCACCAGAAATTTTATATTGGGCCGGAAAAAGGATCGCACGCATGTATCCTCTTGAAACAGCCGGCCAGATTGCCGAGTTTTTTATAAACGCCGGCTGGGGAAACCTTTCCATCGCAAACGAATCGAAACATGAAATTGAAATGGAATTATCAAGCCAGCTGATTGCAGACCGCTGCAAAAAGAACAATAATTGCAACTTTCAGCTTGAGGCCGGTTTTATAGCCCAGCAGATTGAATTTCAAAAAGAAGTTATTTGCGAGGCATTCGAACATCCCCGCAAGAAAACCGGCAAAATCCTCATTACGGTGAAGTGGGATAAAAAGGATCCTGCTGATTAACATCTCATAGCTGCAAACAATAAGCTATCAATTTCTGATAGCTTATTATTTATAGCTTAGGAATTAAGCCTTAATCGCAGAAACAGACAGCTTGAATGCCTCATGTAAAGCATCGACCGCATCAATCATTTTGCTGTTTTCCACAACCGCCGAGACTTTAATTTCTGACGTGCTTACCATTTTCACCTGAATTTCATTCACTGAAAGCACTTCAAACATTTCTGCAGCCACACCCGGATTGGAAATCATGCCTGAGCCGACAATGGAAACCTTTGCAAGTCCGGATTCCCACTCAATGCGGTCATAATTTAATTGTTCTCTATACTTTTCCAGAACTTTCACTGTATCCGTCAGATCCTCATTTTTGATTGAGAACGATAGGTTAGTTGTCTGGGCTTCAGTCATGCTCTGGATAATGATATCAACATTAATGTGATTTTTTGCAAGCGCCGAGAAAATAGTAGACAGCCCAGTCAGTGAATTAGGAAGACCAATAATCGTTACCCTTGTTATTTCATCTTCAAAAGCTACACCGCGCACGACTAAATTTTGTTCCATTTTTACTTCCTCCTCAATGATTGTTCCGGCTTCCTTTTCAAGGCTTGAACGCACTTCAAGCGGAAGTCCGTAGTTTTTAGCAAATTCAACTGCTCTCGGATGGAGCACACCAGCCCCCAAATTGGCCAGCTCAAGCATTTCATCATAGGACACAGAATGTAACTTTCTGGCATTCTTTATAAAGCGGGGGTCGGTTGTAAACACACCGGTAACATCAGTATAAATATCACATTTATCAGCCTTAAGGGCTGCAGCCAGTGCAACAGCTGTTGTATCAGACCCGCCGCGGCCAAGTGTGGTGATGGAACCATCTTCGGTCATCCCCTGGAAACCTGCTACAATCACAATTTTCCCCTGGTTTAATTCCCCCTGTATGGTACCTGGATCAATATTTACTATCCTCGCATTTCCATGGACTGCTTCTGTCTTAATACCTGCCTGCCATCCTGTAAAGGAAACGGCGGGATGCCCTTTCGCAATTAATGCCATCGCTAATAAAGAGATGGTCACCTGCTCGCCGGTTGTAAGCAGCATGTCCATTTCCCTTTTATCTGGTGAGGGGGAAATCTCCCTTGCCATGCCAACCAGCTGATCAGTCGTTTTGCCCATTGCTGAAACAACCACAACAACATCGTTTCCCCGATTTTTTTCTTCAATTACCCGATTGGCGACATTTTGAATTCTGTCTACAGTCCCCACGGAGGTGCCTCCGAATTTCTGCACAATGATTCCCACAGCTTTCCCTTCTTTCTAAAGAAATCGTAATTTTATGATTTGCCGTCCTATGTATGTGAAGCTTAACAGTTCACTCTGCTGTATTTGACAATGGCCTTAAATCTAAAATACCCCTTTTGGGCAATAAAAAAAGCAATGGAATAGTTTAACTATCCCATTGCTGTGCAGCCAAAATGTATAAGTGAGCAAACACAGTGAGATAGCTCTCCAGGACGGCAATGTCCTGACAATCCTGCATTTATTCAATGCAGAACCAGCAGAGAAAATGATGAGATTTTCTCCACTTCGGCGAACATACCCTTTCAAAGCTTTTCATGGAAGCTCATTCTTCTCCAAGCTTTTACTGATGAAGTTCGCACCTCTACCTTCACTTAACGATTAAGTCCAATAGTTTACCTTGTATAAACTAAATGGACATGCGCTTTATCGCTATAAAGTGATATTGATATAAAGTTTCAATTAGTATAACATGTCTGAATTTTTCTGTCTATATCCATTTAAGACTTGGAGTTTCCATTTTGTTCCTCAAATCTCTGCTTTAACTCCTCAGCAACATTTGCCGGAATGCCTATTTTTCTAAACTCCTCAATTGGTGCCTCTTTCATTTTCTTAACAGATCCAAAGGCCTTCAGCAGCTGTTTCTTTCGCTTTTCACCTATGCCCGGAATTTCATCCAGGATAGACTGAAAGGCACTTTTTCCGCGAAGCTGGCGGTGAAAAGTAATCGCAAAGCGATGAACTTCATCCTGAATCCTCTGCAGCAGGTAGAATTCCTGGCTGTTCCTTGCAAGCGGAATAATTTGAAGCGGATTACCATATAAAAGCTGTGAAGTTCTGTGCTTCTCATCCTTCACCAGGCCTGAAATCGGAATATCCAGACCAAGCTCATTTTCAAGCACATCCCGTACAGCTTCAACATGCCCTTTTCCTCCATCAATCAAGATTAAGTCCGGAAGCGGCAATTCTTCTTTTAGTACCCTTGTATATCTGCGCCGGACCACTTCTCTCATGGATTCATAATCATCAGGACCTTTGACGGACTTTATTTTATATTTTCGATACTCTCTTTTCTCCGGTTTGCCATCAATGAAGACGATCATGGCAGAAACAGGGTCCGTCCCCTGGATATTTGAATTATCAAATGCTTCAATCCGGTGAGGAGTATAAATTCCAAGCTGCTCACCCAGATTTTCAACAGCTTTAATAGTCCGTTCTTCATCACGCTCTATTAAAGAAAACTTCTCCTGGAGAGCAATTTTTGCATTTTTATAAGCAAGCTTCACCAGGTCCTTTTTTTGCCCGCGCTGCGGCTTTAGCACTTTTACATCAAGAAGCTGTTCTGCCATGACTGTATCAACGGAATCGGGTGCCAATATTTCACGGGGTTTAAAGTGATTTGCTTTAGTATAAAACTGGCCGAGGAACGTTAAAATTTCTTCTTCCGGCTCATTATAAATCGGGAACATTGATACATCCCGTTCGATGAGCTTACCCTGCCTGATAAAGAAGACCTGGACACACATCCACCCTTTATCAACTGCATATCCAAATACATCCCGATCTGTAAAATCTGTCATTGTCATTTTTTGCTTTTCCATCGTTGCATCTATATGGGCAATTTTATCTCTGAGCTCTGATGCTCGTTCAAAGTCCAATTCTTCTGCAGCGGCTGTCATTTTTGCAATAAGTTCTTTTTTAATCTCTTTGTATCCGCCATTTAAGAATTTCGCAATTTCATCTGTCATTTGCTTATATTGGTCTTCACTTACTTCCTTTACACATGGTGCAAGACATTGGCCTAAGTGATAATAAAGGCAAACTCTGTCCGGAAGAGTTGAACATTTCCGGAGAGGGTAAATACGGTCGAGCAGCTTTTTTGTTTCATTGGCAGCCTGCACGTTGGGATAAGGACCAAAGTATTTTCCCCTGTCTTTTTTTACTTTTCTGGTTGTAATCAGACGGGGATGGCGTTCGGCCGTCAATTTGATAAATGGGTAGCTCTTATCGTCCTTCAGCATTACATTATATTTGGGATCATATTTCTTGATCAGATTCATCTCTAGAATCAATGCTTCCATATCTGAAGATGTGACAATGTACTCAAAGTCCACGATCTCATTAACAAGTCTTAATGTTTTTCCGTCATGTGAGCCTGTAAAATAGGATCTGACCCGATTTCTGAGAATTTTGGCTTTCCCCACATAGATAATGGTTCCCTGCCTGTCCTTCATTAAATAGCAGCCTGGCTGGGCAGGCAGCAGCATCAGTTTATTTTTTATCGTTTCATTCATGGCACTCCACCTCCCCGATTAAAAATTTTCTTATTGTAAGGATCTTTTAGGAAAGATTTTATCTAACATTAATTTTAAATTTTCTTAATCACTTGGTATGCAAGCTCGCCATGAAGATTAGTCTGCATAATAAAAGCACTGCATTCCAATCTTATTATATCAGCTGGGAAACCTGCAGCATAACTGCTAAACTCAAATGATAAAAAAATCCCGATGTCCGCATGGGACACCGGGAAATTTCTTATAGATTAAGCATGCTTTGAAAGTAATTCAGCAAGAGCTTCTTTCGGCTGGAAGCCAACCGCTTTATCCACCACTTCACCGTCTTTTAGTACGATCAAAGTTGGGATGCTCATTACGCCAAACTTGCCGGCTGTTTCCTGGTTTTCGTCAACATCGATTTTTACAATTTTGACTTTATCGCCCATTTCAGAATCAAGTTCTTCTAATACAGGAGCGATCATTTTACAAGGGCCGCACCATGGAGCCCAGAAATCTGCCAATACTAATCCCGAACCAGTTTCAGCAGTGAAGTTTTGGTCAGTTGCGTGTGTAATAGCCATTTGATATGCCTCCTAAAATTTAACTCAAATACTAACGACAGTATATCATCGTTTATACTATGTTGCGAACAATCTGCTCGATCGTAATTTACCCTATTTGAAGCAGATTATTCCCTTTCTTTCCGCATTGGCATTATGTATAATGGGCGGTCATCTGCCGCCCATTAGCTGTACTGTCTTATGCGTTTACTTTAAGCTTTTTGAACTCTTCTGTTAACAGCGGAACAACCTCAAACAGGTCTCCGACAATACCGTAATCAGCTACTTTAAAGATATTGGCTTCCGGATCTTTGTTAATCGCTACGATTACTTTCGAGTTGGACATCCCCGCTAAGTGCTGAATAGCTCCGGAGATACCGCATGCAATATACAGATCTGGTGTTACCACCTTCCCCGTCTGTCCAATTTGCAGTGAATAGTCGCAATAATCAGCATCACAGGCTCCACGTGATGCACCTACAGCCCCATTTAAAACAGAAGCCAGCTCTTTTAATGGCTCAAAGCCTTCCTCGCTCTTAACACCGCGGCCGCCGGCAATAATAACCTTAGCTTCCGATAAATCAACGCCTTCACTCGCTTTGCGGACAACTTCCTTTATAATTGTCCGAAGATCTTTGATTTCTGCAGCAACAGAAGCAACATCTCCTGATCTTGATTCATCCTTTTCCAAAGGAGCTATGTTATTTGGACGGATTGTTGCAAAAAGAAGGCCATCTGTCACAATTTTCTTTTCAAAGGCTTTGCCTGAATAAATCGGGCGTGTGAAGACCAGATTGCCGCCTGCTTCTTCAAGGCTTGTTACGTCAGAGATTAAACCTGACTCAAGCTTGGCAGCAATTTTAGGAGCAAGATCTTTCCCCATTGCTGTATGTCCAAAAATCAGACCTTCTGGATTTTCGGAATCAATTACAGCCATTAAAGCCTGTGAAAAGCCATCAGGCGTATATTGCTTCAGCTTCTCATCTTCAACTGTTACAACACGGTCAGCACCATAGTGAATCATTTCATTAGCTAAAACGCTTACAGAATCACCAATTAAGACACCTACAACTTCTCCGCCTTCTGATGCAGTCTTACCGGCTGCAACAGCTTCGAAGGATACATTACGCAATGAACCGTCACGGACTTCACCTAACACTAATACTTTTCTAGCCATATGTTTTACCCCCTGCGTTATTATTAATCAGTTATTGATGATCAGACAACTTTAGCTTCAGTATGAAGAAGCTTCACCAGTTCCTTAACTTGATCTTCCAATTCGCCTTCAAGAACTTTTCCTGCTTCTTTTTTAGGCGGCATATAGATTTCAATTGTCTTTGTCTTAGCTTCAACATCGTCCTCATCAAGATCAAGATCGTCAAGCTCAAGCTCATCAAGAGGCTTCTTTTTCGCCTTCATAATTCCTGGCAAGGACGGATAGCGAGGCTCATTCAGACCCTGCTGGGCAGTGACCAATAATGGAAGAGATGTCTCAATTACTTCTGAATCCCCTTCAACATCACGCACTACTGTGGCAGAGCTGCCATTAATATCAAGCTTAGTGATAGTTGTTACATATGAAATTCCCAAAATCTCTGCTACACGCGGTCCAACCTGTCCGGAACCACCATCAATTGCTACATTCCCAGCAATGATTAAGTCAGCATCTTTGTCTTTCAGGAATTCGGATAAGATTTTTGCCGTCGTGAACTGATCCCCATTTTCAACATCATCTTCTGTATTTATTAAAACAGCTTTATCGGCACCCATCGCAAGAGCGGTACGGAGCTGCTTTTCTGCTTCTTCTGTTCCCACAGAAACAACTGTTACTTCTCCCCCATTCGCATCGCGAACCTGGATTGCTTCTTCAATTGCATATTCATCATATGGATTAATGATAAATTCAGCGCCATCTTCATTGATTTTGCCGCCGGAGATTGTAATTTTTTCTTCAGTATCAAATGTTCTCTTCATTAATACGTAGATGTTCATGATTTCCCTCCTAGTAATTAAGCATTGTCATATAACAAAGCCATTAATTAAAACATTTCTTCACTTCGAAAGATTGAAAATATTTAATGCGTACAGAAAGGTTCATCTGCTTCGAACTGCCCGCTTATATTAAAATTGAGCGGGCGCTCGCTCACAGACCATAACTTACCCAATGAATCTTCTGAAGATTAAATTAACCGCTTACATGTCTATTATAATAGATTATTAGGATGAATGTAATCTTTCAGCTCAAATCTTTTAACCGCTATTTTCCGGTGAAGTTTGGCTCCCGCTTATTAATAAATGCAGATATGCCTTCCTTCCCATCTTCAGATACAAATACTTCTCCAAACAGTTCCGCTTCTTTCTTTACACCTTCGTAGAATTGTTCTGTTTTTCCGAAATTTAATAGCTCAATAGCCGCCTTGATGGAGCCTGGGCTCTTCTTGGCAATTTTCTTTGCCATTTTATAGGCATTTTCCAAAAGCTGGTCCTCAGGATAGGCATGGTTAGCCAAGCCGTATTGCACTGCTTCAAGCCCGGTAATTGGGTCACTTGTGAACAGCATTTCAGCTGCACGAGCAGCACCTACATAGCGGGGAAGCCGCTGAGTACCGGCAAAACCGGGAATCAATCCAAGCTGAAGCTCCGGAAGACCGAGCTTTGCGTTTTCAGCTACAAGACGGAAATGACAGCCCATAGCAAGCTCCAGGCCGCCGCCAAGTGCAGCACCATGAATGGCTGCAATAATTGGCTTAGGGAACTTTTCCATCCGATCAAAGAGATTCTGTCCGTAAGTCGCTAAGCTTGAAAAGTCTTCTCCGCTTTCAATAGTTGTAAATTCTTTTATATCAGCACCTGCTGAAAAGAATCTGCCTTCTCCATGAATTAGGATCACTCTAACTTCATTGTTATATTCAACTTCATCCAGTACAGCTGAAAGCTCTTTTAATACACCTGATGAAAGAGCATTTGCAGGCGGACGTTCAATTGTAATCGTCGCTACGAAGTCCTTATGGGACCATTTCAGGTATTCCATCCTATCACTCCTACTATATTATTGAGCACTTTAACAGCTTCAAGGTTTTCCGCACCCGCTGATTAAAAGTTTATGAACAGGCGCTGCCAATGCAGTAAGATCATATTTCTGCTCATTCATTACCCATGTGGTCACTGTTTCGTCCATGGTGCCAAAAATCATCTGGCGTGCCAGCCTGATGTCCAGGTCTGCTGGAAACTCACCGCTTTCCCTGCCGTCATCAAGAATCCTTTCCACTAAAGTGAGGTAGCCTTTCAGCACCTCATTAATTTTATGGCGGAGATCTTTATTGGACTGCCTCAACTCGAGCTGGGTTACAATTGCCAGGTGCTTGTCTTCTGAGAGCATTCTAAAGTGCGATTCTACCATCATTAATAGTTTCTCTGCAGCTTTCTCTTTTCCTGCAATTTTTTCTTCAATTTTCTCAACAAAGTAGCCCATTTTATCCTGAAAGAGGGATATTAATATATCTTCTTTGTTTTTAAAATATAAGTAGATGGTGCCATCAGCGACACCAGCCTGTTTGGCAATCTTTGATACCTGAGCCTGGTGATAGCCATTTTCAGCGATCACAACTACAGCCGCATCAATAATTTGCCGGTATTTAGGCTTTGTTTTTTTCATGTGGCTCCCTCCTTTCAGAATAAACGGGGCATTGATTTCTAGAGCAGCAGGCCGGGGTAAATTCCTTGCCTGCTGCCGGGATCAGCCAATCCACTTGGTTTATTTTTTGGAAAAATAATACTAAAATGAATGAATCGTCATTCATATTTTTATAATAGTAGGACAATTCATTTGTGTCAAGAATTTCTCTGTAAATATATTTTATTATTGCATTTCCTTTATATCTGGACAAGCTTATTGCTTCAAAAATAAAGAGCCGATTGAAAATCGGTCTCTGAAGCTAAGCCCGCTTTTCCTCTTCTTCTTTAAATTTCTTCTTTTCTTCATCCACTAATGCTCTTCTCAGTATTTTTCCAACTGCTGTCTTAGGAAGCTCTCCGCGGAATTCATATAGACGTGGAACTTTATAAGCTGCCAGATGCTTTCTTGCAAACTGATCCAGTTCATCTTCCGCTGCCTCTTTTCCCTCCTTCAGCACAATATAAGCTTTTACTGTTTCTCCGCGATACGGGTCCGGTATACCAGCCACAACCACTTCCTGTACTGCTGGATGCTCATATAGCACTTCTTCTATTTCACGCGGGTAAATATTGAATCCCCCTGCAATAATCATATCCTTCTTCCTGTCCACTACATAGAAATATCCATTCTCATCCATATAGCCCAGATCACCTGTGAGAAGCCAGCCATCTCTTAAGGTTTGCTCCGTTTCTTCCGGGCGGTTCCAATACCCTTTCATTACCTGAGGACCTTTAACCGCAATTTCGCCAACTTCTCCTGCCGGAAGTGCTTCTCCTGTCTCCAGTGAAAAAATAGCTGCATCTGTATCAGGCCATGGGACACCTATACTGCCTTTGACGCGGGGGCGATCCCATAAGAAGTTTGCATGTGTAACAGGTGATGATTCAGTCAAACCGTAGCCTTCTACAAGCTTGCCTCCTGTTACTTCCTCAAATTTCTGCTGGACTTCAACTGGCAGGGCAGCAGATCCGCTGATGCAGGAGTCTATAGAAGATAGATCATATTTTTTTATATCCGGATGGTTCAATAGCCCAATGTAAATCGTAGGGGCGCCAGGAAATAAGGTCGGCCTTTGTTTATGAATGGTTTTCAAGGTAGTTTCGGGATCAAACTTCGGGAGGAGTACCATTTTATGCGCATCCATTACAGATAAAATCATGACAGTTGTCATTCCATACACGTGAAAGAATGGCAGTATGCCAAGCACTACCTCCTCGCCGCGCCTGCACTTATAAAGCCAGGCCTTGCACATTGCTGTATTGGATACCAGGTTGCTGTGCGATAGCATGACACCCTTTGGAAAACCAGTCGTGCCGCCTGTGTACTGCAATAATGCCAAGTCTTCTTCAAAATCGAAGTCATGGATTCTAAGAGGCTCAGCCGGTCTTTTTAATATTTCTGTCAGCAAATGATTATGACCTTCATGTTTTACATTTACAACAATACCATACTGTTTTTTCTGGATATAAGGATATATTAGATTTTTAGGGAATGGAAGTGCATCTTTGATTGCTGTTACAATTATATGCTTCAATTCTGTCTGCGGCATCACTTTGGTCACTCTGGGAAATAAGATATCCATTGTAATGATCGCTTTTGCTTCTGAATCTTTCATTTGGTATTCCAATTCCCGTTCCATGTACAGCGGATTTGTCTGGACAACAATCCCGCCAGCCATCAGAATTCCGTAATAGCTGATAACGGACTGAGGAGTATTCGGAAGCATGATCGCTACGCGGTCTCCCTTTTCAATTCCAAGACTCTGCAAATATGCAGCAAGCTTTAGGGAAGATTCATATATATATTTATATGTGAATTCCTTACCCATAAAGTGGATTGCTATTTTTTCCGGAAATTCTTCTGCAGCATTTTTCAAATAATCCTGTACCGGCTGTTTTGGATATGACAAAGTTGAGGGGATTTCTGCCGGATATTGCTTAAGCCATGGTTTTGCTTCTGCCATTTTGTCCCTCCTTTATACTTGCTAAACTTTCAGAAAAGCGATGTACGCCTTCTAAACTTTTTGAACATTCTAATTGTTCGTTCTTATTATAATATAATGCTGTATCTATGACAATTAGAATAAGACCTTGCACTCAGGAAGAAATTTTTCCATAGGTTGTCCAGTCGATTGGTAATGATAAAAATAAAAAAATCGCCATATGAATTGGCGATTTCCTCATTTCCCTATTTCACAAAAATATTATGCAATGAAAAATATATAAATGGCCCCTATAAGAAGAAATACTCCGCTAAGAACCAGCAGAACCTTTGCTAACTTTTCCAATGTTAATTCTCTCCTTATACTAAACCTGCACCAATTACATAAGATAAACCGATTGACAGCACCATGGAAATAAAGCCGACAGCTTTGTTATTATTCTCAATTTCTTCGTCTATTCTAAACTTTGGTGTTAAAAATTCAAATATGAAATAGCCGATTAACAAAAGAAAGAAGCCAAAAACTCCCCAGGTAATCATTGTCAGCAGGGTATCATTATGCATGATGGAGTGCCTGAAGATATTGGCGATCCCAAAAATTTTCCCGCCGGTCGCCATCGCTACAGCAAGATTCCCGTTTTTTATTTCGTCCCAATTGCGATACTTGGTGACTAATTCAAAAACTGCTAAAAAAACGATCATACACAAAATGACAACACTGTAATAAGCAGCTGTCTGGATAAACTCATTTTCCCAAAATTCTTTCATTTAAATTCTCCCCGCCGGTATTAAATTCCCCCCCCTGTGAATAATCATAAGGGGAAAGGAAGCTTATTTGAATTCAACGATTGTAACCCCTGTGCCGCCTTCTCCAGCTTCTCCAAACCGGATTTTCTTTACTGATCTGTGATTTCTCAAATATTCCTGAACACCCTGCCTCAATGCACCAGTCCCTTTACCATGAATGATGGAGACACGGGGATATCCAGCCAGCAGGGCATCGTCTATATACTTCTCCACTCTTAAGAGCGCGTTTTCATAGCGCTCGCCCCGTAAATCAAGCTCAAGGCTTACGTGAAAATCTCTTCCTTTCACCGTTGCGACCGGTTTTGTTTCTACAGGTTTTGGGCTTTTAATGTATTCCAGATCCTTTTCGGCCACTTTCATTTTCAGGATACCAATCTGTACCAGCCATTCGTTCTCAGAGACCTTTTCAAGCAGATGCCCCTTTTGCCCAAAACTCAGAACCTTAACTTCATCGCCGGCTTCAAAAACGTGTTTATTATTCTTTGGCTTTAGTTTATTTTTGGCTGTGCTTATCTGAGGTGCAGCATCGGACAGGCGTTTCTTTGCTTCTATCAGCTCATGCTCCTTCACCTCAGCATGTTTCTCCATCCGCATCTTTCTTAAGTCACGGATAATCTCTTCCGCTTCAGCCTTTGCTTTCTCAACGATATCGCCGGCTTTCTCTGCAGCCTTCTCATGCATAGCATCTTTTTGCTCATAAAATTCAGCCATTTGCTTTTGCAGATCTTTATGGAGTTTTTCTGCGCTTTTTAAAAAGTCATTGGCTTCGGCCATGTCAGCCTCTGCTTGTCTGCGGCTTTCCTCCAGCGAAGCAATCATATTTTCAACCTGATTTGTATCTGTTCCGATATAGGATCGTGCTGTCTCAATCACTTGATCATTGAGCCCAAGCCGTTTGGATATTTCAAAAGCATTGCTTCGGCCCGGAACCCCAATCAGCAGCTTATAGGTTGGACTTAGCGTTTCAATATCAAATTCTACACTGGCATTGATAACTCCTTCTCTGTTATAGCCATAGGCTTTCAGTTCAGGGTAATGAGTTGTGGCAATAACTCTTGCACCCCGCTTGTATACTTCATCAAGAATGGAAATCGCGAGAGCTGCACCTTCCTGCGGATCTGTGCCTGCACCAAGCTCATCGAATAAAACCAGACTATTGAAATCAACCTGGTTAAGGATATCCACGATATTAACCATATGAGAAGAAAAGGTACTTAAGCTTTGTTCAATTGACTGTTCATCTCCGATATCAGCATAAACATTTCCGAAGACAGCCGTTTCAGAACCATCAAGCGCCGGAATTTGCAAACCGGCCTGTGCCATTAATGTACAAAGCCCTACTGTTTTTAAGGTAACTGTCTTACCGCCGGTATTAGGTCCCGTTATGACTATGGTTGAATAATCATCTCCAAGCTTTATATCATTTGCCACCACTTCATCAATTGGTATAAGCGGATGCCGGGCTTTGAATAATGAAATTTTCCCTTGATTATTAATTTTTGGCTTGGAGGCTTTGATGCGTTTACTGTATCTGGCTTTCGCAAACGTAAAATCGACTTCTCCGAGCACATCTACAATGGTTTCCAGTTCACTGCTATTCTCAGCTGTCTGTCCTGATAGCGCTATGAGAATCCGTTCAATCTCCTGCTGTTCTTTTACCCTGATGCCCTGTAATTCATTGTTCAGCTGAACAATGGACGCGGGCTCAATGAATAATGTCTGGCCTGATGAACTTTGGTCATGGATTATGCCTCCATAATGCCCCCGGTACTCCTGCTTTACAGGTATGACAAATCGGTCATTTCGGATTGTAATAATCGCATCGGAAAGCATTTTTTGTGCACTGGAAGACCGAATCATACTCTCCAGCCGCTCCCTTACACGCGATTCTTTCGTACGAAGCTGATTTCGAAGGGAACGGAGAGTCTCGCTCGCACTATCAAGAACTTCCCCATTGTCATCGACCGCATTGCGGATAGATGTTTCCAAATCGGCCAGAACGATAATTTTATCTGTATACCCCAATAAGATCGGCAGACTGCTTTCTTCCTCGGCAAATTCCTCGATGAATCGTTTCATCTGCCTGCTTGCATGAATCGTGCTGGCTATCTGGTTAAGTTCCTGGGGACTTAGCATTCCGCCAATAACCGCCCGCTTCACATGAGGACGGATATCAAAAATGCCGCCAAGCGGTACATTCCCTTTAATTCTAAGCACTGTTACGGCTTCATCTGTTTCTTCCTGCCTGCGGATTACTTCTTCATAGTCAGTTGAAGGAAGAATATTTATGGCCTTTTTTCTTCCCAAGGATGAAGAAACATGTTCCAGCAGCTGTTCCTTCACTTTATTGAACTCAAGTATCTTCAATACTCTTTCTTGCATGAGGACTTTCCCCTTTCATGCCCAATTTTCTTACTGGCGTTCTCTCAGAAATTTGAGCAAATCTTCTGTTTCCATGGCATTTAGAACGGATTCTTTCTTGATCCATCCTTTCTTTGCCGCAGAAACACCGATTTCCATGTGATTTAGAGTGTCTATTTTATGTGCATCTGTATTAATCACTATTTTCACACCGGCTTCCTGAGCTTGTCTGATATGTTCAGCAGCAAGATCAAGCCGGTTCGGATTTGCATTCAGCTCAAGGGCTGTATTTGTTTCCCTGGCGAGCTCGATGAGCATTTCCATGTCTACTTCATAGCCTTCCCTGCGGCCGATCAATCTTCCCGTAGGGTGGGCAATAATGTCTACATGGGCATTCTGCAGCGCCGTTTTCAAACGGTCCATGATTTTTTCCTTCGGCTGTGAAAAAGAAGAATGGATGGAAGCAATGACAATGTCCAGCTCCTCCAGAAGTTCATCGTCATAATCGAGCGATCCGTCAGGCAAAATATCCATTTCTACCCCTGATAATATTGTGAAATCACTGAATTGCTCATTAAGCTGCTTTATTTCTTCTTTCTGTCTGCGAAGCCTTTCGGCTGTTAAACCGTTCGCCACTCTCAGGTACTGGGAATGGTCTGTAATAGCCATGTATTTATAGCCGCGGGCACGGCACGCTTCGATCATTTCCTCTATGGAATAGGCACCATCACTCCAGGTTGAGTGCATATGAAGATCACCCTTAATATCTTCAAGAGATATTAATTCCATGTCTTGCGTATATTCATCCACTTCTTTCCCATCTTCTCTAATTTCAGGCGGGAAGAGCGGAAGTCCGAAATGGGCGTAAAATTCCTCTTCATCTTTAAAAGTAAGGATTTCGCCTGTTTCTGTATTTTCGACTCCATATTCACTGATTTTTTCCCCGCGCTCTTTTGCAAGCTGGCGCATTCTGACATTATGGTCCTTTGATCCAGTAAAGTGATGGAGTGTTGTAGCAAATTCATGCGGCTCAACTAATCGGAAATCAGCCGATATATCATAGGAATGCTGAAACACCACGGAAACCTTTGTATCTCCTGCGGCAATTACTTCTTTGATGCCGGCTAGACTTAATAACTGTTCTTTGACAGAAGCAGGATTGTCAGTAGCTATAATAAAGTCGAGGTCTTTGATTGTTTCCCTCATTCTCCTTAAGCTTCCTGCCCTTGAATACTTATTTATATCCTTCATTTCAGCCAGGGCTGCTTCTATGCCTTCTGCTATCGGCAGCATGAATGCAAGCGGGAGCCGTTCCGGTCTGGTTCCTGCATTTTCAAGGGCAGAGAGTATCTTATCTTCAGATTTTTCCCCGAAGCCTGCCAGTCCCCGGACCTTCTTATTGCGGCATGCATCCTCAAGGTCTGCAGCATTTTCGACGCCCAGCTCTTTATATAGCTTGGCAATTTTCTTGCCGCCAAGTCCCGGGAGCTGAAGCAGAGGAATTAATCCAGCAGGGACTTCTTCTTTCAGTTCATCCAGAACGGAAGACTTTCCTTCTTTGATGTACTCCTCTATAACAGCAGCGGTTCCTTTTCCAATACCGGATAGCTTTGTAAAGTCATCAATTTCAGTCAAGCTTTCATCATTTGATTCAAGTGCGAGTGCCGCTTTTCGGAAGGCGGCTGTCTTGAACGGATTTTCTCCTTTTAACTCCATATAAACAGCGATTGTTTCTAAAAGTCTGACAACATCTTTTTTATTTATGCCCATGAAAACCACCTGCCCGTAACTGTATTCGTATTCGTATCCGTATTATCTCTTATTTTGCAGTGCAACTTCAAATCATGGCTATTTTAAGAAAAGAGGAAGCGCCTTGCCCACCCCCAACACCTCAAGGGGGTAGGCGCTGGAGCTAGACAGTTATCGACGTTCAAAGTCTTACTTGTCTCTCAAAAAGAAAACTTCTCTAGAAATAGAGAAGTTACGCAGCCATATATTCAACCCACATTTCTTTGAGCTGGTTAGAGAGAACAGGCGTATTCTTAACCATTAATTCTGCCATAAAGGAATTATTGATCGGCCCCTGCAGGACTTCAATTGGAACGAGTGCTGCTATGTATAATAGAATAAACATGATAAGATAGACTTCGATAAATCCGAGAATTCCGCCAGCCCAAACATTCAGCTGTTTCAGGACCGGAAGATGGGCAACAAAGTCGAGCATGCTTCCAATAATCTGAAGTAATATTTTTACCGCAAAAAAAATCACGACAAATGCAATGGCGCGATAGTAAGCATCTTCAAGATCTGCATTCTCAAATAACGTCTTAATCGCCGAGTCACTGCTAAAGCTTGGATATGGCACCCATAAGGTCAGCTTAGGCGCAAGCTCACCGTAATACATACGGGCAACAATGAAAGCAATAATGAATCCGGTGAGATGAATTAATTGGAGGATAAACCCTCTTTTCAAGCCTATTAAAAAACCAAAAACCAAAATAATGATAATTGCAAGATCCAGCATGACTACTTTCCGTCCTTTACTCTATTTAATTCGTTTTCCAGCCGTTCCAGACGGTCTGTTAGCTTTATATAATCATTAACAGCATTGACTGCGGTCAGCACGGCCAGCTTACTAATGTCGAGTGAAGGATTCTTCGAACTGATCTCACGCATTTTATCGTCAACCAGCGAAGCGACAAGGCGAACATGGCTGGAGCTTTCTGAGCCAACTATTACATATTGCTGTCCATAAATATCTACACTTGTTCGGTTTCTTTGTATCTCTGACAACGTCCATGCCCCCTTCTTTAAAGAATCCTAATCAATATCATAACACGAACGCATATTGGTGGGAAGTCAAAGCATGTCAGAATAGCTCGGGTAATGCAATATTTTTCCAAATACAGGTAATAAATTCAACAGTAAACGAAGATGAGGAGAATTAATATGAGCCAGGTAGTACTTTTAAAAAAAGCAAGTGAAATCTCAAAAATGAAGGCCCATTATTCAGGCAGCCTAAATGACAAGCAGCCTCCAGGAAGCGTATTTGCTGCAAAAGTGCCAGGATGTTCGATCACTGCCTATAAATCAGGCAAGGTCCTCTTCCAGGGGAGCGGATGTGAAGCAGAGGCTAAAAAGTGGGGAGATACCGCACACAGTGCACAGCCCAGCAAAAAAACCAGCCCTGCCGCAGCAAATCTCCCGGAAAATATCAGTTCCCTTTCAGTCATAGGTTCAGATGAAGTGGGCACCGGGGATTATTTTGGCCCCATTACGGTGGTTGCAGCTTACGTAAAAAAAGAGCAAATCCCTTTGCTGAAGGAGCTTGGAGTTAAGGATTCAAAAAATCTGGGAGATGAAAAAATCATTGAAATCGCAAAACAGATTAAAGATATCGTTCCCCACAGCCTATTAACACTGCATAATGAAAAATACAATAAGCTTCAGCAATCAGGGATGTCACAGGGGAAAATTAAAGCATTGCTGCACAATCAGGCAATCGGGCATGTTCTAGGAAAAATCTCTCCTGAAAAGCCTGAAGCCATTCTGATTGACCAATTTGCCAAGGAAGAAATTTACTTCAACTATTTGAAAAACCAGCAGACCATACAGAGGGAGCGGGTCTTTTTCAGCACAAAAGCGGAAGGAATTCATCTGGCAGTTGCAGCAGCATCCATCCTGGCACGCTATGCGTTTGTGCGCCACTTTGAAAACCTTAGCACAAAGGCCGGTTTCCGGCTCACTAAAGGCGCCGGTCCGAAGGTTGATGAGGCAGCTGCCCGGCTTATTAAGGAAAAAGGGCGAGAGGTATTGCCTTCTTTTGTAAAACTGCACTTTGCGAATACTGAAAAGGCAATGAAGCTGTATAGCAGGAAGTACAACTGATGATGACGCAGTCAATTTAGGGAGATTGGCTTCTTTTTTAACGTTTAAGGAGACCATCCTTTTAAGTATATCTTTGTCGGCCAATAATCAGAGTTTATCGGCCATTATTGGGTATTTATCAGTCAAAATGAGAGATATATAGGCCAAACGAGCTCTTTTATCGGCCAAACAAAGAAAAGGCAGCCCCCAGGCTGCCTTCCTCATTTTATCCTCTCAATACTGCTCCGGCTTTTTCCTTCACAGCTTCTAATACTTTGTCATGCGCTTTTGTTACATCTTCATCCGTTAGAGTACGTTCAGGGTCGAAGTATTTAAGGGAGAAAGCAAGCGATTTTTTGCCTGGCTCCATCCGTTCGCCTTCGTACAAGTCAAAAACATGGACGTCTTTCAATAATTTGCCGCCAGCTTCTTTAATGATACCTTTAAGCTCGCCTGCTGCAGTTCCCTGATCTGCTACAAGTGCAATATCTCTTGTGATTGAAGGGAAACGCGGAATAGCTTCATACTGCAAAGGTGAAACTTCTTCTTCCAGAATCGCCTTTAATGATAGCTCAAATGCATAGGTTTCTTTCAAATCAAGCTCTTTTTCGACAGTCGGATGGATTTGGCCAACAAATCCCACTGATTCCCCGGAAAGCAATACTTCTGCAGTTCTGCCAGGATGCATTCCATCCTTTTGCGCTTGACGGAATTCAATCTTATCAGAAAGTCCCAGCTTTTCAAATAATCCTTCAAGGATACCTTTTACAACGTAGAAATCAACCGGCTTCTTTTCTCCCTGCCATGGATGGCTGTGCCATAGGCCAGTAACCGCACCGGCAAGATGCTCACGCTCTTCAGGCAATTCCTCTTCTCCATTGGAGAGGAACACTGCTCCTGTTTCATAAACAGCCAGGCTGTCGTTCTGGCGAGCCGAATTATATTTTAATACCTCCAGAAGCTGAGGAACAATACTTAATCGAAGCAGACTGCGATCTTCACTCATAGGCATTGCCAGCTGCACAGGCTTGCGTTCTTCCAGTGCATATTGAGTCGCTTTTGCTTCATTTGTTAATGAATAAGTTACTGCCTGATAAAGTCCCGCACCTTCAAGGCAGCGGCGGACCAATCTGCGTTTGTTCTGGTATTGAGTAAGATGCCCTGGTGTTGATGAACCAACCGGTAAAGTTGATGCCAGGTTATCGTAGCCAAATAATCGGCCAACTTCTTCAATCAGGTCTTCTTCAATCGTGATGTCGCCTCTGCGAGTTGGAACTGTAACTGTAATTGTATCGTTATCAGTATTCGTTGCAAATTGAAGTCGGGCAAAAATATCCTCTACTTCTTTCATGGATAATTTCGTGCCAAGGACACGATTGATTTTTTCAAGCGTTACAGACACAACAGCAGGCTCCACTTGCAGTGCATCTGCTTCCGCAGAACCTTCAAGCACTTCCCCGCCCGCATATTGTGCAAGCAATTGAACAGCTCTTTCCCCAGCAGCTCTAACTCTGTTTGGATCCACACCTTTTTCAAAGCGTGCACTTGCTTCGCTTCTTAATCCATGGTCTTTTGAAGCTTTTCTAACCGTTGCCCCTTTAAAATACGCTGATTCGATAAGTACATTTTTTGTGTCCGACTGTACTTCAGAATTGGCCCCGCCCATGACACCCGCAAGTGCAATTGGCTCTGTCCCATTTGTTATTAAAAGATGATCTGATGTTAACTTACGCTTTGCATCATCAAGAGTGATAATCACTTCGCCATCATTTGCTCTGCGGACAAGGATTTGCTTTGATCCCAGCCGGTCATAATCGAAAGCATGCAGCGGCTGGCCGTATTCAAGCAAAATATAGTTTGTGATATCCACCACGTTATTGTGAGGACGAATGCCTGCTGCCATTAAACGCGCCTGCATCCATACCGGAGATGGGCCAACCTTTACATTTTTTACAACCTTCGCAACGTAAAGAGGATTATCTTCTTTTGCGTCCACCTGAACTTCAATATAATCAGAAGCTTTTTCAGAAATAGAATCAGCCTGCGGCTCAGGAAGCTTTACTTCCCTTCCTAAAATAGCTGCCACTTCATATGCAACACCCAGCATGCTTAAGCAGTCAGAGCGGTTCGGAGTCAATCCAAGCTCCAGAATCTGGTCGTCACGATTAAGCTGTTCAAGAGCATCCTGGCCAACCTCTGTATCATTAGGAAAAACATAAATGCCTTCAGAGTATTCCTTTGCAATCAGCTTGCTTTCAATGCCGAGCTCTTGAAGCGAACAGATCATACCATTCGATTCTTCACCGCGAAGCTTGGCACGCTTTATTTTAAAATTGCCTGGAAGCACAGCTCCTACTGTAGCCACGGCCACTTTCTGTCCCTTATCCACATTCGGGGCACCGCATATGATCTGTACAGGCTCACCAGCCCCTGTATCGACTAAACATTTATTCAGTTTATCAGCATTTGGGTGCTGTTCCCTTTCAAGGACATGCCCTACAACAACACCTTTGATGCCTTCATTCAAAACCTCTACGCCTTCAACTTCAATACCGCTTTTAGTAATCTTTTCTGCAAGCTCTGCAGGTGTAACGCCTGATAAATCAACATATTCCTGCAGCCATTTATATGAAACGAACATTTGTGATCCTCCTTAGTTAATCCCTAGATCCGGGCTTTCTAATTATTCATGAATTGAAAATTGCTTCAAGAAACGCACATCATTTGTGTAGAAGTGACGAATATCATCTACTCCATACTTCAGCATGGCAATTCGCTCAGGACCCATTCCGAATGCAAAGCCTGTGTATTTCTTAGAATCGAAGCCTGCCATCTCAAGAACATTTGGATGAACCATTCCTGCACCAAGAATTTCAATCCAGCCAGTGCCTTTACATACGCTGCAGCCTTTTCCGCCGCAAATTTTACAGGAAATATCCATTTCCACAGATGGCTCTGTAAACGGGAAGAAACTTGGGCGAAGACGGATTTCCCTGTCATCACCGAACATTTTCTTTGCAAAGACCTCCAATGTTCCTTTTAAATCAGTCATGCGGATATTTTCATCTACAACAAGTCCCTCTATTTGCATGAACTGGTGGGAGTGTGTAGCGTCGTCATTATCACGGCGATATACTTTACCCGGGCAGATGATTTTAACTGGTCCCTTGCCTTCATGCTTCTCCATTGTTCTTGCCTGTACCGGCGAAGTATGGGTTCGAAGGAGAATGTCTTCTGTAATATAGAAGGAATCCTGCATATCCCGGGCAGGATGGCCTTTAGGAAGATTCAATGCTTCAAAATTATAATAATCTTTTTCAACTTCAGGGCCTTCAGCTACTGTATAACCCATTCCAATGAACAAATCTTCGATTTCTTCAATAATTCGCGTCAGCGGATGGTGATTTCCTGATTTAACAGGTCTTCCTGGAAGAGTGACATCAATTTTTTCGGCAGCCAGTTTTTCCTGAACAGCCGCTTCCTCCAGATGCTTTTGCTTTTCCTCAATTCCGGCAGCAATGCTGTCCCGCACTTCATTCGCAAGGGCTCCCATTTTTGGACGCTCTTCCGCAGACAATTTCCCCATTCCTTTAAGCACTTCAGTAATCGGGCCTTTTTTGCCTAAATAGGATACACGGATATCATTTAGCTCTTTCAAATCAGCTGCTGTGCTGATCTTTTCTAACGCTTCAGTTTGCAGTTCCTTTAAACGCTCTTGCATCTGAAAATCCTCCTTGAAATTAATACTTTTACTTTTTTGGCCAAAATAAAAAACCTCTATCCCCATAAAGGGACGAGGTTTCGCGGTACCACCCTTTTTAACACATATATGTACTTCATGCACGTGTTCACTTCATTGGGATAACGGCTTATGCCGGTACATCTTTACATCAAAAAGCGGAAGCGGCTCGCTAAGCAGAGCTCAACATTACTTTTCAATGGTCCCGATGCCAACTCAGGAGGTGAAACTTCTCTTGCATTTCCTGTAAAAATGCTTTCAGTCTTAGGCATTTTCTCCCTGAAAAGGCTGACTGCAAGGTACTGGTCTCCGTCATCGTTTTGTTATTATAATTTTGCTGTTAATTATATTACATTCTTGAGGCTGTTTCAAACGGTTTTCATAAAATTGGCGCCCATTTTCTATTTTCTTAGATGGTAAAGAAGAATTCCGGCCGCCACAGCCACATTAAGTGATTCGCTTTTCCCGAAAATCGGTATATAAAGATTTGCTGCTGTATTAGCCAGGAGTTCTTTATTCACCCCGTTCCCTTCATTTCCAACGAGCAGTGCGAAGGAATCAGAGGACTCAAATTGTGTGTATTCCCGGGCATTTTCCAAAGCTGTTCCATAGACAGGTACATTACTTTCTTTCAGTCTTACGATCCAGTCAGAAAGGTTTCCTCTTAAAACCGGCAAATGAAAGTGGCTGCCCTGTGCAGATCTAAGCACCTTCGGGTTATATGCGTCAACGCTGCCTTCACCCACAATAACGGCATCGATGCCAGCAGCATCTGCCGTCCTGATCATCGTACCCAGATTGCCAGGATCCTGGACGGCATCAACTAATAAAAACCGTTTTCCTTTCACTTCCTCGGTGGATGGTTCTTGGCTGCAGACAGCAAAAATTCCCTGTGGTGTTTCGGTATCCGCCAGCAGCCCGATGATTTCATCTGTAACCATTGTTACAGGGATGTCGCCATAATCCAAGCCGGGAGGCATATTTTTATTTTCATTAATGATTATTTCTGCTATTTGATTGGCTTTAAGTGCTTCTTCCACCAGATGAAAACCTTCAACTAAAAAGGTTTCTGTTTTGTCACGCTCTTTTCTGGCCAGAAGTTTTTTCCATTCTTTAACTTTTGGGTTTTTTGCAGATTGTATATGCTTCAACACGGTCTCTCCTTTTAAAGAAAATCCCGTAAAACCGGAATTTTTCTGTACAGTTTTTTCATTATAGCTTATTTGAAATACATAATAAAAGCAAAATTAGAGAAGATAATAACGAATTAAATCTGGAAGGAGTGCATTAAGGTGAATTTAAACCTGCGCAATGCCATTTTACACAATGTATCAGGCAACTCTCAAGATGAACTGAAAGATACAATCGTGGATGCCATTCAAAATGGGGAAGAAAAAATGCTGCCTGGCTTAGGTGTATTATTTGAGGTAATCTGGAAAAACTCCTCTGAAGAAGACAAGCTGGAAATGCTTCAAACTTTGGAGAGCAGTCTTAAATAAAGTGAAACTTCAATCAGTGGGGGTTTTCCTTATCCCCCACTGATTGTTAGTCGCGTTCTAGTGTCGCTAAGATCTCCGCTAGCGCTTCGATCAATCGACACTACGAACCCGATTGGTTCAACTAAGCCTCTGCCTGCGCGTCGGCAAGTTTCACTGTATCTCACCAATCGGGCCTTTACGGGCAGTTTGACCCCCACTTATCCTCCTTTGATTTCTCTGAGTTTTGAAGTGGGGGTCTTACTGCCCGTTAGACTGCGATAAAACGGAAAAAACTCCGGAAAGAGCCGGAGTTTTTTCATTTTATTCAAATGTAATCTTATCAACTGTTTCCCTGTCAAGCTTCTTAATCACTTCAGCAATCAGCTTAACTGCATTTTCATAGTCATCGCGGTGAAGCATTGCTGCATGGGAATGGATATACCGTGTTGCAATGGTGATTGAAAGGGATGGTACTCCATTATGTGTAACATGAATGGCTCCTGAATCTGTTCCTCCGCCAGCGATGGCATCAAATTGATAAGGGATATTCAGTTCATCTGCAGTGTCTGTTACAAGGTCACGCAGGCCTTTGTGAGAGACCATTGATGCATCATAAAGGATGATTTGCGGCCCTTTGCCCATTTTGCTCATGGCCTCTTTTTCAGAAATCCCCGGTGTATCGCCTGCGATTCCAACATCTACGCCAAATGCGATATCCGGCTCGATTTTTTGCGCAGATGTTCGGGCTCCGCGAAGACCAACCTCTTCCTGTACCGTTCCTACACCATAAACTTCATTTGGATGTTCAGCATCTTTTAATTCTTTTAGCACATCTATGGCAATTGCACAGCCAATGCGGTTATCCCAGGCTTTCGCCAAAAGCATCTTTTCATTATTCATAACCGTGAATTCGAAATATGGAACCACCATGTCACCAGGTTTTACTCCCCATTCTTTTGCTTCTTCACGACTTGAGGCACCAATATCAATGAACATGTCTTTAATCTCAACAGGCTTTTTGCGCGCATCCGGTGATAAGATATGCGGCGGTTTTGAACCAATTACCCCGGTAACATCTCCTTTGGACGTTACAATCGTCACGCGCTGTGCCAGCATAACCTGCGACCACCAGCCGCCAACTGTCTGGAAGCGGATGAAACCTTTATCATCAATGTTTGTTACCATAAATCCTACTTCATCCAAGTGGCCGGCTACCATGATCTTCGGGCCGCCTTCTTTGCCGTTTTTTTTAGCAATGAGGCTCCCCAGTCCATCTGTTGTCACTTCATCAGCATATGCTGTTATGTATTTTTTCATAACATCGCGAGGTTCACGCTCATTTCCCGGTATTCCTTTCGCATCTGTTAAGTCTTTAAGCATCGTTAACGTTTCATCTAATTTAGCCATCATTTCGACTCCCTTAATATATATTTAATCATATTATACCGAACATCGGATTCAATATAAAGAATTATCAGACGGATAATCCCTAAGGCTGAAGGCGGAAAAAGTATTTAGTATCCTTCGGCCTGCCTTTTATAATTTACTTCATTTTTGTCTATATATGCTTTTTCTATATGCGAAGAGTTAAATCCAAGCATTTCCCCAAGATGTAAGTAGGCTGCAATAAGCTCTTTATAATCCATTAAAGTACGGCTGGTCCGAAACTTTCCGATAGCTTCATAAACAGACAAGAACTGGCCATTCACTGAAGCCGCCTTTTCCAACATAGCAGCAAAGTCCTTTTCCCCGTCAAATCCGCATTCAATTCCAAGCGATAAAATAAAATGTATACCGTCTACAAACTCTTCCAATACTGTTTCCTGAGGGGAGGAAGGCTTAAGGCTCCAGAACTTAAAGCATCTTGTCTCATTAGCAAGCTCTCCCAATTCGACAAGCAGCGCGAGTATCTTACGCTCAAATAAATCTTCTTCCTCTAAACCATGGTTTGATTCTATATGGCTGTCCAGCCCTTTTTGCATTTGGAATAATTGCTGATAATTCATTTTCCACCGTCCTATATAAAATTAAAGATTAACTTCCATTATAATGCCCATCAAAAAAATTATAACAAATCGCAAAAAAGTTGAAACTTTTTTAAATCTCACCCGTATAGTAAGGAAAATAATAATGGAGGGCTGGTTACTATGTGGCTCCTGCGTATGCTATTGTTTGCTCTGATTCTATTTCTTATATACACCGCGGTAAAATATCTTCTCAATTCCAAGAGAAAGCTAGAGCTTGCCCACGAACAGAAACGATATTATTTTTGGGATGACCAGGAAAATGTCAGGAAGAACTTCCTGATTACGTATAAAGGGGTTTTATTTGAAGGCGAAAAGTATTTGGGTACCACTGATAATGCTTTTGATGTGGTCTCCATTTTCATCTGGCCGCACAATGCATCGGCCCTTAAAGGGATGGTAAGGGAGGATTTTCTTTTTATTGAAAGGAAGATAACCGAGGCCTATCCTACTGCAAAAATTGACTGGAAAAGCCCTGTGAAGGAGTTCATGCATAAAACAGCTTCTCCAGGCGAGGAAATTAAAGATCATCTTTAAAAAACGTTCGGCAGCCCCGAACGTTTTTTTTATGCTGTTTTGAAGAATTCCTTCCATTTAATAACTGTCACCTTTTCCCTCAGTACAAATACTAAAACAGAAAGTGACAGCAAAATCAGGACAATCATTGAAGGAGTAAATCTGCTGATGAACTCTCCGAAAACGGTATAAAAAACAGCCAGCGGCAAATTGGTAATCCATGAATTTTTCAGATACTGATTAAATCCTTTATTTCTTTCCATCAGACAAAAGCTCAACAAATGATAATGAATAAAAGGGATAAGCCTTAAAACTGCAACCTGGCCGACAGTTAAATTCCGATACTCCCCGAACCACCGCTTCTTTAACAAAGAAAGCTTTTCATGTGTCCCCGGCATTTTTGTGATTAGAAAATAAAAAAGAATGCTGCTGATCATTAACCCTGCAAGAGAGAAAACAGAGCCAAAAAAGCTGCCAAAAAGAACTCCCCCTGTTATGCAGACAAGCGGTACCGGAATAAATAGAAACTGCCGGATAATATGAAAAAAGATAAAAGCAATGGGAGCTAGAATTCCAGCAGTCTCTGTCATAGCAAACAATAAAGTCAATTGATCATTCATGCCTTCACCTCTCCCCGATGACTTTCCTGCTGTGTTCCCTAAAGCTTATGGATGGCACTGACTATTTATGACAATTGAATAACCAGGTACACAAGCAAGACCGCTTCAAGCAATGCCAAGAAAGGCAGTCCCCATTTAAACTGAACATGCTTCGTTTTATGCCTGAAGGTCTTCATACCAAGAGTCATTCCCGCTGCCCCGCTCAAAAAGGCTGTGATCCAGAGGTTCTTCTCGCTTATACGGAACTCATTCCGTTTTGCTTTTTCTTTATCAAGCTTCATCAGGCAGAAACCAACCACATTCATGATCAGATAGATAAGAGCAATTGTTTTAATCATGAGCTTTCTCCTTTGTATGTATTAAGTCTGTATTGAGCTTAAATGAAACGGAAGCTTTCTGTCCATTAAAAGCAAAAAAAAGCCATCCCCATAGGGAATGGCTATTGTATGAATTATTACTTGTTAAGCTGCTGTTTTGCAACTGATGCTAATTCAGCAAATGCTTTTTCGTCAGCGATTGCTAATTCAGCAAGCATTTTGCGGTTAACTTCGATGCCAGCAAGCTTTAAACCGTGCATTAAACGGCTGTAAGAAAGACCGTTCATGCGAGCTGCTGCGTTAATGCGAGTAACCCAAAGTTTGCGGAAGTCGCGCTTTTTCTGGCGACGGTCGCGGTAAGCATACATTAGGGATTTCATAACCTGCTGGTTAGCAACTTTGTATAATGTATGTTTTGAACCGAAATAACCTTTAGCTAATTTGATGACTTTTTTACGACGTTTGCGAGTAACTGTACCGCCTTTTACACGTGGCATATTATTTCCCTCCTAATTTCGAGATATTACTTAAGATTTACTAATAAGTTACGGATGCGCTTGTAATCGCCTGAAGAAACAAGAGTTCCTTTGCGAAGCTTACGCTTTTGCTTTTGAGATTTGTTCGCGAACATATGGCTTCTGTAAGCGTGAGAACGCTTCAGTTTACCAGAACCTGTTCTTTTGAAACGCTTAGCAGCGCCGCGGTGAGTTTTCATTTTTGGCATTGGGAATTCCTCCTCTTACTTGTCGTTTTTCGGTGCTAAGACCATAAACATGCTTCGGCCATCCATTTTTGGATGTGATTCCACTGTTGCAACTTCATTGCATGCTTGTGCGAATCGAATTAGTACACGCTGGCCAATTTCCTTATGCGTAATGGCACGTCCTTTGAATCGGATCGATGCTTTTACTTTATCGCCTTTTTCAAGGAATTTAATAGCATTGCGAAGTTTAGTATTAAAGTCATGCTCTTCAATAGTCGGGCTAAGACGAACTTCTTTAATACTGATAATCTTCTGGTTTTTGCGAGCTTCTTTGTCTTTCTTCTGCTGCTCGAATTTGAACTTTCCGTAGTCCATGATACGGGCTACCGGAGGCTTCGCACTCGGTGCAACCAGAACAAGATCAAGATTGGCACGAGAAGCAATTTCAAGTGCGTCGAATTTTGATTTAATACCTAACTGCTCGCCGTTTTGGTCAATAAGACGGACTTCGCGGGCGCGAATGCCCTCGTTTAACAACATATCTTTGCTAATAGCTAGACACCTCCAAGGTTTAATGCGAACACAACGTTTGGGTCAAGAAAAGCGCAAGCGCCTGCTTAGCAGACAACTTTATAGCTGTCAGCTGCACCGGACCAAAGCTGAATCGCAAGTTATGCAACATTTCTCTTCCGTGACGGAATCAGAGCTGTTTTAACCAAATAAAAAAGTGCGGATGAAAACACCCACACTTACGTATATAAACAGAAAATGTTCACGTAAACCTGCCAACTGCACTTTGCGTCAATCAGGTGAGAAGCGGGTGCTTCTTCTTTTCCTCAAACTGTATTCAATTCACCTTAGCTACTATATCACAAAGAATGATTCCGTGTCAAACGAATAACTTTTATCACAACGAAGAAAAGCATAACAAAATTAATTGCTTTTGGCAATACGATTTTAATATTTTTTCAAAATGAATTTAATGCCAGCTCTTTCGTTTGTCTCATAAAAAGGGCTGCAGCTCATGCAGCCCTTTTTGATTATTATCGTTTAACTTCAGCTTTTAGTGCTGAGATGAAGTCCTCAAATGAAACAGTTTCTGATTTTTGCTCTCCATACTTGCGGACATTGACAGCTTTTTCAGCTACTTCATTGTCTCCAACAACAAGCATGTATGGAGTTTTTTGCATTTGTGCTTCACGGATCTTATACCCGATCTTTTCATTGCGGTCATCCAGCTCAACGCGGAAGCCCTCTGCCTGAAGCTGCTCCTGGACTTTTTTCGCATAATCAAAGTGAATATCAGGAGAAACCGGAATGACCTGGACTTGAACTGGGGCAAGCCAAGTTGGGAACGCTCCCTTATATTCTTCAATCAGAAATGCTACAAAACGCTCCATAGTGGAAACAACACCGCGGTGGATAACGACCGGGCGATGAGGCTTTCCATCTTCCCCTACATAAGTCAGGTCAAAACGTTCAGGAAGCAGGAAGTCCAGCTGGACAGTAGATAATGTCTCATCCTTGCCAAGCGCAGTTTTAACTTGCACATCCAATTTAGGACCGTAGAAAGCTGCTTCGCCTTCTGCCTCAAAATAATCGAGGCCGATTTCATCCATTGCTTCTTTAAGCATTGCCTGTGCTTTTTCCCACATTTCATCGTCATCAAAGTACTTCTCAGTATCCTGCGGATCTCTGTAGGAAAGACGGAATGAGTAGTCATTGATATCGAAGTCTTTATATACTTCAAGGATCAGATGTACTACGCGCTTAAACTCTTCCTTGATCTGGTCAGGTCTTACAAAGATATGTGCATCATTCAAAGTCATGCCTCGTACACGCTGAAGGCCGGATAAGGCTCCTGACATTTCATAGCGGTGCATTGTTCCAAGCTCTGCAATACGGATTGGCAGTTCGCGGTAGCTGTGGATGCCATTCTTATAGATCATCATATGATGCGGGCAGTTCATTGGACGAAGAACAAGCTGTTCGTTATCCATCTCCATTACAGGGAACATGTCTTCCTGATAATGATCCCAGTGGCCTGATGTTTTATAAAGATCCACGCTTCCCATAATTGGAGTATATACATGGTCATAGCCCAATCTTTCTTCCTTATCCACGATATAGCGCTCGATATTGCGGCGGATGGTCGCCCCTTTTGGAAGCCACATTGGCAGGCCCTGGCCTACCTTTTGCGAATTCATGAACAGGTTAAGCTCTTTGCCGATTTTACGGTGGTCACGCTCTTTTGCTTCCTCAAGGAGACGCAAATGCTCAGCCAGGTCTTCTTTCTTGAAGAAAGCTGTTCCATAGATCCGCTGAAGCATCTTATTGTCACTGTCGCCTCTCCAATACGCTCCGGCAATGCTTAATAGTTTGAACTCTTTCAATTTGCCTGTAGAAGGAACATGAACACCGCGGCAGAGGTCAAAAAATTCTCCCTGCTCATAGATTGTCACTGTTTCATCTTCAGGAATAGCCTTGATCAATTCAAGCTTATATTCGTCATCTATTTCCTTGTACATCTCAACCGCTTCATTGCGGCTGACCTCTTTGCGGACAATATCAAGGTTTTCATTAATAATCTTTTTCATTTCTTTTTCAATCACTGGAAGATCTTCTGGTGAGAGCGACTCTTCCAAGTCGATATCATAATAAAATCCGCCTTCAATGACTGGTCCTACCCCAAGCTTTACATTTTTATATATACGCTTGATCGCCTGAGCCATCAAATGGGCAGTGCTGTGGCGAAGAACCTCCAGGGCATCGCTTGAGTCCGGTGTTACAATTTCAATAGCTCCATCCTTTTCGATTGGACGGCGAAGATCATACATTTCTCCATCCAGCTTGCCGGCAATTGCCTTTTTCTTAAGGCCCGGGCTGATCGAAGCTGCAATATCTTCTGTTGTCGTTCCCTTTGAAAACTCCTTTACAGCTCCATCTGGAAACGAAACTTTAACAACTTCTGACATGATATTTCCTCCCTTATTATGTTAGCGCAAGACATCTGAATCAGATGCTGCTGCGTTTTACACTAAAAATAAAAAAACCCGTCCCTAAAAAAGGGACGAGTTATTATTAACACGCGGTTCCACCCTACTTCTCGCTTTCATAGAAGACAAACGACTCTGTAGTAAGATAACGGTCTTTTCCCGCCAGCCCATTTCCTGGCTGGAGTTCAGAGGCGGTAAGCATTCAGATCGTGTTAGGAAGGTTTCAGCCTTGCCTTCCCTCTCTTTAAACCGTATTAGAATACCCGTATCCTCATCGCAACTTTTGCTTGATTATTGTAATATGTACGTTATTATAGTTTGTTATTTCAGGAAAATCAAGGGTATCTTTTACATTTTTCATCATCAGCATAAGAATGGGCGTTTTGATAATTATAAAAAGCTGCAAGAGAGCTTAATTGAAGCCTTTCTTCAAAAATATTGCGGATTGTTCTGACCAGCGGCTGGTCAAAATCATCTGAATAGAGATAAATAGCTGAAGGCGCTATTGAGAGCAGCGGCGCAATCGTAACAGAATCCACATATACAGGATGATTGGATAATAGCTTGCGGTCAATCATTCTTAAGAGCTCTCCGCGTTTAATTTCACACATTTGCTCATCATAAAAATAAACACCTTCATCCATGAGGACATGGATCGTATTCATTTTTGGCTGCTTGCCTGAAAGGAAATCTCTCAATGTATGAATGAACATCTGATATTCCTGTTCCATTTTGTACTCATCGATGGAGACTTCAACATACTTGGTCATTTCATTCATAAGCGGGCGCATCCGGAATTTCACGAATGAATCAAAAGAAAAGAAAATGTTTTCTTGAAACAACTGATCAATTGCGCTTTTTAAGCTTTCCTTTACATCCAGGCCACTGACAAACGCAGCAAGATCCTCACGGTTTCCTTCCAGGATAGAGTGAATAATTTCAAGGATCTGCTGCTGCTCGCCTTCGTCCTCATAATAATAATGCTCCATCAGTATCCGTTTAAACCAATCATCCTGCTTCTGGTTCACGATAAATTGAAAAAATGCTGTTTTAACAGTATTCAGGACATTGCCGCTATTTTCAGCAGAAACTCTGACTATATGTTGATCTTCAAAATGAAGAATATTATTATCACATTGACAAAAAGACTGCAGCTGTTCAGAAAGATGCTCATAGAAATTCCTCGCATCTGAGCTGCTCTGGAAAATGATTTCGATCAACCAAATCCCCCCTTTATACAAATCTCTGTTCTATGTATATGGCGGACTTGGCCAATTTAGAAGTGGGGTTTGGTCTAAAAAAGCTGCCGATGATTTTATCGGCAGCTTTCAGATTATCCTCTTCTGTTCGGTCCTTCTACAAGCACCGGTTCAGCAAGGTATTTAATGCGTTCCATGATTCTTCTTGCCTTCATTTTCTCTTCCTCGCCGCGCTGGCTGTATGTGAGGTGGTGTTCAAGTTCTTTAAAATTAAAATTAGAGGTAAAGAAGGTTGGCAAGCTTTCCTGCATACGGAATTGCAGAATCGGACCCAGTATTTCATCTCTTGTCCAGCTTGACATCGTTTCGGCGCCAATATCATCAAACATCAATACAGGTGCTTTTTTAATTGTTTCGATCTTGCTGTTCAATGTATGGTCCCCGATTGAATTTTTTAATTCCCTGAACAGTTCCGGGACATATACAATCATCGAAGAAACATTTTTATCAGCAAGCTTATTAGCAATAGCGCCAAGTAAATAGGATTTGCCGACACCAAAATCACCATGAAAAAAAATACCCTTTTGCTTGGTGCCAGGCTGGTAGGTCATTGCGAAAGAAGCAGCCTTTTTGTTTGCTCCTACTCGATCGTCTACATCCTTGTATAAAGAACCAAAAGTAGCGTGAAGAATATCGGATGGAACATAAAGGCTCTTAATCAGCTTTTCATTTTTGCGCTTTTCATCATGCATTACTTTTCGCGGACACTTGTCATACTTTAGATCAATTGTTCCTCTTTGGATAAAAAGTTCAGGATGATACCCTTGCATATAATTGACACAGCCTTCCAGACTTGGGCATCTACTGCATTCCTTGCTTTGCTGGGTATATTCAAATAGCTTGCTTAAGCTTTTTTCCACTGTTTCTGAAGTCAATTCATCCCGGTGTTTTTGCAGGAAATCTTTAATTTCAGGATGATTAAGCGTTTGGATGCGCATGCTTTCATACCTTTTTTTAAAGCCTTCACTGCCTGCAAGCCGTTTAAGTGTTTCATTAATTTTCTCCACTACTCATTCACCTCCTGGGAGTTCAATTTTTTTAATATTTCTTCAAGCTCTTTCTTTTCCATTTCAAGGTCTTCCTCATTTTTGCTTTGCCTTGATTTAGATTTATTGCCTTTATTTTTTTTATCATCAAACCAGTCCGGAAGCATCTCTGTTCTGATCGGCTTCCTTTTGTTCCCCGTTGGGCCTGCTGTTTTCTTCCCTTCTGCCCAATCAAGGTATTGGCGATGTTCTTTTTTGGCTAATGCAATAGCTTGCTGGGGTGTTTTAATCTTCTTTCTTGCCCAGTGGCCTGCTATTTTTTCTACATACCCTTTGGTCAGCTTCATATCTGTTTTGAGCATTACATATTGAATCAGCACATTAATTACCCCAGGCAAAAGCTTTTGCTGGAACATGACATCTTCTATAATCTGCAGATCTCCTTTCGAAGGCTCCGCTCCTCCGGATATATCTTTTAACAGCTGCCTTGGTGAGGTAATTTCCAAATAACGGATCAACTCTTCTTCCTGTGTTTCTGGCTGTTTTTTATGAGACTGATGGATGGCAGGCTGAACCCTGTCAATCAGGGATGGCAGCATATCCTGGTTTTGGAATTGATACCAATCCCGTGCAGATTTTCTTAATTCATCAATGTTTATCTCATTATCTTCATTTACGGCGCTGATGACAATATTTTTCATCTGGATAGGGTCGATTCCATATAAAAAGGCAAGATTGCTGATGGATTCCTTTACTTTAACTGTAAGGGCTTTTTTTGGTACAAGCGATTCATTCAGCCCTGCCAGAAGCAATTCAAAATTAAAATCTTCATTTCCGATTTGAATGCCTTCCTGTTCCCGCCTTCCAATATACCCTTCCCCATCCGCTTCATTCATCAGCTGCACCACTTCATCATCAAGCGAACCAGGGTGCCCGGATTGAAATACATCCTGGAAAGCCTTCGTTACTTCCTCATATCCCATGGCCGGCTGCACCTTCTGATCTGAGAAGAATCGCTTCAGCCTCATAAATTGATTCTTCCCCAATTTTTTATAAAGATAGATATTGAGCATGCCGTCAAGGAAGAATTGTTCAGGTGTCAGAGGTGGAAGCAATTCGTAAATAAATGACCTTGTCTCTTCTTCCTTGTTAACATATACCTTTAAAAGTCCTATCCCTTCAAGCTTGAGGCGGGCTTCATAAATATCCTTAAGCCCCATCCCCATGAAATTCATTAAACTATGGTGTGAATTTGAAGATGACCATAGCCGGTTTTCTTCAAGCTCTGCCCATAAAGTCATATACAAACTGAAGCACACAGAGCCAATGAGCGGCTGGTATAACAGCGTCAGCACTTTCCGGTCATAATCATGCAAAAGCCCGCTGGCTGCTACTGTATATCGATCAATGGGGAGCATCTCCTGCCAATGCTGGGCCATGGTGTTCACCTTTTTCTATTAAAATTTTTATTAGGCTGTTCATCAAAAGCATATCCCGCAAAAAAAAGAGCCAAAGAAAAACCTTCAGCCCATCAGCCTATTTCATCATGAATCAGCGGCAGCGGCAAAACTGTCCTGATTATGATTGTTCTTTTTTAATTAATTCCTTGAGTTCATCAATAAATACATTGATATCTTTAAATTGCCTGTATACTGATGCGAAACGGACATATGCGACCTCGTCCACATTTGCGAGTCTGTCCATGACCATTTCGCCAATTTCATCGCTTTTTATTTCAGAGACACCATTGCTGCGGAGTTCCTTCTCCACTTCAAAAGTAATGTCCTCCAGATCTTTAAGAGCTACCGGCCTCTTTTCACATGCTTTAATAAGGCCTCTCAGAATTTTTTCCCGGCTGAATTCCTCTCTCGTACCTTCTTTTTTCACAACGATTAATGGAATTTCTTCCACTTTCTCAAAAGTCGTAAACCGGTATCCGCATTTCTCGCATTCCCTTCTGCGGCGGATGGATCGGCTGTCATCCACAGGACGGGAATCGAGCACACGCGTATTATTGTTTTGGCATGAAGGGCATCTCATACAATCAGCTCCGAATTTTTTTTATAAGTTGTCTTTAGACTAATAACCGAATAAAATTTGATACTCTTATCTTATAAAAAAGGAGTTGACAGTACAAGTACAACTATTTATCTGCGTTTCTTGCAGAACCGAGAAAATCATGCCGTTTATTTAATTTTTCATATATCGAAAGAACTTCTCTCTTAAGAATTGGATGCACACCTGCCGGTGAGGACTGTTCAGTTGAAATATTGATATCTACAGCCGTTTCAAAAGGCCTGACAGTCACGACTGTCACAATGGCAAAACAAGATTTGTCTTTTTTAAGTTCTGCTGCAATCTCGCCGTGTTCTTTGGAAGTGCTGAGAATATTCACATTATGGTCTGCTTTGAATAATTCTTCAATCGTCTGCATCATTTGTACTGTATTGGTTCTATAGTATCTTGTAGTGAGCTCAGGATCAGAGTGGTTTTCGTTTGTTTCACACTGCTTTTTATAGCGGCTGGCAAGCTGCCTGAAAATTGACATTCTCTTTCCTCCGTATATTATTTGTATCCTTATTGTACTATCTTTTGCGAAGATACTAAAGGCAATGGATTTTAGGCAAAATAAAAAGAGGTGTAATAAATACACCTCTGGATTGCCTAAGATTATTCTTTATTAAAGTACTTGAGCTTGTTTAACTTGAACTGGACCCATACCGCGAGGAATTTCGATATTCTCACGCGTTTGAGCTCCTAACGCTTCTGCAATAAAGTCTGCAGCGATGTTAGGGTCAAGATCTCCACACGTATACACATCAATGCTGGCATAGCCATGCTCCGGGAAGCTGTGAATAGTTAAATGAGATTCAGAGATGATCACCACTCCGCTTACACCCTGTGGCGCAAACTTATGAAATGCAACCTCGCGAATTTCAGCACCAGATTTTAATGCAGCATTTACGAATGTCTGCTCAATAAAATCCATATCATTTAACTTTTCAAAATCGCATCCCCAAAGTTCTGAGATAACGTGACGACCCATAGTTTCCATATTCAAATTTCCCCCTTTAAACTTTTAAGCTATTAATTAATGAAATTCCAGATTTATACTGGTCTATAACTACCACGGGGGAAAGTTAGTCCAGAGAGGTCCTAACCCTTTAAGTAGCTACCATACCAAAACCTCGGAGAAGTTCACGAGGATTAGTATACTTTGTTTAATTTCTTTTTGCAACACATTGTTTTACATTTTTTTTGGCAAAATTTCTGAAGACTTTTCCTTCTCAGGATTTAGTTTTGTCCAATAAAAGGAGCCTGCCGGGGATTGGCAGGCTTTAAGGGTATGGGTAGTTTTAAAAAAGAGATTGGCAATTATCCAACTTTTACGGCAGATGCCTGAAAAAGTTCCTGTGCAACATATTTTGTCAAGTCTACGACACGGCAAGAATAGCCCCATTCATTATCGTACCAGGCAAGCACTTTCACTTTGCTGGTGCCGATTACCATTGTAGATAATCCATCAATGATGGCAGAGTGTTCATTTGTGTTGAAATCTATTGACACCAATGGTTCGTCAGTAATATCCAGGATACCATGCAGAGATCCTTGAGAAGCTGTCGCAAATGCCGCATTCACTTCTTCGATTGTAACGTCGCGCTTTAAATCTACCACGAGGTCAACTAAGGAAACGTTAGGAGTCGGCACTCGCAGTGCCATTCCATGCAATTTGCCCTTTAAATGAGGCAATACCAGCGACAAAGCTTTGGCAGCACCAGTTGAAGTCGGGATGATCGACTGTCCGCAAGCACGTGCACGGCGTAAATCCTTATGCGGGTTATCAATATTTTTTTGATCGTTTGTATATGCATGAACTGTTGTCATAAGTCCGTTTTCAATGCCAAATTGTTCATCAAGGACTTTTGCAACAGGTGCAAGGCAGTTTGTTGTACAGGATGCATTAGAAATAATATCATGTTCTTCAATTTTTAATGCGCTTTCATTTACGCCCATAACAATAGTCACATCTTCATTTTTTCCAGGAGCAGTAAGTATTACCTTTTTAGCTCCGGCTTCAAGATGAAGAGCCGCTTTATCACGGGAATTAAACTTTCCTGTAGCTTCAATAACGATATCGATATTCATTTCTTTCCATGGAAGTTCTTCAGGATTCCGGCTGCTGACAAGCTGAACCCTTTTACCGTTCACAACAATAGCATTGTCTTCCGGAACAACGCTTCCTTCGAATGGTCCATGGTTTGTATCATATTTAATTAAGTGTGCCAAAGTTTCAGCCGGATAGCTTGCATTTATGGCAGCCACTTCAAGATTTTCATCAAGGATGGCTTTTCTAAAAACCATACGTCCAATTCTTCCAAAACCATTAATCGCTATTTTCGCCTTCATGTTACGGCCCCTTCCGCATTAGTGTTATACTTTTTATTACCCTAAGATGTAATTAGTATAACATATTAGGAATCATTTGTGATGAATAAAATGCGGATTTTTTAATGTTCAATAATTCAGAAATATCAGCTCATGATTATTCTATTTATTATAGGATAACGGTCTATCTTACAGACGCATGCAGATTATTTTGTCATACTAATTGGGCTTTATATGCATCAAAAAAAGAGCCTATCACAGGCTCCTCAGACAGCATTCCATTTTTTTAAAATACCCCATAATTGTTTTTCTGTTTCTTCAATTGTGCCATTATTATCAATTACATCATCGGCCAATGCCTTCTTATCTCTTAACGGCATCTGGGATTGAATTCTTGCCATCGCTTCTTTCTCGGACATCTGATTTCTTTGCATCAGTCTCTTGAGCTGTATATCTTCATCTGCATATACTAATAATGTCCTGTCGCACATATATTGTAATTTGCTTTCAAATAAAAGAGGTATATCAAGTATGATCAGTTGTTCATTGCGGCTGATTGCTTGTTCCTTTTTGGCTGTCATCCTTTTGCGGACGGCAGGATGTACAATGCTATTTAAAACTTTCCGCTCTGTTTCATCATGAAAAATAACGGAGCCCAGTTCTGCACGATCAATTGAGCCGTCCTTGAGGAGAATCCTTTCCCCAAAATAACGGACAATTTCCTGATAAGCTTCCTCTCCTTTTTCAACAGCCAGCCTGGCTTCTATATCCGCGTCTATTACAGTATATCCTTTTTCGATCAGGAGAGAAGAAACGGTGCTTTTCCCGCTTGCAATCCCGCCTGTCAAACCTACAGTCAGTGACATATTGAGTTCCTTTCATATAAATCGCTAGATTTTTAGAATGCCAATTACGATCAAAATAATGCCCGGAACGAATGAGAACTTATGGACCCATCCGCTTTTTGAGAAAATAGACCCCACCTGCATTCCCATAAACACAAACAGAGAGCTCATAACGGCGACCGTCATTGCCAGGTAGAAAGGTGAGTACCCCAGCATAGCTGCACCGATTCCAGCTCCAAAAGCATCAAGTGATAGGGCGAGCCCTAGCATTAGTGCTTCAACTCCTGTGATGGCACCGGATTTGTCAAAATCGGCGGACATCGGCTTTTTCAGAATACTAATGACAAGCCCAAGAGATTTGATTTCCAGATTTACAATTGTCTTTTCATGCGGCAGGACATCCTTCACCTTTTCCGGCCTGAAAAATTGATATAGGACCCAGGCACCGAGAAAAATCAGAATGACTCCTCCTAAACTTTCAGCAAAAGCCGGAGATAAAAAGGCTTCTATTAAATGGCCGATTGTCATGGCGGCCATTAATGTGAGAGCTGAACAGCAAGCGATTATACTGATCGATTTAAATGGTATGCTCATCTTCCTTAAACCATAGGTTAAACCGACACTAAAACTGTCAAGACTGACAGCAAAAGCAAGAATCAAAAGTGAGAATATATGCGCCATAGAATAGAGCTCCTCCCTGTCAATCGCTACGATAGTATATGGAAGAAGCCCATCCAATGTTATTCGAAACGCATTTTAGCTCTAGTCCGGATCATTATTTTCTCTGGCAAGCCGGACAGTATACTGTACCTCTGCCTCCAGTTACGATCCGCTCAAGTGTGCTTCCGCAGACTTTGCAATCTTCCCCTTTTCGCCCATAAACAAAAAGCTCAAGCTGGAACATGCCAATTTTCCCCTGAGAATTAACATAGGAGCGTATAGTGCTCCCTCCTTTATCTACCGCTTCTCTCAGGGTATCTGCAATTTCTTTGTGAAGTGTTTCCAATTCGCTTCTTGTTAAGCTATTTGCCGCTCTTTCAGGATGAATTCGTGAACGGAATAATGCTTCATCGACATAAATATTGCCAAGCCCTACGATCGTTTTCTGATCGAGAAGCGCAGTTTTGACATTGCGGGAGGTCCGGGCAAGTCTCGAAGCAAGGTCTTCAACCGTAAACTCTTCTGCAAATGGTTCCGGTCCCAGATGTGCCAGGGGAAGAGTCTTAAGTTCTTCACCCTTTGCATATAGGTGCATCGTTCCAAATTTACGGACATCTTTGTATCTGAGTTCAGTCCCATCTGTAAAATGAAAAATGACATGAGTGTGTTTTTCAACAGGTTCTTCTTTAGAGTAAAGGCCGTACCTGCCCTCCATTCTCAGGTGGGACACTAGTGCATACTCATTGGTGTAGAGGATTAGGAATTTCCCTCTCCTGCCAATGTCCTGAAAGGCTTGGCCTGCTAAAGCATCCTTGAATTGGGCAAGCTCTTGGGGATGCTTAACCATTTTAGGCCAGAAAACCGAAACATGTGAAATGGTTTTGCCGATCACCAATTGCTGCAATGTTCTTCTGACCGTTTCAACTTCAGGAAGTTCCGGCATGGTTATCCCTCCTTTATCATGCATTTTCTGCATTTAAAATACAATGTACTTTTATTTCGCATCAAACCATGTTGGGCCATAGGAATAATCAACTTTGAGCGGAACTTTCAATTCTACTGTATTTTCCATTACGTCCGGCACGATTTTTTTGAGTGTCTCTATTTCATTTTCAGGTGCTTCGAAGATCAGTTCATCGTGAACTGACAGCAGAAGGCGTGCTTTGAGTTCTTCTTTTCTTAAGCGGGCAGCCATGTCAATCATGGCTTTTTTAATTATATCTGCTGCACTTCCCTGAATTGGTGTGTTCATAGCGGTGCGTTCTGCAAAGCTTCGCAGGTTGAAGTTTCGGCTAGTGATTTCTGGCAGATATCTTCTTCTGTGAAGAAGGGTCGAGACAAATCCTTTCTGTTTTGCTTCATGGATAATATCATCCATGTACTGCTTAACACCAGGATAGCTTTCAAGATACCGGTCAATAAATTTTCCGGCTTCTTTCCGTGTGATGCCCAGACTTTGGGAAAGGCCGTAATCACTGATTCCGTAGACTATTCCGAAGTTAACTGCCTTAGCATGGCGCCGCATATTGGACGTAACTTCATCTGCTTTAACGTGGAATACTTCCATTGCCGTTTTGGTGTGAATATCCATATCTTCAATAAAGGCTTCAATCAGCTTTTCATCATCTGCAATATGAGCCAGCACTCTCAGTTCAATCTGCGAATAGTCTGCAGCAAAGATAGCCCAGCCGGGTTCTGAAGGAACAAAAGCCTGCCTGATTTTTCGCCCTTCCTCCAGACGGATTGGAATATTTTGCAGATTCGGATCAGTTGAGCTTAATCTTCCTGTCTGGGTAAGTGCCTGATTGAACCGGGTGTGGACTTTGCCTGTTTCCTTGTTAACTACCTTCAGCAGGCCTTCAATATAAGTGGATTGAAGTTTGCCTAGCTGACGGTAGTGCAGGATATCCCGGATTATTTCATGGTTGTTCTCAAGTTTTTCCAGAACATCCGCCGAAGTGGAATAGCCTGTCTTGGTTTTTTTTATGACTGGCAGTCCCAATTTTTCAAAAAGGATTACACCGAGCTGTTTAGGAGAATTGATATTAAAGGCTTCCCCGGCAAGCTCATGTATCCGCTTTTCAATTTCATCCAATTTGGAGAGCAGATCCTGTCCCATTGTCCTCAGGCGTCCTAAATCCACTTTAATTCCAGTTGACTCCATATCCGCTAATATTAAAGACAGTGGCATTTCCAGGTCATAAAACAGCTCGGATTGCTGGTTTTCCTTTAAATCACTATCGAGCTTTTCCCTCAATGTCATCAAGGCTGCTGCTTTTCTTGCTAAATGCCCGGCAAGTTCTTTTTCTTCCGGAATCCGCCTTTTTGCTCCTTTGCCGTAGAAAGCCTCATCAGACTGAATCGCATGATAGCCATGATTTTTTGCTATAGATGCTATATCCTCAATAGTCTGAGACGGGTTAATAATATATGAAGCAATATAAAGATCAAAATCTGCACCCTTTAGATGAATCCCATGATGCCGGAGTGACACCTCAGATCTTTTTGCATCATACACTGTTTTCTTTTTCGTTTCATCTTCAGCCCATCTTTTAAAAACATCTGACTCTAAAGCCGTATCTTTGGAGAAGAAGAAATTCCCCTTTTCATTCGCAACGGAAAAACCAATGATGTCTGCATAATGATAATTATCCTCTAGAAGCTCAACATAAAATGCATTTTCATCAGAAAACATGTCTTCCTTAATTTCGTCTGCAATGCTAAATTCTATTTCATCCAGATCCTCTTCGATTGCCTCAGTGTCCCCGCCGATTTTTTCCAGCAGCGAGTTAAAGCCAAGTTCTTTAAAGATGCTTATAACCTTTTCTTTTTCAAAACCTTCATATTCAACATCTTCAATTTTTATTTCAACGGGAGCTTCCCTCGTGATAGTAGCAAGCTCTTTGCTCATTAATGCCTGACCCTTGAACTCTTCCAGCTTTTCTTTCAGTTTTTTTCCGCTCACCTTATCTGCAGAGTCCAAGAGCTCTTCAAGGGTGCCAAACTCTTTCAGCAATTTAAGGGCTGTTTTTTCGCCCACTCCCGGCACACCCGGGATATTATCTGAGCTATCACCCATAAGGCCTTTCATATCAATAATCCTGTCAGGTGTGATGCCGTATTTTTCTTCTATATGAGCTGGTGTGTATTCTTCAATATCTGTAATGCCTTTACGGGTAATGCTGACTGTGACAGCATCAGAACTTAACTGAGTTAAATCTTTATCCCCTGATATAACTTTAACTTCATAGCCATCTTTTTCAGCATGGAGTGACAGTGTTCCAATGATATCATCCGCTTCATAATTTTCCAGTTCATATCTGGAGATACCGTAAGCATCAAGAAGCTCTCTTATATAAGGAAATTGCTCTGATAGCTCAGGCGGGGTTTTCTGCCGGCCGCCTTTATACTCGCTAAAGGTTTTATGGCGGAAGGTTGTTTTTCCGGCGTCAAATGCCACAAGGAGATGCGTCGGTTTTTCATCCTCCAGAATCCTCTGCAGCATCATGGTAAATCCGTAGACAGCATTGGTATGTATTCCTTTATCATTGTTTAAGAGCGGCAAAGCAAAAAATGCCCGATAAGCGATGCTGTTGCCATCTATCAGAACAAGCTTCTTCTTACCCAAATAAAATCTCCTCCTTCTAAGAAAAGCGGAAGCGCCTTCGGAACAAGCCAAAAACGCTTGTTCCTGCGAAGAACATCCAAGGAAGCTTTCCCTTGGTGCTCACCCCCGACAAGCACAAGACGAGCCTCCCGGAAAGGCGTTCTTTGCCTTTTTGGGAGGATTGTCCGAAATTTGGAGGCGACTGTCCAGGGACGGCAAGCATAAGACGAGCCCTGCAAGAAGGTGTTCTTTCCTTCTGGAAGGGATTGGCTAGTCTTTCGTCCCTAGGAGCCGCAACTAGACAAGCTTGTGACCTCGAGGGGGTAGGCGCTGAAGCTAAACTTGCCCACAATAAATAAGCCGTTATTTTCCTTTATTCTATCATGAGCAGATAGAGAAAGAAAAATAACGGCTTTCCATTTAAATGCTATTTAATTAGTATTCCCCATCAGCAGACGGGCATATGGTGAATCAGAAGGCAGAACAATTACAGTCTCGCCATTGATAGTCTTTTTATAGGATTCAAGTGTGCGGTATAAGGAATAGAATTCAGGATCTTTTGAGAAGGCTTCATTGTAGACCTTCGCAGCTCCCGCTTCCCCTTCCGCCCGAATTACTTCAGCATCAGCCTGAGCCTTCGCAAGCATTTCCCTGACAGTCCTGTCTGTCTCAGCAATAATAACATTCTTCTGGGCATCACCCCTGGACAGATATTCCTGGGCTGTCGACTGGCGCTCGGAAATCATCCTGGTATACACAGACTGTTCATTTTCAGCCGGTAAATCCGTTCGTTTAATGCGTACATCTGTTACTGTGATTCCATAATTATCATTTGTAAGCAGCTCATTCACTTTTGTGGTGATTTGATCATTCAATGATCCTCGTGAAGATTTTTCGTCATTAATGATTTCTTCATAATTCAGCTGACCCAGTTCGGAGCGGGTGACGGAGTAGATGAACTCTTCCATTCTGGCCTCGGCTCCCTCCAATGTTCTGGCGTTTGAGATCATTTTCTTCGGGTCATCAATTTTCCACACTGCATAGTTATCGATAATCATGACCTTTTTGTCCTTTGTATTGATTTCAGCTTCGGACACGTCATAAGTCATTTGATATTTTGGGAGTGTGGTTACACTTTGGATGAATGGTATTTTGTATGCTAATCCAGGCTCACTCTCAATCCGGACTACCTCTCCAAATTGACGGATAACCTTGTATTCCCCTTCCTTTACAATAAACAGGTTGGTGAACAATATCCCTAGTCCCGCAATGATAAGCACCAGGATGATTCCTAGTTTGGTATAGCTTCTCCATTGGAAATTTCCGCCCCGTTCATTGATATTCACAACATTTTGATCACTCATTTTCCGTACCTCCCTCCTCTTTCGGTTTAGCCTGTTCTTTCTCCAGAGGCCTGATCGGGAAATATTTCATAGTGTTTCCATCGTCATTCATAATGTAAATCTCTGCACCTGGAAGGACTTGCTCAAGCGTTTCAATGACAAGCCGCTCTCTTGTGATATCAGGGTTATTCTTATATTCCCCATACAATTTATTAAAGACTGCTACATCTCCACGCGCTCTTTCGAGACGGGCTGCCTTTTCCCCATTTGCTTTGGAGATAAGAGCTTTCTTCTCACCTTCTGCTTCATTCATTCTCTGGTTCTTATATTTATCTGCTTCATTTTTTTTAGTATTAGCGGTTTCCCTTGCATCGGTTACATCTGTAAAAGCTTTTCTTACATCATCATTCGGCAGCTCGACATCCTGCAGTTTTACTGCAAGAATGGATATGCCAATATCATACTTGCCAATTAATGAGGTCAGGAGCTCTCTGACATCCGCTTCAATATCTGCTTTTCCTGAAGTCAGTGCGTCATCTATCTTCGATCCTCCAATAATACTTCTTAAAGATGATGAAGTAGCATCATATAGAATTTCTTCCGGTTCTTCGGAGTTATAAAGGTATTTTTCCGGATCAGTAATTTTCCACTGCACAACCAGATCTGCAAGAACTATATTTTCATCCCCGGTTATCATCTTTGTCTCATCAGGAAAATCCTTTATTTCTCCATCTTTTTCTTCATATCCAAACTGCAGCGAAAATGTTTCCTTTGAAAGCTTCTCCACGCTTTGGACAGGCCACGGCAACTTAAAGTGAAGTCCCGGCTCCGTGATGCCTTCCTCAACTTTTCCAAATGTCAGAATTACTGCCTGGTCCGATTCATCAACGGTGTACCATGTTGTAAAGGCAACTATACTTAAAATAATAATTGCCAGAATTAGCCCTGCGATTGTATAAATCCGCTTTAAGCTGACCATTTCTCTCTCCCCTTCCCCAGTACTTTCTATAACTTTTCATACGATTTATTTACGTAAAGGTTTCATAAATATGACAAAAGTTAAAGAAAGAAAGAAAAATGAAAAAGGCGAAAGCGGGGTCAGCTTTCACCTTTTTCTATGGCTCCTTGGATGAAGGGGTTTAACAATTATGATTTTATCAGCGGAATGTAAAGGGAACATAAATCTGCTGTAAAAATAATGTAAAGTTAATCCTGCCACTTCATCCATTTTTTTCAATCATTATTTTCGGAAGTTCAATTATAAAGGAGGTGCCTTTGCCGACCTCACTTTTGACTGAGATGGTTCCTTTATGTGCTTCAACGAGATGCTTTACGATTGCAAGACCCAGCCCTGTTCCGCCGGAGTTCCTGCTTCTGGCTTTATCAACCCGGTAAAAACGCTCAAAAATACGTGGGATTTCTCTCGCTTCAATCCCAATGCCCGTATCCCTTATTTCGGTTAAAACTGTGCTGCCGGTCTTTGCCGACGAAATATAGACGACCCCCTGATTTGGCGTATAAGAAATTGCATTTGATATGATATTAATAAACACCTGCTTAAGCCGGTGAACATCACCTTCAATATATACAGGTTTATCCTCTCTCTTATATTCCAAAACGATTTCTTTTTCTGCCGCTTTCCCTTTCATGATGGCCACCACATCTTCGAGCACGTCAGCCAGATCCAGCTGCTGAATGGACAAACTAAAGCCTTGCTTTTCGATTTTCGACAGATCCAGCAATTCTTGAATAAGTGATTGCAGACGATCACTTTCATTTAAAATGATATTGAGGAAATCATTAAGAGTCTGTTTGTTTTCCATCGCACCATCCAAAAGAGTTTCAGAGAAACCTTTTATAGAGGTAATAGGTGTTTTCAATTCATGAGAAACGTTCGCTACAAAATCCTTCCTCATCTGCTCAAGCTTCTTCAGTTCTGTAATATCATGAAATACAAGCAAAATCCCTTTCCATTCATCATTTGTGCCGATAATCGGAACTCCATATACTTCAAAATAACGTCTTTCGATATTGACAGGAATAATGAGCTGCTTTTTTACTTTCTGTTCGGTCATGAAAATTTCTTCGACCATTTCGGTAATACCTTTGTGTTCTATCACTTCATAATAGAGCTTGTAAAGGTATTCGGAAGGATTTACATTGAAAACCTCTTTATATGGCCGGTTCACTAAATTAATATAGCCTCTGCTGTCAATAAGAATCAAACCGCTTCCCATGTTTTCGATGAGAGCCCCAAGTCTGTCCTGCTGCATTTCCTGGGATTTCACCATTTCCTGAAGATTTCTCGCCAGTACATTGATGGACTTACTCAGCATGCCTGTTTCATCTTCGTGATCTTCATATGTTCTTGCCCGATAGTTTCCCTTAGTAAGTTCAATCGCAACCTGTGTTGCTGACTCGATAGGCTTTGTATATCGTGCCATAATTCTTGACCCAAGCAGAATAATCATAAATAAAGACAGTCCAAGACTGACAGCTAAAATCCACCAAATCTGCTGATAGGCCTTTTGGAATTCAGCCAGCTTTGTGCTTAGGAAGATATAGCCTTCCTTCTCGCCATTTATCATGACAGGCTGCCAATAATAGTGCAGATTAAACCCTCCAGCCACTTCCCATCCTGATTCATTTGCAGATTTCTTTTTTAATACTTCAAATATGATTTCCTGGTGCCTGTTTTGCGTTGTCTCACTTTTGATGCTGCTATCCATTAATATTCTGCCCTTGCTATCAGTAGCCGTTACATGCACATCAAGTATGTCACCAAGCTCATTGATTCTCTCAATACTAATGGATCCAATGCCACCATTGCCCTCAATATAGCTCGCCGCCATTTCAGTCTCTTTTTGGAGACGTGCATCAAATGTATTTAAATAATAGCTTTTAAAAAGCTGGCCTAAAAGAAGGCCTAATGCAATTAAAACCACCAGAATTAATGAAAGCAATGCGAAAAGCAGGCGGGTGCGAAAGGTTGTCATTCTCCTTTAGGCTCCTCCAATTTGTAGCCCAGTCCGCGAATGGTCTTAATATATACAGGTTTTTTGGTGTTTGCTTCAATTTTCTCTCTTAAATGGCTAATATGTACATCAACGATTCTCGTGTCTCCTGCAAAATCATAATTCCACACTGCACTAAGCAGCTGATCCCGTGTAAGGACACGGCTCTTATTCTTGGCAAGATATAATAGCAATTCAAATTCCTTCGGAGTTAATTCAAGGAGTTCTTCTTCAAAATAGGCTTCATAATGCTGCGGAAAGATTTTAAGACCGCCAATCCTAAAAGAATCTCCCTCTTCTGCTTTCTCCTCGGCAGCTTCAGGCACAAATTGAGTTCTCCGTAAGATAGCTTTAACTCTGGCAACCACTTCCCTGGGGCTGAAAGGTTTTGTCATGTAATCATCTGCACCCAGTTCAAGACCAAGAACCTTATCAAATTCATCATCCTTGGCAGTCAGCATTAAAATAGGTGTCGCTATTTTCTGCTGTCTAAGCTGTTTGCATACTTCTATTCCATCAAGCTTTGGCAGCATAAGATCAAGTACTATAAGATCCGGCTTTTCAGAAATGGCCAGATCTTTTCCCTCCTGGCCATCCATGGCTGTAAGCACTTCATAGCCCGCCTGCTGCAGGTTGTATTGAAGTAAAGTTACGATAGATTGTTCGTCATCTACAACTAGAATTTTCTTATCCATGCGATCCTCCGAGTGAATGAATTACCCCTGTTTGAAACTCAGCTGATTGATTGTCAGCGATCTTTATAAAAGCAGGTATCCCTCCTGCCTATCAAACCCCTATTTGCCATATATCTTTATTATAATATATTTCATGATTTTTTTCGGGTCAATTCTAGGAAAGAAAGGATTTCATCAAAAAAAGATGCGCATATGCTGCACATCTTTTGACTATCAGAAATTATCCAGAGCATTCCCATCCATAGGCTGCGGCTTGTATGGCGGACATACAAGGAGCTGGCCATTAATAACCGTCTGCTCCTCTTCATTTGTTCCCTGTACCTTAATTTGCACGGTATGATTTGAGGTGCTTACTTCTGTTACTTCAAATAAAAATTGAACCGTACCATAATGATAGACTGGCTTCGTGTACTCGATTTCCTGTTTTAAAACATGGCTTCCTGGACCCGGCAAATATTTTGATATGGCAGAATTTATGATGCCATTCAGCATTACACTTGGTACAATAGGTTTTTTATAAGGTGTTTGTGAAGCATAATCATGCTGAATATATAAAGGGTTTGCATCGTTGGTCAGGCCAAGATACAGCAATAGATCCTTGTCTTCTATTTTTTCTGTGAGCGTCAATTTTTCGCCCACAGATATTTCTTCAATGGTTCTTCCCAGTTTTCTTTTCTTTCCAAGCAGCATATCTAAGCACCTCCGAGTATTGTAACCGTTTACATAGTTAATGTAAAAAATAGACTGTTCAATATTTTAAATTATTCAGTCTATTTTTATATGATATCATTTTATACTATTTCCCAAAAGGGCTTCCAGTAAAAAAATCCGGGAGAAAGCCCCCGGATTTTCTTCACTTAAAATTAGACCATCCTAGTAAGCTAATACTTCCATTACCTTGCGAACTGAATCTGCCGATTTATCGAGGGCAGCTTTTTCTTCGCTTGTCAGTTCAAGCTCTATTACTTTTTCGATTCCGTTTGCTCCAAGGATTGCAGGCACACCCAGATAGATTCCTTCGTAGCCATATTCTCCTTCTAGGTAAGCAATGGAAGGAAGTACGCGGCGCTGATCCTTAAGGATAGCTTCACACATTTCCACAAGGGAAGCCGCTGGAGCATAGTAGGCACTTCCGTTGCCTAATAAGTTGACGATCTCTCCTCCGCCTTTGCGTGTACGCTCGACAATGGCATCAAGACGATCTTTTGAAATTAAGGCTTCTAAAGGAATGCCGCCAGCATATGAATAGCGGACTAGCGGAACCATATCATCACCATGGCCGCCAAGTACAAATCCTGTAATGTCTTTAACAGACAAATTCAGTTCCTGGGCGACAAATGTCCGGAAGCGGGCTGTGTCAAGAACACCTGATTGGCCAATTACACGGTTTTTCGGGAAGCCTGATTCCTTGAAAACGGTATAAGTCATGGCATCAACTGGATTAGTCAGCACAACAATATAGCTATTTGGAGAATGTTTTGCAATCTCCTGAGCTACACTTTTCATAATCTTCTGGTTCGTTTGTACAAGGTCATCCCGGCTCATGCCCGGCTTCCGTGCAATGCCTGCTGTAATAACTACTATGTCAGATTCTTGTGTATCTTCATAGCTTGAAGTACCTATAATATTCGCATCGAATCCCTGAACAGGACTTGCTTCAAGCATATCAAGAGCTTTTCCCTTTGTAGGGTTTTCCATTTGCGGAATATCAACCAGCACAACATCTCCAAGTTCCTTTTGAGCCAGTAAGAATGCAGTTGTTGCACCAGTAAATCCTCCACCGATTACAGAAATCTTTTTACGTTTCAATGACATGAGCAGTTCCTCCTTTTGGAAATGAAAGTATCAGGATTTGCATCCTTTATGTAAGAGGCTGTTCCAAAGAACAGCCATCCTATATACACAATTTCAGAGAATCGCCAGCTGCCCGGCAAAAGAAGTTTCCTCAGGGAAGCACACAAAATAGCACTGCATGAATAGTATATTAGTCAAAAGCGCCTTTTATTAAAGGCGCTTTTGCTTTTTTACTCCATGTTTTTAATTAGTTCGTCGGCAAATTCAGAACATTTTACTTCAGTTGCTCCATCCATTAGACGGGCAAAGTCATATGTTACGACTTTAGAAGCAATAGATTTTTCCATAGATTTAACGATCATGTTTGCGGCTTCGTTCCATCCAAGGTGCTCAAGCATTAATACACCTGAAAGAATAACAGAAGAAGGGTTAACCTTATCAAGACCAGCATACTTCGGAGCTGTACCATGAGTTGCTTCGAAGATCGCATGTCCAGTTTCATAGTTAATGTTTGCTCCAGGAGCAATACCAATTCCGCCTACCTGTGCAGCAAGAGCATCAGAAATATAATCGCCGTTCAAGTTCATTGTTGCAACAACATCAAACTCTTTTGGACGGGTAAGGATCTGCTGAAGGAAAATATCAGCAATCGCATCTTTAACAATAATTTTGCCGGCTGCTTCTGCATCTGCCTGAGCTTTGTTTGCAGCTTCAACACCCTGCTCATCCTTAATGCGGTCATATTGAGCCCACGTGAATACTTTTTCTCCGTACTCTCTTTCAGCGAGCTCATAACCCCAGTTTTTAAAGGCACCCTCAGTAAATTTCATGATATTGCCTTTATGTACAAGTGTTAGAGATTTGCGGCCTTCTTTAATTGCATACTCAATAGCAGCGCGTACAAGGCGGCTGGTTCCCTCTTCTGAAACAGGCTTAATGCCGAGGCCTGAAGTTTCAGGGAAGCGGATCTTATTAACACCCATTTCATCCTGAAGGAATGAAATTAACTTTTTAACCTCATCAGAGCCTTTTGCATACTCAATGCCGGCATAAATATCTTCAGTATTTTCACGGAAAATAACCATATCAGTATCCTGAGGGCGTTTAACTGGAGAAGGAACGCCTTCAAACCAGCGGACAGGACGCAGGCACACAAACAGGTCAAGCTCCTGGCGAAGTGCAACGTTCAGAGAACGGATTCCGCCGCCGATTGGTGTTGTTAGTGGACCTTTAATCGCAATTAGATATTCATTGATCACATCAAGTGTTTCAGAAGGAAGCCACTCTCCAGTCTGGTTGAAGGCTTTTTCTCCTGCTAACACTTCTTTCCAGACAAGCTTGCGCTCACCTTTATATGCTTTTTCTACAGAAGCATCCAATACACGGGAAGCTGCTGCCCAAATATCAGGTCCTGTTCCGTCTCCTTCGATAAAAGGAACGATTGGATTGTTTGGTACGTTTAGTACACCATTAGTAACTGTAATTTTTTCACCTTGCATTGTTATACCCTCCATTTTGAAAAGTGCGAGCATTAGCCTTTTTATTTATATAGTCTGCGGCACAATGCTGCGTCAGTATATCAGAATCAAAGGTTAGAAGGCTTTTGCCCCTAACCTTTTCCCTGCTCTCTCTATTACAGCAATTTTTTGATAAAAAGTAAAATGCTGAGTAGTAATTTTAGTTCTTTAAATCTGTTTTTTCAGCTTATTAAAGACCTCTTTGCTCTACTGGCACGTATTTCTGCATACCCGGGCCTGTATAGTCTGCACGCGGACGGATCAAACGATTATTCTCATATTGTTCGAGAATATGAGCCAGCCAGCCAGATACACGGCTTACAGCAAAAATCGGCGTGAACAGGTCATGGTCGATTCCCAGGCTATGGTATACAGATGCAGAATAGAAGTCGACATTTGGCGGAAGTTTTTTCTCTCCGGTAACGATCGCTTCAATTTGCGTGGACATTTCGTACCAGTGTGGTTCCCCGGTAAGCTCTGTAAGCTTTTTAGACATTTCTCTTAAGTGCTTGGCACGAGGATCGCCATGACGGTAAACACGATGGCCAAAGCCCATGATTTTCTCTTTCTTTTCAAGCTTTTCACGGATATACGGCTCTACATTTTCAAGAGTGCTAATATCAGTAAGCATCTTCATTACCGCCTCATTGGCACCGCCATGCAATGGACCTTTTAATGCGCCAATAGCAGCTGTAACTCCTGAATAAATATCTGACAATGTGGCTACACATACACGTGCAGTGAAAGTGGAAGCATTCAGTTCATGGTCCGCATGAAGAACCAGCGCTTTATTAAATGCTTCAATTGCGATTGGTTCAGGCTCTTTGCCTGTAAGCATGTATAGGAAGTTGGCTGCAAATCCAAGATCTGTTCTAGGAGCAATTGGTTCAAGGCCTTTTCTTACCCGTGCAAATGCCGTTACGATAGCAGGCATTTTAGCTTGAAGGCGAATTGCTTTTTTATAGTTTGCTTCTTCATCCATCTGGTCTGCTTCTTCATCATAAAGTCCCAATAGAGACACTGCAGAACGAAGGGCAGCCATTGGATGCACTTTGTCAATTGGATATGTTTTAAAATGGTTCAGAACTTCCTCTGGAAGAGAGTAGTTTGCTGCAAGCTGACTCTTTAACTCGTCCAGTTGTGATTGAGCAGGAAGCTTTCTGTGCCATAAAAGATAAATAACCTCTTCAAAGCTTGCATTTTCAGCCAAATCATCAATATTGTAGCCCGCATAGGTTAATGTATCGTCTATGATGGAGCTGATAGACGAAGTAGTAGCTACTACCCCTTCAAGACCGCGTGTTACTGTCATACCGAATCTCTCCTTTACATAATAAAATTTCCCCATACCCATTTTTGTCTGTACATTAAACATAAGTAAGCCGAACCTGATTTTTCATTTTTCAGAAAAGCTTCCTCGTCATGTCCACATTCTGTTTTATTTTTTGGACACTTTTATAGGGCTGCAGGACAGCCATTGAAAAGCCGGCTGTATTAGCCGATCTACAGACCAAATCCATGAAAGGTGAAACTTTCATTTATTGAAAAGCATTCCCCGATATATGGAAGAAATAAACTTTCTCTTGGCATGCATTAATCGAGCGGTTGCTCGGTACTCTCTAAAAAAAAAAGAAAATGCTTACATTATTTTTGAAAATGGAAAAAATAAATATATTAATAACATTTTAATAGAGCTTAACTGAATTTAATAGGTACCGCGAAATAGGTTACGCTTACAAGTCCTATTATAAACAATTATCTGACTTTTGTGAATGAAAAGCACTTAATTTGTTAAAAAATATTATTTTTCAAGAAAAGTTTATTTACATTATTGCCAAAGGCAATGAAAAATCTAAATAAACATTCATTTAAAAAACTCAAAGACTTTCATTGCCATATACGCAATCCCCGCCCCTATCAGAGGACCGACGGCAATACCTTTAAAAAGGGAGACAGCAAGAATGGTCCCCAGAACAAGAGCAGTTGTTATATGGGGATCTTCAGCCAGCAATACGATGCCGCCTTTTGCCAGAAGCGCAACTGCAATCCCTGAGACAAGAGCAACCCACGCATAAGGGGATTTAAATGCCCCGCCTAAATCCCGGAAGCCGATTTCACCACTGGCTATAGGAGCAAGGACAGCAATTGTAATAATGGTTACACCCCAGTTAATCCCTTTGGACTGCAGAAATGAAAATGTTTTTGAATCCAGGCCGGCTGCTTTAAGGATAATCAAAACAAAGACAGCAATGATCAGTGATTGATTTTTTGCTAATACACCAATTCCCAGCAATAGAAATAAAAAAATGAGTGATTGGGAAACCATCTGCTAATTCACCTGCCAGCTTTCTATATTATCGTAACATAATTTAAATCAATTTAATAATTTCCGGGTTCTTTGGCGGAGTTTTAAAAATAGAATAAGTATTAATAGACAATATCTAATTATTTTAAGCTGCTGCAAAAATGATGTATGATATGACTAATAACATTACATAAAGCAAGCTGCAATGACTTAGTCTGTTCAAATTTAATAAGGAGGCTATTACTTGAACCCGGCATATATCTATCGGACTGTAAGATTTTTCTTTGTCATTGGAGTGGTGATCTTAGGTCTCTATGCTTTCTTATATTTATCTAAAGTAACTTATCCTTTTATTATTGGACTGGCCATAGCCTTTCTGATTAACCCTTTGGTCAATATAATGGAGGTTAAATGGAAAATACCAAGGGCTCTTGCAGTCCTCATTGCACTGATTCTTATCTTTGCCATTTTTGCCGGATTAATCACTTTGCTGGTGGCAGAGATTGTATCTGGTGCGGATTATTTGGCAAAAGTAGTGCCGCAGCACCTTGATACCTTAATTGGTTTTGTTGAGCAGTTCTTTGCAGGGCAAATCATTCCTCTTTATAACCAGCTGGCAAGTTTATTTAATACTCTGGGAACAGGACAGCAGGATACCATCATGACGAATATAGAAAATGTCGGGAAGCAATTTGGCTCTACATTGGGAGATTTTATCCAGGCATTTTTCGAGAAAATCCCAAACATTCTTTCATGGTTCCCCAACGCAGCAACGGTCCTGATTTTCTCGCTGCTGGCCACTTTTTTTATCAGCAAAGATTGGCATAGGCTTTCAGGCATATTCAGCCGCATACTGCCAAGCCGCGCAAAAAAAAGCGGCAGAACCGTATTTGCCGATCTGCAGAAGGCTTTGTTTGGATTTGTCAAGGCACAGGCTACTTTAGTATCTATTACTACGGTTATCATACTTGCCGGACTTCTGATTCTGCGTGTCGATTACGCCATCACAATTGCACTTGTGACTGGCCTTGTCGATATTATTCCCTATCTCGGAACAGGGCTGATTTTTGTGCCATGGATTATATATGAAGCAATCGGCGGAGAAATGAGCAGGGCACTCGGCCTGGGCATTCTTTATATCATCGTGCTGGCCCAGCGCCAGATAATGGAGCCAAAAATACTTTCATCAAGCATTGGGCTTGATCCTTTAGCTACCCTGATTGCTTTATTTGTTGGTTTTAAACTAATTGGTTTTCTTGGCTTAATTGCAGGTCCGGTTACTCTTGTACTCATCACTACTCTCCATAAAGCTGGGGTATTCCGGGATATCTGGATGTTTATAAAAGGCAATGAAGAAGCCGATTAGGATGAAAAATTCAGGCATTGCCTTCAGTCAGGCTATGCAGAGAAGTGGATGTTGGGCACTTGCCTAACCAAAAGAGTTAAATTTCCCCGCTCAATGGCAATAGTGCCACTGAGCGGGACAATAACCATGGGATTGCCGTCTTCCAGTAAATTAAACCAGCCGCTCCAATGAATCGGAGCGGCTTTATATAGCTATTTTTACCTGATTATCGTGATCGTTCCCTTGTTTATCCATTTTTTCAGACCTATATAAAGGATGTTTTTAAATCCTTTTCTAGCCGAAGGAAGAAGCAATGTAAATCCTAATGCATCTGTAATGAACCCCGGTGCAAGGAGCAAGGTGCCTCCAATAAGGATACATGCCCCATCAAGAATTGCATCTCCAGGCATTTGCCCGTATCGCAGCTGATCCTGTATTTTTCTGATTGTTTCAAGACCCTGCTTTTTAGCGAGATAAGCACCGAGAACACCTGTAAGCAGGATAATCGCAAGTGTAGGCCATAGGCCAATGGTGTTGCCTGAAAGAAGTAAAACACCAATTTCAGCAGCTGGAACGATTATCATCAGCAAGAGAATGTAGCGCATTAAGCCACCTCTATTTTGTTTAAGACTTACCATTATTATATCAAACAAGGCACTGAGAATATAACAATTTGTCCGGAAAAATCAAAAAGGAAGGGCAACCCCTTCCTTTTACAAATCCAATTATAATACGCTTGCGTGGCCGTTATAAATTACACCGCGCTGAGAGTCCACTGTGACTTCCTGTCCATCTTTCAGCAGGCTTGTTGCATTTTCAACCCCTACAATGACAGGTATGCCAATATTAAGGCCAACAACAGCCGCATGGCTTGTAAGCCCGCCTTCTTCTGTAATAAGCGCACTGCATTTCTCAATCGCAGGCACCATTTCACGGTCAGAGCCGATTGTAACCAGAATAGATCCTTCTGTTACCTTCGCCAATGCTTCCTCTGCATTTCTTGCTACAACGACTTTTCCAAAGGCTGATTTTCGCCCGATCCCTTGTGCCTTAGCAAGGATGTCCCCCACTACATGAATTTTCATTAAGTTGGTGGTACCTGCTTCACCCACAGGAACTCCTGCTGTAATTACAACTAAATCTCCTGAAGCAACAATTCCGCTGTTCAAGCTTTCTTCAACGGCGATATCAAGCATATCGTCTGTTGTAGACGCCTTTTGGCCAATTTGAGGATATACACCCCATGTTAAAGATAAACGCCGTGACACATGGTCATTAGAAGTAACGGCAACGATTGGTGTTTTAGGACGGTACTTGGAAATCATCCGAGCTGTATGGCCGCTTTCAGTTGGTGTAATAATGGCGTTAACATCCAGGTTAAGAGCTGTATGTGCCACTGATTCTCCAATAGCATCAGTAATATTATGCTCATTATCTTTGCTGCGATTTGACAGGATTTCTTTATGGTCTAATGCAGATTCTGCTCTTGATGCAATGTTGTGCATCGTCTGTACAGCTTCGACTGGATAAGAGCCCGCAGCCGTCTCACCGGATAACATAATCGCATCAGTTCCATCAAAAATGGCATTTGCTACATCACTTGCCTCTGCGCGTGTTGGACGCGGGTTGCGCTGCATGGAATCCAGCATTTGTGTTGCAGTAATGACTGGTTTCCCCTGTGCATTGCATTTTTTAATTAATTTCTTTTGTACGAGCGGCACCTCTTCTGCTGGAATTTCCACTCCAAGGTCTCCGCGAGCTACCATTAATCCGTCAGAAATTTCAAGAATTTCTTCAATATTATCTACACCTTCCTGATTTTCAATCTTAGGAATGATGTTGATATAAGATGCATTGTGTTCTTCAAGCAGCTGTCTGATTTCCAAAACATCAGAAGCTCTGCGGACAAAAGAAGCGGCGATGAAATCGACGCCCTGTTCAATTCCGAAGATGATGTCCTGTGCATCTTTCTCCGTTATGCCGGGAAGATTCACAGAAACACCTGGAACATTGACGCCTTTTTTATTTTTAAGAGTTCCGCTATTTAAAATTTTTGTGTGGATTTCACTGTTGGCCTTATCAATTTTTGTCACTTCCAGACCAATTAAACCGTCATCAAGCAAAATTTTGCTTCCTGTGTGCACATCCTCAATAAGGCCTGCATATGTAACAGAGAATTTTTCTGCTGTTCCTTCAACCTCGTTCATGGAAATAATAATGTTTTCTCCAGCTCTCAATTCAATCGCGCCATCCACCATATTGTTTGTGCGGATTTCCGGCCCTTTAGTGTCTAAAAGGATCGCTACAGTCTTGCCGGTCTTTGCTGAAGCTTCACGGATATTCTGAATTCGCTGGCCATGTTCCTCGAAATCACCATGGGAAAAATTTAACCGGGCAACATTCATGCCTGCTTCAATAAGCTGTGTTAACTTTTCAACACTTTCACTGGCAGGTCCAATAGTACAAACGATTTTCGTTTTACGCATAATAATTTACCTCCTGAATTAATGCAGCTAGATTACCGGCACAGGCGGCTTTTGGGAGCTGCGTGCTGGTTGATATGCGGCAAAATTAAATAGACAGCTCTTTCGAGAGTTTGTAGAGATCCAGGTCAAGTGTATGCTCTCTATCCAATATTTCTATTATATCATGGTCAACCAGTTTATTATTTTGAATTCCTACTGCACGTCCGCCTTTGCCTTCAAGAATTAGCTCAACTGCATATGCTCCAAGTCGGCTAGCCAGCACCCGGTCGAATGCAGTTGGGGAACCGCCCCGCTGCATATGGCCAAGCACGGACACGCGTGTATCAAAATTTGTTGTTTCTTTGATTTGCTTGGCAAATTCCACGCCGCTGCAGACTCCTTCTGCAACTACAATGATACTGTGTTTTTTGCCTCGTTCATGTCCCTTTTTAAGTCTTTCAGCAATTTCATCCATACTATAGCCTGCTTCAGGAATGAGGATAGTCTCCGCACCGCCTGCTAATCCTGCACATAAAGCGATGTCTCCTGCATCTCTTCCCATAACTTCAATGATAAAAGTTCTTTCATGGGAAGTAGCTGTATCACGGATTTTATCAATTGCATCAATAACAGTATTTAATGCTGTGTCAAAGCCAATAGTATATTGCGTTCCCGGAATGTCGTTATCGATGGTGCCAGGTACGCCCACACAAGGAAATCCATGCTCTGTCAAAGCTTTTGCTCCACGGTATGATCCGTCCCCGCCAATTACGACAAGGCCTTCAATTCCGTGCTTGTTCATTTGTTCAATGCCCTTTTGCTGGCCTTCTTTTGTTTTGAACTCTTCGCTTCTTGCCGAATGCAGAACTGTACCGCCCCGATGGATGATATCACCAACCGAACCCAGGTCAAGCTTCTTAATATTTCCTGACATCAAGCCGGAGTATCCGCCATAAACACCATACACTTCAATATTATGATAGATCGCTTTACGGACAACTGCACGTACAGCCGCATTCATGCCAGGAGAATCGCCGCCGCTTGTTAAAACTCCTATTTTCTTCACAATAATCACCCCGAATGTAATTTATATAAGATGCTGCGCTGTATTTTAACAGCTTATAAAGAATGTACATGCCTGCCCGAAAATTCTGTATGTAATATAGGCTCTATATGTAAAGCAGAGCATTCTATGCTTATCTTATTATTGAACAAAACGCTATTGAATATTTCTAAAATACCATGAAGAAGGGTGCATCTCAACTTAATCAGACAATTTCAAAGAAATACAGAATTGTCGGGATACTGAAAGCGTTTTATATAGAAAAAACTGCATTTTTCACTATAAGGACAGTATTATTGTCTAATTCTCAGCTGCCGGGAAGAAGCTTTGGATTCTGCAAACCGAGTTATAAAAAAAATAAAAACGTGCCCGAAAGCACGCTTTTATTTTACCCCAATAAATTCCTTTAAAAACGAATATTTGCCAATAGATTTGAACTTGTTGTACCGGTGATCGATCAGCTGGTCTTCAGTAAGATCCATCAGATCCTTCAATGAGTGAGTAAGGACTTCTCCGATTTCCGCAGCCTGAACCTTGACATCTTTGTGGGCTCCGCCCTTTACCTCTTCAATAATTTCATCCACTACACCAAGTTCCTTTAAATCCGGTGCTGTGATTCTCATGGATTCTGCCGCCTTTTTTGCCTGGGTTGCATCTTTCCAGAGAATAGCAGCCGCTCCTTCTGGAGAAATAACAGAATAAGTGGAGTTTTCGAGCATATGAATATGGTTTCCTACACCAAGAGCGAGAGCTCCGCCGCTTCCGCCTTCACCAATGACGATACAGATAACCGGGACTCTGAGGCTGGCCATTTCAAACAGGTTCTTTGCAATTGCCTCACTCTGTCCTCGTTCCTCTGCGGCTTTCCCGGGGTAGGCACCCTTCGTATCAATGAAACAGATAATCGGCCTCCTGAATTTATCGGCCTGCTTCATAAGCCTTAATGCTTTGCGGTAACCTTCGGGATGCGGCATGCCAAAGTTTCTGCGGATATTCTCTTTCGTGTCTTTTCCGCGCTGGTGGCCGATGACAGTAACCGGAATCCCCCTAAACTTGGCAATACCGCCAACAATCGCTTCATCATCACCAAAAGCACGATCCCCGTGACACTCGAAAAAATCCTCGAAAAGATAGGAGATATAATCCAGTGTAGTCGGCCTTGCAGGATGCCTCGCAATCTGCACACGGTCCCACGGTTTCATATTTTCATATATATCGGCTTCTAATTTTTCCAAGCGCGCTTCCAGCTTCTCTATCTCAGAGGATAGGTCTACATCGGCTGTTTTGGTAAACTCTTTTAATTCAGCAATCTTCTTTTTCAGTTCCATTACCGGACGCTCAAATTCTAATTCTCCTGCCATTGGAAGTCACCTCCTGGTTGATGTATGGATAAAATAGCTGATATCTTGTCTTTTAACTCTGTTCTCGGAATGACTGCATCCAATTGACCACATTTTAATAAGAATTCTGCTGTCTGGAAGTCTTCCGGCAATTCTTCACGGATCGTTTGTTCAATAATCCTGCGCCCCGCAAATCCAATCAAAGCACCAGGTTCTGCCAGATTATAGTCCCCCAGTGAAGCAAAGCTTGCAGACACGCCGCCTGTTGTCGGATGAGTCATGATTGAAATAATGAGGCCTCCATTATCACTGAATCTTTTTAGTGCTACACTTGTCTTGGCCATTTGCATCAGGCTCAAGACGCCTTCCTGCATTCTTGCACCGCCTGAAGCGGTAAATATAATAAAAGGAACTCGCAATTCATCAGCTTTTTCAATGGCACGGGTAATTTTCTCTCCGACTACTGAACCCATGCTTCCCATTCTGAATGTGGAATCCATAACAGCTACTGCAATTTTTTGACCATCTACAGTGCCTGTCCCAGTCACTACCGCTTCATTTATCTTTGTCTTTTCCCGATCCTTCTCAAGCTTTTCAATATAATCCGGGAAATTCAGAGGGTTTTCAGAAATCATGTTCGCGTTAATTTCTTCAAAACTATTAGCATCCAAAAAGCTTGCCAAACGCTCTTTTGAATTCATGGTATGGTGGTAATGACAATGGAAACACACTTTAAGGTTCTTGACCAATTCTTTGGTATACATGATCTTCTTACAGTTCGGACACTTTGTCATGATTCCTTCCGGCACATCCTGCTTTGCCGTTTCCGATGGAATGGTTGCATATTTCTTCTTCTTCGTCTTAGTAAAAATATCTTTAAGCAAGATGAAACCTCCCTGATAATCGCTGAATCATTTCCATTAATTTCAACAGTGGTCAGACCACTAATGTAAAAATGAATGCCTAACTTTTCTAGGCTTCATTTATGCTTGTCTGATTATTAAATATAGATGATATCAAAAATAAATTCTGCAAAAAATTGTCGTTAATCCTTCGACAAATTTCTTAAATTTCTATATACACGAATAACTTCGGAATCTTTTCTGGAAATCAAGGTATCAATCAGCTCTGCATATTGCTGCTTGGTTATCATCATTTTCTCTAAATCCAAAGAATTATAAAAATCTTTGAGAATGATCCAAATACGGAGGAAAAGATGATTATCTGCAAGTGTGACGATTTCAAGAAAAAAGTCATCATCTGTGTAGTCTGCTTCCAGAGTCCATTTTTTGAACCTAAGAAGCCGATCTTCACCAGCCTTTTGAATAATTAGCCATAAACAATCAAGTTCGATCAGAAACTTGGTTTCTTTAACATCTCTTATAGATTTCTTATCCTGAAGAATAAACGTGCTAAGCAGCTGTACGAGCTGGTGCCCCTTAAAATCCCTCATAAAAGTCCCCTCGCCTCTCCTTGTCTCAATTAAGCCAAGAAGTTCAAGGGCTCTTAATGCTTCCCGAACGGAAGAGCGCCCGACACCCAGGCGCTCTGACAGCTCTCTTTCGGAAGGCAATCGATCTCCAGGCTTAAGGCCATCATGTTCAATCATGGACCTAAGCTGTTTGACTATGCCGATATAAACCTTCGTGTTATTTTGAGGTGAATTCACTTATGGAATCACTCACCTTTTCCAATGACTGCAAGCTGCTTCGTTTTTTCCTTCACTTCTTCAGGATCGACTTTAATGCGGGCAACTCCGGTTTCCATAGCTGCCTTTGCTACAGCAGCCGCAACTTCCGGTGCGACACGGGGATCGAATGGCCCCGGGATGACATAATCAGCATTCAACTCATCCTGATGCACCAAATTAGCAATGGCTTCTACAGCAGCCACTTTCATTTTTTCATTGATATGAGTTGCTCGGACATCCAGTGCTCCGCGGAAGATTCCAGGGAAAGCCAGCACATTATTTACCTGGTTTGGAAAATCGGATCTTCCGGTTCCAACCACCATTGCCCCAGCTGCTTTCGCTTCTTCAGGCATAATTTCAGGAGTTGGATTAGCCATGGCGAATATAATCGGATCCTGATTCATAGTGCCAATCATCTCAGCCGTCAGGGCTCCGGCAGCAGAAACCCCGATGAATACGTCAGCCCCTTTAATAACATCTGCAAGACTGCCATTCGCATTTTCGCGATTCGTGTACTTTGCAACTTCATTTTTAATTTCATTCATACCCTGCGGGCGGCCTTCATAAATAGCTCCTTTCGTGTCACACATAATGATATCGCGAACACCGTAGCTGTATAAAAGTTTAATAATGGCAATTCCGGCAGCACCGGCACCATTTGCCACAACCTTAATTTCATTCATTTTCTTCCCTGAAAGCTTCAAGGCATTTACAAGGCCTGCAACAGTTACAATGGCAGTGCCATGCTGGTCATCATGAAAAACGGGAATATTGGTTTCCTTCTTTAATCGCTCCTCTACATAAAAGCAATTGGGAGCAGCAATATCTTCAAGGTTCACGCCTCCAAATGTAGGCTCAAGAAGTTTTACAGTCTCAACAATTTTATCTACGTCTGTCGTATTAAGGCAAATTGGAAATGCATCCACGCCTGCAAAACTCTTGAAAAGTACAGCTTTTCCTTCCATTACAGGCAGGGCAGCTTCCGGCCCGATATTCCCCAGTCCCAGCACTGCTGTTCCATCGGAAACAACCGCGACCATATTGCCTTTCATTGTATATTCATAGACAGTTTCCGGCTTATCATAAATCTCTTTGCAGGGCTCAGCAACCCCCGGTGAGTAAGCAAGACTTAAGTCTTTTGCATTTCGCACCTGTACTTTAGATTTAGATTCCAATTTCCCTTTATTAGCTCTATGCATATGCAAAGCTTCTTCGCGTAAGGTCAAAATTTTCACTCCTCATATTCCGGATAGGATTATATATAAACATAGACTTGACGAATACATGCTTTATATCCTGCTGCAGTTCTGTTTCATTATCAGATTAAGCAGGGCTTCTCTTTCGCTCACAGTGGTCAGACCAGTTTATTTTTCTTCTTACAAATATACCATAATTGTTATTGTTGTAAAGGGTAATTACTTTAGAATGACGTTATTCTGGCCAAGCAGCTGCATAAGCAAATTCAGGAAATCCTCTGTTGGCGAAACCAAATCCTCTTCACCCAGGCGAATGGTTTTTCGGGAGCTTTCATAATACAAAATTACTTGAACGCGGCCTTCATTTTTCTTAAATAATTCTTTGAGCAAACGAAGATTTTCCGGTGTCTCCCGATTCTCAGTAATTCTTAAATACAAAACGGGATCTTTGTTTTGCATTTTTTCAATGGCTTCCTTCACATCATCCAGATGCTGTATAATCAGCTGCTTTTTTCCGTCCCGATCCTCTATCTTTCCTTCCGCTAAGACGATGTTTCCCTGCGAGCAGAGCATTGAAAACCGGTTAAACACCTTAGGAAAAACAACTGCCTCCATATCTCCCGTCTGATCGCTCAAGGAAAGAAACGCCATTGGCTCTCCTTTCTTCGTACGAATCTTTTTCACTTCGGATAAGTAAGCAACTGCTTTTGCTTTATTCACTGTTTTTTCCAGTTCAACAAGCGGACAGGCTCCCAGCAGGGAAAAATAGGATTCGTAAATCGAAACGGGATGATCTGATAAATACAGGCCAAGCACATCTTTTTCAAATCTTAGCTTGTCCTCTGAACGGATTGGATCTACTTCTGCATATTTAGGCTTAGGAAAAAATTCATCATCCTCAAAGAAATCAGCCTGATCATCTTCCGGCATAACAAGCTGGGCATGCTCTGCAGCTACATCCAGGCTGGCCAGAAGAACAGCTCTATCTTCTCCAAATTCATCAAAGCTGCCAGAATGAACAAGTGATTCGAGGATCTTGCGATTAACTGCTTTTGTTGAAACCCTTATGCAAAAATCAAACAGATCTTCAAAGCGCTTATTTTTTCTCGTCTGAAAAATATCTCTTAAAGCTGCAGCACCGATTCCTTTTATCGCAGCCAGGCTATACCTGATAGAATCTTTCTCTGCCAGAAATGAGTAGCCGCTTTTATTAATGGAAGGCGGGCTGAGCGTTAAGCCCATCTGTCTCATCTCTCCGATATATTGAGCAATCCTGCCTTCATTTCCGATAGCTGAAGTCAGCAGGGAAGCCATAAAGTGAAGAGGATAATGAGTTTTTAGATATGCCAGCTGATAGGCTATAAAACTGTATGCAACAGCATGGCTCCGGTTAAATCCATAATTTGCGAACCGGACGATTAAGTCATAAATGTCATGAGCGGTTTGTTCATTATAGCCTTTATTGACTGCTCCACCAACAAAATGGAGGCGCTCACGGTCAAGCACTTCTTTTTGCTTCTTGCTGACCGCTCTCCGAAGCAAATCGGCTTCACCCAGTGAAAATCCGGCCAGTTTTGCAGCGATTTGCATAATTTGTTCCTGATATACGATGACACCATACGTATTTTCAAGAATAGGCTTTAACTCAGGATGAGGATATATGATCGGCTTCCTTCCATGCTTCCTGTCAATAAAAAGAGGGATATTTTCCATTGGGCCTGGGCGATAAAGGGCATTGACAGCCACAATATCCTCAAACCGCGTTGGCTTAAGCCTTGTCAGCACACTGCGCATTCCCTCAGATTCAAGCTGGAAAATACCTGTTGTATCTCCTCGTCCCAAAAGATTGTATACTGCCTCATCATCCAGGGGAATTTGTTTTATATCAATCTGTGTGCCTGTCTTTCTCTGAATAGAGCTTAAGATATTCTCAATTAATGTCAGGTTTCTTAGACCGAGAAAATCCATTTTTAAAAGACCGACATCCTCGAGATGCTCCATTGAATATTGAGTCAAATAAACATTTTCATGCCCCTTTTGAATAGGAATGGCCTCAACAAGCGGATGCTCGCTGATGACAACCCCGGCAGCATGAGTGGATGTATGTCTTGGGAGTCCTTCCAGTTTGACAGCTGTTTCAAATAGTCTCCGATTTAAATCGGATTCCTGGGTGAATCTTCTTAAAGGCTCTGATTCTTTGTAGGCCTCTTTGAGACTGATGCCCAATTTGGAAGGCACTCTTTTTGAAAGTATGTCCAGTTCTTTAGGATTAAGCCCAAATGCCCTGCCAACATCCCGGAGTGCCGCTTTGGCAGCCAGGGTCCCAAATGTTAGAATTTGAGCCACATGCAGTTCTCCATATTTCCGGGATACATACCGGATTACCTCATCTCTTCTGTGATCCGGGAAATCGATATCAATATCAGGCATGGAGATTCTTTCCGGATTAAGGAACCGCTCAAATAGGAGCTGATGCTCAATGGGATCCACATCTGTTATATAGAGGACATAAGCAACCATTGATCCGGCTGCAGATCCGCGTCCTGGACCGGTTAAAATGCCATTTTCTCTCGAAAACTTCATAAAATCCCAAACGATTAGAAAATAATCACTGAATTTCATGTTTCTGATTATGTTCAGCTCATACCGCAGCCGATTTCTATGTTCAGCATCTCCATCCGGATATCTGTCAGCAAATCCTTGCCAGCACACTTCTTCCAATAGCTCATCGGCACTCTTTCCTTCTGCAGCAGGGTATTTAGGAAGGTTCTGTTTATCCAGCTCAATCATTACATTGCATTGCTCAGCAATCATTATCGTATTCTCTAAGGCATCCGGATACCCTGATAACAGTTCTGCCATTTCCCCGGATGACTTTAAGTAATACTCATTGCTCTTCAGCCGTTCTCTTTCTTCATCCTGGAGCTTTTCTCCATTTTTTATGGCCAGCAGGCACTCATGGGCAAAAGCTTCTTCTTTTTTTATGTAACAGACACCATTTGAGGCCGCAAGGCCAATCCCGGTTTCTTCGGAAAGCTGAACCAGGAGGTCATGGATTTTTTTTTCTTCAAGCAGCCCATGATCCTGTATAGCGAAAAAGAATGAATTTGGCTCGAAAATGCCGTTGAAAAGCTCAGCTGTTCTTTTTGCCTGGCCGTATTCACCTGTCACAAGGGATCGTTCTATCTCCCCTTCCATGCCTGGAGTTAAAGCAAACAATCCTCCGGCATAGTGCTTAAGCCATTTGACAGGAATGCCTTCGGGCGATTTTGTCTGGACTGTACTTGTTATTTTTAACAGATTCTGAAACCCCTGCCGGTTTTTAGCCAGGAGGACCAATGGATAAGCATCGCCTTCACATATCTCGCTTAGTACATCCACAGAGAGTCCCAGAATCGGTTTTATGGACTGCTTAAGACATTCTTTATAAAAGGCGACTGCCCCGTACATGACATTCCGGTCCGTTAGAGCCAGGGCAGGAAACCTATTTTCCCTGGCGCTTGTCACAAGCTGCTCTATTCTTGCCGTGCTCGACAGCAGGCTATATGCGCTATATACATGAAGGTGAATAAATGACATGTTTCTCACACCCTTAATTTCTGCTATTTTCATTATAGAACGCCCGTTTCCAAAAAGAAAATATGTTCTCTTTTTAACAGCACCTAAAAAACATATTTTATTAAGTTTGTCCATATGATGAAGTATCAAGATAATTCTGGCAGGACCACTCCTGCAGCGAGGATGGATGATATGAATACCCAGCCCTTTTTCTCCACTTTAATTGAGAGCTATTTCATTGCGTTCGGTGTTTTAATTGGAGGTTCAATCATTGGCGGCATGGCTGCTTTTCTGACAGGCAAGCCTCCTTTAAATCAAATCTTCCAGATTTCCAATATGATTCGCATTTGGGCCATCATTGCAGCGATAGGGGGGACCTTTGATACCGTTTACAGCTTTGAAAGGGGCGTTATGGACGGACAGACTAAGGACATCTTCAAACAATTTATGCTGATTCTTTCTGCTCTCGGAGGGGCCCAGACCGGCGCCATGCTCATTAACTGGCTGACTCAGGAGAACATTTCGGCATGAGGATACCGCCTTACTACCGATTGCCATCCTGGCAGCGTTTTTTTGCAGGAATGGCTCTGGGAGGCATCATCAGCTGGTTTATTTTTTTATTTATCTTTGGGCAATGGCAGGAGAGATACAGCAAAGAAATCAAGCTCCAGCAGGATGCAATTTATGAATTGGAAAAAGATAAAGAAATCTGGCAGGAGGAATTCAAAAAATTAAATAAAGAAAACCAGAAAAAACTGACTGTCCAGGATATTTCCATTAAAATTGTCAACGGCGAAAAGTATAAACTGGATTCCTTCAGCGTTTTCCAGCTGGAAGACAAAATAAAAGAGGATATTAGCATGATGATTGCCAAAGACATGGATACTGTATATAAAAGCAGTGAACTGATCAAGAAAATCATAGAGAATAAGACACATCGCGTAAACGAAAAAAGATACCGGGTGGAAGTTAAAGAATTGGTCATCTATACAACTGTCTCAATTGAATTGAATATTATGCTGGATTAATGCCCGGCTTTTTGCCGGGCATCATATGTCACTTATCTCTGCAGACAGCCTCAAGGTCACTTACAACCGATTCCATCTCATTCCATGAATAAATGGAAGCTCCGGCAGCAAGGGGATGTCCTCCGCCTTTATACTTTCTTGCAATCTCATTGATTATTGGACCCTTAGAACGGAACCGCACACGGATTTGATCGCTTTCCTCGATAAAGAACACCCATGCTTTTATTCCCTTCACATCGCCAAGAGTGCTTACAAGCAGGGATGCTTTGGAAGGTGCCGCCTGGAATTCTTCGAGCAGCTCCTTTTTCAGGATCATTACAGCAGCCCCGCTGGATCTCATCTCAAAATTCTGCAGCACATACCCCTTCAGTTTAACAATATTTGCGTCCAGCTCGTACATCTTATCAAACAGTTCAGGACGTGAAAAATTATAGTGAATCAATTCACCTGCATAGGCAAATGTCTTTTCTGTCGTGCTCGGATAAAGGAAACGGCCGGTGTCCCCAACTATCCCTGCAAATAACAATCTTGCCGCCTCATCCGACATTTTCAGCCCCTGTTCTTTGCCGAAAAGATAAAACTCATAAATCATTTCACTTGTAGAGCTTGCATCTGTATCCACCCACATTAAATCCCCATACGGATCCATATTAGGATGATGATCAATTTTTATCAGCTTGCTGCCCGTTCCATATCTATCATCACATATCCGCTCTGCATTTGCTGTATCACAGACAATGACCAGCGCACCTTTGTATGTATCATCAGATACTTCATCAAGTCTTCTCATATAATGGAGTGTTTCTTCTTCCTGCCCGACAGTAAAGATAGATTTTTCCGGAAATGAAGCCTTAAGTATTTCAGCAAGGCCTCCCTGTGAACCATATGCATCCGGATCCGGACGGACATGCCTATGAATAATGATTGTTTCATATTTTATTATTTCATCAAGTATCTTCTGTTTCATGGCGTGCTCCTTTTATTCTGAATACTTTATTTTTACCATACCACCATGAAAAGAAAAAGAAAACACTGCACGCTTATGGCATTTTTTTAATAATGAAGGTAGAATGATAAGAGATTGTCGAAACTTGGAGGTTATGAAATGCCTATTTTTGTTATCCTGATTATACTCTCTTTTTCTTTCTATATTTTCTACAAAGTAAAATTCTTCAGAAGCAGACAGCCGGCTGAAAGACAATGGCTATCAGCCAAGTCCAGAATTGCCCTTGGTTCATTTGTTGCAATATTTGGCCTTAACCAGCTGTTTTTATACGACACAACAACTGCTCTCATTGTGGCAATTGTGTTTATTCTAATCGGCGGATTAAGTATTTGGGGCGGCATAAAAGCATATAAGTTTTACATGCCTCACGCAGTGGAAGAAGCTGAGGCAGCAAGGAAGAATTAAAGATACCCGGCTCTTCAGAAAGGGCCATGTAAAAAAAGCCGTTCAATTTGAGCGGCTTTTTATCATTTCTCTTTTAATGCCTGTCAATCAGCTGGCACATCATCATCGCCTTGCCTACAAGGACACCTTCGTTAAAAACTTCAACATCCACTTTACCGAACTTCCGCCCTACTTCCAGGACTTTGGGATAGATTTCAAGCATACTGTCAATCTGAACGGGTTTTATAAAATAGACCGTCATATTTTCAACTACGAGATCTCCCTTTTTATAGCTTCTTAACACTCTGTTTGCCGCTTCCGATACAATGGTTGTAAAGACTCCATAGGAAATCGTTCCAAGGTGGTTGGTCATCTGCGGAGTAACCTCGCAGCGATAGACGTCATCCCCTTTTGTTTTCCCCCGTGTCATAACCAGCTGGCTGGTGACAATATCGTCAATTGTTTCCCCCACCTGCGGCTGCCTTTGTATCATCTGCAGAGCCTTCAGCACATCCTGGCGGCTTACAATGCCTACGAGTTTATTCCCCTCATCCACCACAGGGAGCAGTTCAATTCCTTCCCAAACCATCATGTGCGAGGAAGAAGCAACGCTCGTTTTCCCGCCAACTGTCATTGGATTTTTAGTCATGATTTTTTCGATAAGCGTTTCCTTGTCATGTCCCATGATATCCTTGGAAGTAACAACTCCCTGCACCTTGAGATTATTGTCGACAACAGGGAATCGGCTGTGGCCGGTTTCGCGGTTATATGTCAGCCAATCTGCAATGGTATCGGTTGTTTGCAGAAAAATTGCCTCTTGCAGAGGAGTCAGGATATCTTCAACAAGTACAATCTCTTTTTTAATCAGCTGGTCATAGATTGCCCGATTGATCATAGTTGCCACTGTGAAGGTATCATAGCTGCTTGAAATCACAGGCATCTGCAGATCATCAGCAAGCTTTTTGACATGGTCTTCTGTATCAAATCCCCCGGTAATTAATACAGCAGCGCCAGCCTTCAATGCCAATTCGTGTGCCTGGGTCCGGTTTCCGACGATCAGCAGATTTCCGGCATCCGTGTATCTCATCATGGCTTCAAGCTTCATCGCCCCAATTACAAATTTGTTCAGTGTTTTATGGAGGCCGGCTCTTCCGCCGAGCACCTGGCCGTCAACGATATTAACAACTTCTGCAAAAGTAAGCTTCTCAATATTCTCTTTCTTTTTCCGCTCAATTCTTATTGTCCCAACACGTTCTATTGTACTGACATATCCCTTATTTTCAGCCTCCTTAATCGCTCTGTATGCCGTTCCTTCACTCACAGCGAGTGCCTTGGCGATCTGTCTGACCGATATCTTTTCTCCAATTGGCAGTTCATCAATATATTGTAATATTTGCTCATGCTTAGTAGCCAAGACTTTCACCCTCTACAAATTATTCCTCATTTTCATTATAAGGGTAAAGAAGCCTTGATACAATTGACTCCGGCAATCTTCATTATCTGCCGAAGGAGCGCACCCGCTTCATGTCTGCCAATTTGCGCGCCTGCTTCCCCGAAACAGCCGCTTTTTTCGGCGCATACAGCAATGCAGTCAGGTTCCCGGCAATGACAAAAAGGGCAAGGGCCAGCCAGCTGATGGCAAAAATCCCTTCAGTTCCTCCATTAAATACACCCATTCTTGGAGCTGCATAATAAAGCATCAAGCCGCACAGCAGCAGGCACAGCAAATATCGGTTTTTGTTCAATTTCGCTTCCTCCTTTATCCTGTCCTCCCTAAAATGTATGCGGACAGGCTGGGAAAATGATTCGAATTTAGTTATAAAAAACAAACGCAGCCTCCATTAGAAGCTGCGTTTTCAAATTATAATTCGATTGATTCCCCTGCTTCGAGAACCTGCCCGACCCCATCTTCGAGCATGCTGATGAATTTATGGGGATCCTGCCTGATTGGCGGGAAGGTGTTGAAGTGAATGGGAATAACCTTCTTGGCGCCAAGGAGTTTTGCTGCGTATGCTGCATCATCCGGCCCCATCGTAAAATTGTCTCCAATCGGAAGAAATGCCAAATCGATAGGATGGCGGTCGCCAATTAGCTTCATATCAGAGAAAAGTCCTGTATCCCCTGCATGATAAATGGTTTTTCCTTCTAATGTGATAAGCACACCGGCAGGCATTCCCAGGTAGATGATTTCCTGATTTTCCGTCTCGAGGCCTGTTCCATGAAATGCAGGTGTCAGCTTCACTCTTCCAAAGTCAAAATTATATCCGCCGCCGATAGACATTCCATGCGCTCTTACTCCCTGCCACTCAAGATAAGTGGCAAGCTCAAAGTTGGCAATGACAAGAGAATCATTGCGCTTTGCCAGTTCAATCGTGTCCCCGAGATGGTCACCATGTCCATGGGTGACAATGATAACGTCTGGCTTCTGATCCTCAGCTTTTAAGTCTGTCAAATCATTCCCGGTAATAAAAGGATCTATTAAGATGGTTTTTCCCTGTGATTCGATTTTTACTACAGCATGGCCATGAAATGATACTTTCAATTTTATGCTCCTCTCTATTTTTATGTTATGTAAGTTACTTCAACGAAAAACAAGTTATTCCTGCTTCCTTTTAATATATACCCGAATTGGCAATGTTTAAAAAGTTTACTTTTTCTTATTTAGTTGCTACTCTCAAAGTATCAGTACATAAGGAGGTTCACTATGAATAACAGATTGCAGAAACTGTCACAGTGGATGAAGGAAAATGATATACAAGTCACTTTTGTAACATCACCGGATAATGTTTTTTATTTAAGCGGCTTTTTAAGCGACCCTCATGAACGCTTGCTTGGACTGGCTGTTTTCCAGGAAGAAGAGCCATTCCTCGTATGTCCGGCTATGGAAAAAGAAGATGCCAAAAAAGCAGGCTGGAGCCATGAAATTATTGGCTACAGCGATATTCAAAACCCTTGGGAATTTATACAGTCATCCATACATAAAAGAATCGGAATAGTAAATAAAACAGCAATTGAAAAAGAGCATATGAATGTGGAGCGCTATGAAGCCATCTCCGGCCTGTTCAGCGGTGCTTCATTCGTTTCGGCAGAAGCAAAGCTTCGCCAGCTTCGAATGGTTAAAGATGAAAAAGAATTGGAAACCATTCGCGAAGCATGTGCACTGGCAGATTTTGCGATTGAAACAGGCTGTGCCGAGATCCAGGAAGGAAAAACTGAACTGGATGTTCTGGCTGCTGTAGAGTACGCGTTAAAGAAAAAAGGCGTTAATGAAATGTCTTTTTCTACCATGGTCCTGACGGGGGCTAACGGAGCTTCCCCTCATGGCACACCAGGTATGACAAAGATTCAAAAAGGGGACTTAGTCCTGTTTGACCTCGGAGTTGTCTGGAATGGTTACTGCTCAGATATTACAAGAACTGTAGCTTACGGTGATATCAATGATAAACAGAAAGAAATTTATGATACGGTCTTAAAAGCTCAGCTTGCAGCGGTGGAAGCGAGCAAGCCGGGAGTCACTTGCGCAGATATTGACCTGACAGCAAGAAACCTGATAGAAGAAGCCGGCTACGGCGACTATTTCCCGCATCGATTGGGTCATGGGCTGGGTGTGAGTGTGCATGAGTACCCTTCATTAACAGAAACAAACCCGCTTGTGCTTGAAGAAGGTATGGTCTTCACCATCGAACCGGGTATCTATGTACCAGGTATTGCCGGAGTGAGGATTGAAGATGACCTTGCTGTAACAGCAGACGGAGTAGAAATTTTGACCAAGTTCCCGAAAGAACTTCAGATTATTAAATAGTGAGTTGAACAAATTCCACAGAAAATCCGGAGCTAATCAGCCCCGGATTTTTTATATAAATTCTAAATTAGATCAGTATCGCCGATAAGCGGGTGCCTTCATCTTTCCTATTGCTGCTCTAGTTGTGTTCTCGCATCTGAATAGTCAAGGCTATGGGCCTCAGCTACCGCCTTGTATGTCACGTAGCCATTTAATGTATTGACTCCCTTTAATAATGCCTCATTATCCAGACATGCTTGTTTGTAGCCTTTATTTGCTATTTGAACTGCATAAGGTACCGTCACGTTTGTCAGTGCGAGAGTTGATGTTCTTGGAACTGCCCCCGGCATATTGGCTACCGCATAATGAACGACACCATGTTTTTCATATGTGGGATGGTCATGGGTAGTGATTCGATCGGTTGTTTCAAAAATCCCTCCCTGATCAATTGCGATATCCACGATAACAGAACCCTGGCTCATCGTTTTGATCATTTCCTCCGTCACAAGCTTAGGAGCTTTAGCACCCGGAATCAGTACAGCTCCAATGACAAGATCTGAATCCTTAACAGCTTCAGCGATATTATAAGGATTTGAAATTAAAGTTGTTACTTCTCTTCCAAAGATATCATCAAGCTGCCGAAGGCGATCTGGATTCAAATCGATCAGGGTCACCTTGGCACCAAGACCAATTGCCATCTTTGCAGCATTAGTCCCAGCTACCCCGCCGCCGATTATAGTAACATTCCCACGCTGTACACCCGGGACCCCCGATAGCAGGATTCCCTTCCCGCCATGTATTTTTTCAAGGAACTGTGCTCCTACCTGAGCTGCCATTCTTCCGGCTACTTCACTCATTGGAGTCAATAAAGGCAAAGTCCTGCTGGGAAGCTGGACTGTTTCATAAGCAATGCCTGCAACCTTTTTATTTATTAAAGCACTTGTCAAATCAGGTTCAGCAGCCAAATGCAAATATGTAAAGAGAATTAACCCTTCCCGAAAATAAACATATTCGCTCTGTATCGGCTCCTTTACCTTCATGACCATTTCCATAGCCCATGCCTCTTCCGCAGTCTGAACAATATGTGCGCCTGCACTCATATAGTCGCTGTCAGAAAAGCCCGATCCGATCCCGGCACCCGTTTCTATAAAGACTTCATGGCCAAATTGGATAAGATTCATGATACCGGCAGGAGTCATGGCAACCCTGTTTTCATTGTTTTTTACTTCTTTTGGTACTCCGATACGCATTCCCGCATACCTCCGTATTTTTAGTGATACCGCTATTAACTTTATATGGCTATTTTAGGGAAAAGTATACAATTCCTTCGCCTATTTTTCTCCCCCAAACCGCATATAAAAAGCCCTCATTTATTTATGAGAGCTTTCATTCTCACCGCAGATTGCCTTCATTCCGTTCGTGAGCTTCCATGTCAAACTCGGCATTTGGCTGATCAATAACCCCGCTGTTATAGGCATTCATGATCTGTGCACTAACTTCATTTGTACCCTGCTCATCAAAGAAATACGCGGATCCTGCTTGTGGTTCTCTCTTTTCCATGCTTATCTGCTCCTTTAATAAATTTTTATCAGCCTTACTATTGTTCGATTTTTTGTTACAGATATTCAATTTTTATAGATGTATAATATAGGTAAAGGAGGAGATTCAAATGGGCATGAAGTATAAAAACATATTAGTCGCTGTAGATGGTTCAACGGAAGCAGAATGGGCATTTAAAAAGGCAATTGAAATTACGAAGCGCAATAACGCTTCTCTGGTATTGGCACATATCATTGATACCCGCACGTTCGCCACTGTTGAAGCCTATGACCGTACAATAGCTGAAAGGGCTGACCGTTTCGCAACTGAATTAATGGAAAAATACAAAAGGACGGCTATGGATGCAGGCATCGAAAATGTGACATATGAAGTCGATTATGGTTCCCCAAAAGTGAAGGTTCCAAAGGATATTGCCAGAAAGCACAATGTTGACCTGATTATTTGCGGTGCAACCGGCATGAACGCAGTTGAACGTTTCATCATCGGCAGTGTATCTGAACATATTACCCGCTATGCCCGCTGTGATGTCCTCGTAGTCAGAACGGATAAAGAAGGAGAATAGAAAAAATGGCGCTGTAAGCTGCAGCGCCATTTTTTTAATTATTTATTGGCAAATTCTTTAGTGCCGAGGTATTCCTTCGCTTTTTCAATCGCGATGCTTACTTGTTTGAAGCCTGTTCCGCCTGCACTATTTCTTCTTTTGACAGCTGTATATGGATCCAGTACTTCATAAATATCTTCTTCGAACAACGGATGGGCATTCTTGAAATCATCAAGCGGCAAATCTCCAAGGAAGCATCCCTTTTGTACACAGACAAGGACCAGCTTCCCGACAATCTCATGCGCTTCTCTGAATGGAATGCCTTTATCAGACAGATAATCCGCCAATTCAGTAGCATTGGAAAAATCATTTTTAGTCGCTTTTTCCATTTGCCCGGTTTTAACCTTCATGGTGCGAATCATCCCGGCAAAGATTTTAAGTGAGCCTGTGACTGTCTTTACAGTATCAAACATCCCTTCCTTATCTTCCTGCATATCTTTGTTATAGGCGAGTGGCAGGCCTTTCAATACTGTCAAGAGACCCATGAGGTTTCCGTATACACGTCCCGTTTTACCGCGGATGAGCTCCGCCATGTCGGGGTTCTTCTTCTGCGGCATGATGCTTGAGCCTGTTGCAAAGCTGTCGTCGAGTTCAATGAATTGAAATTCCTGGCTTGACCAAAGGATGAATTCTTCACTTAAACGTGACAGATGCATCATCAGGATGGAGCTTGAGGATAAGAATTCCAGAATAAAGTCTCTGTCGCTGACAGCATCCAGGCTGTTCTCATAAATGCCTTCAAATCCGAGAAGTTCAGCCGTATACTCACGGTCAATCGGGAAAGTGGTGCCAGCCAGCGCACCAGCTCCAAGAGGTGATACGTTAATTCTTTTTAGACTTTCAGTAAAGCGCTCTTTGTCCCTCTCAAGCATCCAGAAATAAGCCATCAGATGGTGGCCGAAAGAGATCGGCTGTGCCCGCTGGAGATGAGTATAGCCCGGCATGATGGTTTCCACATTCTTTTCAGCCTGGATGATTAACTCCTCCTGCATTTCCTGAATCAATTCAACAATCTGCTCCACCTGCTTGCGGAGATATAAATGCATATCTGTTGCCACCTGGTCATTTCGGCTTCTTGCTGTATGAAGTTTGCCGCCGACAGGTCCTGTCAGTTCAGTTAAATGGCTCTCGAGATTTAAATGAATATCTTCAAGCTTTACTGAGTAATCCAGTTCATCCTTGGCAGCCTTCTCTTTTAGCTGCTGAAGACCTGTTTTGATTTTTTCTGCTTCTTCATCATTAATAATTCCTGTTTTAGAAAGCATGGAAACGTGGGCCATGCTTCCTTCGATATCTTCCATAACCAATTCCTGGTCAAATGAAATCGATGCTCCGAATTCATCTACCCATTCTTCAGCAGATTTTGTGAATCTGCCTCCCCATAGCTTTTTCACACTGTCACCTTCTTGCTGTTTTGAACAATACTCTGCACTTTTGTCGGCAGCCCCCATAGCTTAATAAAGCCAACTGCCGCATTATGGTCAAATTCATCATCTGAAGTATAGGTTGCTAACTTTTCGTCGTACAGGGAATAAGGGGATTTTCTTCCTTCAACAATTGCATGGCCTTTAAAGAGCTTTACCCTGACTGTTCCTGTTACAAATGTTTGTGTTTCTTTCAGGAAAGCCGTTAACGCATTGTTAAGCTGAGAGAACCACAATCCTTCATATATAAGTTCAGCCACTTTTTTCTCAATAACCGGTTTAAAGTGGGCCATTTCTTTAACCATTGTTAAGTCCTCAAGTTCTTTATGGGCTTTCAGAAGTGTCATGGCACCCGGGCACTCGTATACTTCACGGGATTTGATGCCGACAAGGCGGTTTTCCACATGGTCGATACGTCCAACCCCATGCTTGCCTGCAAGCTCATTCAGTTCGGCAATAAGCTCGGAAAGCTTCATACTATTGCCATTCAAGCTGACTGGCACACCCTTTTCAAAACCGATTTCAACCGTATCAGGTGTATCAGGTGCTTTTTCAAGAGAAACGGTAAGATCGTATGCATCTTCCGGAGGAGCAGCCCATGGATCTTCCAGAACTCCGCACTCATTGCTTCTGCCCCATAAGTTTTGATCAATGCTGTATGGAGAATCCAGGTTAATTGGGATAGGTATATTATTTTGTTTTGCATATTCAATTTCTTCCTCACGTGACCAGCTCCATTCACGAACCGGAGCTAACACCTGAAGATCAGGGTTAAGAGCCTGAATTGCCACTTCAAAACGAACCTGGTCATTTCCTTTGCCGGTACATCCATGCGCGACTGCTACTGCACCTTCTTTTTCTGCTACTTCAACAAGCTTTTTGGCGATCAGCGGGCGTGAAAGTGCAGAAATCAATGGATACTTGTTTTCATATAAAGCATGTGCCTGAAGAGCAATTAATGCATATTCATTAGCAAATTCCTCTTTTGCATCAATCACATAAGATTGGACTGCTCCAACAGTTAAAGCTTTTTTCTGGATAAAGTTCAGATCTTTTCCTTCCCCAACGTCAAGGCAGCAGGCAACAACAGCATAACCTTGATCCTGCAGCCATTTAACCGCAACTGATGTATCAAGACCGCCTGAGTATGCAAGAACAACTTTATTTTGTGACATTTATATTTCCCCCTTAGAATTTACGTATAAATATACAATTAAATTATGTTTTTATTCATTTATTATTCTCTTACTTTAACAACCTTTTATTTAAAAATCAATACTTATTCTTAAAAATGTATAAAAATAAATACAATTTCTCCAATAAAAAAAGCAAAAGCCCTGTATTAAGCTTTTGCCTGCAGTATAGTTTAATGTTTCAATGCTTCATAAACCGCTGAAATTACACTTCCATATTGACTGATACTGTATGTGTCACCTTGAAACTTATGCGGATCTTTTAATGGATCGATGACAGGAGAATGTTTTTTATTTGTCAGGAGAGCGATTGCTAAATTATTTTCTCTGTCTATCACCGTTACTGTTCCTGTCCAGCCGGTATGCCCAAATACTTCTTTCCCGGCATACTTACTGAACATCCACTCCATACTTGGATCTCCGTTCAAACGCCATCCTAACCCATATGTAGGATTCATTTCATAAGGTTCTACAAATTTATCTATTGTTTGTCTATCAAATAACTTTATATTTCCATAGCCCCCATCATTAAGCATCACCTGCATCAGAACAGCAAGATCTGAAGTCGTGGAAAAGAGACCTGCATGCCCGGATATTCCATCCATTGAATAAAAAGACTTCTCATCATGAACCTCTCCCTGGAGAGTATAGGTCCGGATATTAGGAAAGGAAATGACGCCATCCCTTGTGTTGCCGTGCAGTTCAGTTGCAGCGAAATCCTTTTCTTTGAATCCCTTTCGGAGAGGATTAAATAAAGTATGCTTTAACCCTAAAGGTTTATAGATATGATTCTCAGTATAACGGTCAAGCTGCTCTCCAGTAATTTTTTCAATAATAAATCCCAGCAGCATATAGTCAATATCACTGTAAACCTGTTTGGTGCCAGGTTCATACTGAAGAGGAGTTTTTAAAATCATGGAAAGCGTTTTACTGCGTTCCTGTGAATACAATTCTCCCGCCCTTTCAGGATTATGATAATGGATGCTTGAAGGAAACCCGGCTGTATGATGAAGCAAGTCGATGATCCGGAGTTCACCTTTCCCTTTTATCTCATCGTCCGCTGAATCTTTAAATTCAGGAAAATAATGCTGAATTTTTTCTTCAAGATTGATCTTTCCTTCACTCACAAGGTGCTGCAGTGAAAAATTAACGGCATACATTTTCGTATTTGATGCTAAATCAAACATGGTTTTTGTTTTCATTTTCTGTTGGTGATTTAAAGGATCAGATTCATTAAAGACTTTGGCTGAACCATATGCAGAGTTTTTAACAATCTTGCCATCTTTAATAACGACTAAAGCTGCTCCTGGAAAACCATTTTCGATTTCCTCCTCGATCAGCTTATCAACCTCTTTGAGTTTTTTGGAAGAAAAGCCTGCATCCTCAGGGCGCTTTGCTTTTGACAAGGTTAGATATTCTAAAGCTTTTTTATGTTTAAATACTTGCTCTGCCGGGCTGTTTCCTGTTCTGCCCAATTCTTCTCCCAGGGCTGCAGCGGGGTAAGGCAAAAACAAACCCATCACCAGGCCTAAAACTGTTAAATACGCTATAAATCTTTTCATATTCTCCCCCGTTTATTTATTTTAATATTCTTAATAGTCAATATACTATCGATATCTATTAAAGCTGTAAACAAATAGCTTAGCCTTTCTATTAAATCAGTACTTGTGAACCAAGTTCATTTATCTTCATATTAGTTCCATAGTAGTATCTGCAGAAAACCATTGAATACTAAAACATTCATGCACTGAAAACGTCTTTATAGTAAAATAAAAACAAGATTATTGTTTGGGGGATTCAAAATGGAAGAGCATTTTTCACATAATGACCGTCTTGGCATTCCTATACCCGCCTTTGACCGGGATTGGGATGAATATTCGCCAAAAACACAGCAGATGATCCTGTTTCAATGGGAAAAAATAAGAGGCAGAATTCCTGACCGCATTGTAGAGCTTGAAGCGGATATTAACAGGAAACAGGCTGAGCTATCAGATGAAGGCAATTTCGAAAGATCATGCAGACTAAACAGTGAAATTTCAGAGCTGGCATCCGTCATAAATGATCTGTGGCTATGGTATCGAACGAATCAGGATATTTCAGGGAAGATGCATTCATAAGAAAAACCTTTCCGCAACGGAAAGGTTTTTTGTCGTTTATAAATCTTTTCTTAGTTCCCTGACGATATGCCCGAGTTCAGGCAAAATCAGCTTATTCATCGCAAGGCGGACTGCCCCGGATGATCCCGGTGTTGAGAAAACTGCTTTATTTTGCACGGTGCCTGCAGCAGCCCGTGAAAGAATGGCCGCAGACCCGATATCTTCAGTGTAGCTCAGCATCCTGAACAATTCGCCGAATCCGTCAATTTCTTTATCAAATAATTCTCTAACCGTCTCGATCGTCACATCCCGGAGGGCGATACCTGTGCCTCCATTCGTTAGCACAGCGTCAATGCCGGGGTTGTCACAGCCTTTTAATACGGCCTCACGAATGAGAGTTCCTTCATCCTTGACGATTTCATAGTCAGCAATAAAATGTCCCGCCTCTTCGAGCAGCTGAATCATCAGCTTTCCGCTTTTATCCGTTTCTTCGTCTCTCGTATCACTTACGGTAATCACTTTACATCTGACTTTTTTAGGTGCTTCTTTTTTATGCTCGAATGTACTCATTTTGGCACAACCTTTGCTTAAAAATCATAGTTAACCTGGAGTTACTGCCGATCATTCTTTCTATGCAGATATCTCATCTGATAATATTTATGTGCAAATTCTGTTACTTTTCTTGTCAGCTGGTAATTGGTCCCTGCTCCAATGGCCATGCTGATGAAAGGAATTCCCTGAATCGATTTTCTGCGGAAAAAGTAAATAGCCATTCCTTTAAAAAGCTGCTTCATTGGCTGCTCAATCCAGGTGATATCAGTCAATTCTTCTTTTCCTTCATAAAAATAGAATTCTTCCTGATTCTTCAGCTCGTTCATTAATTCTTGCCATGCACTGCTCTGCATGCGCGGCGGCAATGTAGCAGCGTGAAATACTTTAAGAGAGCTCATCATTTCGTAGGGAGTATTAACTTCAAAGCCATAAGTCATGGCAATCAGCTGTACGGCACGAAGATTAATAACCGCCATAGCAGGAATATCTGCCCCCAGCATAAGTGAGCTGCCTGAACCGGAAATGCCACCTTGTGCAAAAGAATATAGACGATGCCGGGCAATTTGCTGTTGAGCTATGTATTGAAGCTGGTCGATATTCAATTGCTTCAGATCTTCAATCGTATCGATATCAGAATGAAATACACGTCCTGCCGTCAAAATTCGCTCTTTCGCATCCATTTGAAGCTGCGAACCTTGAATAAGCGCATGAAGATGAAACAGCCAGCTATCCATTGCCGAAAAAAATTGCTGCTGAACTTCTTCAGGCAACAGTGAAAAAGATCTTTCCAATGATTTATCATAAACCATCTCCAAATCATTTGGCTCATAACTCAACAGCTTGTTTTCCCACTCCTGAATACCTGCCAAAACGCTTTCTTCCCGTTCGTTCAATGGCATCGCAATTCCTCCCAAAAACATTTTTTCTTGGACTCAGTATAGCATAAGTTGGATGGGGAATTCTCCTTCCGGCTGATGGGCAATTAATCCGATAAAAAAAGACAAGAGCGTTACGCCCTTGCCTTGTTATAGATACTATTTTGCCAATCTCACAACATCACGTGCGATCATAACTTCCTCATTTGTCGGGATAATCATGACTTTAACTGGTGAATGAGGGTAATTGATGAATGCTTCTTCACCGCGCACTTTGTTTAATGCAGGATCCCAGTATACGCCCATGAATTCCAGTCCCTGAAGAACGCGTTCACGGATGACATCACTATTTTCACCGATTCCAGCTGTGAAAATGATAGCATCAACACCATACATGCGGGAAGCATAGGATCCGATATATTTATGGATTCTGTTTGCGAAAACTTCAAGAGCCAATTCTGCTCTTTCATTTCCTTCGACAGCTTGAATTTCAATGTCGCGAAGATCACTGGAGAAGCCGGAAACACCAAGCATACCGCTCTTTTTATTAAGAACATCAAGAACTTCATCTGCGTTCAAGCCTGTCTTTTCCATAATGAATGGAATAAGAGCAGGGTCAAGGTTACCTGATCGCGTACCCATTGTAACACCCGCTAATGGAGTGAATCCCATTGATGTATCGATTGACTTTCCGCCTTCAATAGCTGTAATGCTTGCTCCATTTCCTAAGTGACAGGAGATGAGGCGCAGCTGATCAAGCGGACGGCCAAGCATTTCGGCTGCACGCTCAGAAACATATTTATGTGAGGTTCCATGGAATCCGTACTTGCGAATGCCATATTTCTCATAATACTCATATGGCAAGCTATATAGGAAAGAGCTTTCAGGCATCGTCTGATGAAACGCAGTATCAAATACTGCAACTGCAGGCACATTTGGAAGAACCTGCTGGAATGCCTTGATTCCCGTAATATTAGCAGGGTTGTGAAGGGGTGCAAGCTCAGATAGTTCATCTATTTTTGCAAGCACTTCATCCGTAATGACTACAGAATCATTGAAAGCTTCGCCGCCGTGAACAACGCGATGGCCAATGCCTTCGATTTCATCAAGAGATTTAATGATCCCAAGGTTTGTTAATTTGTCCAGCAGAATTTTAACTGCAATTGCATGATCAGGAATATCTGTTACTTCCTTGATTTTTTCGCCATTTGCAGTAATATTGAAAACTGCGTTATCCAGCCCAATACGCTCGATTAACCCTTTTGTAATAACTTCTTCACTCGGCATGTCAAAAAGTTGAAATTTTAATGAAGAACTGCCGGCATTAATTGCTATGATTTTTGCCATAAAGCTACCGCTCCTTTGGAAGATGTTCAAAGGGACTGATCTGTCTCTTTAAACCCATACTTTTATATAACAATGTGTGATACGTCGATTTAAAGTCATACAACTTTATTTTGTGCATCGGCCACAATTAATATCTCTCAATTTTCCATTTAAACACTGTATGCAATACATTTCAAGAAGGACCTTGCAATGGTATCGTTTTCATGTTAAATTAAATATTTTCTGATACTTCCTTATATTTATTCATTTAAAAAAGAAGCCGGCAAAATGCAGCTTCTTTTCGTTTATCCTTATTTGCTTTCTTTAAACCAGACATCGATTTTCTTGAGGATTTTTTCGGCCTCTGCTGTTTTGGATAAGCTTGGCAAGTTGACCAGGAGAGCCTGTTTAGGGGGAGTGACTCCTTCCCCTTTCTTTTGAAGGATGAAGATGCTTTTGGCCGCTTTTTCATTTTTGAACATAGTGAGCGGCAGCTGTATCAATCCTTGAATATAGGCATTTTCCTTAATGAATTCATGCAGCTTAGGAGCCTGGTCACTTTCGAAAATACCATTTGGAATGATAAAAAATAAATAGCCGCCAGATCTCACATGATTCATGCTCTGCTCAATAAATAAGTGATGAGAATAGGAATGCCCCTCATCCGCTTTTAGCTTATACTCAGCTGAACGTACATCATTCGGATAATATCCGATAGGCAGATCACTTACTACGGCATCAGCAGATTCTATAAACAGCGGTTCAAGGCTATCCTGGTTGAAGAATTGAATGGGGTGCTCCTGCAAATTGGCATTTATATAAGCAAGCTTGATCAATAAGTCATCAATCTCAATCCCGGTTGCCTCAATCACTTTACCGCTTTGGTGATTCATAACAGTAGTCAATAAATTTCCTGTTCCTACTGCAGGATCCAGCAGGCGGAATCTTTTTTCCTGAATGAACTTTTCGACAAGATACCCCATCAGCATTCCCACTGCATCAGGAGTCATCTGATGATTGGGCTGTACATTTTCTTTCATGCCTTTTAATATAGCAAGCTGAAAGGATTTTCTGATTTCTTCTTTTGTGCAGCTGCTTAAGTCAATGGATTCATAACTCTTCCTGAGCCTTTTAACTGTTAATTCACTGAGCTCATCCTGAAGAATACTTTCATGAAATAAATTCTCTCCTGTTTCAGCAAGAGCTTCTAAGTATGTACAATGCAGTTCTTCCTGCATAATTACAGCCGTTTCGTTTAAAATCGTAAATAAATCCTCAACCGGAGTTATTTTCACAGCATATTCCTCCCGTCCTTATTCTTTTTCCTATTTTAACGGGCTTTTGGTTCATTCACAAGTTTGGTGCTGAGGAACGAAAAAAACAAAGCCCCGGAACAAATCCGGAGCTTCCAATTTTCTATATTATTTCGCTTGTTTAGCAGCTTCCACTGCTGCTTCATAATTTGGATGATCTGTTGCTTCACTTACATATTCCGCATATGTCACAGTGTCGTTCGAATCGACAACAAAAACGGCACGAGCCAATAGACGAAGTTCCTGGATGGCTACCCCATAAGCTTCTCCGAAAGACAGATCGCGGTGATCGGAAACAGTTTGAACATTTTCAATGCCTGCTGCTGCACACCAGCGCTTTTGAGCAAACGGAAGATCTACGCTTACAGTAAGAATTTTAACATTATCAAGCTTGGAAGCTTCTTCGTTAAAACGGCGTGTCTGTGCATCACAAACGCCCGTGTCGATAGAAGGAACTACGCTGATTAGACGTACTTGTCCTTTTGAATCAGCTAGTGTAACTTCAGAAAGATCATTTGCCAGGACCTTGAATTCAGGAGCTTTATCTCCTGCTTTTACTTCATTGCCCAGCAATGTTACAGGATTTCCTTTGAACGTAATTGATGCCATTTAAATCGTCCTCCTTAATCACTTATGTACAGTGTAAATCATATCTTTTCAGAATCTTTTTTGCAATTATTAAGGTTACATTCCAAGAAAAAAGTTAACTCTCCATAGGAAAGTTAACTTCCTTCTCCTCTTAGATATCAAGATCCTGTTTAGGTCCGTTGTACTCATCACTGTTTTCCTGCTGATTCTGGCCTTGCTGGCTGCCGGACCCGTTTTCTTTCTTATTAAACATCTGCTGAATTTTATCAACTGCCTGCGGGGCAAGGTCAAGAATTTTCTCATACAAATGAGTGCTTTCATCGAGATGAACCATTTTTACCCCGTGGGAATTGACAATCAAAAAGGCGATTGGTGTGATGGAGACACCGCCTCCGCTGCCGCCGCCAAACGGGTGGCCCTTTTCCTCGCCTGATTGTCCATCAAGCATAAATTCGCTTCCTCCTGCCGCAAAGCCAAAGCCAACCTTTGAAACGGTTAAAATTACACTGCCATCTGGGGTTTCTACTGGATCCCCGATTATGGTGTTAACATCAATCATTTCTTTCAGGTTTTCCATGGCAGTTGTCATAAGCCCTTGAATAGGATGGTCAGACATTCATTGCTCCTCCTCTTTTAGACAGTTTTAGTACCATCATCAGATAAGGCAGATAGCGGCTTAGTCCTGAAGTCCGGCCGTCCGCCTTTCCAATATTTGATCAGTTTAATTCCTGCTAACATAGCATGCCCGACACGAAAGTGAATCATACATGAAATGGCTGTTTGTGAAACGGAAAATTGAAAATGGGGAGTAACAGTGATTCTGGGAGGAGTTTTCAGTTTCATATAATGACTTATTAATCCTAGAATGCTCCCTTTTATCGCCCAGAGAGCCCCGGTGATCATCCCCGTATGGGCTGCATCCCCAAGGCCTGCAAAAGTATGCCATTCAAGATTCCGGATGGTTACATGCTTTAAAAATTTCCGTATTATTTTGTGGAGAGACACAATATGATTAATTATAGCTTTCGTGTCATGCAGACTATTAAGAAAATCAGTCGCGGAGTATTGCTTAGTATCTTTGCCAGAAGTATTTTCCTGTGGCCCTGCAGCCGTCTTTTCCTTTACGACAATCGTTGGCGAGTTATCATCAACCTTTATCAGCGGGACTTCAATTTTGTATCTGATCAGCCCGAACCAGGCTTTCAATTGGATTTTCAAATGATCATTATCATTTCCATGGTAAAAATGAAAATATATCTTTAGTTTTGTTATCATAACTAAAATTAAAAGAAGTATGAGGGCAATTACGGCAATCAGGAGCCACTTCACTTTTTTCACACCCTTTCAGCTTTGTATTATGCCCAACTAAATAAAAATAAACCTGCCACCAGACGGTGACAGGCTTCCACATTAAATGACTTGTTCATTTTGCCTTTCGTGAACAACAGAGGTATCTGCAAAAAGATCATGCAGTCCCTGTTTCTTTGGCAGGAAGGCTACAATCACATACCCCACAAAAATGGTCGCTGATATAAAACGGCCGATCCATTCACGGAACAAAATTGTGCCCCATGTCAGCTTTTCTCCTTTAAGATCTACTACTCGTAAACCAAATACCATTTTCCCGAGCGTCTGGCCAAAAAACTTTGTCATCAGCACAAAATAGGCGTAAAACGTAATGGCAGTTGCTATGGAAATCGGAGCAAACAAACTGCTTTCATGCAGAGGAATATCCAATGCTCTGAAAATAGGATTGATCAATATCCGGTCTACACTGCCTACCACAGCCAAATCTAAAAGATAAGCCCAAAATCTCATCCAGAAACCGGCAAACCTGATGGGTGCCGAAACTTTTGGAATGGGGAGGGTTTCTGCCTGTGTGACCGTTTCCTTACCAGCCGGATCTGCTTCATCATAGGCTGAATCGACCCCGTCTTCATCCTGCTTTAAATCAGGATGGACAAGCTCTCTTTCATTCGGATCATTTGAAGTCATCTTTTCTCCCCCTCCTTATTCAGCATAAAGATACATTAAACGCGGTGAGTTTGGCTGTGATAGCAACTTCATCACTCCTGCCATTTCCAGGTCATCACCCATGATTTTTCGCGCTCCCATGCTGAACATGGAGCCGAACCCGAAATTCTCGGTATACTTTACAACCTGAGCACCATTTAATTTATGGTCTTTCTTTATTTGTTCAATAACATCATCGTCATAGCCAAAACCATCAATCAGATTCAGTTCTTTCGCCTGACGCCCGTCATAAATGCGGCCGTCCGCAATTTCCTTCACCTGTGACTCAGTTAATCCGCGGCCTTCCGAAATAACTTTAACAAATCCCTCGTATGAATTATTAATCATGGATTGAAGGATTTTTCTTTCCTCATCCGTCATCTCCCTGGTAGGGCTCATGATATCTTTATATGGACCGCTCTTTATCGTAACGAACTCGACACCATATTTTTCAGCAAGCCCCGCATAATTATAGCCCTGCATGATAACACCCAGAGAACCGGTCAATGTCTCGGGACTTGCAAAAATTTTGTCAGCCGGAGCAGATATATAATAGCCTCCTGATGCAGCCATAGATCCCATTGATATGTATACCGGCTTCTTTGTTTCTTTTTGAATTTCAATAATCTTATCATGTATTTCGGCGCTTTCCACTACCCCTCCGCCTGGAGAATTAACCTTTATGACAATCGCCTTTACTGTACTGTCTTCTTTTACATAGTCAAGATTATCCATGAATCCTTTGTGATTATATCCCGGGCTTGCAAATAAAGAAGCTGCATCACCCGTATCCTGAATCACTCCATTTACATCGAGCACGGCAATCTTTTTCTGTGCATTTCCCTCTTCAATGACTTCTTCCAAGAATGCTTCATTGCCTCCTGCAAACAGTTCATTTACCGAGCTTTCAAAATCTGTAAATGCAAATGCAGTCACAAAATTCAGCACAACGGAAAATACAAACAAACCTGCTGCTATTCCCAATGCAGCCCAACGTTTTCCATTCATTAAGAAAATCCTCCTTTTAAAATGCTCTCTCCTAACATAACCAGCTGCCTTGTTTGACTGATTATGATTTTCAGAAACCTATTTGTCACATATTCTTCATACGTATAAAACTTTAAAAATGTTTCAAAAAAAGGTAAACTGAACTCAACAACCATAATCATAGCAAAATTTGAATTATTTGGGAAAGAATATCATCAAGACATTTCCCCCTGATTTTTCATAACTTTCTTACTGCTTGGAGGAATGAATATGCCTGAAAGACGCAATATATACTTTTATCACAAAAAAGATGAAGAAACGATGGAAAAAGTAGCACCTCTTTACAGCCTGGCTGAGGAGCATGCCTTTACGATCGTCAATGACTTCAAAAAGGCCAATATCATTGTAAGCATAGGGGGAGACGGAACGTTTTTGCAGTCTGTCCGTAAAACCGGCTATAGAGATGATTGTTTATATGCAGGAATTTCAACAACTGGAAGCCTGAGCCTGTACTGTGATTTCCACCTTGATGATACAGACAAGATGGTGGAGGCAATGACAAATGAACAAGTCGAAGTAAGACGCTATCCCACTATTGATGTTACAGTTGATGACCAGACATCCTTTCAGTGCTTAAATGAATTCAGCATCCGATCTGCCATTATTAAGACATTTGTAATCGATGTCTTTATCGATGATTTCCATTTTGAAACTTTCCGCGGGGACGGAATGATTGTTGCCACTCCAACCGGAAGCACAGCCTATAATAAGTCAGTAAATGGAGCCGTTGTTGACCCGCTGCTGCCATGCATGCAGGTGAGCGAACTCGCTTCATTGAATAATAACCGCTATCGTACACTTGGATCCTCTTTTATACTGAGCGGAAACCGGCAGCTGACTCTCAAAGTGGTTCAAGATGGCAATGACCATCCTACAATGGGAATGGATAATGAAGCCTTAAGCATTCAGCATGTTGAAAAGATTGATATAAAACTAAGCAGCAAAATTATTAAGACCGTAAAACTGAAGGACAACTCCTTCTGGGAAAAAGTGAAGAGGACATTTTTATAAAAGGCTGTTTTCGCAAGGTTTGTTACTCTTTGTATATTATTTTACTGAGTTGATTGGAGCGGAAGGTGCGAGACCCTCGAAAATGCTATCGCATTTTCTTCGTGCGATGTTTTTTCGGGGAAGCTTATTCAACGTCCTGCGGGAGTAGCGGGACAAGTGAGACCCCGCAGACGCGCAAGCGTCTAGGAGGCTCACCGCCCGCCCCGCGTTTCGCTGAGCAGCCTGGAGCGGAAATCAACGGACAACATTGATAGGGAAAACAACAATTTATAAGAAAATAAAAAAAGAGTTTCGCATGCTGGTGCGAAACTCTTTTTTCTATATGCCAATACCTTTTCCGCGCTTTAGTTTTGTTTCCCAATGGGTAAAAAGTTTTGTCCTCGAAACAGAGTAAATCGTTAAAGCCAGCCAGATAAACATAAAGGAAAGCATGTGAAGTTTTGTAAAGTGCTCATGATAAACAAAGATTCCCAGAATCAGCGTAATTGTCGGCGCAATATACTGCAGAAAGCCAAGCATGGACATCGGTATCCTTTGAGCTCCTTTGGCAAAGTACAAGAGCGGCACTGCTGTGGCAGCTCCTGCCCCAATAAGGAGCAAGTCCGTGCTGATCGAAACATCCAGAAAAGCCTGCTTATCATTGATAAAAAGCATCACCATATAAATAAATGCGAGCGGAGTCACTACTAATGTTTCCAGCGTTAAGCCAATAGCCGAATCCACTTTTATAAGCTTTTTGGCAAGCCCGTATAGACCAAAGGATAATGCGAGAACAATGGCTATCCAGGGGAACCGCCCATAGCTGACAGTCAAAATCATAACTCCGGCAAACGCAAACCCAAAAGATACATATTGCGCAGGTGATAGTTTCTCTTTAAAAACCAGCATGCCCAGAATCACACTTACGAGCGGATTAATATAATAGCCGAGACTGGCCTCAATCATCTGATCGGTATTGACCGCCCAAATATATAAAAACCAGTTGGTGCTGATCAGAATGGAGGCAATCACAAGGGCGAAAAGCTGCTTTTTGTTTGTTTTAAATCCTTTAAGTGTTGCAGCAAAAGCATTCCACTTTTTTGAGACCAGCAAAATAATCAGCATAAAGAAGAATGACCAAAGAATCCTGTTAGCCAAAATTTCATCTGCCTGTACGTGGTCCACCAATTTCCAATAAACGGGTAAAACCCCCCATAAAAAGTACGCAACCCCTGCGTATAGAGCTCCCATTTGCACTTCATTATTTTTCATTGCATTTCCTCAATTCTTTCTAGTATCGAAATATTTATATTATAAGTCTGCCTTAAAAAGGTTTGCAATCATTTTTTCCTGCCAAAAAGAATGCCAGGTCCCTATTGGATAGGCACCTGACATTTTTGTTTATCTTTCGTATACTATTTTTCCGTCAATTACAGTTTTATTTACGGTAACGGCTGCAATTTGTCCTATTGGCATTTTAAAAATATCTTCATTTAAAATAGTGAAATCTGCCAGATACCCTTCTCTTATGACACCTCTATCATTTTCATGGGAGGCAGCATATGCACTGCCTTTAGTGAATAAACATACTGCTTCATACACAGATAATGCCTCACTTGGATAATAGACCGTGTTATGCGGGTCATCTATGTTTGTTCTGGTAACAGCTGCATGAATTCCAAGAAATGGATTAGCCGGCTCAATCGGTGCGTCAGAGCCCCCTGCACAATGTACTCCTTCTTTCAGCAGTGTCTTCCATGCGTAGCAATATTCCATATTTTCTTCACCAATACGGTCGATCACCCAAGGAAAGTCGGAGGCTGTAAATCTCGGCTGAATATCAAGGATTAAAGGCAGTTTTTTAGCCCTTTCAATAAGCTCCTTGCGCAATATTTGAGCATGAATCAGTCTGTCTCTCCCAAGTCCTTCCAATGGATGCTTTTCTATTGCATTTAATGCCATTTCAAATGCCAAATCTCCAATCGTATGGATGGCAACTGGCATTTCATGTTTGCGGGCTTTCTCCACTAAAGCATCAAGCTGCTCCTGTGAGAAAATAGCAACTCCCGAAGTGGATGGATCATCTGCATAAGGATGGCTTAGTAAAGCCGTCCTTCCCCCCAAAGCTCCATCGGCAAATATCTTCATAGCACCAAACTCTATATGTCTACTTCCCGCTAAAAATCCTCCGCCTGATTCCTTCATTTCATCCGCAACTTCATGATGAACCAGCAGATGTGCCCGGAAAGAAAGACCTTCCTCCTCAATTACCTGCTTGAAGGCCTGATAGGTCTGAGTGAACCCTCCATAATAATTGAGATCCTCAGTATGCCCTCCTGTCAATCCGAGTTTATAGGCGTCATTAATGGCAGCGTGAAGCGCCTTCCTTAAATAGCCTTCTGAGACAGCAGGCATCACATTGTATAAAAGCTCTTGGGCCTGATCCTTCAAAAGTCCATTTAGTTTTCCAAGTTCATCTTTTTCAATTACTCCTCCTGGAGGACATTCAGTATCTTCAGTAATATTTGCTTTGGATAATCCAAGAGAATTGACTGCAAGAGCATGTCTGCACACACGTTTCAGCATAACAGGGTGATCGGGAACAAATTGGTCCAGCTCAGAAGCATATATAGGCTCCGGCTGATCCCATAAATTTTCATTCCAGCCTTCCCCAATGACCCACTCTCCCTCTTCTATAGTCTCAGAAAATTGCTTAACAGCCTGAAGAACTTCCTGCTTTGATGTGTGCTCAGATAAGTCGAGCCTTATCAGCCTTTCTCCATGCCCGATGAGATGCATATGGCTATCCACAAATCCCGGCAGCATGGTGCTTCCCTGCAGATCGATCTCCTTTTGAATCTCTTCTTTATACTTATCCCTTAAATCTCCCAAGGAGCCAATTTCAATAATTTGGCTGCCTTCTGTAAAAACGGCCTCTATTTGATGGCCTTCCTGCTGAAGGGTATATATCGACCCCCCGTGCCATAGCGTTCCCATATAATCTTTTCTCCTTTAATAAGTAAAAGTTCACATTTACCATAGTATAACAAAAATACAGGCGGAATTCCGCCTGTATTTTTCAAAGCATTCAGTTTTGCGCTGAAGCAGTTTCCGCTTCTTTTTTCCGCAATTCCACACGCATGATTTTTCCAGAAGTCGTTTTTGGCAGCTCAGACAAAAACTCAATTTTCCGAGGATATTTATAAGGAGCTGTCAGCTCTTTTACATGCTCCTGCAGCTGGGAAACAATGGTGGGATCGTTTTGGTCGACACCCTCCCTTAATACAACAAATGCTTTAACGATCGATCCGCGCACTTCATCAGGACTTCCTACAACTGCACATTCTGCTACATACGGATGCTTTACAAGTGCGTCTTCCACCTCGAATGGTCCGATCGTATAGCCAGAGCTGATAATAATATCATCACCGCGGCCTTCAAACCAGAAATAGCCATCTTCATCTTTCTTTGCTTTATCTCCGGTAATATAGTAATCACCGCGGAATTGCATAGCAGTTCTTTCCGGGTCTTTATAATAATTTTTAAAGAGTGCAGGAGTTTCTATATGGACAGCAATATCTCCTGTCTCACCCACAGCACATACTTCACCGTCTTCATTTATAATGTCGACTCTGTTGCCTGGAGTCGGTTTGCCCATTGAGCCTGCTTTTAGCTGCATATCCTTTGTAATGCCGACAAGCAGGGTATTTTCTGTCTGTCCATACCCATCACGGACATTCACGTTAAAATGCTTCTTAAATGTATCAATCACTTCCCGGTTGAGCGGTTCACCCGCCGAAACAGCACTATGAAGGGCAGGCAGCTTGTATTCATGAATATTGTCAGCCTTTGCCATCAGCCTGTATTCAGTCGGTGTGCAGCAAAGGACATTTACCTGATAATCTTCTAATAGCTGCAAGTATTTTTTCGGCTCAAACTTTCCATTGTAGACAACTCCGGTGGCACCAGAACCCAGAACGGAAAGAAACGGGCTCCAGATCCACTTTTGCCAGCCGGGGCCAGCAGTTGCCCATACTGTATCACCTTCATTAATGCATAACCAGTTCGGTGCTGCTGTTTTTAGGTGAGCAAATGCCCAGCCATGTGTATGTACTACACCTTTAGGGTTTCCGGTTGTTCCAGATGTATATGAAAGAAATGCCATGTCATCCTGGGAAGTTTCAGCCAATGAAAGTTCCGGTGAAGCCTGTTTCATTTCCTCGTCCAGACCGATCCAGCCATCTGCATTTCCGCCTATCACAAATTTTGGCAGGACTTCTGCTTCCTTAATATCTTTAAATTGGTCAACATATGGATAATAACTTACGATAGCTTTAACATCGCCATGATTAATGCGGTATTGCAGATCTTTCGAACGAAGCATTTCTGAACTTGGTATAACAACAATTCCCGCTTTTAGTGATGCAATGTAAACCTGATAAGCTTCAATCAGTCTTGGAACAATGATAAGAATAACATCCCCCTTATTCAAACCATTTTCCAAGAAAACGTTTCCAATTTTGTTTGCATTGTGAATCAGTTCATTGTATGTAATCTCTTTCTTTTCTCCACGCTCATTTTCCCACTTAATTGCAAGTTTGTCCTTATTTCCGGCAAACCGCTCCATTTCTGATACGAGATTGTACTTCTCCGGTGCGATTAAGTCTTCCCGTTTCATCGAATCTCCCCCTGACAATGTCTTTTTCCGGTGTATAAACATGGCTGTATATTCTATAGAAATTATTATACTAAATTATTCTAAAATTTAAAATTATTTATTTTTTGAAAGTATTTTTTGCATAAAAATAAGGAGCAGGAATGATTCCTGCTCCTTGTAGCCATATTATTTAATTATCTTTGGAAACCGCCTAATTGCTGTTCAGCCATTTGAACTAAACGCTTAGTGATTTCTCCACCTACAGAACCGTTAGCGCGAGAAGTAGTTTCAGCACCAAGGTTTACACCGAATTCAGTAGCGATTTCGTACTTCATTTGGTCAAGAGCTTGTTGTACTCCAGGAACTAGAAGTTGGTTTGAGCTGTTGTTGTTTGCCATGTGATTTTCACCTCCTTGTGAGTATAGAATGTGTAGAATCACATGGCCATATACACTAATTAATTGGTAATTGTTGTATTATTTTTTTGAAGTTCAAAGGCTGTTTTAGCATTTAGATGAAGCCCGTTGATTTGCCGCTGCGGTCACTTGCTTTCCGCGGGGAGGAACAGAGCTCCTCGGCTTCGCCTGCGGGGTCTCCCGTTCCCTCTCCTCCCGCAGGAGCAAGCGCCCTCCGCTACAATCATCTCAGCAAAATAAAGCCTTTATCCATATACCACTTTAAACATTATCCCGAATGTAAATTAAAATAACTCCCCAAAAGAGTCTTCATTGCGCAATTGAGGTTTAATAACCAGCTTTTCGGTATCCTCAACTGCTTTTGCGATAAGAGGTTCAAAGTCAACAAAGCTTTCAAAGCGGCGGACTTTTTCGCGTTTTGGTTTTGTTTTCGGTGATGAAGGAACAAAAACGGTACAGCAATCTTCAAATGGCCTGATCGATATATCGTGCGTATCGATGGTTTGGGCAATGTCGATGATTTCTGATTTATCCGTTGTGATCAGCGGCCGCAGAATAGGTGTTGTCGTGACATCGTTAATGGCAAACATGCTCTCAAGTGTCTGGCTTGCTACCTGTCCAAGGCTTTCCCCGGTGATAATGGCCAGGCCATCGTTTTTATCGCGGATTTCATCAGTGATCCGGAGCATTAATCTTCTTGTTGTTGTCATCGTATAATTCGAAGGAACCTGCTGATGGATCTGCTGCTGGATTTCAGTAAATGGGACAATATGGAGAACAACAGTTCCAGCAATATTCGCAAGCTTTTCTGTCAAATCAATTACTTTTTGCTTTGCACGCTCACTCGTGAAAGGCGGGCTGTGAAAATGGACAGCTTCAATTTCCAATCCTCTCTTCATGGATAAGTAACCTGCTACCGGGCTGTCAATTCCCCCGGAGAGCATAAGCATGGCTTTTCCGCTCGAACCTGCAGGAAGGCCGCCAGCCCCCTCAATCGTTTCGCATGATAAGTAAGCCGCTTCTTCACGGACTTCAATCTGCAGATTGATATCCGGTTTTTTTACGTTCACTTTTAGACCCTGTACATTCTTCAGGAGGTGTCCGCCAAATTCATGATTAAGTTCGTCAGTATTTAAAGGAAAGCTTTTATCGGCTCTCTTAGCCGTAATCTTGAAAGTCTTTCCTTCATTAAAATGTTTTAAAAACAATGCCAATGCTGCTGCTTTCATTTCTTCGATATCTTTATTGACTTTCACAGCGGGACTAAATGACTGAATGCCAAAGATGCCTTTAAGGCGATCAGCAACCTCTCTGCCATCAGCACCATTCAAAACAACGTACATTCGGTCTCTTGTAGATTCTATCTTGATGCCGGGAAATTCATTCAGCACATCGTATATGCTTTTTCTTAGTTTATCGACAAACTTATTGCGGTTTCTGCCTTTTGTGGAGATTTCTCCATATCGTATAAGTATACGGTCATAATTTATCATGGTTTCATAACCTCTCTTAGCCTAATAACGGTCTCTTTTGCCGCCTGTATAAAAATCTCTGCCTCTTCCTTCGTATTATCATAAGACAAACTGACACGGACTGCACTTTTTGCATCCATTTCAGGAATTCCCATAGCCAACAGGGTACTGCTGGCAGCAGATTTCTTCGAAGAGCAGGCACTTGTAGTTGAAATGAAAATTCCGTGCTCTTCTAAAGCGTGGACAAATACCTCTGCTTTGAATCCTTTTATGGAGAAATTGACGATGTGAGGAGCAGAATTTTTTTCAGGGGTATGAACTGTAATGCCCTCAATTCTTCCTATCTCCTCCATAATATAGGTTTTGATGGATGTAAGCCGGCTTAAATGTCTTTCCATATTATTCATCGTAAGCCTTAGTGCCTTTGCCATCGCTACAATTCCAGCTACATTTTCTGTGCCGCTTCTCATTTTCCATTCCTGATTGCCCCCGGATAGCAACGGCGAAAGACGAAGTCCCTCACGAATGAACAAAACTCCATTCCCCTTCAAACCGTGGAATTTATGAGCAGAAATCGTACACAAATCTACGCTCGACTGATAAAGGTCAAGAGGAACTTTGCCGATTCCCTGGACATGGTCTACATGGAATATGACCCGCGCATGTTTCTTCAGCATCGCACCTATTTCATTTATTGGCTGAATGGAACCAATTTCATTATTTACGTGCATAACAGACACTAAAACAGTTTCCTGTGTAATTTCCTTTTCAATGTCTTCAGCATGGATAATACCTTTACTGTCCGGTTCAATGACGGTAATTCGATAGCCCAATTCTTTCAGCTGATCTGCAGTCTCCCTTACAGAAGCATGTTCCAGGCCGGTGGTGATAATATGGCTGCCTCTTTTCCTATGCATTAATGCAGTTCCTTTTATAGCAAGGTTATTGCTTTCTGTCCCTCCGGATGTGAAATATACTTCGTTGTTCTTAACATTCAACAATTGGGCAATTTGCTCACGCGCCTGCATCAGCAGCCTCTCTGCCTTACCTCCAAATTCGTGCAGGGAAGAGGGATTCCCAAAGTATTCTGAAGAAACCTTTATATAAGAATCAAGCACTTCTTTATATGGTTTAGTTGTAGCACTGTTATCTAAATAAATCACGGTCTTCTCCTTTCCTTTCCGATAACCCTATAGCCAACTTTAAATCATATCATAACCACTGAAGATTGGAAATTGTAATTGAAGCTTTTTAACCAAATAATCAATTCTTTACTATTTAAATTAAGCAAGTTTGAACAGTTTAACCAAATGAATAGATTAATTTTCAAGTGGAAAGCTGATATTATTGTAATTTGAGCACAGTACATTTCAATTTTATTATTATAAAATACTAAATATTGAGACTTCGTATTTTTTCGACATTTTTTTTAGTTCCTGTGCTAATATGAAAATGTTCTAAACATTATGATATGGAACTATTTCAGGAGGATATATATGGAGAATAAAACATTGGCACCAAAACAAATTCTCGCCGTCGGACTCATGTTATTTGCTCTATTCTTTGGGGCAGGAAATATGATTTTTCCTCCCTTCCTGGGACAAGCTGCCGGCACAAGTGTATGGACTGCTATTATTGGATTTTTAATTACAGGGGTTGGATTGCCGCTTCTAGGTATTATCGCCATTGCCAAAAATGGTGATTTACAGACAATTGCAAGCCGCGTTCACCCTTTATACGGAATTATTTTTACTATTATTATGTACTTAGCCATTGGACCATTTTTCGGAATCCCGCGTACAGGGACAGTTGCTTATGAAATTGGGGTTACTCCGTTCTTATCTGAAACCGCTTCCAATAGTACTTTTTCGCTATTGATTTATACCATTGCTTTTTTTGGCATCACAGCCTGGCTTTCTCTCAATCCATCGAAATTAGTGGATAGAATCGGCAATATTTTTACACCTGCCTTGCTCATTATTCTTGCTGTTCTGGTTATAAAAAGCATTATTACTCCTATGGGCGAACTGCAGGCGCCAGAGGGGGCATATGCAGAGGGGCCGTTCTTTAAAGGCTTCATTGAAGGTTACCTGACGATGGATACAATTGCAGCTCTGGTATTCGGTATTATCGTTATCAGTTCAATACAGGGTATGGGTGTGACAAATAAACACTCACTTATGAAAATTTGCATTACTGCCGGACTGATAGCTGCTGCCGGTCTTGCGGCGGTATATTTATCTCTTGCATATATCGGTGCAACAAGTACGGAAGCTATAGGTGAATTCGATAATGGCGGCGCCATCCTATCTGCCGCTTCTCAATATCTATTTGGATCTGCGGGAGCAGTGATCCTGGGGCTGGCCATAACGGTAGCATGCCTGACAACCTCAATCGGTCTCGTTTCCGCTTGTGCGCAATACTTTCATAAACTGCTCCCAAAAATATCCTATAAAACCATTGTAATCATCCTTTCACTGTTCAGTATGGTGGTTGCAAACATTGGTTTAACTCAGCTGATTCAGCTTTCATTGCCAATTTTGATCATAATTTATCCGCTGGCCATTGTACTGATATCGCTATCCTTTATGCACAATGCCTTTAATGGCTACTCTGTCGTATATATTGGAGCATTAATTCCAACAGGATTAATTAGTTTTGTGGATGGCCTAAAAACAGCTGGAATGGATGTATCCTTTATCACAGACTCACTTCAATTCCTCCCATTTTTTGCTGAGGGTATCGGCTGGATTGTGCCTGCCATAGCAGGGGCTGTTATAGGCTACTTCCTGGCAATTGCAGTTGGGGAGTCAAAAAAAACAATTGCTGGCAACGAATAATAAAGTGAAACTTCAATCAGCAGGGAGTGCTTTTCTCCCCGCTGATTGTTAGTTGAACCAATCGGGCCTTTACGGGCAGTTTGACTGCGATAAAGAAGCTCCATGCGCCCGCTTATCGGCGTATGGAGCCAGACAGATTCCTTTTTAAAAAAAACAGATCCGATAATCGGATCTGTTTTTTTTTATTGTTCAGTTATTAATTCTTCAATTCTCTTGATTGCGCCCGGATCGACTTCTTCAATTGAAGAGGCAGCCTGCTCCAATGCTTTTTTATATTCATAGCTTCTGAATGAGGCCTCTGCTTCTCTTAATCCATTATCAATAGATGGATAACTGCTTCTGTATCGGTTGCCATATTGGATGACCTTCTCAGCGAGAAGGATCGTCTCAATCATATCACTCACAGAATCAGCAGCCTTATCAACAGTCAGCACCGCAACTTCAAGATATTGCTGGACCGAAGGAATATTCAATGGTTTTTCATCGAGCTTAGCCAGCACATTATCTATGCTTTCTTTCGCATCCTGGATCAAGTATTTATATTCCTGGGAAACTCCTGGCACGTTGTTTTTGGTGATAAGCCTTATTGTTTCAGCCACTTTCTTGCTTAATTCTTTTACTTTTTCCCTTGCAGACATTTCGTCTTTTCGTAAAGCCTGAAGCTTTTCGGCAAAGGCTGTCTGCTCATCTGAAATCTCCTCAATGTGTTCCTTGACTTCCGCAAGCTCTTCTCTTAGAACTGTATGGGGAGTACTCTGGCTCTTAATCTTATGCTCCAGCACTTCGAATTTTTTGAACAGCCCGCTTATTTTTTTCTCCAGGTGGATTTGAATTTCAAGGTCCTTTTCTGGAACATGATAGCTATTCCGGACAGCAGCTATCTCAGTCTTTAGCTGGTTGTTCATATCACGGTTATTATAAAGCATGGTTCTCGTTGCCTCATCCTGCTGGCTTAAGTAATGTCTGGCATGTACTTCCTTTTCGAGCAGATCATACAGATGTTCAATATTATCTTTAATCTCTTCGACTCCTGTTTGAACTTCCTCGATTTGTGCTTGATCAATGGAGCCGGCATATCCATTTACTTGTTCTTCAAGCCTCTCAATTTCTTTATCTATTTGCAGGTGATCAAGCAGATAGCCCTGCTCCAGCATTTCCTTGTACCCATCTCTCAACTCTTCCAGCTCGGAAGGAATCTTGGATTGACAGTCAACCATCAGGCTTGGTATAGCTTCCATTTTGGCTTGTGAATCCTCAATAAGCGCTTTGATTATAAGAAGGATTTCACGTGCTTCAAGGTAATTGCCCTTTTCGGTTTTGTCATCGAACTCTTCAAATTTGGCCAATGCTTCATCCAGCTGTTCTTCAAGAATTTTTTCGGATTTTCCGAATGTATGGCGGTGTGCAAGAAGAGACTTTTTGCATTGGCGGTACATTTCTTTCAATTCTTCAATTTCCGCTCGATTTTTCTCTTCACTGCCTACCAGCTCATTCAATTCAGTAAGCAGATTTTTGATGTTTTCTTCTATCTCGGTTAATCTTTTTTCTATTCTCCCCTGAATTTCCTGGGAATTTTTAAAGCGGTATTTATCTATGCTCTCTTCAGCATCAAATAACAATTCTTCCACATCCGGAAGCTGTGATGTAACTATTTCATCCCATTCATTTCTCCAGCGTTCAAACAATTCCTCTGTCTGCCCCGTCATATTCAGCTTTTTAACTCTAGACATTTCATCTAGAACAGGGCGGTCCGTTATGTCCATCTTCCATGTTTCCAGCCTGTCAATTTCTTTGTAATGTTTTTTCTTTAAAAAATATCCGGTGAGATATAGGCATAAAAGAATGACTATAGCTCCAATTATGTATTCCATTTTAAAGCCCCCTGTTCTGTTCCCGAGCCAGTATGTATATTTAAAGTTTTTATTTAATAGCGTGAGGCGTTTCTTTATTTTCACATGTTATTTTCAATGCTTTTATGATACCATGTAAACGACATTTTTTGACTATTTATTTCATTTTTTTATGAATTTCTTCTTTAATATCTCACCTAAAATGCTATTTTCGAAAAATAACTATAGCATCTGTATTTTTAAATGGCTTTTTTCAAGGTTCTTTTCGTATAAATTGTTGTTTTTGCCTTTCAATGTTGTCCGTTGATTGCTGCTCCAGGATGCTCAGCAAACCGCGGGGCGGGCGGTGAGCCTCCTCAACGCTCCGCGTCTGCGGGGTCTCACCTGTCCCCCTACTCCCGCAGGACGTTGAATAAGCTTCCCCGAAAAAACATCGCACGAAGAAAATGCGATAGCATTTTCGAGGATCTCGCACCTTCCGCTGCAATCAACTCAGAAAATAATATACAAAAAGCAACTGAAAACCGCCTTTTTAATTGAACTATATGAACTGTTCAAATACAAACAATTCGCTTTTTATAAATGATTTCCTTCTTTATTTAGGAGATATATAAAAAAGAGACTTGAGTACTGCATCAATTAAACCATTGCAGAAAGGAAGCTCTTGATATGCTAAAAGACGGACACATCCACACACCCTATTGCCCGCATGGAACAAAGGATTCATTGGAAGATTATGTTGAAAAAGCAATAAGTCTGGGTCTAAAGGAGATCTCTTTTACTGAACATGCTCCGCTCCCTGAGGGCTTTGAGGACCCGGCACCTGCCCGGGACAGTGCGATGAGCAAAGAGAATCTTGAAACATATTTTACTGATATTTCAAGAATAAAAGCTGCTTATCAAGGAAGAATCAGGATTAATGCGGGGCTTGAAGTGGATTACATTGAAGGCTTTGAACGGGAGATCAGAGATTTCCTCGATAAAAACGGAAAGTATTTGGATGATTCTATTTTATCTGTACATTTTCTAAAGCACGGGGGCCGCTACGAATGCCTGGATTACAGCCCGGATGTTTTTGCAAAGATGATAGAAGAATACGGTTCTATTGAAGCGGTTTATTTGAATTACTTCCGCACCTTGCTCCTATCAATAAAAGCAGATTTAGGGCCGTTTAAACCAAAAAGGGTTGGGCATATCACCCTGGTGAAAAAATTCCAAAAAAAATATCCCGCTGATCGGGAATTTAGAGAGGAACTAAACCAAATACTTGATGAGGTGCATATTCAAGGCTATGAACTCGACTATAACGGAGCCGGTTTCGCCAAGCCGTTATGCAAAGAGTCCTATCCTCCCGATTGGGCTGCAGAAGCAGCGGCCAAAAAAGGCATTACACTGGTTTATGGGTCCGATTCCCATCAGGCAAAGGACATGGGTCAGGGCCTCGATAGAATGAAACACCTTAAATGATTAGAGTACAGCAGCATATGATTTTCCGGCATGATTGCACAGGACTCCATCAACCCAATTGAATATTTCTTTCGTATATTTATCCGCGAAATATTTTTCATGAGGAAATACATGGAGAACTTCAGACATATAATGTGTGTTCAGAAATGGCATGGACAGGAGTCCTTTCAGCTGGATAATAATATAATTGGCTGAATGGATACGGAACTCTTTTGTTTTCATGCCCCTTTCAAGCACCCTGCCAAAATAAAATTTTTCCTTTGCTAAATACGTGGACATGATTTCCCTTACTACCTGTGAATCTATTGAAATTTCCCGGAGTATCAATCTTGTTAAATGGCTATGTTCAAATTGATAAACCATGATATTTTGCGCCATTTTTTTCAGGCTCAGGGCCGCCCCCTGCTCAAGAAATGAAAACCCCTTCTCTATCTCCTGAATATACCCTTCAAAAAACGCAGTAAAGCAATATTCCAGCAGCCCGTGTTTGTTATCGAAATAGTATGCAATATTCGCTGGATTCGTCTGAGCTTTGCCTGCAATATCACGGATGGAAGTCCCTGAAAAACCCTTCGTATTAAATAAGGAGATAGCGGCAGACACAATTGCCTCTTTTGAATTTTTTTTCAAAGTTCCCGCCTCGCTTTCTTTTGTTAAGTCTCGAATTAACACTAATGAGCAAATTCAACTATGGCTTGTTAAAACGGATTTGTTGTGATAATTAAACATTCTTGCTAAAATCGTCTTATCCTTTTTTAAGTTCTCGACAATGTCCTACTAATTTCCTGTTCTTCTGCCAGGAAATTCATTTATCTTTGAGAAAGCAAGGTGATTTGTGATGTTTAGTGTCGAATCATACAAGGGAACCCGTGAAGAAAATTATCAATTATTGATTAAACAGCTCTCTGCTCTTCTTGCAGGAGAAACGAACAGCATTGCCAATTTAAGCAATGCATCAGCACTTCTTAATCAATTCCTGGAACGCACCAACTGGGTAGGGTTTTACCTGATGGAAGAAGGCGAGCTTGTTCTCGGTCCTTTTCAGGGCCTGCCTGCATGTGTAAGAATTCCCCTTGGCAAGGGCGTGTGCGGAACAGCTGCAGAGCAAATGGAAACTGTCCGTGTTGAAGATGTCCATCAATTCCCTGGACATATCGCCTGTGACGCTGCTTCACAGTCCGAAATCGTCATTCCGCTTGTGAAAGATGGCGAGCTTCTCGGTTTGCTGGATATTGATTCCCCAGAAAAAAACCGATTTGATGAACTTGACCAGAAATACCTGGAAGACTTCTCAGAGGTGCTTGTATCCTTCCTGTAAATGATTTCAAAAGAAAGAGATGGCCATTTAACGGCCATCTCTTTTACATATCAGACTCCTTCAAGAGCCTGGGAAAGATCCTCCCTGATATCTTCCCATGATTCAAGGCCGACTGAAAGCCTCAGCAATGTATCTTCAATGCCCATTTTTTCACGGTATTCCTTTGGAACCACAGCATGAGTCATAGTTGCAGGGTGCTGGATTAATGTCTCCGCATCTCCAAGGCTCACGGCAATTTTTATTAGATTCAGCCTGTTCATAAATTCCTGAGCAGTCTCTTTATCTCCCTTTAGAGTAAAGGAAATCATCCCGCCAGGCTTTCTCATTTGTTTTTGCGCAATATCAAAATCTGCATTACTGCTGTCTCCAGGAAAATAAACTTTTTCCACTTTTGGATGCGCCAATAAATATGATGCAAGCTGTTCAGCATTATCACAATGCCTGTCAAGTCTGACTGCAAGTGTTTTCAAGCCGCGGAGCAGCAGCCAGGCTTCAAAAGGTGAAATAATGCCCCCAATGTCTTTTTGAGTAGTCATTCTTACTTCATCCAAAAATTCTTTGCTGCCTACAACAAGGCCGGCAATTACGTCACCATGACCTCCGATGTATTTTGTCGCACTATGAATGACAATATCGCAGCCCAGCTCGATCGGATTCTGTAAATATGGAGAACAGAAAGTATTATCCACCACAACCGGAATCCCTTTCTCTCTCCCTACTTCTGCAACCATCTTCAAATCCACCAATTTCATTGTTGGATTTATTGGAGTTTCAACATATATACAGACAGTCTCCGGCTTAATTTGATCAAGCAGCTGCTGCTTTGATTCCATCGCTGAATAATCATGGCTGATTTTATATTTTTCCTCCATCATCTCCAGGAGTCCAAATGTACAACCATACACTCCCTGGGAACATAAAATATGATCACCTGTTTTGGTTAAAGCAAAAAGAACAGCTGAAACCGCGGCCATACCCGAACCAAACGCAAGGGCAGCCTCTCCCTTTTCAAGGGCGGCCATTCTTTCTTCCAGCATCTTTACCGTTGGATTGCCCAGACGGGAATAGATATAGCCTTCTTCTTCACCGGCAAAACGCTTTTCCCCCTGCTGTGCCGTCTCGAAAGTAAAAGTTGACGTCTGAAAAATGGGCGGTGCCAGGCTTCCCTTGAAGCTTTCTGCATCGTATCCTTCATGGATGACCTGCGTCTCGAAGTTAAACCGATGATTTCTATCCATTATAACTCTCCCCTTCACTGAAAACGCTTACATTATTTGCTATATCAAGCTCCTCTTTCAGCATATGATAATAGCATATTTTTTGAAAGTATTTTGTTTTGGAAAAATATTCAGAAAGGCGGAAGGCGCTCGCCTATCGGCTTATGACCTTGAGCCGATAACGCCTGCTATCTAACTTCAGTATTTCTTCATGTTTATCCGTTAATAAAGACTGCCTCCCCATAAGGCAGTCCCCTATATAAATGAGTCTGCTGCCGACTCAAGTATCACTTTATTTTTACCTGTATTCTTGGCAGTATATAATGCCCTGTCAGCCCGTTTAAATAGTGAAGCATACGAATCTTTTTTCCCCCTGCTCCAATATGAGACGCCGCATGAAATGGTTACTTGGGGGTCTGTGATCTGACATACCTTTCTGACAAGCCGTTCAGCAATAAGCGCACCTGCTGACAAAGAAACACCGGGCAGGTAAAGAGCCAGCTCCTCACCGCCCCATCTTGCTCCAATATCAGTGCCGCGAATATTGCTGTTTATTAAATTGGCGACTTGAATAATAATTTCATCGCCTACCTGATGTCCGTATGTATCATTCACCATTTTAAAATCATCTATATCAACCAGCATAAAGGTTCCTTCATGATCTTCATTCATGGACTGATGTATGCGATCATCCAAATAGTTTCGGGAATACAGCTTTGTTAAGTGATCCGTTACAACCATCTTTTCAAGCTCTTCTCTCAGCATTGAATTGGTAAAGGCAAGCGTGGAATGATGAATCAATGATTGCAGCAGCTTGAATGTTTCAAATGAAAAATGATATGGAGAACTGTGCATGACAAGCGCAAATCCCTTTAACACTCCAGATTGGGTCATCGGAACAGCCATGATGGATTTATAGCAGCTCGCCGCACCTTCGAGCTGTAAAGAAAAATCTCCAATAAAAAGAGACTCTTTCTCCCTGATGATCTTTTTCTTCATATACTGAATATAGCTTTCTGCCTCTTTGGTATGAAAAAATTCAGTGCTGCCCTGAATTATATTTACATCAGAACCATCAGAAGATAAGAGGATGAAACCGGCTTCTTCAGCATCAAAGGACTGCATAATCTGATCTGACATAAAGTTCATCGTTTCTGTAAGGCGCAAGTTCGAGTTCAGGCGGTGGGAGGTTTCATTAATTAATTGAAGATCCGCTATCAGCCGCTTGGACTGCTGATAAAGCTGCGCATTCTCCAGTGCACTGCCTGCAGTATTAGCCAGAAGTGTTATAAATTCAATTTCATTTTTCGGGAATATGATGGTATTAGGCGCTATAACTTGCAGAACGCCATACACCCCCTGTTTCCCTTTTAATGGAGCATACAGGATAGATCGAACTTCCTGGAGGGAATCTTCAAATTGAACAGTCCCCGTGACATAAGCCTGCATGGCCGCAATATTTTCGCTGTCATATTCAAGGTCTCTAATAGGCAAATCTCCATGATTATTGTTATCCTGGGACAGCAGAAGATAGCAGGTAAAAGTGGGGTACATTTCCTGGAGAGTAAAAATAATTTCCCCCAGCACCATATCCATATCCATTGAGGAATGGAATTTCTCAGTAACGCGGTACAGCTGTTTGTAGCGTTTTTCTTCTGAAGCAATTTTAGCCATGCCCTGAGCTTTATCAAGAAATTGCCCGCATTCTTCGCTAAGTTCCTGAAATACTTTTTCTGGATAGGTGTGAAAACAGCCTGATGCCCCTATTAGAATCATGCACCCCAGCAGCTGGCTTCCCTTTACAAGAGGAATCATGATTTGTTCTTCCATAATCTCAGTGCCTAACCCCTGGAACTCTCTGTTTGTTTTAGCCCATCTTTTTAAATCACCTGAAAAAGCAAGTGACTGCAAAGTATCCGGATTTGTGGATGCTTCTGCAAAAAACTCCTGCTTCCATTCATTAAAGACGTACAGAGTTATTTCGTCTGCTTCAGTAAGGACTTGAATGGCAGAAAGCATTTCATTCAGTAATTTCTCATAATGAAAGAAACCGTTCTCCGTATCGATAATATCAAAAAAACGGCTTTTTAAATTAAGTATGATTTGGCGTTCAAGTGTATCCATCTTCTTATCACCCATCAAATATCTCAGATCATGAATCTTTAAACCAATAAGGTATATTATAACGGACCAAAATTAATAAATCCCGGGATAGATGTGGCTATTTCGTTTCAATTCCGCTTACTTCATTTCAAGTTTTCAGCAGAGGTCCAGCAGGAAATATCTATGAAATATAAAATAGAGAAGCCGCCTTCTGCCAATTTTTTCTTTATTATATCATATTTTTTTCAAAGAGACTCTTTGATAGTTTTCTAAATAACTGTGAAATATGGCATAGAAAATAAATTTCCTATATAATTAATACATGCTTTAAATCTAAAGAAGTAAAAATTAAAGATCGCCTTGACTTTTACCCTCTAAAAATTATATAATACTCCTTGTGTAAAATATTGCAGCCTATGTGAGCACCTTGATGTACTCATTTTGTTCCTCAACCAGAGCATTGAAGTTAGCATTGTCTGGCTTCAGGCGCCTTTGGCGACTTACATGTTTCTGGGGATGGGGTACTGTGTAACCCTCTGCTGCTAGGGCGAAGGTACATGAAAACAAAATGAACATGATTGTTGTGCGCATCTGTTTCTGTTTTTATTTTACCAAAATAAAAACACAAAAGGAGGAGTCTTAAATGGCTCGTTATACTGGTCCAAGCTGGAAATTATCCCGTCGTCTTGGAATCTCTCTAAGCGGTACTGGAAAAGAATTAGAAAAGCGTCCTTACGCTCCTGGACAACATGGTCCAAACCAGCGTAAAAAAATCTCTGAATACGGATTACAATTGCAGGAGAAGCAAAAGCTTCGTCACATGTACGGAGTAAATGAGCGTCAATTCCGCAATTTATTCGATAAAGCCGGCAAAATGCCTGGTAAGCACGGTGAAAACTTCATGATTCTTCTTGAATCACGTCTTGACAACGTTGTTTACCGTTTAGGTCTTGCCCGCACTCGCCGTCAAGCTCGCCAGCTTGTTAACCACGGTCACATCATGGTTGATGGATCTCGTGTTGATATCCCATCATACCGCGTAGCACCTGGTCAAACAATTACACTTCGCGAAAAATCTCGCAGCCTTGACATCGTTAAAGAAGCAATCGAAGTTAACAACTTTGTACCTGACTTCGTATCTTTCGATGCAGACAAGCTAGAAGGAACTTTCACTCGCATGCCTGAGCGTTCTGAACTTCCAGCTGAAATCAACGAATCTCTAATCGTTGAATTCTACTCTCGTTAAGCGAGACGCTTCTTAAATAGAAATCCTATAAACCCTAGAATCCTTGTTAAATCAATGGTTCTGGGGTTTTTTGTTTGTTTTATGCTTTGTAGAATAATGTATTCTCCACTATCCATTTGGGGGAGGTTCGGGGGATAATTTAGGGCACATTATTACGCGTTATTTGTGGACAAAAATCTTTATTCTTCTTAACTTTGGGCCCTCTCGGTATAGAAGGCTTTTTATGTAAAGGGGTTTTTGAATGATTATTTAGCAAGTTATCTAAAAAAGTAAATGGATGTAATAAATATACCTAGCTAAAAACCATTTTTATTTTTACTAAAATGTATATAATTTACAAAAATATATATTTATTGTTTATTTACTGTAAAGAAGATGCTAAGTTTATTAAAAAGTATGCAAAAGTTGCTGAACAAGAATCTGTAGGGGAGGGTACATTGTGAACAAAACACTCCAATTTATATTAGAAATCATTAGAGTATCTCTTATTTTATTTATAGGCCTTTTAATTTTAGGGTATGTAGAAAAAACAATTGTACAATTACTTGGGTTTACAGAATTTAATTGGACACTTATCTTTATTGCTGATCTCTTGTTTATATATATTCTTTATAAGAATAAACTTCAATTTACAGGTTGGTTTAAAAGCACTCATAATAAAACCCTGTCTAGAAGTGGTACTAGGTTTGCACTTGGAGCAGCAATATTTTGTTTTATTATAGGAATTGTAACTAACATCATTCTTTAAAACTGCAACAACAGGCCTTAGAACATGTAACCTCTCTAAAGATAAACCATTCGATTTTTAGGTCCATAATAATAAAATGAAATAGAAAATGGCGTAAAATTATTTGCGCCATTTTTCTCAAGTGACAACTTTTTCCCGAATATGAACTTATAATTGACACCAGCACATACTACTAAAAGTGTCAATTCTATTGACATTATGATGGACAATTTATTCAGTTTAGATAATCTAAATCAGTTGAATATAGCTTTGGACGCTCATAGCTAAGTTTGGTGAATAGATGCACGTAAACGGGTGCGTTTGTTCACCAAACTTAGCTATAATAAAGCCCCTCTCAAACCCCTATAATACTAGGGTTTTTGAAGCTTTTGAATTCTACTCTCGTTAATAATATTAAAACTGCCGATGCATTTCGGCAGTTTTTTTGTTTTCTGCTGGATTAACTCCCATTTTTGATTCAATTATGTCTAAATATAGCCCTCCGTCACAGGAGGGCTTTCGTTTTTTAGTATTTAATCAGGTAATATTTTTTCTTTCCGCGGCGAATGACAGTAAATTGACCTTCTATCTTATCTTTATCAGTAAGAGTGTAATCAAGCTCTGTTACGCGTTCTCCGTTTACTGAAACAGCGCCATTCGTCACATCTTCACGCGCCTGGCGTTTGGATGGAGAGATTTTGGCAGCAACAAGCAAGTCAACTATGCCCAATTCCTCTCCTTCTGAATGCTCATAAGATGGGACATCCTTAAAGCCTTGTTTAATCTCAGAGGCTGAAAGGTTTTTTATATCTCCGCTGAAAAGGGCTGCTGTAATTTTGATAGCCTGTTCTAATGCTTCATCCCCATGAATCAGACGTGTCATTTCTTCAGCAAGTGCTTTTTGGGCTTTGCGGAGATGCGGTTCTTCCTGAACAGCTTTCTCAAGATCTTCAATTTCTTCACGGGATAAGAAGGTAAAGAATTTAAGGTATTTGATTACATCCGCATCTGCTGTGTTAATCCAGAACTGGTAAAACTCATAAGGAGATGTTTTCTCAGGATCAAGCCAGATTGCGCCGCTTTCCGTTTTGCCGAACTTTGTTCCATCCGCTTTCGTTACAAGAGGGATGGTCAGTCCGTAAGCCTTGGAACCTTCAGGCGCCATTTTGCGGATAAGTTCAAGTCCGGTTGTAATATTCCCCCACTGGTCGCTGCCGCCAATCTGCATTTTGCAGTTATGATTCTCATATAAATGAAGGAAATCCATTGCCTGCAGGATGGTGTAAGTGAATTCAGTAAAGGATATTCCAGTTTCCAGTCTGGAAGAAATGGTGTCTTTAGCGAGCATGTAATTGACTCCGACATGTTTCCCGTAATCACGAAGGAACGTAACGATATCCATGGAGCCTGCCCAATCGTAGTTGTTAACCATGATTGCACCATTTTCACTTTCAAAATCAAAAATTCTTTTCAGCTGGCCCTTTATGCAGTCCACATTATACTGCACTGTTTCAAGAGTCTGCAGCTTCCGTTCTTCGCTTTTGCCGCTTGGATCACCAATAAGTCCAGTAGCTCCGCCAACAAGTACAATTGGACGGTGGCCTTCTTTTTGAAAGCGTCTTAACGTTAAAAATGGAAGCAGGTGTCCAATATGCATGCTGTCAGCAGTAGGATCAACACCGCAGTATAAAGAAATTTTCTCTTTCTCGAGAGTATTCTGGATTCCCTCTTCATCTGTCTGCTGATAAACAATTCCTCTCCATTGCAGATCTTCAAGTAAACTCATCTTAATTCCTCCTAATTAACGGCTATTTTTAAAGGCATTGAAGGTTATAACCATACAAAAAGCGCCCCTGCAATTTATGCAGGGACGCATGATCTTTTTGCGCGGTACCACCCAGATTGAGGACACAATGTCCCCCACTCTTTCAGAATAACGGATAATCCGTCCACTGCTATAACTGCTGTGCAGGTTGACAGTGAAAGCTCAGGGAGGTATTTCATCCTTCTATTTGTACCGGCTCGCAGCAAACGCCGGCTTTCTGAAACAGGGATAGAAGCATTACTGGATTCCCATCAATGCCTTTAAAATATTTAACGTCTAAGATAGAATATTTTTATCATAAAAATGAGCCAAATGTCAAATTCCTGTGCAAAAAAGGAAATTTCAGATAAATGGCGAACCATGTCATATTCGGCTGTCACATTGTGCTATAATAAATGTGATTTTAGGGGGATTGATATGATGAAAGAAAAGTTTCAGATGTTAATGGATAAATTGAGGCAGACTCCGGGCCTTTTCGGTAATAAGAAAGCAGCTAAAGGAGCAAGTATTACATACCAGGTCATCTGGAATCTTACTTTGCTTTTTATCATACTGGCTGTCATTGGGGGTTCATTCGCGGGAGGACTGGGAGCCGGTTATTTCGCATCGCTTGTAAAAGATGAACCCATCCGATCCTATGCCAGCATGAAAAAGGATATTTATGACTATGAAGAAACATCAGAACTATACTTTGCAAATAATGTATATCTCGGAAAGCTCAGAACAGACCTGGAACGTGAGGAAGTTAAGCTTGATGATGTTTCGGAACACTTAATTAACGCAGTAGTGGCTACTGAAGATGAATATTTCTACGAACATGACGGTGTGGTGCCAAAAGCGATTATGCGCGCACTCTTCCAGGAAGTAACAAATTCATCTGTTCAATCCGGCGGAAGTACACTGACACAGCAGCTGATAAAGAACCAAATCTTAACGAATGAAGTTTCTTTCGAACGGAAAGCAAAAGAGATTCTGCTTGCTTTGCGGCTGGAGAAATTCTTTGATAAAAAAGAAATATTGGAAGCATATCTAAATGTTTCTACCTTTGGAAGAAATGCATCCGGACGGAATATTGCCGGAGTTGAAGCAGCTGCCAAAGGCATTTTTGGGGTGAGTGCAAAAGAATTAACATTGCCCCAGGCCGCATTCATTGCAGGGCTGCCTCAGAGTCCATTCGGCTACACTCCTTTTACAAGGGAGGGAACGGTCAAAGAGAATCTGGAACCCGGTTTCTCCAGGATGAAAACCGTTCTGAAAAGAATGTATGATGACGGAAAGATTGACCAGAAGCAATACGAGGAAGCCTTGGCATATGACCTGACAAAGGATTTCACAACGGCTTCTGAGAGCCCTTTGGAAAAGTATCCATATTTAACGTATGAAATAGAAGAACGTGCAGTAAAAATCATGACTAAGATTCTCGCAAAAAATGACGGATATGAAGAACAGGACTTAAAAGAAGATGACGAGCTCCGCGAGGAATACAGAACCCTTGCAGACCGGACAATCCGCCAGAATGGCTTCCAAATTCATACGACCATTAACAAAGAAATTTATGATAAGATGCAGCAGGTCAAAGATAACTACCCTTATTACGGCCCTGACAAACCTGAGACAATAAAGGATCCGGAAACTGGCGAAAACAAACAAATCATGGAGCCCGTAGAAGTTGGTGCGATATTAATTGAAAATAAAACCGGGAGAATTATCAGCTTTGTCGGCGGACGCGACCACAAACGCGAGCAGCTGAACCATGCTACAAGCGCTCTTAGGCAAAATGGTTCAACCATGAAGCCGCTTTTAGTCTATGCCCCGGCAATAGAACTTGGAAAAGCAGCGCCGGGCACTATTCTGCCTGATGTGCCGCTGCATCTTGCTCCGGGACTAAACAGACCTTGGCCAAAGAACTATACAAATACCTATAGCGGGCTTGTTTCGGCCAGAGATGCACTTAAGCATTCATACAATGTCCCTGCTGTAAAGCTCTATAAGGATATAGTCGGACAGCGGCCTGCTGCTTACCTTGAGAAAATGGGCTTTACTTCTCTTATCGGCCCTGACTATACAAACTTGTCTACATCCATCGGATCACTGGAATACGGCGTAACTGTAGAAGAAAATACAAACGCATTTACTACATTTGCTAATGGCGGGAAATTTATTGACGCCTATATGATTGAAAAAATTACAGATAAAGACGGGAACGTCATATTCCAGCATAAATCAGAGCCTGTTGATGTATTTAGCCCGCAGACAGCGTACCTTACAATCGATATGATGAGAGACGTTATAAACAGCGGAACTGCCACATCGATTAAGAGCAGATTGAAGTTCGGTTCTGACTGGGCGGGTAAAACAGGTACTGGTACTGAATTCATAGATGCCTGGTTTGTGGCATCCAACCCGAATGTCACTTTCGGCATCTGGTCTGGTTATGATACGCCTAAATCATTGAAGGCTCCTGGCCCATTAAGCTATAGCCTGCGAAATAATTATCTGTGGGCTGACCTGATGAATGCAGCATATGATGCTGCCCCTGACCTTGTAGACCCAAGCGAAAGCTTTAAAATGCCGGGTGGAATCGTAAGACGTTCATTCTGTGCCATTTCCGGCCTGCTTCCCTCAGAGGCATGTTCTAAAGCTGGCCTAGTTGAAACTGATTTATTCAATGCCAAATTTGTTCCTACAAAAGTGGATGACAGTCTCGGCAACGGAAAACTTGTACGAATTGGCGATAAAAAATATATGGCACTTGATTCAACACCAGAAGAGTTTACTGAACCTGGAATGGTAGTGAATCCGGAATATATTCAAAAACTATTCGGCATTAAAGCAAATCTAAGTACTCTAATTCCGAATAAAGAACGCTGGAAGAGCATACTGACTAGCGCTGACCAGCTCAAAGACAACGGTAAAGCCCCGGCAGCACCAGGCATAAAAGCTTCGGGTGAAAGCATTACATGGGGCGCACATCCTGAAAATGATGTAATAGGTTACCGCGTCTATAACGGAGGCAAAAAAGTCGGTACCATAAAAGCTGGCTCCTCCCTTAGCTTTAAGGCTGGAAGCGGCTCAATCCATGTAACAGCCGTTGACATTGCCGGCAGAGAGTCTGCTCCTTCCAATGCAGTGGAAATCGGCAAAAAGCCGGAAAAAGAGAAACCTAAAGAAGATAAACCAAAAGAAGAAAAGCCTAAGGAAGAAAAACCGAAAGACCCGCCAGCGGAAGAAAAGCCTAAGGAAGAAAAACCATCAGAATCCGGTGAAGGTGTAGACACAGCAGCTGAAAATGATTAAAACGAAAAGCAGGAATCCATTGGCTGGATTTCTGCTTTTTTCTTCGTTTTGCACCTTTCATATAAATACATGAAGGCCGCTGTTATTGAACAGCGGCCTTCAACTATTTTAATCTTCCATTGTAGACAAATCACCGGTTGGCAGATCCAGTTCCCATGCCTTAAGCACACGGCGCATGATTTTGCCGCTGCGGGTTTTTGGAAGCTTGTCGCGGAATTCGATTTCACGCGGAGCAGCGTGGGCAGCAAGGCCCTTCTTAACGAATTGGCGGATTTCTTCCACTAATTCCTCAGTGGGTTCATGCCCATCCCGCAAAGCAACAAACGCTTTAATAATTTCCCCGCGGACAGGATCCGGCTTGCCGATGACCCCAGCTTCTGCAACCGCCGGATGTTCGATCAGCTTGCTCTCTACTTCAAACGGCCCTACACGCTCGCCAGATGTCATGATAACATCATCTACACGGCCCTGGAACCAGAAATATCCATCTTCATCCATATAAGCCGAATCTCCGGAAACATACCAATCACCCGGCATAAAATAAGATTCATATTTTTGCTCGTTATTCCAGATGGCATGCATCATGGAAGGCCAGCCTTTTTTAATCGCAAGGTTACCCATACGGTTAGGCGGCAGTTCATTTCCCTGATCATCGACAATGGCTGCCTTAACACCCGGAATCGGCTTACCCATGGATCCCGGCTTTATTTCCAGGCAAGGATAATTACAGATCAGCTGTGCACCCGTTTCAGTCATCCACCATGTATCATGGATGCGCATGTTGAAGACTTTTGTACCCCATCTGACTACTTCAGGGTTTAGCGGTTCACCAACACTGAGGACATGGCGAAGGGAGCTTAAATCAAATTTTTTCACAACCTCATCGCCCGCGCCCATTAGCATGCGGAAAGCAGTCGGAGCACTATACCAAACTGTAACGCCATATTCCTCAATCATTTTATACCAAGTCTCCGGATTGAACCTGCCCCCGACCACAAGGTTTGAAGTCCCTGTCAGCCACGGGCCGAAAATGCCATATGAAGTACCGGTTACCCAGCCTGGATCAGCAGTGCACCAATATACATCTTCTTCTTTTAAGTCCAGCACCCATTTAGCTGTCTGGTAATGCTGAATCATTGCATTATGTACATGCAGCACCCCTTTTGGCTTGCCTGTTGAACCGGAAGTATAATGCAAAATAAGCCCATCATTTCCATCAACCCATTCAATTGCCAGCTTCCTGCTCGATTCAGCCATTCTTTTATTAAAATCAACATATGACCCGGTTTCCTCAATATTTTCCCCAACAAGGAAAACATGCTTTAAAGCAGGCAGCTGGTCAACAGGCACTCGTTCCAAAAGCTCAGGTGTTGTAATCAGGACTTTTGCTTCACTGTCAGCAAGCCGGTCACGGACAGCTCCTTCCATGAAAGCTTCAAATAGAGGACCTACAATAGCCCCCAGCTTAACAGCCCCCAATACTGCAAAATAAAGCTCAGGAGAACGCGGCATAAAGATGAACACCCGGTCGCCTTTCTCAACATCGCCATATGCTTTTAATGCATTTCCCGCTTTATTGGATAGTTCCTTCATTTCTTTGAAAGTATATTTCTCATTTCTCTGTCCATCGCGATAATAAAGGGCAACCTTATTTTTTCTGAAAGATTCCGCATGACGGTCGATGGCCTCATAGCCCATATTCATGCGGCCGGTTTCTTTCCAGGAAAATTCTTTTTCCGCATCAGCCCAGTTAAAAATTGCATAAAGTTCATCATAATTTTTTAAATTGAAGTCCCCTTGTGTTACTGGCAGCGCTTCCACTTTCATAAATCTTCTCCCCCTTATTTAGATTTGATATTATTATAGTATAAACATTATATTTTCTCAATTTTTAAAATTTTAAAGGAGAAAAAAGCAGTTATGAACAAATTCGGAAATTGTCACAAACTTTTTTAAATTACACAGAAAATTATGTGAAAGCGCTTTATCTACCGCGTTTTTATGTATAATAGAAGGTACATTGATCATGCTACCTGGGTGGTGAATACATGGAACATAAAAAAACGTATAATGCAAAGGAATTAAAAACAGCCAATGGAAAATTAATCATTGAGGGGCCAATTACACCTGAAAAATTGGCAGATTATGAGTTTCATAAAGATCTTGTTGCTTTCAGGCCGCCGGCTCAGCAGCATAAAGCCCTGGTTGAGATTGCAGGATTGCCGGAGGGCAGAATTATAGTAGCCCGTGACAGACATACCATTGTCGGCTATGTTACTTACTTGTATCCGGATCCTCTTGAACGCTGGTCGGAAGGTAAGATGGATAATTTAATTGAATTGGGTGCCATAGAAGTGATTCCTGCTTTCCGGGGTTCAGGAACAGGCAAGAACCTGCTGAGAGTATCTATGATGGATGATGCTATGGAGGATTATATTGTTATAACGACAGAGTACTATTGGCATTGGGATTTAAAAGGAACTGGCCTGAATGTATGGGAATATCGAAAAATCATGGAAAAGATGATGAATGCAGGCGGTCTTGAATGGTACGCCACAGATGACCCGGAAATCAGTTCTCACCCCGCAAATTGCCTAATGGCCCGTATTGGAAAAAGAGTAGACCAGGATTCTGTGCAGCAATTTGACCGCTTGCGCTTTATGAATCGTTTTATGTATTAAATCTTAATAAAAGCGTAAATACATAGTTCATGCCAGAACTATTCTTCGGCATGAATGCATCTCCATATTTTATAAGGAGGCATTTAAAGTGATTGTTGAAGAAATTATGAAAACGGATGTCACGGCCTTGGCAAAAGAAGACACTATTGCCGATGCAATAAGAATTATGAGCGAAAAAAGAATCCGGCATTTGCCGATAACAGATGAAGATGGCAGATTGCAGGGACTTGTAACAGATAGAGATATTCGTGACGCCACACCTTCTATTTTTCATACAGAACTGTTTAAGGAAGATCTTCAGAGACCGCTGAAAATGATTATGAAGACAGATATCATTACAGGTCACCCACTTGATTTTGCTGAAGAAATTGCTGCGGTTTTTTATGAACAGCGGATTGGCTGCCTGCCCATATTAAACGATAATAAGCTGGTTGGAATTGTCACAGAGACCGATTTGCTTCATACATTAGTTCAATTGACGGGAGCTCATCAGCCAGGCTCGCAGATTGAAGTGAAGGTGCCAAACAAGGCGGGCATGCTGTTTGAAATTGCTGAAGTCATCTGCAAAAGGAAAGCAAATATCCAGAGTGTCCTTGTATACCCTGACAAAACGGATGATAAATTTAAAATACTGGTGATAAGAGTACAGACAATGAACCCTACGCTTGTAGTTGAAGATTTGAAAAAAGCAGGCCATCAAGTTTTATGGCCAAACATGCCGGGGATTTCACTATGATACATGATTCAGTATTTGTTTATTCGGAAGACCTGCTGAACTACAAATTCAGCAAAAATCATCCTTTTAATCAGATAAGGCTGAAGCTGACACTCGATTTACTCAAAAATATAAATGCCATCGATGAATGTCATATTATCCCGCCGCGCCAGGCTGCGGAGGAAGAGCTTCACCTGATTCATGATCCTAATTATGTAAATGCTGTCAAGCTTGCCGGCCGGGGACAGCTTCCGGAGGAAACATGCGAAAACTATGGTCTCGGAACAGAGGACACACCTATATTTCCCAATATGCACGAAGCGAGCTCCCTTATAGTAGGAGGCACCCTGGCAGCCGTTGATGCCGTTATGGGCGGACGTGCTAAGCACGCACTGCACCTTGGCGGAGGCCTTCACCACGGTTTTCGGGGAAAAGCCTCTGGATTTTGCATTTATAACGATAGCTCAGTAGCCATAAAGTACATGCAGGAGAAGTATAAAGCCCGTATTCTGTATGTGGATACAGATGCTCATCATGGTGACGGTGTACAATGGTCATTTTATGATGATCCAGATGTATGCACCTTATCAATTCATGAAACAGGCCGATACCTTTTTCCCGGTACCGGAAATGTCAATGAACGGGGACAAGGGAAAGGATATGGATTCTCTTTCAATATTCCCTTGGATGCATTTACTGAAGACGATTCCTGGCTCCATGCATACCGTACAGCTTTTCGGGAGGTTGCGGAATTTTTCAAGCCTGATGTAATTCTGACGCAAAATGGTGCTGATGCACATTATCTTGACCCTCTTACCCATTTATCATCTACTATAAAAATCTATAGGGAAATTCCGAAACTGGCTCATGAAATTGCCCATGAATATTGTGGCGGGAAATGGATTGCAGTCGGCGGTGGCGGTTATGATATTTGGAGAGTTGTTCCCCGTGCATGGGCCATGATTTGGCTTGAAATGACTGAAAACTCTAATTGCTACGGCGATATCCCGGAGAAGTGGATAAACAAGTGGAAAGAACACGCACCCGTGCCTCTTCCCCCTGAATGGGATGATCCGGCTGATTTATATAAGCCTATCCCCCGTAAAAGTGAAATAACTGAAAAAAATGCCCGAACAGTGGACAAGGTTCTTTATCCCATCCGGAACAAATCGATGACAGAGTCTATATAAGAAAGTGACTGTCCGGAAACATCAGGCTACAGTTTCTTCACATGTAAATAAACAGGTCTGGCTTTAGCCAGACCTGTTTATTAATTATTCTCTTCATTAAATTTCGGATCAGAAATAATGATTTCCACACGCCTGTTTTTCTCCCAATTTTCCGGTCCGGAATTGGGAACAATGGGGCGGGTTTCCCCATAGCCGACAGCCATAAATCTGTGGCTGTCAAGTTTATGTCCTTCTGTTAAATATCTGATTACTGTACTGGCCCTGGCAGCAGATAACTCCCAATTGGATGGATATCTGTATGTAGTTATGGGCCGGTCATCAGTATGTCCTTCCACCTTCACCAGGTTGGGCATGTTTGCTAACAGGGTTCCTACTTTATCCAGGAAAGGGTATGAGCTGTCTATCAGACTCGCATCCGCGGATTCGAATAAAACCTGTTCCTGCAGGACGAGAACGACACCACGCTCTGTCCTGTTTGCCACTATAACCTTTTCTAATCCATTCTCATCCAGAAACGACTGAATTTCCATCTGGAGCTCATCAAGAGAATCTGATTGGCCGCTGACTTCTTTTTCCGTATTTTCTTCCACTTCTTCCTGATTCTCCGCTGGAATAATGGACGGCTGGAAATCAAGCACCTGCCTGTCCCGGAAGGAGTCAGATATCGCCTGAAATTTCATTAAATCAATCTGTGACATTGAAAATAGCAGGATAAAGAAAACCAATATTAATGTAACGAGATCTGAGAAAGTCACCATCCAGATTGGGGCACCTTTAGGAGGCTCAGGAGATCTTCGCCTACGCCTCATGATCCAGCGCCTCCCCCGTGTTTACTGCCCCCTCAAGCTCTCTCCGTTCCTCAGAGGATAAAAAGGCGCTCAGCTTCTCCTCCAAGATTTTTGGATTTTGACCAGATTGAACACCGATAACCCCCTCAATAATGATCTCCTTTATAAATACTTCCTTCTCTGTCTTTAAAGTCAGCTTTGCTGCCATCGGCAGAAAAATAAGATTGGCCAGCAGTGAACCATATAATGTAGTCAATAAGGCAATGGCCATATTTGGCCCAAGAGTGGAGGGATCATTTAAATTTTTCAGCATCAGAACCAGACCAATCAGGGTTCCTATCATTCCCCAGGCCGGAGCATACTCACCCGCTCTTTCAAGAATGCTTCTGCCTTTTCTGTGCCTCTCTTCCATCGCCATTATTTCGGCATTCATAATGTCAGTAATGACATCTGGCTCTATACCATCCACAGCCAGATAAATGCCTTTACGAATAAAAGAATCTTCGACTTTCCCGACTTCAGCCTCAAGCGACAACAGCCCTTCACGCCGGGCACGCTCAGAGAGTTTGACAAAAATTCCAATCAGCTCGCCAACACTTTGTTCTTCACTGGAAAAAACCTGTTTAAAAACGGTGGGCATATGCCTGATATCTTTTAACGGAAAACTAACAAGCAGCCCGGCTATTAATCCGCCTAAAACAATAAGGATTGAAGAAGGGTCAACAAATGATAAAAACCCATCTGCACCACCATTCCACATAATCCCAAAAATGAGCATTGCCAGGCCCACCATTAACCCTGCAGGTGTTAACATATCGAACTTTCTCATACTCTCTCTCCCTGATCCGCTGCATTATCTAAAAGTTTTAGTATAAAGTGAAACTTCAATCGTGGGGGGCTTTTCTCCCCGCTGATTGTTAGTTGAGGCCCACAGGAAGTGGGTCACAAAGACGTTGCCACAGGACAAGGAAGGCAACGGCAGCGATACATCGCACGACCGAAAGCGGCAGCTTTTGGGAGGATGTGGCGTTTTTATAGTCTTTGTTCCTCTTTTCGGGCCTTTACGGGCAGTTTGACCCCCACTTATCTCCTTTGATTCCACTGAGTCTTGAAGTGGGGATCTTACTGCCCGTTAGACTGCGATAAATTTTGACAGAAAGAAACGCCTTTTGTATTAAGGCGTTTTTCTTTCTTCCCTTGTCCAGCTGCAGCGCCTAGCCCCTCGAGTCACTTCGGTCCAGATGCTGAAGTCAAAGAACGACTTCAACTTCTGGCCCTCCAGCGCTTGTCGGGGCTGGTCGAGGCGCTTCCGCTTTTCTTTTATATCGGCATGTTTGTTATTTTGTTGAGTTTCGTTCTTCAATTCGATGAGGGAGTACAACAATTTGCTCATCGACTGATTCTTTATTCATAAGTTTCGTAAGCAATCTCATGGCAACTGCACCAATATCATACAATGGCTGTACGACTGATGTCAGCTGAGGACGGACCATTAAGGTCAATCTGGTGTTGTCTGAACTGATGACTTCAAAGTCTTTCGGAACATCATAGCCTTTATCCTCGGCCCCATGGACGATTCCCAATGCCATCTCATCAGATCCTGCAAAAATAGCAGTTGGGCGAGGGTCAGCCTCAAGCAGTTTTTCAAAGGCTTCTATACCTGAATCGTACGTATAATCTCCTTCAACCACCAATTCATCGCGGTAGGATACTTCAGCTTCTTCCAATGCACGCTTATAGCCTGCAAGCTTCTTTTCCTGATTAATCGGCTCACGGAGGGGTCCTACCACAAGAGCAACATCTTTATGGCCTTTCTCAATAAATGACTTTGTGACATCAAATGCTGCCTGTTCATAATTAATATTGACTGATGGAATTTTGCCTGTTTCTTCAATAGAGCCGGCCAGTACGATTGGAACCGGAGACTTTTCAAACTCTTCAACAAGCTCGGACGTAATGTTGCCGCCCATGAAGACTATTCCATCCACCTGTTTCCCCAGCATAGTATTAAGCAAGTGCAGCTCTTTTTCGATATTCTGATCGGAGTTGCTGAGAATGATATTGTATTTATACATTGTCGCAATATCTTCTATGCCCCTTGCCAGTTCTGCAAAAAAGGTGCTGGAAATATCGGGAATGATCACACCGACTGTAGTGGTTTTTTTGCTTGCCAATCCTCTCGCAACCGCGTTGGGGCGGTATCCAAGCCGGTCAATTACTTCCATTACTTTTTTTCTTGTTGCCGGTTTAACATTCGGGTTGCCATTTACAACACGAGAAACCGTTGCCATTGATACATTCGCTTCTCTTGCCACATCATATATTGTTACATTCATTACTGACACTCCTTCTTTAATTAGCGGTCACTTCTATTACTTTATATTTTACAGCAACACGACATAACCTACTCATTTTTTATCCTAATTTGTGAGTGGTTACACATGTACAATTATGTATCTAATCATACGACAGTCCAGGAATTGCCGCAATGTCAAGGCATATATTTCTGTAAAAAACTTAAAATTTCATTTTACAAGTGAAAAAGAGCCTTCTGCTATTAGCAGAAGGCTCTCCATATTTTGAATAGTTCCATTGATGCAGAATCAGCATGCGCGAACCGCTTTTATTCCGATGGTCACACTCTCAGCAATGCTGAAGATTGCAGTTCAGACATAAAATGGTCAAATTGATTTAAATCCATTTGCTGTGCTGAATCTGAAAGGGCAACAGCCGGGTCAGGATGAACCTCTGCCATTACGCCATCTGCGCCGATTGCCAGCGCTGCTTTTGCTGCCGGAAGAAGCAAATCTCTGCGGCCTGTTGAATGTGTAACGTCAACAAGTACAGGCAAATGTGTTTCCTGCTTAAGGATTGGCACAGCCGAAATATCAAGTGTATTGCGTGTTGCCCGTTCGTAGGTACGGATTCCCCGCTCACACAAGATGATCTGACCATTCCCCTGGGACATGATGTATTCCGCAGCATTAATGAATTCTTCAATTGTAGCTGCAATGCCGCGCTTTAAAAGAACTGGCTTATTTACAGCACCCGCTGCTTTTAATAGCTCGAAGTTTTGCATGTTTCTTGCACCGATTTGAATGACATCAATATAATTTACAGCTGTTTCAATATCATTAGGGCTTACAATTTCAGAAATTACTGCAAGATCGTATTCATCTGCCACTCTTTTTAAAATCTTCAGGCCTTCAAGTCCAAGACCCTGAAAATCATATGGCGATGTTCTTGGTTTATATGCTCCTCCGCGAAGAAGCTTAAGCCCTTTCGCTTTTACAGCTTCAGCAACAGTTGCTACCTGCTCATAAGATTCAACTGCACATGGGCCAAAAACAAGATGAGGATTGCCATCTCCTACTTTTTCACCTTTTAAGTCTACAATTGTGTTTTCAGGCTTCTTTTTGCGTGAGACAAGAAGCGCTTTTCTATGATCATCTTTTTGAAGTTCCAGGCCTGCTTTAAAAATTTCCTTGAACATATGCTCAATTGTTGAATTTTCAAATGGACCGTCATTATGCTCTTTTATCAAATCCAGCATTTTGCGTTCACGGACAGGATCATAACGATAAACCCCTTGTGTTTCCTTTACTCTTCCGATTTCTTGAACAAGTTCTGCTCTTTCATTGATCAAAGATAAAAGCTGAAGATTCAGTTCATCCACTCGATCACGAAGTTTATCTAGTTCATTATTGCTCATTTCCTGTCCCATCCTTTCGAATCTAAATTTAAGCCGTGTTGGTTTCAGGATTTATGCACAGGACGCGTGTAATGCGTACACCGTTAAACATTTCCATCTTTCTCTTTTACGGCCCCTGGATATGTGATACATTTTTTATAATTAGGGTTATTATATATGAATTATTCAGACATGTCACGAAAAATTTCTTTATTAATTAAACGCTTTTAAGTAGTAAAGCGGTTTAAAGGCATAGTTAAGCATGCTATGACAATTAAAAAGAAGGTGTATTGCTTTGGACGAACAAAAAAAGCTTTTTGCACTGGATATCGGCACTCGCACGGTTGTCGGAATTATTCTGGAAGAAGACGGCGGCCAATACCATGTGAAAGACATTGTTATTAGGGAGCATGCAGAGAGGGCCATGCTCGACGGCCAGATCCATGATGTTCCGGCTGTTTCAAGAATTATAGCAGAAATCAGGGATGATCTTGAAGTGAAACACGGCCCATTAAATAAAGTTTGTGTAGCAGCGGCAGGCAGGGCTTTAAAAACGGAAAGATCTAAAACATCGATCACCATTAAAGGAAAACCGATGATGAAAAAGCAGGATATACTTCACCTTGAATTAAGTGCAGTTCAGCAGGCGCAGGCAATCGCTGCAGAGAAGCAGGCAACTGAAAAAAGCTATTATTACTATTGTGTGGGATATTCGGTTTTATACTACCGCCTTGATGGTGAAGAAATCGGAAGCCTGATTGATCAGCAGGGGGATGAGGCATCTGTCGAAATCATTGCTACCTTCCTGCCCAAAGTTGTGGTGGAGTCACTCATCTCAGCTCTTCAAAGAGCTGGCCTGGAAATGGAAGCTTTAACATTGGAGCCAATCGCAGCTATTAATGTCCTTATCCCTCCTTCAATGAGAAGGCTGAATGTGGCACTTGTTGATATCGGTGCCGGAACATCCGATATTGCCATAACAGATTTGGGCACAGTTACTGCATTTGGAATGGTGCCTGTAGCAGGGGACGAGATCACCGAAGCCATCAGTGACCAGCTTCTGCTGGACTTCCCTCTAGCCGAAAAGGCAAAAAGAGACTTGCATGTATCCGATACGATTACTGTCACGGATATTCTCGGCTTCCAATCAGAAATCAGCAGGGAAGAGACAATTAAAAAAATCTCTCCAGCGCTTGAACGTTTGACAAATTCCATCTGCGAGGAAATATTGCGGCTGAACAACAGGCCTCCAAAAGCCGTCATGCTTGCAGGCGGCGGGAGCTTAACACCAGGACTTCCTGAAAGGATAACGAATAGATTGGCTCTTCCGGCAAACAGAGTTGCAATTAGGGGGATTGATGCTATCAGCGGCCTAAATTTACCGGATAATACAGACCGCGGCCCTGAGTTAGTCACCCCAATAGGAATCGCAATTGCCGCTAAAAAAGCGCCGGTCCAATATTGTACTGTTTACGTCAACGATCAGCCTGTGCGGCTATTTGAGGTGAAAAACCTGACAGTCGGGGATTGTCTGCTCTCAGCAGGCATTAAAATGAATAAGCTTTACGGAAAGCCCGGACTTGCCATGATTATCAATTTAAATGGGCAAAACATTACGATCCCGGGAAGCCATGGAGAAGCTCCTGTCATTACACGCAACAGCCTCCCAAGTGCTTTGGATGAAGAAATCAAATCCGGGGATATCATAACGGTTTCAAAAGGGCATGACGGATTGCCTGCTGAAGTTTGCATAAAGGATTTAATTGATGAAGTTCCGGAAAAATCTATTACTATTAACGGAAAGCAGTACACAATTCATCCTGCCATTACTTGTAATCAAACAGCTGCATCGCTCGAGCAGATTCTTGCTGATCGGGATACAGTAGAGTGCAAGGTTCCGGAAACAGCTGAAGAAATCTTAACAATTTTAAATCTAAATAATTTATTAAACGAGCTGAAGCCTTATCGAATCAGCATTAACGGAAAAGAGACTTTTCTCCCGCGCCATTCCGGAAAGATTTATAAAAACGGCCTTGAGGTGAATTGCCACAGCATAATAGATAATGGTGACAATCTTCGAATTGAAAATAGAAGCACTCTGACCGTAAAGGAATTAGCAGATATTAAGCAGCTGGAACTTCAGGAGAGCATCCCGGTCATTTTTAACGGCAAGAAAATAGAACTGTCCCGTGGCATACTTGAATTTCAGAGAGAAGGAGCTATCCTCACCGAAGATGACGTGATTTCTGCTGGAGATGCGATTACAATCCTGAAAAAACCAAGGTCTCCCTTTATTTTCCAGGATATTTTCAGCCATGTTAATGTTGATATGCCTGCTTCCTCTTCCGGAGGCTTCGTACTTTTGAAAAATGGGGAAAAAACATCTTTTCATGAATCAGTAGAGCCTGGTGATCACCTCAAAATTGTGTGGCCTGCCATAAATAATAAGCATTCAACTATTAAATATAGCTAGAAATTAAAAACCCATCCGATTGGATGGGTTTTATCTATTTTCCTTGACTGCATTCAAAAGAGAGTCATATGTAATCTTCCAATGTGATGCATGCCATACCACATCTCCATTCTTAAACAGAATTGCCTGAGGCGACTCATGTTTGATATGAGAAGCTTCTGCAATGTGATTGGACAAAGGGCGATCCTCCTGAACAACTAAGTAATAAGCATTTACATCTTTATGCTCTTTTACAAAGCTTTCATATTCTTCATATGCCGCTCCGCTCACCGGGCATGTGGAACTGTGTTTTAAAACCAGCAGCTGCCCGCCTGATTCTACTGCTTGATCAAATGCTTCATGACTATCAAATTTTTTCATTTTTTCTTGCCTCCCCAACTAAGCCAGGCAAAGCCTCGCTCTATAAAATTTAAACAACGGTGAAGTAATCGTACCACTCCACCGTTGTTTAAACAAATAATATTAATTATACTTTTGCTCGGTTTCGTCAAAAGCTTTTTTCGTTTCTTCCAGCTTCATTTGGATTTCCGCATCATTGACTGGCGCGTTTCCTTCAGTCTGGAATGTTTCGTTATTAATAGCCTCTCCCTCTTCTTCGGCTGTGCCGTTTGCAGAAGCTTGTCCATTTTGATAGTCTTTTAAATTTTTCACTTTATTTACAAGCTCATTGGATTGCTTGGTCACTGTTTGAGTTAGCACATTTGTTTTCTCTTTAGCAGCAGTAGCCAGTTCAGTGCCTTTTGTCATAGCTGTTTCGCGGTACTGTCCTGATTTTTCTTTTAAGATGGCCGCTTTTTCACTTAAATCATTCTGAAGCTCTTTTCCTGATTTTGGGGCCAGGAATAAAGCAGTAGCTGCGCCAACCATTCCTCCTATAAGTGCACCAATCATAAAATCTTTCGTATTGATATTTTCCTCTGTTTTTGCCTGGTTTGAATCAAATTGAGTACGGTCTTGGCTATTCATTCTCTTTTTTCCTCCTTTAATTCTAGTATCTTGCTCTTTCTCTCTGGCGTTCGGGCGGAAGCATTTGTTTCTCGCCTACATTGTACTGATAAGGGTCTTCTTTTCTCATTTTCCACTTATCCTTGATTTCAAGGAGAACATTGCTCCACTGAACCACCTGTGAGATTTTATCTTTATTCTGTTCAAGCTGTGTGTTAACAGAAGATGTGATTTTCTGAATGGATCCATTAAATTTGCGGACAGAGTCACCAACTTCTTTTACCGCAGTTACGACACTGTTCAGGTTTTCAGACTTCTGCTGAATATCTGTTGCAAGTGAATTTGTTTTGTGCAGCAGGACTGTTGTTTCCTTCGTGACACCATCTAATTGCCTTTCAAGACCTGCCAATGTGTGTGATACGTTATCTAATGTCCCTTGCAAGGATTTTAAGGTTTTTGCCAAATAAATGACCAAAACAAGGAATGCTATAGCAATGACTGCTACACTTAAGTATAAAATTATTTCCAATTCCTACACCTCCGGTTGTCTGTATACTAACTTTTTACCCAGATGCACTGCCTCTAAACCAGGAGTACATTAATAGATTCAACTTGTAAAGTCCAAATTCCTTCTCAGACGGGTATTTTCATTAGTTAAAGTAAATATTAGCATAATTGGAAAAGGTTAAACAAAACCATTCATTTCGGGTACAATAATAGTTGTCGGAAAAATAAATTTAATGGAGGTATCTATCCATGAAAGATCCCCGTATTGAAAAACTCGCAAAAAATTTGATTAACTATTCAGTCCGTCTTCAGAAAGGCGAAAAAATCCTTATTGAAAATTTTGGACTGCAGAAGGAATTGGTGACCGCGCTGGTTAAGGAAGCATATGCAGCTGGAGGATACCCGTTTGTTTCCTTAAAAGATCATCAGGTTGATCGTTCCCTGCTTTTAGGAGCACAAGAAGAGCAATTTAATATGATGGCTGAATTTGAAGCAAATGTTATGAGCAAAATGGATGCATACATAGGACTGCGCTCCGGAGACAACATCAATGAGCAGGCTGATGTGCCGGATGAAAAAATGAAAATTCATGGTTCAACAATTGGACAAAAGGTACATAGAGAAATCCGCGTGCCAAAAACGAAGTGGGTAGTCCTGCGCTATCCAAATGCTTCCATGGCCCAGCTTGCTAAAATGAGCACAGAGGCATTTGAAGATTTCTACTTTGATGTCTGCAATTTGGATTACGGCAAGATGGATAAAGCGATGGACAGCCTGGTGGAATTAATGAATAAAACCGATAAAGTCAGAATCACCGGCCCTGGTACAGATCTGTCCTTCTCGATTAAGGATATTCCGGCAATCAAATGCTCCGGCCAGATGAATATTCCTGATGGAGAGGTTTATACTGCCCCTGTACGTGAGTCTGTGAACGGTGTTATCACTTATAACACACCTTCCCCATACCATGGTTTTACATTCGAGAATGTTAAGCTGACATTTAAAGACGGTAAAATTGTTGAAGCAGAAGCCAATGACAGCGAACGCATCAATAAAATCTTTGATACGGATGAGGGTGCACGCTATGTTGGTGAATTCGCCATCGGAGTTAATCCATACATTCTTCATCCGATGCAGGATATTCTGTTCGATGAGAAAATTGACGGAAGCTTCCACTTTACACCGGGACAATGCTATGACGAAGCGTATAATGGCAATAAATCTAATATCCACTGGGATATGGTCAACATCCAGCGTCCTGACTATGGCGGAGGCGAAATCTACTTTGATGATGTATTAATCCGTAAAGACGGACGATTCGTCATTGCTGAACTGGAAGCGTTAAATCCAGAGAATTTAAAATAGGAGCTGCAAGTCTAAAGTAAAAAAGGATGCTTCCTGAGCGGAGCATCCTTTTTTATGAATTATATTTGGTTTTCGTATGCCTGCTGGAATTTTTGGATATCTCCAGCACCCATGAACATAATTACGCTTTCTTCATGATTTCTTAGGATAGCCGTTTCTTCTTCATTTAAAATTTGTGCATTAGGAATTTTATCCTTTAAATCATTAATAGTGAGTTTTCCATGGTTTTCCCGGGCAGAGCCAAAGATTTCACATAGATAAACTTTGTCAGCCAAATTGAGGCTTGATGCAAAATCCTCAAGAAATGCCTGAGTCCTCGTAAATGTATGAGGCTGGAAAACGGCGACAACTTCCTTTTCAGGATACTTTTGTCTGGCAGCTTCTACAGTTGCCTTAATTTCTGTCGGATGGTGGGCATAATCATCAATAATTACCTGAGAGCCCACTTTCTTCTCGGAAAATCTTCTTTTCACCCCTTCAAAGGAAAGAAGCTGTTCCTGAACAATCTTCGCATCGATCTCTTCATAGTGACATAAAGCGATGACAGCTAAAGAGTTCAAGACGTTATGATCTCCATAGGCAGCAATTGAGAACGTCTCATAGAAGGTATTGCGGACAAAAACGTCAAATGTTGTCCCTTCAGTTGTCTTTACAACATTGCGTGCCTGGAAATCATTTTCTTCTCCGAAACCGTAAAATACTACAGGCACTTTAGCCTGTATTTTTTGCAGCTGTTCGTCATCACCGCATGCAAAAATGCCCTTATTCACTTGCCAAGACATCTCCTGAAAAGCAGAGAAAACATCTTCAACATTGGCAAAGTAGTCAGGGTGGTCGAAATCGATGTTCGTCATTATCGCATAATCCGGGTAGTAAGAAAGGAAGTGTCTTCTGTATTCGCAAGCTTCAAAAACAAAATACTCAGCTTCTTCGTCCCCTTTGCCCGTACCGTCTCCAATAAGGAATGAAGTTGGTTTTGCACCTCTCATAACATGTGCAAGCAAGCCTGTAGTGGATGTTTTTCCATGTGCTCCTGTCACTGCAATGCTTGTAAAGTTCTTCATAAAATCACCTAAGAAGCGGTGATAGCGCACAACAGGCAAGCCAAGCTTCATTGCTTCCTCAATCTCTTCATGCGTGTCCGGATATGCATTCCCGGCGATTACCGTCATGCCCGGCTGTATATTTTCCTTTTGAAAGGGAAGGATTTTTATTCCGGATTTTTCAAGTGCCACCTGCGTAAAAAAGTGTTTCTCAAAATCGGAGCCTTGAACCTGATAGTTCATATCATGCAGAACTTGTGCCAATGCACTCATTCCGGACCCCTTAATACCTACGAAATGGTAAATAGTCATATAAAGAACCTCCAACCATCGTATAACTGTAAAACAGTATATGACATATATCTAGTTTTGCGCATATCCCCTTAGGAGACTTGCTTCCATGACTGTGCTGCTAAGCTATTCCGCTGTCATTTATATTATTACACTTTAATGTATTGAATCATTATATCATTAATCAATTTTAAAAACTATGTAACGTATTGCCAGCTATTTATTCCATTGCTCTGTTAATCAACCTTTTCAAGGCGGGGGTTGGGGCGGTAACGGCGTCCTGCCTTGGCTGCGTGCTTGCCGTCTATCATCACATTATCTCCCGTAAACCCAGTGGTGATCTTAAGAAGGCTGCTTCCCACACCATAAGTATCAACTGGAACACCCTTTTCTTCAAAATCTCGGATTCGGGATTCGGTGAAACCTCCGCTCACCACAATCTTCACATGGCCGAAGCCTTCATCATCAAGCGCTTTTCTTAAGGCAAATATTAGTTCAGCATTGACTCCGCGCGGGTCAAACGTTCCCAGGACATGCTGGTTTCTTAAGAAATATTGATCAATCATTGTCCTTGATGTGTCAACCCGAACACCTTTAAGTTCATCGCCAAAAGCCCTTGCGACTTTCAGTGAGTCAGTGATTGCATCATTGTTATAATCTACCAGAGCAACTAAATCGTCTTCAGGAAACGTCTCCTGATAAGCTTCGGCAGCCGCGACGATATCTCCCTCAAACATTTGAATCAGCGCATGCGGCATTGTCCCCATGCCCTTTTTGCCCCACCATTCGTTCATCGCATGTGTAGCCTGGGCTGTTGCACCCCCAATATAGGCTGCATATCCATCACCCGCCTGGGTGGTATAATGATCATCCCGATCCCCCATGAATATGACCTGTTTTTGAACACCGGAGATTCCTGCTGCTTTTACCACATTATAGACATTTGTGGCAACAGAAGTTCTTCTGGCCAATATGCCGTCAATGATCCCTTCGAGATAGCCGAAATCCTGATATCTTCCTGTTATGGTCAATACTGTTTCAAAAGGTGAAATCTTGTCACCATCTTTTAATGAATGGATTTCCAGATCATCCGGACGGTCCGCAAATGTTTTTAATAGCGCAATGACTTCATCCGTCCCGCATAGAACGGCATGACTCTTTTGAAAAAACTGCATGGTTACTATTTTATCCACGTGATATTTCTTAACAATTTCTCTGGTCTTTAGGAAGTAAACCGCTGAAAACCAGCCATCTCTTACACGTTCATCAAATTTAAAAGTCTGGTTTGTCAAACGCTTTATTTCTCCCTTAACCTTCATTTCAATTTCCTTCATCCCAAGCTCCTTACAAACATGAAAGAAAGCAGGTTTGCCTGCAGACTTGGCGTTGCAAGGAGCAGGCCTTTAAGCCGGCAGGACGCCAGCTTATGAATGCTTTCTTCGTTATCGTAGTAGTTATTCATATTATTTTAAACATGCAAGTAAAGAATACCATGGATTAATTTAATGTACTAGTGTCTTGTATGGATTCAAGATCAGCAACAGTAATAAGGACATCCCTTGGTTTGCTTCCTCTATTTTCTGAAATAAACCCTTGTTTTTCCATCATATCAATCAGCCTGGCTGCCCTATTATAGCCTATTTTAAATCTTCTTTGCAGACTTGAAGTGGAAGCAGATCCCTGATCAACAACAAACTCGCAAGCTTCAAAAAACAGTTCATCCTCTTCTTCAATGGCCTGGGCTTTTTTCAGAAGTTCTTCCTGCTCAAATAAGTAATCAGGTTCTTGCTCCCTGCGTACATGGGCTACGACATCATCAATTTCTTTGTCTGAAACAAATGTCCCCTGGAGCCTAACCGGCTTTGAGGATCCATTTTCAAGGAAAAGCATATCTCCCCGGCCCAGGAGCTTTTCCGCTCCGCTTATATCGATGATTGTTCTTGAATCAATTTGGGATGACACGGAGAATGCAATCCTTGTTGGTACATTCGCTTTGATTAAGCCGGTAATAACATCTACGGAAGGCCGCTGGGTTGCGATAATCAGATGCATTCCGCATGCACGGGCTTTCTGTGCTATCCGGCAAATGGCTTCTTCCACATCGGCCGGCGCCATCATCATCAGGTCTGCCAGCTCATCAATCACAATGACCATAAATGGAAGCTTCTCTGAATATTGCTGATGCTCTTCAGCCAGCTCATTAAAACGGTTGATATCCCGCACACCGGCATGGGCAAATAATTCATATCTGCGCTCCATCTCCTCTACAGCCCACTTCAAGGCAGCTGTTGCTGCTTTTACATCGGTAATAACCGGGCTGACTAAATGAGGAATTCGATTATATGGTGCAAGTTCGACCATTTTCGGGTCAATCAGAAGAAGCTTCAATTCATCCGGACTCGCCTTATACAAAAGGCTTACCAGGATGGTGTTGATACAGACGCTCTTCCCTGATCCCGTTGCACCGGCAATTAAACCGTGCGGCATTTTCCTTAAATCCGTCACAATCGGCTTTCCTGAGATATCCAGTCCAAGCACCGCCGTCAATGGGGAACTGCCATTCTGGAACTCCGGTGTATTTATGATTTCACTGATAAATACCGGACGGCTGCTCTGGTTTGGAACCTCAATTCCGATTGTATGCTTTCCTGGTATTGGAGCCTCGATCCTAATATCCCTTGCTGCCAGACTAAGCTTTATATCATCCGAGAGATTCGTGATTTTATTCACCTTGACCCCCGGTTCAGGCTGCACTTCAAATCTTGTGACAGAAGGTCCTTGCGTAACATTGACTACTCTGGCCCTGACATTGAAATTCTGAAGCGTAGAGTTTAACATCTGTTCCTGTTCGTAAAGCCAATCAGATGCTTCATCCATGATTACCGGCGGTGTCAGTAATGTCCGGGAAGGAAATTGGTAATACGAAATGTCATCTTCCGCCGGATATATCTGCTGTTCCTTCATTCTGTCCGATTCCGGTGAAGGCGAATAATCTTCAATCCTTTCTGCTGAAGCAGCGGACTGCTGGATGCTTTCAGATGGGAACATCGCGATATTATTTTTTTTTTCATCTGCCGGCTTTGATACTTTCCCCTGCTGGTTCATTTTTTTTCTGTCATTGTTCAGCATAATGACATTGAATGGGATTGACCCTCTGGAAGCAGGCTTTTCTTCTTGAATTTTTTTTTCCTGCACTGGATTTGACCCATCTTCATTCTCTGATTCTATGTTTATTTCCTGAACTAATTGACTTTCTTCTGGGACCTCTTCAGCCTCTGGCTCAGGGATCGCATAAGAATTCAAATCATCCTGTCCGGAAAGTTCTGCTTTGTCTTCTGTGCATTCTCCTGCTTCTTCTTCTGTTTCTTCTTCATGAAGAGCCTCTTCAATCATATTTGCGAGTGATCTGCTGACTTCAGATTTTTTTTCATGATCAATGCTCTCTGCATGGTTTGAAAACTCATTGCCGGCTGATTTGGAAGAACCAGGATGGCTGTCAGGTCCCAGCTCATCCTGCCATGCTGCATTTTTTTCCACTTCATAAGTTTCTTTTTCTTGGTTTTCCTCCGGAACTTCAAACATTAATTCAGATGCTTCACCTATTTTATATTTTTTTGCTGCCGGTTCCTCTGTTTCCAGTGCAGCAGACTGTCCCTGGAAAGCTTCCAGCTTATCGGAAAGGACGGTTTCTCTATCTTTTAATGGATCAGCCGCAGTCATCTTCGGCCGATTAGGAGGAGTCTGCTGAATTTTGCGCATAACCTCATCGTATGTAAGTTCCCTGCGGTTATTTTCCTGCTCCTTCTCTGATTGATCCTTCGGAGTGTTTGAACCTGGTCTCTTAAATCCATATATCGGTGATGGAATTTCTGTTGGCTGGAAAGGCCTTTTCTTATTGGCTGCTTCTCTTTCGTTGCGGGTCAGTACTTTTTCTTCACTTGCAGGTGGCGGCGCAGTCTTTCTTTGCCGCTCCCTTTCTGCGGAACGGGGCACCCTTTTTTCAGGGAATGGGGAATCTGCTGGTTTTCTCTGCCGCTCCGTTTCTCTTACCCTTGGCTGCCGTTTTTCAGGTGTTTCTTTAACGGTCTGCCCTCGGGTATGATCCTGTTTTTGCTGCCTTTTATTTTCCCGTGCTGCTTCATGGTCAGGTATGACCGGAAAACGGAATTGGCCCTTAGGGTATTGATAAACTACTTTAGCATCTACATCTCTTGAACTTTCTTTTGTATTTTGAGAAGCACGCTGTTTCTCTTGGTATCGCTCATCCGCATGATCTTCAAATTCCTCATATTCTTCATCATTATCTTTAAACATATGGAACAGCTTCTTAATCCAGCTCATTTATATCAACTCTTTCTATCAAAAACTTTGTTAGCCTATCTATATTATTTTAGCAGTTATTCACAGATTTTGAATAAGAAATCCGAGAATGAGTCCTTTTAAAGGCAGAATGGGTAAATTTACAAACAAACCAAAGGCTGCAGACATACTTTCGACTCAGAGCAGTTAAAACATTCATTTGTACAGACATCTGACTTTTTTCATAGTACTGTTTTACTTTTTAATAGAAATAATTGATTGTTATATAATTCGAAAACAAATAATCACTCCTGGGGGTTTATTTCCCTTTTTTCAGAATGGGTCAGAACGGTTAACAAAAAAAGGACCACATTGCTGTGACCCTAAAAAGCTATTTCTTTTTATTCTTACCCAAAATAAATATTGGTTCAAACTCTTCATTTTCGTATAGAAATGAAAGGGAAGTGATGGGCACTCTGCCGCTCGCAAAGAAACTCATAGTCATCTGGGCGAGAACATCATAGCCTGTTTCATTTTTAATATCTGCAATAATTAGTACATCCTGATGCGGCACTGCCACTGCCATGGTTCCTTCTGCTTTTCTGCTCATTTCTTTGATGAACGAATCATTCAGTATCCTGCTTGCATCATATCCATCATTCTTATTTAAGAAATAGAAAGTATTTCCTGCTACAGTATCCGATTTCATATCTGTCGAGAGAGATCTTACATTAAATAGAGCAGTTTCTTTAATTCTTTCCGGATCCCAGCCCTCTTTTTCCATTAGCTGTGCATCAATAAGGCAATACGTTTTACCGAGGTCGAGGGCATAATAAATCCGGGTTTCAGCCGTGTGTTCATCAGTCAGAAAAGGAACGCCTTCCTGAGATTCACCCGGAAAAGAGGCTGATCGGATGACCGGAAAAATGTTTCTTTCATGCCCGGATAAATGGGCATCCTCCGCCATTGCTTCTAATCCTTCCTCGACATAATATACGACCTCGTCAATTGCTTTCTCCTTTTGCTCCTGCCATTTTGCAATTATGCCCGGAAGAGTGATGGTAATTCCTTTTCCAGTGTCTCTATTTTCAATTCTGAGCTGGTCTTTTTCCCTGTCAAAAGAAAAAGTCCGATTTTCTTTTGCTAAACGCTGCTCCAATTCATTTTTCATTTTTTTGCTATCCATTTTCATATATAAGCCCCTCCTTATGGGGATTCATTTCAGAATTCATTTTACACTAATAAACCCTCCTGCTCAAAGGAGATGCAGGAGGGTCTAAAAGCGGAAGCCTGCCCACCCCCGATGCCTCTGGGGGTAGGCTGCTTGCGCTAGACAGTTATCAAAGCAGAGATATGAACACTAAATGAACACAGGCCTAGTTTTCCAGAGTCTGAATAAAGTTCTCGATTTCTTCCTGTGTTTTGCGGTCTTTACTGACAAAGCGGCCTAGCTCCTGGCCGTCCCTGTATCCAATGAAGCTCGGAATGCCAAAGACATCAAGCTCAATGCAAAGATCAATGAATTGATCGCGGTCTACATAAATAAAATTATAATCACTATATTTTGCTTCAATTTCAGGCAATACCGGTTCAATCACCCGGCAATCAGGACACCAGTCTGCTGAAAACATGAAAATGTGTTTCCCGCTGCTGCGCATCTCGTCAAATTGCTCCATTGATTCCAATTTTTTCATTTTCTTACGCCCCCTGTGCTGATATGCATGTCTCCATATTGGATCCAGCCTTTTTTCCTCATATATTCAGATAATATCAGGCTGATGAGAGCGGGTCCAATAATATGCAAGACGATGACCTTCATCCAAACGTCCGGGCCAAAGCCCATCGTGGTAAAAGTCATAATCTGGCCAACAAGCCCGCTTGTACCCATCCCTGCCCCTGCAGCATTGTTTTCCATTAGCCAGATGGTCGTGCCAAACGGCGCGAGTATAGCCCCTGCGATTGTAGGCGGAATAAGGATGCGCGGGTTTCTAATAATATTAGGCACCTGCAACATGGATGTTCCAATTCCTATCGCAATTAAACCGCCCATTTTATTTTCCCTGTAGCTGCTCACAGCGAAGCCGACCATTTGTGCTGCACAGCCAATCGTGGCAGCTCCTGCTGCAACTCCGTGCAGATCAAGCATAAGCGCAATGGCAGCTGAAGAGATGGGAGCCGTCAAGGCAAGTCCCATTAATACCGCCACAATGATCCCCATGAGGATCGGCCTTTGCTCGGTTCCCCACATGATCAGGCTGCCAAAGCTTTTCATTCCAAAATCAATTCCGGGACCAATAAATGTTGATACGACATAACCCGATGCAATGGTTACAAGCGGTGTTACAATGATATCCACTTTTGTTTCCTTACTGACCAATTTTCCAAGTTCTGTGGAAATAAGGGCTGCAGCAAAGCTCCCTGCCGGACCCCCAAGAGCCGCACCTGCAGCCCCGCTTGCAATGGCTGAAAAGACAACCAGCGGCGGAGCATTCAATCCGTATGCAACTGCCACTCCAATAGCAGGGCCCATCAGCCCCATAGCAAGAATACCCATATCCTGCAAATATTTGATATCAGTCTGTTCGCCAATTGTCTTGATAATCAGCCCGATGATCAGCGAAGCAAACAATCCCAGCGCCATGCTGCTCAGGGCATCTATAAAATAAACTTTAGCTGAAAGGGTAACCCCTTTTCTATCCAGAAAAGCTCTCATTGTTTTCCCCCTATGTAAAAGTTCTGCATTTATCGCAGTCTAACGGGCAGTAAGACCCCCACTTCAAGACTCAGAGGAATCAAAGAGGGATAAGTGGGGGCAAACTGCCCGTAAAGGCCCGATTGGTTCAACTAACAATCAGTGGGGAGAGAAGCATTCCCCACTGATTGAAGTTTCACTTTATAAGATAACATATGTAAAGACACTTGTAATATAAAATCTTCTGTATTCTTATTGTTCTTTTAATAGGAGCTTTCTATTATACCAATAGAAAATTCAGCTGCTTATAAAGGCAAAACAAAAAACGAAGGGCAGCGCCCCTCGCTTTAGTTATTCATTTGAACAGAATTAGCTATTTCCATCATCGCAGCGGCGTCAGAGGATAAGTTTCTGGTTTTAGCCTGCGTTGATAATTTTACGCCGCCAATCCCGACGACCATTTCATGTTCGTCTCTTTTTCCGCTGTTGATTAATAGGAAGCCATTATGTCCATCTTTTGTAAACGTCTCTTTAACTTCAAATTCATCTTTCTGCTTTAAGGTAGCATCATAAACGATCTTGCTGTCCGAGCCTTCATGCTGATTGTAAAAAAGGATATATCGTTTCGAGCCATTTTTTAAAATGATGTTATTTGGGCTTTCCTCTTCTACTTCGTAGCCGAAAGGCAAATAATATTCTATATCTTCAAACTTATGATTTGTCTTTTCAGGTGATTGGTTAAATGCTTCCTCTGCAGCATTCTTTGCGGCGGTTTGCTCTTCTTCCAACGATGCTGAACAGGCACTTAGCAGTATAAATGAAATAAATAAGAGCAAGGCTGCGGTGAATCTTTTACTCATTCTATTGTCCCCTCCTTGCAAGGATTCTCATATCCTTCCCTATCATACATTTCTTCTCAATAGTCTGACAACCCTTCATATCAGGATTGGCAGCCTTTTCACTGCGTTACTTCCTAGAAGAAATGTTAAAATATAAGAATATTGCATAAAGGAGGAAAAAAGAATGGAAATAACCGTCTATTTAGCAGGTGAAATACATTCCAATTGGCGCAATGAAATAAAGGAGAAAGCGAAATTACTTCAGCTGCCGGTTCATTTTACAGGTCCTATGGAAAATCATGAACGTTCTGACTTGATTGGAGAGGAAATTCTCGGGAAGCAGCCGGATGCAATACTTCGGGATGAAGCTGCTTCAAGCATTAATAACTTAAGAACACAGCTTCTAATGCAGAAATCAGACCTGGTGATTGCATTATTTGGTGAGAAGTACAAGCAATGGAACACCGCCATGGATGCAAGCGCAGCCGCCGCTCTTGGAAAGCCGCTGATCCTTATCCGTCCAAAGGAACTTCACCATCCCCTAAAAGAGCTTTCAAGCAAAGCAAATGTTACTGTTGAAACTGTCAGCCAGGCATTAAAAGTTTTGTCGTACATCTTCGAAACCGAATAGAAAAAGGGGTTAGCGCTATGCTATCCCCTTTTTCTATATTCATATTGCCCGATAAGAAGCTTCATGACATGTGAGAACATGTCAGCACGGTCAATCTGCCCACTTGTAAAAATTCCAACTGCCCCTTCATTTTTGCGGACGTTTTCTTTTTTGGCGTAATCATCCATTACAGGTCCCAGTTCTTCGCCAGCTAATAGCCTTTCTGCCACAGCTTCTGGAAGAGGAATTCTGGCTCCGCCTGCAATAATCGGAGGCTGTCCTTTTTCCGCCAGAGCCCCCCAATTACAGAGAAAAAGCCCATATTCTGTTTTTTGCACACCGCCCTCTAATCCAATACCGATTTGTTCTCCTGATATTTCAAGTGCTCCATAAGCTCTGTTGATGGCCCCTTTAATGGTTTCTTCATCCGAAAATGGCTGATCGTCCACTCCTGACGGCACATCTTTGGACATTATGTCTGCTTCATAATCACTAAAGGCAGCTTGTACTGCCGAAATCTTTGCAGGATTTTTTGAACCAATGATGATTTTCATAAATGCTCCTTTCTTTTGACAGGAAAAAGAGACAGCACCTGCTGTCTCATCTGATTAACTGTTTTGACGGATGGTCTCTACTGTTGAACGGTCACAAGATTTTACAAGTTTAACAAGCAATTCTTTTGCCGCTGCATAATCGTCGACATGAACGATGGATGCATGAGTATGAATATAACGGGAGCAAATGCCGATTACTGCACTTGGAACACCTTCATTGGATACATGAACTTTTCCGGCATCTGTTCCTCCCTGTGAGACGAAATACTGATATGGGATTTTGTTCGTTTCGGCTGTATCCAGTACAAATTCCCTCATGCCTCGGTGCGTTACCATGGAACGGTCCAGTATCCGCAGCAGAGCTCCTTTGCCTAAGTGTCCGAACTCGTTTTTATCCCCTGTCATATCATTGGCAGGGCTTGCATCCAACGCAAAGAAAATATCAGGTTTAATCATATTCGCTGCTGTCTGGGCACCTCTTAAGCCAACTTCTTCCTGAACAGTTGCTCCTGAATAAAGAATATTGGGAAGAGTTTCATTCTGGACTTCCTCTAAGAGCTCCACGGCCAGGCCGCATCCATAACGGTTATCCCATGCTTTTGCAAGAATTTTCTTATCATTGGCCATTGGTGTGAATGGACAAATCGGCAGAATTTGCTGTCCTGGCTTAATGCCTATTCTTTTGGCATCTTCACGGTCATCCGCCCCAATGTCAATCAGCATATTCTTAATTTCCATTGGCTTTGAGCGCTTGGCTTCGTCTAAAAGATGCGGAGGAATGGAACCGATAACTCCTGTCACAGGTCCATGATCTGTAATAATTTGTACTCTTTGTGCCAGTAAAACCTGGCTCCACCAGCCTCCAAGTGTCTGAAAACGGATCATGCCATTATCTGTAATGCTGGTGACCATGAATCCCACTTCATCTATATGTCCTGCTACCATTACAGTCGGGCCGCTTTCATCGCCTCTTTTAACTCCGAAGATGCCTCCCAGCTTATCCTGGACAACTTCATCTGTATATTGGCTGATTTGTTCGCGCATGAATTTCCGGACTAAATGCTCGTTTCCAGGTGCCCCCGGCAACTCTGTCAATGTTTTAAAAAGCTGCAAAGTATTTTCGTTCATCTATTCTTCTCCTTTTTATAATCAATAAATTGTCAATGCTGATATGTATAAAGTGAAACTTCAATCAGTAGGGAGTGCTCTTCTCCCTGCTGATTGTTAGTTGAACCAATCGGGCCTTTACGGGCAGTTTGACCCTCACTTATCCTCCTTTATTCATCTGAGTTTTGAAGCGGGAGATCTTACTGCCCGTTAGACTGCGATAATCTCATTTTACAGAACTTTCATACGTCTTTCCACCATTTCAGACAGGAAATTTCGACTGACGAAATGCAATATTTATTTTAGTTCCAGCCTATTTTTGGTAAGATAGATTTGGAAAACAGAAAATTTTAATAATGAATTGCTTATATCATCAGCCTGGGGAGGTGCAATTATGAATTGGAAATCTTTTATGTTAGGTGTAGGAGTTGGTTTGGCAAGCGGATACGCAGCAAGGGAATTGCTTTCGCAGAAAACTGCTGTTTCTCCGGAAAGAGCTTTAGCTAATGCAAAGGATGCATTTAAACAGGAAGGTCCGATAAGCGGATCATGGATTCAGATGAAAGCTGAACCTTATGAAAAGGGCCATTTAAAATATCAGGTTTATAAGGGCGGCATTTCAAGATTTTCCGGTGAAGAAGCCGAGCAGTATGAGTTCATTGCCGATGCAGAGACTGGAACCATTTTGGACGTATTCCCACTTCATTGACCATCAGCAGCTGAATTGTATTAAAAAATCCCCGGATGGGGATTTTTTAGTTTTTATTCTTTTCTACTTTCTCAAGCACATTTCCTGCTTCATCCCACTTGACTGCCCTGTAAAAAGCATCGTGGTAAAAAGTGAACCATGCATTTTTCTTCATGCCGTATTCCATCCATTTTTCCTTGGCGCTGATGGAATCCATCGGGTAGTCATCGTAAGCGAGGACCCATAAAACATTTGCATGAGCATGCGTTGGCATGATATCAGCCATATGAATGACCGTATCGTCTTCATCTTCTATAACAAGGATGGAATGTCCATCACTATGGCCGCCTGTATGAACCATTTTAATAGGGCCGAGCGTCCACTCCCCATCAAAAACTTCCACCTGATCCTGAATGGACTCCCAGTTTTCTTTCCAATATGTATTTCTTGAGCGGATGTTAGGATTTCTCATTTCTTCCCATTCCACCCGTGATGTGATGATTCTGGCGTTAGGATATACAGAAGAGAACTTTCCTTCTTCCGGTGTTGTCAGTCCGCAGGCATGATCAAAATGAAGATGCGTCATAAGGATATAATCGATATTCCGGGGGGACAAACCGTGCTTGGCTAAATCCTGCTCAACAAAAGACTCTTCAAGCGCTCCGAAATTCCTCTTCTGCTTTTCATTCAGTTTCCCGTTCCCCAGACCCGATTCGACTAAGATATTCTTACCATCAAATTGAATAAGAATAGGATCTGTTCTCAGTTCGATCTGATTATTTTCATTGCATGGATATCTTTTTGACCACAAAGGCTTCGGAACTACTCCAAACATGGCTCCGCCGTCAAGATATGTGACACCGCCGCGAAGCCAGGACAGCTTTATGTTCTTTAACTTCAATGTTTCCATAATTATCTCCTCCATTTAATATTTCTGAGCAAGCGCTCGCTTTCCATTTACCTCATCATAACATTTAAGCGCTTACTTGTAGAAATATTTAAACTATTCATGTGCAATACAAATAATAAAAAGCCTATCCATATGGATAGACTGAATTATCTGTATTGCACTTCACACCGGAATATACGGCTGCCCCTTGATGAAAACTTTTCTTCATATTCGGTCATGATGTTTCCTTCATAATCACTATTGTGAAGGTCGAGGCTGACAAATGTCAGCAGCATGCCATAATCGGAAAAACTCATAAGAGAAGATTCAAACAATCCCTGGTTATCTGTCTTAAAGTGGATTTCCCCTTTATCCACAAGAATATCTTCATAAATCTCCAGGAAGCTTCTAAAAGTCAGCCTGCGTTTTGCATGACGCTTCTTCGGCCAAGGATCTGAAAAATTGAGGTAGACACGATTGACTTCTCCCTTTTCAAAGTAATCCCGAAGATCATTTGCGTTCACATTCAAAAGCTTTATATTTGGAAGCTTCTCCTCAATGATACGATCCAAGGCGGTGACAATTACGCTTTCAGCCAGCTCGATTCCAATATAGTTGATATCCGGGTTTGCTTTTGCCATACCAGTTAGGAAGCGGCCTTTGCCTGTCCCAATTTCTATATGAAGGGGCTGATCTTTATCGAATGCTTCATTCCACTTGCCTTTATGTTTTTCTGGTTCTGAAATTACATATTGAGGATATTCGGCTAATTTATCTTTTGCCCAAGGTTTATTTCGCTGTCGCATATTGACACTCCTAAAAATTAATATCGTTCAAACAATATCATGCCCATCCCGGTGATGCAACTTTATTTTTTATGGAGATCTGTTAAATAGTTCATCCCTTGCTTGCAATTAATCCAATGGCATTCAAACACTTAAATGACATCCGCACATGAATAAATAAAAAAGGAATCCACAACCTAAAAGTGAATTCCTTTTGCTTTTATTTTCAGATTCAATAGAAAGGGTGTTATTCATGCCGCTTGGACCCCAGGATCAATTAAATTTATTAAAAGATATTTTAAGCAATCATCAGACAGATTGCTGTGGCTCTATTTCAGAATGTGAACAATTGGAACGCCTGGTAAAATCATTAATGATAAACGGAAACATTAATCAAAACGTAAAAACAGTATTAGAAGAAATTTATGAATACAGTCAGCACGGAATCAATTCTTCCCGATTGGATACCCACATTGAATCCCATCAGAATGATTTATCACAATGGGTACAGGATATTGATCAATTTTCGTAAATCTCAAAGAAGCTCATCCAGGTAAGAAAGCCACTTATCCATTTCCTGGAATCTGAATTTATTTTTATGCCATTGGATAGATGTCAAAGTCTGTGCGATCACATACCATTTCATGCGGAGCAGCAAATCATCTGATAATTGAATGCCATACCGCTCAAGCCAATTGGACCATTCCTCTTTAGGAATATACCAGTAAAGCAGCATGCCCAGATCAATTGCGGGATCTGCTATCATGGCTCCATCCCAATCAATCAAGTACAGCTGGTTGTTTTCCGCAAGCAGCCAGTTGTTATGATTCACATCGCAGTGGCACACCGTATTTTCTTCACAGCGGATATGCGAAACTTCTTTTTTCAGGAAATCGACTGACTGAATAACAGCAGTCTGCTCCTTCAGATCACAATCCAGCTCTTCCTCTATCAAATGCAGAAGAGTTTCAGGCTGCAGCGGCGATTTCCCCATTCTTGTCAGCATACCAAGCAGCGGCTTTGAAGAGTGGATCTTTCTCAAAAGCTTTGCGACGCTTTCCCGGTTCATGTCAGAAGCTTTCAGCTCTCGTCCATTAAGCCATTGCTGGGCAGTTATAACGTCCCCATTTTCCATTCTTTTTGTCCAGATAAGTTTCGGGACGATTCCTTCCGCAGATAGAACCGCCAGGAAAGGAGAAGAGTTTCTTTTTAGAAAAAGCCTCTGCTCATCGTTCTTTGCATAAAAAGCTTCCCCTGTCGCCCCTCCGGCGGGAACAATCTCCCAGTCATGTCCAAATAAATGTTCCAAAATTGTTCACCTGCAATTTAATAAGCCATTGGTTGTAAAATAGCTTGAGTTGAAAAATAAGCCCTGTTTTTTTAAAGCAAGACTTATTTTGCCATGGCCGATAAAATGGCCGTTGCTTTGTAACGATAAATTTTATTAATCGATTATAATGCATTTTCACAAATATAAGTTGTTTATCAGGTTAATTAAGTAAAGTGCTTATACCGCACAAGGTAATCAGGCAAATATAAAACCATCCGTGTATTGGGAACTTAAAATAAAAAAAGAGCTATTGATGTAAGTTCCTCACAATAGCCATCTTTATAAATTTTATTCTTACTGGCTTTTTTCGTCAAGTGCATCTATTTAGGTTTACGGAATATCATCAGGAAAAATGATGTTTTTTTAGGTCTTTACATCAGTATTTTCTAATTAAGGGTAATGTTTGCAGAAAAAAGCAACAGCCTGTGTGCTTGTCGGATTTTTTCTATTTCCTGCAAACCAGTACATATGAACTTATTGGCGGAATTGCCAATTTGGTGCTTATCTTGCGTTTGGTGGAATTGCCGGCGGTATGTTCATCCGCAATAAGGTCCCAATCCCCTTCCGGAAGCAGGATTTCTTCTTCCGCAGCTGAGGGATTGATAATAACCGCTGCATGGCTGCACTCGGCATTTTGATCAGAGCTGGTCAAGACATAACCAATTAGCGGCTTTTTAATATCCATGAACCGCATGGAATTCCGGATTAATTCTTCATCGGCAAGCCTGAAAAGAGGAATTGACCTTCTAATGCTGATCATCCCTTTAATATATTCAACATTATTGAAATAACGTGATTTCCTTTCCCAGTCCAGTTGATTGATTGAGTCTGGAGCACGGTAGCTGTTTCCATTCCCGCCTTTGGTACGAAAAAATTCCTGCCCGCTATGCAAAAATGGAATTCCCTGTGACAGGAGTACCATTACGGTTGCCAGGCGGTGCTTTTTTTGCTGTGTAATCAAATCCGCATTTTCAGAACAAACCAGGATTTTATCCCATAGAGTGTGATTATCGTGAGATTCCACATAATTTACTGATTGCGATGGGGAAAGGAAGATCCCTTTCTCCTTTTTTTCAAGGCCAATGCTTCCGGCCAATACCTGCTTTGCCGCATCATAGTAATGGTCATTCCCTAACGCGTATCCTTTATCATATAAATTAAACGTGCTGCCTTTGATGGAATCTCTGAACCAGTCATTGAATTGGCCGATTCCCGGCAGCTTTTCCTGATTGCGGATGCTTGCTTTCCGGTCTTCCGGTATAGGGGTATTCAAATCCCAGCCTTCTCCAATAATAATGGCAGAAGGGTCAATTGATTCCGCAATTCTGCGAACCTCATTCATCGTTTCGATATCGAGGATACCCATCAAATCAAACCTGAATCCATCAATTTGATATTCCTTTATCCAGTATGATACGGAATCAGTAATAAATTTCCTGGCCATCAGGCGCTCAGAAGCAAAATCATTTCCAACTCCGGTGCCATTTGAGGGCATTCCATATTGATCATGCCGGAAGAAATAGCCCGGTACGATTTTTTCAAAAGAAGAATGCTCACGAATATATACATGATTATAGACTACGTCCATTATGACTCTAAGTCCCTGGGAATGAACAGCCTGAATCAAAGCTTTCAACTCTCTAATCCGTGAATAGGGATTCAGAGGATCAGCAGAATAGCTTCCTTCCGGGACATTAAAATGGAGCGGATTATAACCCCAGTTATATTCTTCTTTTGGATTTTTTTCATTTACACCTTCAAAGTCATGGACAGGCAGAAACTCAATGTGAGTTACACCTAGCTGCTTGACATATGACAGGCATGTCGGCTCCCCGTCACTGCCAACAGTATTTGTCTCGCCCGCTCCCAGATAAAGGCCTTTCTTTTGTGCGCCGCTTCCGGGATGAATGGTAAAATCCCTAATATGGGTTTCATATATGATGGCATCTGTCGGCTGATGAAGCGGCGGAAGCTCCGGCTTCTTTATTTTTGTATTATCCAGATTGACGACAGCACCATATTCACCATTCATAGCCGAGGACACTGCATATGGATCTACCGCTTCTTTCCACTCCAGGTTAATACATACCAGGAAAGAATAAAGAAAACGGTCGAGGTCGCCGGTTACTTCACAGCTCCAGACTCCCCTCTCGCCTCTTGCCATCGGAAAAAGCTCCGCTTCCTCCTCCAATGCTCCTTTTAACTTCAGCTTTACCTTTGCGGCTGTCGGAGCCCAGAGCCTAAAGTACGTCTTTTCTTTGCTGTACGATATACCCAGCGGTCCGTCATAATAGAACTTCTCATCAAAATCACTTGTTCTAATCACCGCTCCGATTTGCAGATCTGTTTTTCCGCCATATTCATCCACTATCCAGTATTGTTTTCCGAATTCCACATCATGGTCTAATCTGCATGTATATTTAACGGCGTCCTCAATCGGGTTGCTTTGCAATATGTCTACAGGAAACTCTTCCTCCACGTCTGAAAGGAGAGAGAAACCGGAAGAACGTCCCTGATAATAGCTGAAAGGAAGTAGAATCGTAATGATGCGCATTTCGTCCAGATATGCATTAAAAGTCCGTTCAATCGTTATCATTCCGAACTCAGCTCCTTTACTTAGTCGGACGGTAATTTAAGAGCAGCCCTCTCCTAAAAATCATCACCCTTCTTTAACAAAACCGCCAATTATTGGAATGGCTTCCGGGCAAACAGATGCTGAAATCGGTGTGCTGCCCAGAGCCTCGCCATCTGCGTGGGAAGGGATGGGGTGTGAAGAGCGAATGCTGATATTTTTCCCCTGAAGAACTGCGACTTCTTTAAATCCTATATGTCTCCCCTTGAAGACAGAGGCAAATACAAACAAAAGTTTAATCCTGGATATATTGTGGACTACAGTAACATTTAGAATTCCATCAAAAGGGTTTGCATCCGGAGAAATCTTCATACCGCCACCGTAGAAAGGCTGATTGGTAATAGTGATAAACCAGGCTGACCTTATTTGCTGTTTTTTTCCGTCAATAATGATTTCAATATCAGAGCATTTATAGAAAAACAGCTCTTTTACAAGAAAGAGAGCGTATACAAATTTGCCCAGAGAAAGCTGATTCAAGATACCCTTGATCTTTGAACTGTTTACTTTCCGGGAAATCAGTGCATCAAATCCTGCACCCATATTATTAATAAAATATGTTTTCTTCCCATCTGTGTGTCTAATCATTCCGAGATCAGCCTTCACAGAATGACTGATTCCCTTAAGTATTGCGGTTAAAGCTTCCTCAGGGTCTTTAGGGATATTAAAGCCCCGCGAGAAGTCATTTCCGGACCCTCCTGGAATAAACCCGACAGTCACATTCTGATGCCCCGCAGCGCCATTCATCACCTCATGGACCGTTCCGTCTCCGCCCACAGCAACAAGATATAATCTTTGTCCGCCTGCCTGTTTTGTATAAATCTTTGCCAATTCCCTGGCATGACCGCGATATTCTGTCCTGACTGCAGAGTAAGAGATATTTTCCTCTTTCAGCATCTGCTCAACCTTTCCCCAGACTTTCTGGCAATAACCATTTTTCGCCTGCGGATTAATAATGAACTTAAGTGCTTTATCCCCGGGGAACTTTTCATGATTCATTCCGATTCTCCCACTCCAGTCTTTTGACTGATGCAGTCTGGCAATATTGAAGCAGTGCCTGTGCTCCTTTTAATTGGGCATGCTTGAGGGGAGAACGCTGACTTCTTATTGCCTGAAACCATTGATCATAGTTCCTTTTCTCGACCAGCTGCACATCTATCGGTGCTGCAGGATAATCAATATAGCCATTTCGTGTAAGTACAGCTTTTTTAACCGGCAATACAATAGAATGAATTTCAAATATTTTTCGGATAATTTTTTCTGTTCTATTTAATGCAAGCAGCGGATTCAGGACTTTTTTTTCTTCCCCTTTTCCCTTTTTTGTCCAGAATCTATCTTTTGAACCTGTGAATATGGCTGAATCTTCTTCCTCCAAAAAGCTGATGCACCATACTTCCGTCGGACCTATGACAATAATTTCTGTTTCAACCGGAGCCCTTTTCAATAAAAAGATCGGATTATACATGACAAGATACGTATCCGGATATCTTTGCAGAAAATACTTTAGCTTTTCATCATAATAGTAATGCTTATCGGGAAATGATTTTTCAGTTAATGTGGAGGTTGCCCATTTCATCTGGAACCGGTAGAGCTGGTCCAGGAACTGATGTTTTAGATTTTCAATTGTTTCTGGACGTACAGCAAACGAGGCTGCAAATTCAAACACATCTTCCTCCTTTTTCCCTTCATTTCCGACAGCATCATATTCCTTAATTTCTTCATTCCTGCCCCGTTTTAATAACCCCTTTAACTTTTCCATCAGCGGCTCTCTTTCTTCATCGGACCAGTCCGCTGTGCCGGCTGTATAATGCTGAAGGGATTGAGGTTTGAAGGATTCATTTGTTTCCCATGCTTTATGCCATTTAGCCCATTGCTGTTTTTTCAGCCTGACAAAACGGGAAGGATATACAAAAATGTCCTGCTGGTAACGTGATACATAATCCTGCAATTTTATTAACTGTCCCATTCTCCTAGCCCTGCTTTCGTAAATAACTTTCTATCTATCATTTACTGTTTAAGTATGTAATTATTTTATTCCGCCAAAAGCGGAAAGATGGCAATGCTTTCATATTTCGGCGTTTTATCCAGATGAGTCTGATATAGAACAACTTCTGAAGCCTCAAACTCGAGGTGCCCGTCTTTAAAAGGATTGTTAACATCGAGCAGACTTTGCTGAAAAGGACCAGAACCGGCCCATTTTCTTGCCATGGTGATATGAGGCTTAAATGGTCTTGTCTCCAACTCAAAGCCCGCTTCCTGACAGGCTGAATATACTTTCAATCTTAAGTCTTGAAGATGTTTGTCATGCTGTGTTCCACACCAGAAAATTCTTGGCGCGTCTTGTTTTCCGAATACGCCAAGTTTGCAGATGTACAGCGGAAAACTTTTTTCGTTTCTGATGGAATCAGCGATAAGCCTGGATGCTTTCTGCAGTTTTTCTTCGGGGGCCGATCCAAGGAATGCTAAAGTTATATGATAATCTTCATGATGGACCCAGCGGCTAAAAGGCAGTTTGAGACTTACATATTCCATATATTCCTTCAATTTTTTCTTTGTTTCATCCGGCAATTTCACCGCAAAGAAAAAATGTGCATTCATTTGTTTGGACACTTGATATCCCTCCATATTTCCCACTTATTTTAACAAACATCTGTTAAAATTGGCAGATACTTTCTCTTTGTCCTCTTATTTTCGTATTCCTTTCAATTCCTTTTGATTTGATTGGAATAGTCAGTTTTAGTATGATGGATATAACGGATAGCTATAGATTTCCTTTATCAGGATGAAATTAAACAGATGGACATAAAATAACAAAGATAATAGTTCTATATTTTAAACTTCCTTGTTATTAAATAAAGTCATATTCGAAAGGAAGAGTCAGATGAAAGTTGTCAACAATCTTGCGGACTTAATTGGAGATACTCCTCTTGTAAAATTAAATAAGCTGGCACCTGAAAATGGCGCAAGCATTTATGCAAAACTTGAATTCTACAATCCAAGCCGCAGTGTAAAAGACCGCGCAGCATATAATATGATTGTCGAAGCCGAGAAAGCAGGCAAACTAAAACCAGGATCAACCATTATTGAACCAACAAGCGGGAACACCGGCATCGGGCTGGCAATGAATGCAGCAGCACGCGGCTATAAGGCCATTCTGGTTATGCCTGATACTATGACGGCAGAGCGCATCAACCTTTTGAAAGCATATGGAGCAGAAGTTGTCCTGACTCCTGGAGATGACAAAATGCCCGGTGCTATTGATAAAGCAAATGAACTGGCTGAGGAAATTCCAAACAGCTTTGTGCCGATGCAATTTGAAAATAACGCTAACCCTGATGCACACCGCCATTCAACTGCCGTCGAAATTATTGAGGCTATGAAGGAAATTGGCAAACCATTGTCTGCCTTCGTTGCCACGGCAGGTACGGGCGGCACGATTACTGGCACTGGTGAAGTTTTGAAAGAGCATTATCCCGGGTTGGAAGTGCATGTAGTGGAACCAAAAGGCTCGCCCGTCCTATCGGGAGGAAAGCCTGGCAGGCACAAGCTTGTCGGCACAAGTCCCGGATTTGTTCCGGAAATTCTCAATACGGATGTTTATGATGAAATCCATCAAATCAAAGATGAAGAAGCATATGATACGACACGCAGAATGGCAAGAGAAGAAGGAATATTAGTCGGTCCATCCTCAGGAGCTGCCTGCTATGCCGCCATCCAGGTTGCAAAAAGACTAAAGCCGGACGATGTTGTCGTATTCATCGTTTGCGATACTGGAGAAAGATATCTTTCAAGCGATCTGTTTCAGTTTGAATAAGTAAGTTAAAAGACCCCAGGAATAGTTCCTCGGGTCTTTCGTTTTTGAATTAATTAATTTTTACCGTTAAACTGCCGCACTGTTTTTCAATAGCCTCTTCAAATAGGTTCTGTAATTTATTTGTGATGGGACCAGGACTTCCATTACCAACCGGCTTTCCTTCAATCTCTGTAATCGGAGTAATTTCAGCTGATGTGCTGGACATAAAGACTTCATCTGCGGCCAGCAAATCTTCCTTAGTAAAAGCAGATTCTTCAAGTGCTGTTCCATTTTCCCTGCAGATCTCATTGATCTTGCGGCGGGTAATGCCATTTAAAATCAGATTTGTTGCAGGGTGTGTATATAGTGTCCCATCTTTTACAATGGCTATATTGGAAGAACTCCCCTCAGTCACCGTATCCCCGCGATGCTGAATGGCTTCAAAGCAGCCGGATTGTGCTGCTTTTTGCTTGGCCATGATGTTGCCCAGCAAATTCAGGCTCTTTATATCACATCGCAGCCAGCGAATGTCTTCAATCAGAATAGCTTTAACGCCATTTCTCATTGATTCAACCGGTCTTGTGGTTTCACGGGTATAGGCGGTAAGCACTGGTGCAACATCTGCACCAGGATAAGCATGATTTCTTGGAGAAGTCCCCCTGGAAAATTGCATATATACGATTCCAAGGTCAAGCTGATTCTTCGCAATCATCTCTAAAAGCATCTGTTTAAGCTGATCCTTGGAATAAGGAATGTTCAGCTCTATTTTCTTTCCGCTGTCAAGCAGCCTTTCAAGATGCTCATCTGCCGTAAACATTTTTCCGTTATAGACGCGGATTACTTCATAGACGCCATCACCAAATTGGTAGCCCCGATCCTCAATATCGACTTTCGCTTCTGAGCGTTCGATCAAGTCACCATTCAAAATGACATATTCCATTTCCCCACACTCCCTGTATATGATTTATTTGTCTATCTTCATCTGTATGTAAAATCTTTAAGCCATCATATCAGGTTTCAAAGTTATTTCGCAAGTTCATAAATCGCCTGTGCATAAATGGCTGCAGCTTTTAACAAATCCTCAATAAACATATATTCATCTTTTTGATGTGCGACGTCTTCCCTGCCTGGAAATAGCGGACCAAATGCAACTCCTGACTTTAATGAGCGTGCATATGTCCCCCCGCCAATGGATAAAAGCTCTGCTTTTTCGCCAGTCTGCTGTTCATATACTTTTTTCAGTGTTTGAATCAAAACATCATTTTCTTCCACATGATGAGGCTTGGCATCTGAGAAATTCTCCAATCTGAAATGTTCGTTTTCGATTAGAGACTCTAGCTTGTTTTTCGTTTCCCCCATATCATTTGTAACGGGATAGCGTACATTAAAGCCTAAACGGCCTCCATTTCCCTTCGTATATGAAAGTTTGCCGACATTGATGGTTAAGTCGCCTGTAATCTCATCCGTGCAGGCGATGCCAAGCTTTCTTCCTCTGGAATCATCACATAAGTATTTTGATATAAACTGAAAATATTGGCATGCCTTCTCATCCAGCTGAAGGGAAGCCAGGAATGACGCCATTAGTATACCAGCATTTTTCCCATTATCAGGTTCCATTCCATGAGCCGAAATCCCTTGAAGTTCCAGGATAAGTTCACCATTGTCTATGTAATACTTGCCTTCAAGCTCTGTACTTTTCAGGAAATTTATATACCTTTGCACCACTTCAGTGTGTTCAAGGTGAACCACAAGACTGGCTTTTGCAAAATCAGGAACCATGTTATATCTTCTTCCTGACTGGAAATGCACAACCTCTGCCAATACTTCTCTGTCTGCTTCTTCGGTATATCCCGTCTGGACAAGATCAAAATCAGAGATGCCTTTTTCGGCATAGATAATTGGGAAATCTGCATCCGGAGCAAATCCAATTGAAGGCATTTCTTCGTGTTTGAAATAATGCTCTACACAGCGCCAGTCACTTTCCTCATCTGTTCCGATAATCATTCGGACCCGCTTGCTTAAAGGCAGCTCCAATTCCTTCACAATTTTCATGGCATAATAAGCAGCCATTGTTGGACCTTTGTCGTCAATCGCCCCTCTGGCAAAGATCTTTCCATCGCGAATCTCTGCACCAAACGGGTCACTCGTCCATCCATCCCCTTCCGGAACCACGTCAACGTGACAAAGTACTCCAACAATTTCTTCACCTTCGCCGAATTCCAGGTGACCAGCCAGGCTGCCGACATTTTTTGCAGTGAATCCATCCTTTTCACCAAGTGCAAGCATGAAATCGAGTGCTTCTTTTACACCTTCACCAAGGGGAGCATCTTCTGTTGCATTCTCTTCGTCCAGCAGACTTCTAATTCTCAAAAGTTTTTGAGTATCCATAATTAAATCATCTTTTCTCTTATTAACCTCTTTTTGCCAATCCAATACGTTCATACAGTTGCCTCCTTAACTTGAACATTTATGATTTCCCCATTATAACCCATTTTGTCCGCCATTTGCTTATGGGATAGTTTAATAAAACATACATTTATTATGCACCAGGATAGCTGAACCTTGCCAAGATGAGCGTTGATGAGCTTAAAAACAGCCCTAAGAGTAAAATGGCGAAGAGGAAAAGGGCTAAGACGGTCTTATTTCTCGCAGTAAAGTAAAAATCCTTTTCACTGTATTTTTTAGTAAAGGGATGAGACATAATGGCTTTGTCCCAAGTAAGGGAGAGCCAAGAATACATCAGGAAAAGAAAGACACCTGATACAATCACTTTTATCCATAAAGGCGGTATAAGAAGAATGCCGGCAGCGCTTACGGAAATGATTTGAAAATAACTGAAAATATACGAGGGGTTTCGAATAAAAATCTTTAAAAATAATTCCGCCAGTCCCGTTATGGGTGTTCTCTTATTAAAGATCCGTCTGGAGTTTTTGAATAATAGCGGTTTTGTCCGCATTGAAACAACTGGCTTTTCCAGATCAGGAGCCATCATAAAAATCCATTTTATATACTTTGTTTTTTCTTCTTGTTCAAGCATAACATCAAATTCTAATGCCGAGATTTTTTTCAGCAGCTGGGAAGCTCTTATTAATGCGCCGGAAAGCAGCACTGCTGATGCAATTATAACCGGAAAGTCTGCACCGATAGACCAGAGTGAATATACAAGCTGGCTGAACCAGCTTAATAATACAAACAGCACAAAGGTGATCACATATCTTTTTAATTTTCCTTCAATCCTTTTCAAAAAATAAGAAACTATCATAATAGACCATTTAAGTGAGATGAAAAAGAGCAGCAAGGCAGCGATTTGGCTCCATTCCAAAAAGTATCTATTCTTTAAAAAAGGAAGAAAAATAGCCATTATTGCGGCTGTACCCATTGCCTGAAAGAATAGTGAGTAAACAAATCCCCATTTTCTCATTCCCATAAAGAGGGTCTTATTTTTTACCAGAAATACCTTATCTGCCTCTAATACAAATGGACGAAGATTTCCCATCCATGAAAAAATATAGAACAGATAGAAAAGGATAAACAATGGCAGGCCAGCAATCCATTCCGGAGTTTCCAGCCACCAGGAGCGATAGGTCATTCCAAAGATGACAGTTCCCGGAACAATGAGATAGACCATGATGGTCCAATCTGCAATGGAACGGAAAATACCAAACTGATAACTCCAGCTGTTTTTTAGCCTTCTGAGAAAGAGAGAGTTACTTTTCATTGCGGTTCCCCTCTGCGATCTGATGAAAACATTCATAAAGTGACCCAGCAGGAAGACCGCATTGCCGCCTAATATCAGATAATGTGCCTGAAGCCTTCAGCTGCCCCTCATGCACAATTAAGAAGCGGCTGCATACTTTCTCTGCCGTATCCAGAACATGCGTGGACATGAGAATGCCTGCGCCTCTTTGCCTTTCCCGATCAATTGATTCCAGAAACAGTTTCATTGCATTAGGATCCAGCCCAATAAACGGTTCATCAATGATATAGACATCCGGATCGGCAATCATCGCAAGAATCAGCATAGCCTTTTGCTGCATTCCTTTTGAATAGGTCCCGGGAAACTTGTGAGCGTGTTCAGTCAGATTGTACTCTTTTAAGAGCTCCGCCGCTCTCTTCTTATAATGCAATTCCGGCAATCCCTCCACTGCTGCTGTAAAATCCAAGTGTTCCCACAGTGTCAGCTCATCATGAAAAATAGGCCGTTCCGGGATATAGGAATATTTAATTCCCTGCTTAAATTCCACTTCCCCCTTTTTATGATCCAGCAATCCCAGAATTGTTTTTATCGTTGTGCTTTTTCCTGCGCCGTTGGGCCCTATAAGGCCGATCAATTCCCCTTCATGTAAATCAAATCGAATATTATGTATGATCGGTTTTTCATTTTCATAGCCTGCTGATGCAATTTCAACGTTTAATAAGTTCATTTTTTCTCCTCCTGGCTATACATACGAATATCACTGGAAAAAGTTTGCTCTTATTTAAAATTTTTAAAGCCATAATAAAAACTGCCTCTTCAAAGAGGCAGTTTCATTATGGCTGCAGGATTTCCATTAATTCTATATTTTCAAAGTCCTTTGCGTAATCATAGGCTGTATAACCCTCGGCATCTTTCACAGCGGGATCAGCACCATACTCCAGAAGAAGCATGACCATTTCAGCATCCTCATTAATTACTGCACCCATTAAAGGAGTGGTTTGATAATTATCTGCCGTATTAGGCTCTGCCCCATTTTCGAGCAGAAGAGCAGCGCTATCATACTGGCCATAAGAAACAGCCCAGTGTAATGCAGTAGTGCCGTCTGCATCCGTTTCCTCAATATCCGCACCATCAGTCAATAATGTGTGAATCATGTCAGTATCATTTTCGCTCGCTGCGTTCATTAGTGCGGTAGCACCTTCAATCCCCATAACCGTTTCAGTCCATAAATCCATTTTTTCAAGTGTTTTAAAACCAAACCAGAGTCCTGCGGATAAAATCGTCAAAGACAGGACTGTCACTGCTGCTCCAATCCAAACTCTGCCCTTCGGTTCTTTTAATTCAACTGTAGATTCATTGGCAAAAAACTTCGATAGGGCATATATTCTTTTTGGCAAGTGCGGATGCGTGGATAGTTTTTCATTCAGCCAGACAAAAAATCCAGTTTCTGTTTGAAGCTGCTCCATAAATGCCTGTTTATTAACCTTAGGATAGAGGTCTTTTCCAATGGCAAGCATGGTTAAAGCATCCCTTGATGCTTCAAAAGAATTTATATAATAGGCAGCATAACGATCACATGTATACTCGCATGCTCTCAGGTATGCATTACCCAGGAATGGAACCCACATAGCAGGAAGGAGCAGGAGACTTATGATAACATGTTTTCTTTTTAAATGAGCGAACTCATGGGCCAGGACGAACAGCACTTCCTTTTCAGCTCCCCGCTCAACCAACTCAAAAATACCAGAATATAAGACAACCATATTTCTTCTGAAAAATCTGGTGGCAAAGGCATTTAAGACCCCTTCAGACTCAATTACGTAAATATCGGGAAGATCCTGTAAACCCATTTCCTTCGCAGTCAGTACGGCTTTTTCATAAATTTCCGGAAACTGTTTCTCACTTATTCTTACTCCGTTTCTTCTGATGCCGCCCATCATAATCCCATGGAACAGGAGAGATATAAGGATCAAAGTTAAAATAATAACAATCCCTATAATAGAAAATGCGAGAAAAATATAAGACACGATACTGAATAAGGCAACAAATGCAAAATAAATACTTTCCTTCGGGTATACCAGGCGATCTCTCAGCGAGTGAGTTTCCATAAAATTTCTTCCTTTCAATCTTTTAAATATACCAATTGATTATAATCAAAAAACAAATTTTAGGATATAGGGAAATTTCTTGAAAATATTTTTGAATTTTCTGTACATATTACAAACCCCTCCTGCCATAAGGTATAGTAACAGTGCCTTTTCCCATCAAAGTTTAATCGCGGAAATTTAGGGAATTAAACATACATTAAAAAGGAGGGGAACGTAAAGACTAAATACAGAAGCACCATTATAAATATTTTGTAAAATTTTAGCCTTAAAGTAGAAATAATCAGATAATAGCGTTACAATATAGTCAGAGGTATGACATCTTGACTAAATACAAGAGTATAAAGGGGTTGTCTGGGGAAAAGAAAACTACATACGATTGAAGGTTAACCTTCAATGTAGCTGTCGGTTGCAGAAAATTGCCATGGGGTTTGAAAAAAGGATAGGGAGTGGTTTTTTGAAACCTTCGACTAACCGGATGTTAAACCGTGTAAAATCCGTCTACATGTTTATAAGTAAGCGCGGAACTGTAACAACTCAGGAGCTTGTAGAGGAATTTGGCATCACTCCTCGCACCATTCAAAGAGATTTAAATGTCCTCGCCTACAATGACTTGGTTAAGAGTCCGAGCAGAGGCAAATGGACTCTTACTCAAAAGAAAGTAAAGATGTCATCTTAATATTCAAAGCAAAACCAGCCTAATAAATATAAAATCGCCCTGCTGCCAGGGCGATTTTTCCATCTTATTCCACTTCATAATTCATCAGCTTATCAAGCTCTTCTTCCGTCAATTCCCGATATTCTCCCAATTCCAATGTCTCATCCAGCTCGAGCGGGCCCATGGAAAGTCTCTTTAAGTAAATAACTCTTTTTCCAACAGCTTCGAACATCCTTTTCACTTGATGAAACTTTCCTTCAGTTATTGTTAATTCTATATCAGAGGTGATGCCGGACTTAAGAATTTTTAATTTCCCTGGCTTAGTTTCATAGCCATCATCCAATATAACCCCTTTTTGAAATGCGGCTATATCCTCTGCTGTAACTACACTGTCTATGACTGCAAAATAGGTTTTGGGGACATGCTTTCTTGGAGAAAGCAGGCGATGGGACAGCTGGCCATCATTTGTCAGCAGCAAAAGCCCTTCTGTATCCTTATCGAGGCGCCCTACCGGAAAAGGAGAAAACACAAGGTCTTCCATTTCTAGCAGGTCCACCACGGTCTCAGATTGTGAGTCCTCTGTTGCCGAAATGACGCCAGGCGGTTTGTTCATCATTAAATAAATGAATTCCTTGTATTCAACTTTTTCGCCGTTGATGACAACGGCATCCTGTTCAGGATCCACATGGTGTTTTGGATCCTTTACTTTCTCATCATTAACGGTTACTGCTCCATCTTTTAATAGCTTTTTAACGTCCTTGCGGCTGCCGTAGCCGAGATTGGCGAGCATTTTGTCTATTCTCATGACTGCCCCTCCTCTAAAATAGTTTTGAGTGAGCGAAAGTTTTAACAGACTTCCGCTTTAAAAAGGCCCCCATCAGGGAGACCTTTTATTTTTTATGCTTTCAGTCTTAATTTCTTCAGCATTCTATCAACCCTTGAGCCGAACAGGAGATAGATTAATTTTGTTCTGAAGCTTAGGTAGAAATAGACAGCCGCACCTGCTGCTGCGCAGATGATGACAATAATTACTGCCTGGACACTGGATGCAGGCGATAAGAAGCTGGTGGTAATCTGATAAACCAGGCCTGCAGCAATGTACATGCATGCAGTAAATAATACAATCAGCATACCGCGTCTTAAGACAAGCTTGAATGGATATTTTGCATATGTTTTTATTACATAAAGGTTAATTAAGATCGCCGCAATATAGCCTAGTGCAGTTGCAAATACGGCTCCCTGTGTTTCGAACAGTTTTATGAGCGGAATATTCAATGACAGCTTTACAAGCAGGCCTGTCAGCAAACTCAATATTGTGAAACGCTGTTCATTGATACCCTGCAGAATGGCTGCTGTTACCGAAAAATAAGCAAAGAGGATCGCCACTGGTGCATAAGTCCTCAACACTTCAGTACCCAAATCTTTATGCTCATAAAATAGGGTAAAGATTGGCTCCGCAAGCAGAGACAAGCCTGCCACGGCCGGAAGAGTCAGGAATAGAAGCACCTGGAACGTCTGGTTCAGCTGGCGGTTTAAGTCTGCCCGATCTTCTTCCATAAATGCTTTCGTCACACTCGGCACAAGCGTCAGCGAGAAGGCTGTGGCAAGTGAGACAGGAATGATGACCAGCTTATGGGTCTCGAAGTTCAGGACAGAAAATGCTGCTACAGCATTGCCTGCTTCGCCAATAGCGTCCATCGCTCTTGTAAATGTAATCTGATCAATAAACTGAAAGAGCGGATTAGCAAGACCTACAAACACAAAAGGTGCAGCATAAAGAATGATTTCTTTATAAATTTCCCTGAGGGAAATATCCACTGTTCCTTTATCTTCTTCAAGCATTTTATCCAAATGCGGTTTGCGTTTATACCAATACCAGAATAACACCCCGAGGCTTCCGAGTCCGCCAATAAAAGCTGCAAAGGTCGCAACACTGATTGCTGCAGTGAGCGAGCCTTCCATCACATTTAAGACAACATATGCACCTGCAAGCACAAACAGGATGCGGACAATCTGCTCCACCACCTGTGAAACCGCAGTAGGCCCCATGGACTGATGCCCCTGGAAAAATCCTCTTATCAGACTCATGAAGGGAATAATAATCAGGGCAAAGGATACCGCTCTGATTACGGTTGTTACATCTTCAACACTTACCTCCACATCTTTCCCTGCCAGAGTCATTTCGGCAACAGCCGGAGCAAGGAAGAACAGGATCAGGAATGAAATGACTCCGCTTGCTGTCATGATCACCAAACCTGACTTGAACAGCTTTCTGCCGACAGCATACTCCTCTATTGCATTATATTTAGAGATAAACTTTGAAACTGCCAGCGGAACCCCTGCAGTTGCGATACTAATAAAGATTGTATAAGGTGTATACGAAAAGGAATAAAGGGCTGTCCCTTCCTTCCCGACTATTTGATAAAAAGGAATAACATAAAACAAACCAAGAACCTTCGAGATAATGGTGCCAAGCGTAAGGATGAAGGTTCCCTTTAAAAGCTTAGATGACATATAATCCCTTCCTTTATGAAATGCGGAAGCGCCTTGACCACCCCGACAAGCACAAGACGATCCTCACGGAAAGGCGTTCTTTGCCTTTTGGGAGGATTGCCCGAAATGTGGAGGCGACTGCCCAGGGACGACAGGCATAAGGCGGTTCCTGTAAGAAGGTGTTTTCTCTTCTGAAAGGAAACGGCTTATGACCCCAAGTCCCTAGGAGCCGCAACTAGACAAGCTTGTGACCTCGAGGAGGTAGGCGCTCCTCCTAAAAGCTAGCGCTTTTAGTCGTGCGATGATAAAGCTGTCGAAGTGTTACTTGTGGAGCTAGACAATTATTGACTTTCAAAGCGTTCTTTCTTATTAAGAAAACTGCAGCATGCAAACTATAAAAGTATATGAATGCCATAGCTAAGTTCGTCAATTTTCTATCTTTTTAGACACACTATTTGTAGTGTACTCTTCTTGCCGGGGAAATTCCACTTGCAATACCGTATAATGGGGCATTATTTTTAGAAATAGGATATTTGATTTATAATGAAGCTATTGTTTATTTAGCGAATTAAGATAAGTTGGTGAAAACATGAAATATGATGTAATAGTGATAGGCGGAGGTCCTTCGGGATTGATGGCAGCAATCGGTGCTGCGGAAAAGAAGGCAAAGGTTCTGCTGATTGACAAAGGAAACAAGCTTGGAAGGAAGCTTGCCATTTCCGGTGGTGGCCGGTGCAATGTCACAAACAGGCTTCCAGTAGATGAAATTATTAAGCATATTCCCGGCAATGGGAGATTTTTGTACAGTGCATTTTCCATCTTCAGCAATGAAGATATTATCCGCTTCTTTGAGAATTTGGGAATTGAGCTGAAAGAGGAAGATCACGGGCGAATGTTCCCCGTTACCGACAAAGCGCAATCGGTTGTTGATGCCTTAATTTCAAGGCTGAAGGAACTGAAAGTCGATATTAAAACAGACAGCCCGATCCAGGATGTTCACTATGAAAATGGCAGGGTGAAATCGGTGGAATTAAAAACAGGCGATGTTTATGAAGCAGACTCTGTTGTGATTGCCGTAGGAGGAAAATCAGTTCCTCACACCGGCTCAACCGGTGACGGCTATGCATGGGCGGAAAAAGCAGGCCATACGATTACAGAGCTTTTTCCAACTGAGGTTCCGCTGACATCTTCAGAGAGCTTTATTAAAGAAAAAGCGCTGCAGGGATTGTCGCTGCGGAGTGTGGCACTTAGTGTTTTAAATCCTAAAGGAAAAGCACTCATAACCCATCGGATGGATATGATTTTCACCCATTTCGGCATTAGCGGCCCGGCGGTTTTGCGCTGCAGCCAGTATGCTGTGAAAGCGATGAAGAAGTGGAACTTGAAAGAAGTAACCATGAACCTGGATGCACTCCCGGATACAAAGGAAGAACCTCTTTTTCAGGAAGTGTCCAAAAAGATTAAAGAAGAACCTAAAAAAATCATTAAAAACCTCTTAAAAGGACTGCTTCCAGAAAGATATCTTCTGTTTCTTCTTGAGCAGAACGGGATTGATCCATCTGCACAAGGGGCTGCTATTTCCAATGAAAAAATCAGAAGCTTTGTTAAAGGCTGCAAATCTTTTCAGTTTAAAGTAAATGGGACGCTTCCTCTGGATAAAGCCTTTGTTACAGGCGGAGGTGTTTCCGTCAAAGAAATCGAACCGCAGACAATGGCTTCAAGAATGATGGAAGGTCTTTTCTTCTGCGGAGAAATCCTGGACATCCATGGCTACACAGGCGGATACAATATCACTTCTGCACTTGTAACAGGCAGGCTTGCCGGATTAAGCGCAGCTGCAGCTGCACATACCGTGTAATAAAGATAGAGCCTGATGCACTAGAGACATCAGGCTCTATATATAACCATGGCAGAGAAACAATAAATCTGTTCGTCTTCATCCTCCTGCACTGCGGCCACATTATATTTTATATCCAGCAGTTTTTTCTCCTCAATCTTCTCCAGAAAATGATTCATATCCTTTTCCAGGTCTTTTTCATGCTCGTGATCGAATAATTTTACCTTAATCACAGGAATTCTCCTCCCAGCGTTTTTTATTAGTTTGGTCAATTTTCCGAATTTTTAAAATTGAAAAGCTAAAAAAAAAACGAAGCCATAATTGGCCCCGTTTGAATATTATTCCGTTTTTCCCTGCCAGTTCATCATGCCTCCAGCCATATTGCGCACCTTATATCCCTGGTCCTGCATGTAATGACAAACATTTCCGCTGCGATTGCCAGAGCGGCAGATAATAATGTACTCAGTGTCTTTATCAAATTTATCAAGATTCTCAGGGATCGTGCCCATGCGGATATGTCTGGCTCCAGGAATCATTCCGGATGCCACCTCTTCATCTTCTCTAACATCTACAAGCTCGAGCTTCTCTCCAGCCTCCAGCTTTTTTTGCAATTCATCTGTGGTAATCTCTTCAATATGGTCCAATTCTGACACCCTTTCCTGAAAACTTTTTATATAGCACTTTGCATCTGCTAGTGCTGCCACTCCTATAATACCCTATATGGCTCGAAAAATATAAAATGAAACTTCAATCTGTGGGGATGCTTTTCTCCCCGCTGATTGTTAGCTGAGGCCCACAGGAAGTGGGTCACAAAGACGTTGCCACAGGATGTGGCGTTCTTAGTCTTTGTCCTTCTTTCGGGCCTTTACGGGGAGTTTGACCCCCACTTATCCTCCTTTGATTCCTCTGAGTCTTGAAGTGGGTGTCTTACTGCCCGTTAGACTGCGATAAATGAGATGTTTCTTTAAAACAAATACAAAACCACCCCTGTTTAAATAGAGGTGGTTTCATCTCAATATAACTTAATTTGCAACGATATTTACAAGCTTGCCCGGTACTGCGATAACTTTACGGACAGTTTTTCCGTCAATTTGCTCTTTTACTTTTTCATCACCCATTGCGATTTGCTCCAAGAGGTCTTTTTTGGCATCGGCCGGAACCATAAGCTTCGCTTTTACTTTGCCGTTGATTTGGATAACGATTTCAACCTCGTCATCCACCATTTTGGCTTCATCATATGCCGGCCAGGCTTCATAAGCAATGGATTCACCATGGCCAAATTTTGACCAAAGCTCTTCTGAAATATGAGGAGCGATTGGTGAAAGCATTTTAACAAAGCCTTCTGCAAAAGTTTTTGGCAGCACATCTGCTTTATAAGCTTCGTTGATGAATACCATCATTTGAGAAATAGCTGTGTTAAAACGAAGTCCTTCGTAGTCCTCAGTAACTTTTTTCACCGTTTGGTGGTAAACCTTTTCAAGGCTGCTGCCTTCTTCAATGTCCTGAATTCTCGGGCTTAATTCACCAGTCTCTTCTACAAACAAGCGCCAGATGCGGTCAAGGAATCTTCTTGAGCCATCCAATCCGTTTGTAGACCAGGCGATGGAAGCTTCAAGCGGCCCCATGAACATTTCGTATAGACGAAGAGTATCTGCACCATGGCTCTCTACGATTTCATCCGGATTAACGACATTGCCTTTTGATTTACTCATTTTCTCATTGTTTTCCCCAAGAATCATACCCTGGTTAAATAGCTTTTGGAACGGTTCCTTCGTATGGACGACTCCCACATCGTAAAGGACCTTGTGCCAGAAGCGGGCATATAGAAGATGAAGTACCGCATGTTCAGCTCCTCCGATATATATATCAACCGGAAGCCATTCTTTTAATTTCTCAGGATCTGCAAGAGCTTCACAATTTTTTGGATCAATATAGCGAAGGTAGTACCAGCAGCTGCCTGCCCATTGCGGCATTGTGTTCGTTTCTCTGCGGCCTTTTTTGCCAGTTTCCGGATCCACAACATTAACCCAATCATCGATGTTGGCTAATGGTGACTCACCAGTGCCGGATGGCTTGATCTCCGTTGTTTTTGGAAGCACTAATGGAAGCTGCTCTTCCGGCACGGCAGTCATTGTGCCATCTTCCCAGTGGATGACTGGAATCGGCTCGCCCCAATAGCGCTGGCGGCTGAATAACCAGTCACGAAGACGGTAAGTAACCTTCTTAGTGCCAATACCTTTTTCTTCAAGCCAGGCAATCATTTTCTCAATAGCATCCTCTTTGTTTAATCCATCAAGGAAACCTGAGTTCACATGCTCGCCATCGCCAGTGTAAGCTTCTTTATCAACATCTCCGCCGGCAACGACTTCTTTAATAGGCAGATCAAATTGCTTGGCGAACTCATAGTCGCGCTCGTCATGTGCCGGAACCGCCATGATGGCTCCTGTTCCATAACTGACTAAAACATAATCTGCAATCCAGATTGGCATTTTTTCGCCGTTGACCGGGTTAATCGCATACGCACCAGTGAAGACACCCGTTTTTTCTTTAGCAAGATCTGTCCGCTCAAGATCACTCTTGCTCTTTACTTTGTCAATGTAAGCCTGAACTGCTTCTTGCTGCCCATCTGTTGTGATTTTATCAACAAGCGCGTGTTCTGGAGCAAGTACAGCATATGTTGCACCATATAACGTGTCAGGACGTGTTGTGAAAACGGTGAATGTGCCGTCATGTCCTTCAATATTGAATGTCACTTCGGCTCCTTCAGAGCGGCCGATCCAGTTGCGCTGCATGTCCTTAAGGCTCTCTGGCCAATCCAATAAATCAAGATCTTCAAGCAGGCGATCCGCATACGCCGTAATTTTCAGCATCCACTGTCTCATTGGGCGGCGCTCTACCGGGTGGCCTCCGCGCTCGCTTTTCCCGTCAATAACCTCTTCATTTGCAAGCACTGTTCCAAGTGCGGGACACCAGTTAACAGCTACTTCATCGATATAAGCAAGCCCTTTTTCATAAAGCTTTAAGAAGATCCACTGAGTCCATTTATAGTATTCAGGGTCTGTTGTGTTTACTTCACGATCCCAGTCATAGGAGAAGCCTAACGCCTTAATCTGGCGGCGGAAGGTGTTGATATTCTGTTCTGTGAATTCTGCCGGGTCATTCCCTGTATCAAGTGCATATTGCTCTGCAGGCAAACCAAATGCATCCCAGCCCATCGGATGAAGGACATTATAGCCCTGCATCCGCTTCATGCGGGAAAGGATATCTGTTGCCGTATATCCTTCCGGATGGCCAACGTGAAGACCAGCACCTGAAGGATAAGGAAACATATCAAGCGCATAAAACTTGCGCTTGCCTTTATCTTCAGTTGTTTTAAATGTTTTATTTTCTTCCCAGTGGCCTTGCCACTTTTTTTCAATCTCCTTATGATTGAAACTCATTTTTGTTTCCTCCTATTATCAGAAAGCTCAGGGCGCCGCTTATCCAAGGGCCGCAGACTAAAACCGCCACGTCCTGTGGCAACGTCTGCATGACCCGCATCCTGCGGGCCTCAAGCCTAAGACGAGCCGGCGGAAAGGTTGTTCTTTAACCTTTTTGACGGATTGGCTTATGACCTCAAGCCGATGGCGCACGGAGCTAGACTGCTTTCTGACTTCAAAAATTTGCACTGCATTTTTTAATACAATAAAAAAACCTCTCATCCCAAAAAAGGGACGAGAGGATTATGTATAAATCTCCCGCGGTACCACCCACATTAGTGAACATGTCACTCGCTTCATTCATCCTTAACGCGGAAAACGGCAAGCATTACTGGTATTTCACACTTGCTGCTCAAAGGCGAGTTCATGATGTGCCCGGCTGACTTGCACCTGCCGTCAACTCTCTTAAAACGGGCTGCTGCACCACTACTGCTCCTTATCTAAGCATTTTAGTATAAGAATATGACTATTGTAATAAATTTCCCGCCAGGATGCAAGTAGGCTTATCCTGACAGGAATTTAATACTTAGAATATGCAATGTTTTTAAGAATTGTGCACCATGTTTCACTTTCTTTAGGGCAGAATGTTTACAAAGCCATTCAATCCATTATTTCAAATCACTTAGATGCGGATGAAAGAGCCATAATAGAATAACAATAATGGGAAGCGAAACTGCCATAGCTATTCCCGGCTTTTTATAATGCATTCGCAGCATGATGAACATGATGAGATTAAACATTACAGACCACCAGAAATTCCACCCATTATCATAAACAAACAATCCCTTTTTAGAAAACAAATACTCAAGTACTGAGAAATAAACGATCCATACGACAATATAAAAAATCTTTTTCTTTAGATTTTTTTCCGGAAAATAACGAAGGTAAATCATGACGACGACTGGAATAATCACCAAAGTGAAGGTAATTTCAATCAACGTGTGATTCAGCCAATCCAGCGTAACTGCTCTATAAGCCCAAAGAGTATGATTATAAAATAAAAAATTATATAGAAGGTTGGCAATGATATAAAATTGGACAGTTGGATAGTATTCTTTCCATCTATTCCAATCAACAAATTTCCAGGCAAAAAAAATATAGACAAGTACAACCAATAATAAATACACAATATCTCCACCGATTATCTGCCATCAATTCAGTATCAACAATATACCCATAGTTTCAGAGGTTTTATTCACATTACTGGACAAGAGAAAAAGAGGGCCATTCTCTGCCCTCTCTAAAAACTGATATGCGCATTCTTATTGAACTGTATAGCCTCCATCAATAACTGCCGCCTGGCCAGTAATTCCTTTAGCTGCATCACCAGCCAAAAAAATCGCATAATCTGCAATCTCTTCCACCTTCAGAAGCCTTTTTTGCGGCACTAACGGATAAATGACTTCCTCCAGTGCTTTTTCCATTGGTACATTTCTTGTTTTAGCAAGGTCATTCAGCTGATTTCTAACAAGAGGTGTATCTACATAGCCCGGGCAGATGGCATTAACCGTAATGCCATGTTCAGCAGCCTCCAGTGCAGCTACTTTAGTCAATCCTATAACACCATGCTTTGCACTGTTATAAGCTGCCTTGCCAGCAAACCCCACAAGCCCGTTAATGGAAGCCATGTTGAGTATCCGGCCTGATTTTTGTTTTTTCATGATTGGCATCGCGTGCTTTATTGCCACGAATGGAGCAGTCAGCATTACTTTGATCATAAATTCAAACTTCTCAGTGGGAAAATCTTCAATAAAGGAAACATGCTGCAGCCCTGCATTATTTATCAGCACATCCAAAGCACCGAATCGGCTGAAAGTTTCATTGATGGCCGCCTGAATATCAGACTCTGATGTCACATCACATTTTAGCCCAAGCGCTTCAAAACCTTCATTCTGCAGGTTCTCTGCAGCTTTCTTCACAGCAGCTTCCTGAATATCCGTCAGAACAATTCTCGAGCCCTGTTCAGCAAACCTCTTGCCAATTTCATAGCCAATCCCCTGCGCTGCACCAGTTATAAAAACGACTTTATTTTGTACCATGAATAAGCTCCTTTCAAAAACAAAGCCGGGGCTCTGTTCAATGAGCCCCTGCCATAATTAGATTCCTAATCCGAATGAGAATAATACAATCGCCAGGGCTAAACCAATCAGCGGGACAATTACCGTAACAGCAGCCACTGCGCCATATGCAGCCTGGTGGGTTTCACCGCAGATTGCCCGTACAGTGGTAACAACATAGCCATTATGCGGCAAAGAGTCCAGGGCTCCGGAAGAAATGGCAACCGTTCTGTGCAGGGCTTCTGCATTAACGCCCATGTCCATATAATGCGGGGCAAGAATTGGCAGTGCGATTGCCTGGCCGCCTGAAGCTGAGCCAGTCATCCCGGCGATCACACTTACTGCTATGGCACCGCCTATCAGCGGACTGCCAGGAATGCTCGTCATCCAATCAACTGCTGTAGCAAATGCAGGCACTGCTTTTGCTACGCCTCCAAACCCTACGACAGCAGCCGTATTGCCTATAGCGATTAATGCACCTAATGTTCCATCAGACACAGCATTCCAGAAATTGGTGAAATACTTTCGGTTCAATAGATATGTGGCAATGACTCCACCCAGCAAGGCAAGAATAAGTGCAGATTGTGCAAGTGAATCATGAAAAACGAAGGAAATAATTAAAACGACAACTAATGGTACAACACCCATAATTGGATGCGGCAAATCCTTATTTTCAGTTACAGGATCCTGCTTGCGGGATTCAAATGTTTCTCCTTTGTTTACAGCCTTGGTAATCATACGCTTTAGCCACCAGTAGCCGAAGATCATCATGAACACAGCCACAATTAAGCTGACTTCCCAGCCCGCATATGGAGTTGTTCCAAGAAATTCAATCGGAATCCAGTTTTGAATTTCAGGTGAACCTGCAGAAGTCATCGTAAATGTTACAGATCCAAAGGCTAGTGCCGCAGGGATAAATCTTCTCGGCAGATTGGCCTGCTTAAATAAACTCAGCGCCATTGGGTATACAGAGAAGGCAACAACGAATAAACTGACTCCGCCATAAGTTAAAATGGCACAGGACGCGACAATGGCAAGAACGGCATATTTCATTCCAAGCTTATCCACGACCATTTTGGATACACTGTCAGCCGCACCGCTATCCTCCATTACCTTTCCAAAAATAGCACCCAATAGGAACATCAGATACCATGATGTGACAAATCCTGAAAAGCCGGACATATAGTTCCCGACCAAGTTGGCCTCTCCTTCACCTGCCAGCTGCGGAAATAAAGGCATACCGCTAAAAAGAGCTACAAACAGTGCAGATAACGGACCGACCACCAGCAGGTTCATTCCCCGCATCGTCAGGTAAATCAGCAGTGCAAGCCCGCCTATTAACCCAATCATACTTAGCATTTCATTTCCCCCTTTGTTTTAAATGTAAGAAAATAAACTTGTCATCCCCCTTTTTGTAAACGTTTGCAAAATAATAGAAAAATCACTTGCTGTGAAATTTTAATGCAAGAAGTGTGCCAACATAAAATACTTCTTGGTGAAGGGAATGGTGAACAATTAATGAATTATTTTTCCGGAAATCTGGAACGGGCAGGGAGCAAGTCCTCAAATTTAATAGACTAGTTTTCTGATAATTCCGTCTAACAGAAGGTTATCAGCATTAAAGATTCCTAGAATCAAAAAAGTCCAGAATTCTGGAATTTATTCCGGATTTCTGGACTATTTAAACCTATACAATTCCATATTTCTTTAACTTTTCGTACATGGATGATTTACTGATGCCAAGAGCGTTTGCTGCTGCTATTCGGTCATTATTATATTTGCTCAAGCTTTGCGTCAGAATCCGCTTCTCTGTTTCTTCCAGAATATCCTTCAAATTCTTTTTTCCAACCGGATATACAGCAGTTTCTTTCATATAATCCGGCAATGATTCTGTACTGATAGTTTCATTGCTTGTCAGGTGAATGGATGCCTCGATTACATTCTCAAGCTCCCTGATATTTCCGGGCCAGCTGTATTGATGAAACTTTTCTATGACTTCTTCTTCAATTGCACTTATTCTCTTTCCCGATTTTTTCGTTATTTTCTTGATAAAGCTGTCAATTAGAAGCGGTAAGTCTTCCATCCTGTCGCGCAAAGAAGGAACCATGAACGGCACCACATTGATCCGATAAAATAAGTCCTCCCTAAAACGCTTTTCCTCCATCATTTTTTCGAGCGGTCTGTTAGTTGCAGCAATAATCCGGACATCCACTTTAACCGGAGAAGTTGAACCAACGCTTTCAATCTCGCCTTCCTGCAGGGCACGCAATAGCTTCACCTGCATATTAAGCGGCATATCCCCGATTTCATCCAAAAACAAGGTCCCTCCATCTGCGAGCTGAAATTTTCCTTTTTTACCGCCCTTTTTCGCCCCTGTAAAAGCTCCCTCTTCATAGCCAAACAGTTCAGACTCCAGCAGATGCTCAGGAATGGCTCCGCAGTTAATTTTTACAAATGGCTGATGGCTCCTGTTGCTGAGCTGATGAATGCTGTGGGCAAACAGTTCTTTACCGGTCCCGCTTTCCCCGCGAATTAAAACGGAAATATCACTGGCTGCCACCATTTTCACCTTTTCTTTCAGGCTGTGAATCTGGCTTGAGCTTCCCAATATATCATCGAGGCTGTATTTTACACTTGGATCAATTCCCTGGATATAGCTCTGAATTTTTGTGAGCATGCTCTTTACATGGCTGTTCATCTGCATCCATTCCTTTGTATCTCTAAAGAAGACCGTCCCGAATGCGCCAATTACTTCGCCATCCGAAAAAATGGGAATGCGGTTTGCTATCATATAATTGCCTCTTATAAATTGCAGGTCTGCAATTTCTTCCTTTCCTGATTCTGCCACTATATGCATTCGCGAATTTTCAATAACCCCGGATACATGCTTCCCCAGAACCTGTTCCCTCTCCACCTCAAGAAAATCGCAATAATTTTTATTAATGTAAATGATCGTTCCTTCTTTATTTACAACTACAAGCCATCCAAAGGCGTTTTCTACAATGGTTTCAACCATTTGAACAGGCAAATCAAATAATGCACTTTTCATTTTTGATCCCCTCATTTAGGACATTCTAATATTATAAACACTATTTTATCATATTTTTCTGACAACAAATTCATTTCAATAGGTATTCTAATTGCTTTTACTGTCCATACCATTAGTAATCCGCGCAGATATGGGAGGTGTTTCAGCTGAAAGGCATATATCTGATCAATCCTCACTGGCAATTTCTAAACAAGTCTAAAGAAGAAGGGATTCAGCTGCAAAAACAGGCACTGGAATCCTATATTGAGGACCATAATATTTATACAGTAAAGCTAAATCAATGGCAGCTGAATGACTATTACACCATTCCGCATGCCCTATTGTATGATTTGAAGCAAAAGAAAGCAGAGCTGGATATCCTGCTTCTTTATTCTGAAGAGGTCCTTGAAGACTTTATTAATTCTTATCCGGCAAGATGGCTGATTCTGAAAAGCTTCTTCAATGAGGTTGTATTTTGCGCAAACCCAAAAGAGAACTCTCTTGAAGACGCAGGTTAAATTAATTACTTGAAACATTAAAACCTGCAGCTCAAAACTGCAGGTTTCATTCTTCCGCTAATTCTTATGAAGCATGCGCCAATTCTTTAGACTCCTTTAATTTCCGGTCATATACAAGAGTCGTCAGAATGGCAAAAACAAATAGAACCATTAATACAGCAAACAGCATGGAGATTCCATAAAGATCAACCAGAATCCCCCCCAGTAAAGGGCCGATCATCCTTCCGCCTGTAGCTGTGCTGTTAACGATTCCCTGGTAAAACCCTTCTCTCCCTTTAGGGGCAAGCTGGTTGGCAATGGTCGGAACAGCTGGCCATATTAGCATTTCGCCTACTGTAAGAATAACCATGCTAGTGACAAATGCGGAGAACTGTTCTGCGATCGCCGCAGCAGCAAACGAGCCAATAAATATAACCATTCCCGCGACCATCTGAATCTTTAATGTTTTAAACCATTTTACCATTGCACTGATAACCGGCTGCCCCAAGACAATCAGGGCTCCATTAATAGTCCACAGCAAACTGTATTGCTTTAAGGAAATGTTCAACTCCTGTGTATAAGCGGCAATAGTCGATTGCCATTGTACATATCCGACCCAGCACAATAAATATCCCGCACATAATATGAGCAGTGCATACAGCTTGGTATGATTTTTAACCAGGCCATTTTCCTGAAGGATGGAGGTCTGCTGACCGGAAACTGTGTTTATTCCCCTGTAGCCAAAAACAGCGATCAATAAAAAAATGATATACATAACAGTATTGGCCAGAAAAATTAACTGAAAAGAGTACGAGGCCACAAGACCGCCAAGAGCAGCACCAATGGCAACACCTGCGTTCTGAGCTACATAGATGGCATTGAAGGCTTTGCGTCCTCCTTCTTTCCAGACTGATCCCGCCATCGCAAACATAGAAGGAAAAACAATCCCGGATCCAAATCCGACAAAGGTAAGGAACACCACATATGCAGGCCAGCCATGCCAAAAGGTCAAGCCGAGGAGCGCCATTACCGTGATGACAATTCCAAGAAGAATCGAACGATAGCCGCCTATTTTATCATAGAGGCTTCCCCCTATTAGATTTCCCGCGACACTGGCAGCTGCATTCACCATTAGAACCAGGCCGGCTACCGATAAGGATTTGCCTAAGTGGTCATGAATGTAGATTGTATTAAGAGGCCACAAAAAAGAAGATCCGGTTACATTCACTGCCATGCCAATAATTAAAAGCCATAAGGTCCGCGGCATAAGATAACGCCCCTTTTTTCGTATTTTTTATGTTTAGCCGGAACATTATCTCCCGGACACTATTTCGAAATCCAAAATAATTTTAGTTGGTTTTTCTTGTCCTTGCAATAGGTTTTCAATCGATTTTAATAGACAGAATACTTCTTCTTTTTCACTTAAAGCTGCTATGAAGATTTCAGATAAAGTAAAGCCCCGATCCTCGGGGGATCGGGGCTTTGCCATAATTATTTATGAAGATTGTTCCGGTTCAGGATGAAATTTAGATTTAACAGGCTGACCGCCTGATTTTTCATAATTTTTTTTCGACTGCTTTACCGCATCGAAATCCCGGCCAAATTCAACATCCTGGCTATTGGCGCCGTTGCGGGTCTTTTGTTCCGGATTGTTTTGTTTTGAACGTTTTTTTACCATCTGTGGATCACTCCTTAATGAGGAAGAATTATCATCTGATTTTGGAGCTGCTGCAGCTGGAGCCTCATCCGATGAAGCTGTTCACGCTGCTGGGAGTTCGCGCTGTGTGCCATCTGGGTTATATCATTATAGGCAGCTTCCAAAGATTGGAGTGCATTGGAGTATTCGAGATCATTGAAATGCTCCTGCGTTCTCCCTGATTCAAACTGCTCCTGCGCAAAACGGATTGCATCCTCACACTGCTGAAGGAGTGTATCCATCGATTCACGTGTTGCCATTGTATGTTCCCCTCCTTGAAGAATGGGTCTAGAAGCTTGCATGCTTCATGAATTAGTTTGTTCATTTTTCTGTAATCCTTACCACTGTATTTCCTGCCAATTCCCCTTTAATAAGGTTTTGCGATTTGATAAGATAAAGTGAAACTTCAATCAGCGGAAGTTTACCTACTGATATATACTTCTTCACCTCATAAATTACTCTTTGAAAAAGGAGGGATAATTGTGGATAAAGTAAATCCTTTTCCATATGCATCCGATAATAAACGGTACCATACATGGAATTATCATTTGCGCAATGAATTTGGCCATAAGGTTTTTAAAGTGGCACTTGATGGCGGCTTTGATTGCCCAAACCGTGATGGCACGGTCGCATATGGAGGCTGTACGTTCTGCAGCGCCGCCGGTTCTGGAGACTTTGCCGGGAACCGCGCTGATGATTTGGAAACACAGTTTAATGCAATCAAAACAAAAATGCATCATAAATGGAAAGATGGAAAATATATGGCCTATTTTCAGGCCTTTACGAATACACATGCCCCTGTTGAGGTGCTTCGTGATATGTATGAGAGGGTGCTTGATCAGGAAGGTGTTGTCGGGCTGTCTATTGCAACCCGCCCCGACTGCCTGCCTGATGATGTAGTTGACTATCTGGCAGAGCTTAACAAGCGGACCTATCTCTGGGTAGAGCTTGGCCTGCAGACTGTACATGAACGAACTGCCCTTTTAATTAACCGCGCACATGATTATCAGTGCTATGTGGAGGGAGTAAAAAAGCTCCGCAAACATGGAATCCGCATCTGTTCCCACATCATTAATGGACTTCCGCTTGAAACACCGGAAATGATGATGGAAACCGCCCGGGAAGTTGCGAAGCTGGATGTACAGGGAATTAAAATCCACCTCCTTCATTTATTAAAGGGAACCCCGATGGTTAAACAATTTGAAAAGGGCATGCTTGAGTTTCTTTCTCTTGATGAGTATATAAATTTAGTATGTGATCAGCTGGAAATTTTACCGCCGGAAATGATTGTACATCGCATCACCGGTGATGGGCCAATCGACTTGATGATTGGGCCGATGTGGAGTGTCAATAAGTGGGAAGTCCTTAATGGCATTGATGCAGAATTAAAGCGAAGAAACAGCTGGCAAGGTAAATTTTACAATCCAAGCCAAGTGGAGGCATTGTCATGAAGCTTGAAAGAATCTTACCATATGCAAGACAGCTGCTTGAGAAAGCAGTATCACCTGGAGATATCGTTATTGATGCCACTCTGGGCAACGGACATGATACCGTATTTCTGGCTGATCTGGTGGGACCTAACGGCAGAGTTTACGGATTCGATATTCAGGAGGAGGCTGTCCTGAATACAAAAACACGCCTGGCTGATCATGAACTGTCAGACAGGGCTACCCTTTTTCATACAAGTCATGAACACATTCTTGAGAATGTACCTCCTGTCCACCATGGAAAAGTAACGGCAGCCATATTTAACTTAGGTTACTTGCCCGGGGGCGATAAAGATATTGTCACCCGTCCGCAGACAACCATTTCTGCCATCGATCAGCTCTTGGAACTGATGGCTCCGGAAGGGATTATTCTTTTGGTGATTTATCACGGCCATATAGAAGGTGCTGTTGAACGCGATTACCTGCTACGATATGTAAAGCAGCTGGATCAAAGCCTCGTCCATGTTTTGCAGTATCAGTTTATTAATCAAAAAAATAACCCGCCGTTTATCATTGCAATTGAAAAGCGATAAATATAATGTAAAAGCCTGCAAAAACTGCAGGCTTTTACTTATTTCACAAAGGCTTTTGCAAATCCGGGAGGCATCATCTTCTGCACTATCCGGTAAGCTCTTCCGTTCACATAAAAGAAATAGCTGACCATTCCGCCTGTTTTGATCATACTTTTGGCTAATTTTCTAACATTCCGCTGCTTCCGGACCTTATCATCTGAGAGATAGACCCCCAGCAGGCCGCGATTAATCAGTTTATGGAAATGTTTATGAGGCAGCTTTTCCGTATGCTTATCTGCCTCTGCAACAAAGTGCTTCAATCTCGAAAACAGTTTCTCTTCGCTTTCATAGTAAAAGCAGAAATTCAAGTCTCCTCCGGCCTTGTCCTCTTCCTGATCAATCAGATAATCAAGCAGAATGTGGAGTCCCTGGATGTATGGAAAATATCCATTTCTTATATTAACCGCATGCTCCGCTTTAAAATCATCTCTCAGTGCGTAGGAAACAAGGCAGAAAATCCCGAGTGTCGAACCCGAGCAGGCGGAAAACTCATACCATTCCATCTCGGGTATATCTGACCGATATTGGTCGAACCAGTTCTGAAGACGGGGTACACGTTCTTCGACTACGACATGCTTATGTATTTGCAGATCACAATAGTAACGGCATAATTCAAGCAGGTGGTTTTTTATATGGGGATATTGCTCAAGACCCGACAGCACTTCCCTGCAGGATGCTGCTAAATCTGCAAGATAGTTTCCATCATCCTGCTCACTTCTCAGCCGATAATAATTTTTCACTGCTGCGTCAATATCCAGGGCATCCTCCATTGACTCATGAAGTGCGGCAAAATCTCCGGGATCAAGCGAGGTGCTCCTGTCGCAAAGATTGTCCAAATAATCACTAATTGTCTGATAAGCGACAATAAACTTAATCGCTTGTTCATATTTTTCCTTTGCCATCAAGGACATAATAGCTCCGCCTTCACAGTGAAAGGTTTTATGTTCAATGCTGGCAAGAGCCTGCTTTCTTAATTCCGGATCAGGAATTGCTTCCGCCCGGCTCCTCCAGTATGCAAGCTCCTTATGGACAGCAGGCAGAACCTTCCGATAGACATGTGACATTAAACTAATTGGCATGGAAGGGACACTCATGACAGCAGAAACCTCCTTTTGATCAGGTCTGGTGAATATTTTAAGTAAATCAGTAACTCTTAAACCACATAACCAAGCGCCTTTAATTGGCTGTTCACGAAATCCTTCGCATATTCAAATACCTCTTCACGTTCAGGTTCATTGAAGACTTCGTGGTAGCACTTTGGCCATTCTTTGAACCTTTTCTCTGAGAAAGGCGCAAGGTTAAACCATTCTCTGACAGTTGTTTTATTCACGATTTTATCATCGCCGCCCTGTACTACGAGAAGGGGTACATCCTGGATCTTATCAAGATTCTCAAAGGCAAGCTTTATGGCATAAACAAGTTCCCTGTACCATCTGACCGAAACTTTTGTTACATACAGTGAATCATTTAAATCAGCATCAAGGACATCCTGATTTCGCGTCGCCATGTCCACTGACAATCCTGCATCCATCTTCAGGCCCGGCATCACTGAATTGAGTCCAAGCGATAAAAAGTTCAGTAATTTCGAAGGCTGCTGAACCAAACCTAAACATGGGGATGACAAAATCACTCCAGCGAGATTCATTCTTTCTTCCTGCAGCAGGCGAATGGCAATCAGTCCGCCCATGCTGTGTCCTAAAAGAAAAACCGGCAATTCAAATTCATAGGCAGCCTGTACCCAATCTTTAACTTCAATGATATATTCATCAAAGGAATCAATATGGCCCCTTCTGGATCTTGTAGTCATCCCCTGGCCGGGAAGATCTCCCATAATGACATGGAAACCGGCCAAGCGCCACATTTCAATCAGCCAGCCATAACGGCGGTGATGCTCCATTGCCCCATGAACCATGACAATAACTCCTTTTGCATCTCCTTCAGTTTCCCACTTCCACATAGTCAATCCTCCCAGCCTTTTTACGTACTATCTCATGTAAATATATTATAGCCCAGATGCAAAAATTGTTCATGAATCAGCTCCTCATTAAAACTCTTTTACCAAAATAACGTTTACCATGCCTTATATGATAAAATCAAAATAATCAAACTGCATACAGGAGTGTTTTTTTCCATGATCTATCCATATAAAGATAAAGAACCTAAAATTGCAGAATCCGCATTTATTGCAGATTTTACTACCATTACCGGCGATGTTGAAATTGGGGAGGATTCCAGTGTCTGGTTCAACTCCGTCATACGCGGAGATGTAGCACCAACCATCATCGGCAGGAAGGTCAATATCCAGGACAATTCCGTCCTTCATCAGAGCCCGAATAACCCGCTTATACTGGAAGACGAAGTAACAGTAGGCCATCAGGTAATCCTTCATAGCTGCATTATCCGCAAGAAAGCTCTAATTGGAATGGGCTCGATTGTCTTAGATCAGGCAGAAATCGGGGAGGGAGCATTTATTGGTGCAGGCAGCCTTATTCCGCAGGGAAAGAAAATTCCGCCCAATACGCTTGCGTTCGGCAGGCCTGCAAAGGTGATCCGTGAGCTGACGCCTGAAGATATAAAAGATATGGAACGGATCAGCAGGGAATACGCTGAAAAAGGCCAATACTATAAGTCTTTGCAGAAAAAGCAAAAATAACTCTCCAGCCTTAATAGAATGGAAAATAGGCCGATATTAAACAAAAAGCAATACCAATTGGCAGGTGAAGGAATTGAAGATTTATATCGGGGCAATTGTTCTTTTCTTATTATTAATAGTAATATTCAGAAAAATAATGGTAAAAACGGCACCCATGTTTTTAATGGTCTTCATCTTTGTTTCTGCAGCATTTGTTTATGACAACCTTGCAGGAAGCAGTCCTCCTTCACCCGTGAACAAAATAAAATCATGGCTGTCTGAACCAGATGAGAAAGCCAGTGCTTTCCTTGGAAACAGCACAGCTGTAATTAAGATTAAAGAAAAAATAATTATAGATGTGCCCGCAATCAATCAGTTTCCTGAGCTCCCCAGAGGATGTGAAGTCACTAGCTTATCCATGCTCCTGCATCACGCGGGGATCCAGGCTGATAAAATGACACTGGCTAAAGAAATAAAGAAAAATCCTGAGCCTTATCGCATAGAAGACGGAAAAATCTATTTCGGGCATCCGAATGAAGGCTTCATTGGCGATATGTACTCCTTTGATAATCCCGGTCTCGGCGTTTATCATGAACCCGTAAAAGAGCTTGCGGAAAAGTACATGCCCGGCTCGATTGAAGATCTTACCGGATCCGATTTTGAAGACTTAAAGATCCATTTGTCAGACGGCAGACCTGTATGGGTCATTATCAACACAGCCTATAAACAGCTGTCTGATGACTTTTTCCAGACCTGGCATACGCCGAGCGGAAAAATCCAGATTACCTATAAAGAGCATTCTGTCCTGCTAACGGGCTATGACCAGGAATACCTGTACTTCAACGACCCGCTCACAGGCGAGAAAAATAAAAAAGCCCCCATACTCGATTTTGAAAAAGCATGGGTGCAGATGGGAAAGCAGGCTATTACTTATCTCCCAAAATAAAAACGTCCACCAGGTTTTCATCTGATGGACGTTTTATTTTAGCCTTTAAGAGGCTGCAAATCTTTATCTAACAAGTATTCTTTTTCAAAGGAGTATTTTTTCTCCACATACACCTGATGCCACACCATGAACATAAGAACTGTCCAGATTTTGCGGCTGTTATCCGCTTTATCCTGACAATGGTCTTCAAGCAGCTGCAATACATAGTCTTTATTAATCAGGTGATCAGTATTGCTTTCACGGATGATATTTTTTGCCCACTCATTCATCTCATCCTTCAGCCAGTGGCGGATTGGCACAGGGAATCCAAGCTTTTTGCGGTTCAGTACATGGTCCGGAACGACTCCTTCGGCAGCTTTGCGAAGAATATATTTCGTAGTGCCATTTGCCGTCTTCAGGCTGGTAGGGATTTTGGAAGCCACTTCAAACACTTCTTTATCAAGGAACGGAACACGAAGCTCGAGAGAATGCGCCATCGTCATTTTGTCCGCTTTTAATAGAATGTCTCCGCGCATCCAGGTATGAATGTCGATATACTGCATACGGTCAACCGGATCATAGCCTCGGCTTTCTTCATATAAAGGTTTCGTGATATCCGTATAATTTAAGCTGTCTTTATAGACATGAAGCAGATTGCGCTTCTCTTGTTCTGTAAACATTTTTGCATTTCCGATGTAGCGCTCTTCCATTGGCGTGACACCGCGTTCGATAAAGCTTTTACCCTTCATCCCCTCCGGCATCATGTTTGCAATCATGCGAAGAAGCTTTTTGCCAATGGCAGGGATTTTATTGAAGACTTCCAGGGATTGTGGTTCACGGTAAATATTATAGCCGCCAAATAGCTCATCGGCTCCTTCACCTGAAAGTACAACCGTTACATGCTTGCGTGCTTCTCTTGCAACAAAATAAAGAGGCACACATGCCGGGTCAGCAAGCGGATCGTCCATATGCCACATGATTCTCGGAATCTCGTTCATGTATTCCTCAGGAGTAATGATATAGCTGATGTTTTCGACACCCAGCTTTTCTGCTGTTTCTTTCGCTACATCCACCTCGCTGAAGCCATTGCGTTCAAAACCAACAGAGAATGTTTTAATAGCAGGATGGAATTCCTTCGCAATCGACGCAATGATGGAAGAATCAATTCCGCCTGAAAGGAAAGAACCTACAGGAACATCGGCACGCATATGCATTTTGACCGAGTCGAATAACACATCTCTAATTTCTTTTGTAAAATCAGCTTCTGATTTCTGCACTGGATGGAAAGCAGCTTTCCAATAGCGCTTAATATCCATCGGAGCACCGATTTTTTTAGTAAAATAATGGCCTGGCTCAAGCTTGTGGATTCCCTCTGACATCGTGCTTGGCTCAGGCACAAACTGATAGGTCAGATAATGCTGCAGCGAGTCATAGTTTAATACATCATTCTGAAGTGCCAGTAAAATGCTCTTCTTCTCTGATCCAAAGAACGTGCGGTCTCCCTTATCGTAATAAAAGAAAGGTTTAATCCCAAATGGATCTCTGGCTCCATATAAAGACTGCTCCTGTTTATCCCATATGACAAACGCAAACATACCGCGCAATTTTTCAACAGCTTTTTCTTTCATATGGCTGTATAGAGCAATGATGACTTCTGTATCTGAGCTTGTTTCAAAGCTTAAGCCAGCTTTGAGAAGTTCTTCACGAAGTTCCACATAGTTATAGATTTCACCATTAAAGATAATCCAATAACGCTCATTCTCGTAAGTCAGAGGCTGGTGTCCGCTTTCAATATCGATAATGCTCAGCCGGCGGAAGCCAAATTGAATATGATCATCAAAATAGTAGCCTGAGTCATCCGGACCCCGGTGTGTAATGATATCATTCATATTTTGGAATTGTTCTTTATCTGCGTCACGGTAATTTTGTGCTTTTTCATGTACACAACCAATAAAACCACACATTATGTACGTCACCTACTCCATTCTATTCTCAATATTTAGATATAGCCTTAACGGCTCCTTTGTCTTAAAAAACATACCTTATAATACTACCACTAATCGCTAATAATTAGCACGCAGAATATAAAATGTTTCTGTACGGAAAATTAAGCCATTATCCGAAGTTTATACGATACCATAAAATTATAAACGGCTATAGAGCATAAAGACCGAAAAGTGAATTACACCCTTTATGTATTATGACGCAAAAAAGAAAGCGGGAGTTACACAGTAAATGCAACTCCCGCTTTTCTATTAAGCTTCAGAACGAAGAATTTCTGCCTTGTCAGTACGCTCCCAAGGAAGGTCAACATCTGTACGTCCGAAGTGTCCGTAAGCAGCTGTCTGCTTGTAAATTGGGCGGCGAAGGCCAAGCATGTTAATAATTCCTGCAGGACGAAGATCAAAATGCTTTCTTACTAAATCAACTAATACATCTTCATCCACTTTGCCAGTTCCAAATGTATCAACAGAGATGGAAACAGGCTGTGCCACACCGATTGCATAAGCAAGCTGAACTTCAACTTTTTCTGCCAAGCCGGCTGCTACAAGGTTCTTCGCTACATAACGTGCAGCATATGCAGCAGAGCGGTCAACCTTTGTAGGATCCTTACCGGAGAACGCGCCGCCGCCATGGCGTGCATATCCGCCGTAAGTATCAACAATGATTTTGCGTCCAGTCAGACCAGCATCCCCCTGTGGTCCGCCGATAACAAAACGTCCAGTCGGGTTGATGAAGTACTTTGTATTCTCATCGATTAGTTCTTTCGGAACAACCGGGTTAATAACATGTTCCTTCAGGTTGCGCTGGATTTGCTCCAGGCTGATTTCAGGATGATGCTGAGTAGAAATAACGATTGTGTCAATGCGGACAGGCTTGTCATTTTCATCATACTCAACGGTTACCTGAGTTTTTCCGTCCGGACGAAGGTATGGAAGGATTTCTTCTTTACGAACTTCAGTCAGGCGGCGGGAAAGTTTATGTGCTAAAGAAATCGGAAGAGGCATAAGCTCTTTCGTTTCGTTGCAGGCAAAACCGAACATTAAGCCCTGGTCTCCTGCACCGATTGCTTCGATTTCCTGATCGCTCATTTGCCCTTCGCGTGCTTCAAGTGCCTGGTCAACACCCATTGCGATATCTGCAGACTGCTCATCAATGGAAGTTAAAACTGCACATGTTTCAGAGTCGAAACCATATTTAGCACGAGTATAACCGATTTCTTTTACCGTTTCACGAACGATTTTTGGAATATCTACGTATGTAGATGTTGTAATTTCACCTGCAACTAATACAAGTCCAGTTGTTACAGAAGTCTCTGCAGCAACACGGGCATTCGCATCTTTAGCTAAAATCGCATCTAAGATTGCATCAGAAATTTGGTCACAGATTTTATCCGGATGACCTTCAGTAACTGATTCAGAAGTAAACAAACGACGTTTTGTTGACATCTGGCTTCCTCCTTATAAATAGAAAATTGAGCGAGAAATAAGAAATGGGGAAGCGTTTTCCCTGTCATTTCATGGATCTCTGTTTGATACGGAACTCATTCCCTTAGTAGTATGAAATAAACATGGAGTTTTTATTAGAAAAATAGACAGCGCAAGCAGGAATGCCAGGTTTCCATTTATCATATGCATGCCAAAAACTCACATAAATAGTACATTCCAAAAGCCGTTCATCCCATTGCCAGTTAAAAAGCGTAAGCACCCGGGTAGCTCCGACAAGCATAAGACAGGCCTTGGAGGAAGGCGTTTGTCGCCTTCTGCAAGGGAATGGCTAGACCATAGAGGAGCTGGGTGCTGGAGCTAGATAAGCAAAATAAAAAACCTTCTCATTAGTGAAAAGGTTGAAAGCAAATCGATTCGCGCCTTTCACTCTTATCGTTCAAGGAATTACGTCCTTGCGTCAGGTTAGCACCTTTGCTGATTATTGCCTTTAGCAGGTTGCTGGGTTTCATAGGGCCTGTCCCTCCACCAGCTCGGGATAAGAGAGTATCCGTTCAAGGTTGAATCATACCGTATTTTATCGAACCATGTCAACAGATTTTCATTATTTTTCACAGTAAAATTTCGACTTGGAAAATTCAGCTTCACCCTTACAGAGAACAGCTTCCATCGTCACACTTTTTCTTTAGAAATTTATGCCTGTTTTTTGCTATCCATTTATACATCGGATCGCCCAGAAGTGTGGAGAATGGTATATATAACAGGATGCTTATCAAAAAAGATGCAGGAAAGAGGAACAGCAGTCTCCTTACCGCATAGTACCC